>NZ_JBHTVE010000013.1:6706-272863 GCF_042793175.1 Streptomyces sp. NPDC056580 | reverse complement strand
CTGGCGTTGATTTTTGGCACGCTGTTGAGTTCTCAAGGAACGGTCGCTTCCTTTGTACTCACCCTCTCGGGCTTTCCTCCGGGCGCTTCCCTTCGATGTTCCAAACTCTATCAGTGTTTTTCCGGCTCTCAGACCACCCTCCCGCAGACATGCGGAAGCGACCCTGAGAAAAGGATCTGACCAGTTTGGTTGCTGCCGGGCCGCGACACTTTCGCGTCGCACCGCCCCAGGCAGGGGTACGACAGTACACGGGGTCTCGGAGGGCATGCAAATCGACAGTGTTGGTGGTCTAGACCACTAGCTGGTAGGTTCCGTACGGAACCGTCACTTCCTTTGGCATACGCTGCTGCTCAGCGCGCCGTTCACGGGACAAGCAGTGACGGCCCTACCTGCAGCTCCACTCCTGGGAGGCTTCCCATGACCACCGTGACGTCCCCTCTCGCCGGACGGGCCATCGGACTGGCCGAAGTGCCGGATCCGGTCTTCTCCGGGGCCATGGTCGGCCCGGGTACCGCGATCGACCCCGTGCGTGAGCCCTCCGAGGCCGTGGCACCGGTGGACGGCGTCGTCGTCTCCCTGCACCCGCACGCGTTCGTCGTGGTCGACGCGAGCGGGCACGGGGTGCTGACCCACCTCGGCATCGACACCGTTCAGCTCAACGGCGAGGGCTTCGAGCTGCTCGTGGGCAAGGGCGACACCGTGACGCGCGGGCAGAGCATCGTGCGCTGGGACCCGGCCGCCGTGGAAGCGGCGGGCAAGTCCCCCGTGTGCCCCGTCGTGGCGCTCGAAGCGACCGCCGAGTCCCTCTCCGACGTGCGGGACAGCGGTGACGTGAAGGCCGGCGACAGCCTTTTCTCCTGGAACTGACGGCAGGCCGCCGGCCGGCGGCGTACAGGACGACCACCGCGGCGGCGGCCCCGCCGCAGTATCGGAGACGGTGAGATGGAGACAACGCTGCGAGGCGTCGGCGTCAGCCACGGTGTGGCGATCGGCGAGGTCCGGCACATGGGGACGGCGGTGCTCGAGCCGCCGGCCAAGCAGATAGCCGCGGGTGAGGCCGCACGCGAGCAGGGCCGGGCCCGTCAGGCGGTGGACGCCGTGGCAGCCGATCTGACGGCGCGCGGCAACCTGGCCGGCGGCGAGGCCCAGGCGGTGCTCGAGGCGCAGGCCATGATGGCCCAGGATCCCGAGCTGATGGCGGACGTGGAGCGGCGAATCGCCGTCGGAAGCACGGCGGAGCGTGCCGTGTACGACGCCTTCGCCTCGTACCGCGAGCTGCTGGCCGGTGCCGGGGAGTACCTCGCCGGGCGCGTGGCCGACCTCGATGACGTGCGGAACCGTATCGTCGCCCGGCTGCTCGGCGTGCCGATGCCGGGCGTTCCGGACAGCGACCAGCCCTATGTGCTGGTGGCCCGCGATCTGGCGCCCGCGGACACCGCGCTGCTCGACCCCGCCCTCGTGCTGGGTTTCGTCACCGAGGAGGGCGGGCCGACCAGCCACAGCGCCATCCTGGCCCGCGCCCTGGGCGTTCCGGCCGTCGTGGCCCTGCCGGGCGCCGGAGAACTGGCCGAGGGCACGACGGTCGCCGTCGACGGCAGCACCGGTGAGGTCTTCGTGAACCCGAGCGCCGGTAAGAAGGCGCAGATGGAGTCGGCGGCCGCCGAGCGCAAGGCCGCGCTGGCCGCTTCCACCGGTCCGGGTGCCACGGCCGACGGGCACAAGATGCCGCTGCTGGCCAATGTCGGCGGGCCGGCTGACGTGCCGGCCGCCGTGGAGGCGGGGGCCGAGGGTGTCGGTCTGTTCCGCACGGAGTTCCTGTTCCTGGACGACAGCAAGAACGCGCCGTCCGAGGAGAAGCAGGTGGAGGCCTACCGGCAGGTGCTGGAGGCGTTCCCCGAAGGCCGTGTGGTCGTGCGGGTGCTGGACGCGGGCGCGGACAAGCCGCTGGAGTTCCTGACTCCCGCGGACGAGCCGAACCCCGCGCTGGGCGTGCGGGGTCTGCGGACGCTCCTCGACCATCCCGACGTGCTGCGCACCCAGCTGACCGCGTTGGCCAGGGCCGCGGAGGGCCTGCCGGTCTACCTCGAGGTCATGGCGCCCATGGTGGCGGACCGTACGGATGCCAGGGCGTTCGCGGACGCCTGCCGGGAGGCGGGGCTGCGGGCGAAGTTCGGCGCGATGGTGGAGATCCCGTCCGCGGCGCTGCGGGCGCGCTCCATCCTGCAGGAGGTCGAGTTCCTCTCGCTGGGGACCAATGACCTCGCGCAGTACACCTTCGCCGCTGACCGTCAGGTGGGTGCGGTGTCCCGGCTCCAGGACCCTTGGCAGCCGGCGCTGCTCGACCTGGTGGCGCTGTCCGCCGAGGCGGCCAAGGCCGAGGGCAAGAGCTGCGGTGTGTGCGGCGAGGCCGCGTCCGATCCGCTGCTGGCCTGTGTGCTGACCGGTCTGGGTGTCACCTCCCTGTCCATGGGTGCGGCGTCGCTCCCGTACGTCCGGGCGACGCTCGCGAAGTACACGCTGGCGCAGTGCGAGCGGGCCGCCGCGGCAGCGCGGGCGGCGGACAGCGCGGCGGAGGCCCGCAGCGCGGCGCAGGCGGTGCTGTCCGGGGAGTAGCCGGGCCCGGCTGACAGTGGTTGACCGGTTCAGGGGCGTCCCGCCTTCGGGTGGGGCGCCCCTGGCGCGTTCAGTGGCGGTGTTCCGGTGGCGCGTCCTCCTGTCCGAGGTCGGGCGGTGCGCAGTAGTCGACGTCCGGTTCGGGGCTGATGATGTCGCCGGATTCGGCGTCGGTGCAGTAGGCGTCGAAGACCTCTGCGGCGCTCAGCGGCACGAGGGCGCCCGCGCGCAGTCGCCAGCCGTGCACGCGGTCGGCCGTGCCGGGAGAGGTGACGCGCATGACCAGGCCGCCGGGGCGGCCGGTGGCCAGGCCGAGTGCCAGGACGCTGGTGAACTCCAGGACCTCCGCTTCGTCGAGTCCGACGGCGCCCGCGGCGTCGTGGTCGGCGTGCAGGACGGCGACGAGGGTTTCCGCCGGCGCGGAGACGCTGCAGACGAGGTGGCGGTCGCCGGGCGGGGCGGTGTCGAGGATGCGGGCGACGAGGCCGGAGGCGCGGGTGAAGGCGGCGCGGCCGATGTCCTCCCCGCAGGTGGCGCAGGGGCCGAGGCGGGTCAGGAGGGTGGTCGCGTACTCCCAGGTGGCCTGTCGAACGGCTTCGTCGACGAGGTCGGGCAGGAGTGCGGTGAGGGGACGGCCGTCGTAGGGGATGGTGGGGCCGGTGGCCGCCAGTCGTGCGGTGAACCGGGTGCGGCTGGCGGGTGCCTCCGGGTCGAGGCCGGTCTCCGCGCAGAACACGGCGTAGTCCTCGGGGTCGAAGAGGGCCAGCGTGGTGTGTCCGCCCTGGGCCGCCCGGGTTTTCAGCAGGGATTCCACTTGTTGCAGGTAGGCGGTGTGGTCGTCGAAGACGAAGCTCCGGTAGCGCCGCATGGCGCGGAAGTCGTGCTCGTCGGTGAGCAGGCCGATGGTGCCGGCGATCTCGCGGCGCAGGACGCGTCGCATGGTCCGCTGGTCGGTGTGCGCCATGTTTCCCCCAAGTGCGCGGTCGATCAGTGCTCACTCACAGTAATCAGGGGCACTGACAACGGGCCGTGACGGGGCGGCCGGCCGGGGGACGGAGGCGCCCGGCCTCGGACCTCGCCGGTGTGCCGGGCGGTCCGGGGCCGTTCGCGAGGGCGGGTCAGGCGCGCTTGCGGGCCAGTTCCTCGTAGAAGCCCAGCAGCGTGAGGTCGTCGATGGAGCCGGGGTTGACGGCCTTCTCGAGGGGGGTGCCCTGGAGAAGGCGCTTGACCGGTACCTCGATGCGCTTGCCGGTGAGCGTGTGCGGGATGCCGGGGACCGCGATGACCTCGTCGGGGACGTGGCGCGGCGAGAGCTGTTCGCGGATGGCCTGCTTGATGCGGCCCAGGAGTGCCTCGTCGAGGACGGCGTCCGGTGCCAGGTGGACGAAGAGCGGCATCCAGTAGCCCCCGTCGGGCTGTTCGATGCCGATGACGAGGGATTCCTTGATCTCGGGCAGCCTTTCGACCACCTCGTAGATGTCGGCCGAGCCCATGCGGACGCCCTGCCGGTTGAGGGTGGAGTCGGAGCGCCCGTGGATGATCACCGATCCGCGTGAGGTGACGGTGATCCAGTCGCCGTGCCGCCAGGCGCCCGGGTAGGTGTCGAAGTAGCTGTCGTGGTAGCGGCGGCCGTCGGGGTCGTTCCAGAAGTGGATCGGCATGGACGGCATGGGGTTGGTGACGACCAGCTCGCCCACCTCGTCGACGAGGGGGCTGCCGCTCGGGTCCCAGGACCGCAGGTCGGTGCCGAGGCCGGGCGCCTGGAGTTCGCCGGTGTAGACGGGCAGGGTGGGTACGGCTCCGGCGAAGCAGGAGCAGACGTCCGTGCCGCCGCTGACGGAGGCGATCCACAGGTCGTCGCGTACCTCGTCGTGCAGCCAGCGGAAGCCGTCCGGGGGCAGCGGCGAGCCGGTGGTGGCGACGCACTGGACGCGGGAGAGGTCGAAGTCACGGGAGGGGTGCACGCCTGCCTTGCGGCAGGCCATGACGTAGGCGGCGGAGGTGCCGAAGAGGGTGGCTCCGGTGCGTTCGGCGACGCGCCACTGGGCGCCGGTGTCCGGGTAGCCGGGACTGCCGTCGTAGAGGACGATCGTCGTGCCCGTGAGCAGGCCGGAGACGAGGAAGTTCCACATCATCCAGCCGGTCGAGGTGTACCAGAAGAAGCGGTCCCCGGGGCCGAGGTCGCAGTGCAGGCCGAGCTGTTTGAGGTGCTCCACCAGGATGCCGCCCTGGGACTGGACGATGGCCTTGGGCAGGCCGGTGGTCCCGGAGGAGTACAGGACCCACAGCGGATGGCCGAAGGGGACCTGTTCGAAGACGGGCTCGGTCTCGGCGGCCGTCAGCGCAGACCACTCCAGGGCGCCCTCGGGCGCCTCGGTGCCGAGGAGCGGGATGTGGACGACGGCGCGCAGGGTGGGCAGTTCCCGGCGCAGTTCGGCGACGGTCTCGCGGCGGTCGTGCTCCTTGCCGCCGTAGCGGTAGCCGTCGACGGTGAACAGGACGACGGGTTCGACCTGCTGGAAGCGGTCGAGGACGCTGCGGGCGCCGAAGTCGGGGGCGCAGGAGGTCCACACGGCGCCCACGGCGGCCGTGGCCAGGAGGGCGGCCACGGCTTCGGGGATGTTCGGGAGGTATCCGCTGACCCGGTCGCCGGGGCGGACGCCGAGGGCACGGAGTTCGGCGGCGAGGGAGCCCACCTGCCGGCGCAGCTCCGCCCAGGTCACCGGGCGTGGTTCGTGGGTCTCGTCGACGTACAGCAGGGCCGGCTCGTCCGGGCGGGCGGCAGCGGCGCGCAGGGCGTGCTCGGCGTAGTTGAGGGTGGCGCCGGGGAACCATTCGGCGCCGGGCATGGTGCGGTCGCCGAGCACGCGCGCGTAAGGGGCCGAGAAGCGGACGTCGAACCACTCGGTGACGGCCTTCCAGAACGTGTCGAGCTGCTCCACGGACCACTGGTGCAGCGCGGGGTACCCACCCTCGGCCGGGGCGCCGTGGTACTCGGCGGCCCAGGCCTGGAACTCGGTGATGCGGGCCTGGGCGATCCGCTCGGGATCGGGCTGCCAGAGCGGCTGGGGGTTCGCTGTCGACATGGGGGCTCCCGGGCTGTGCGCTTCGTGTGCGTCGGTCCGCGCACGGGCTGGGGTGTGCGCGTGACGCGGCTGACACGGACGATGCCATGTGATCGACTTCTGCACCAGGGTGGGCCCCACATAGTCCGTGTCGTGAAGATGTGGCCCGGGCACGGGTGAACGGCAGTTGAACGACACGCGCGCGTGGGGCGTTCAGTGGCAGGGTGAACAGCATGGACGGTCGTGACCTGGTGCGTTCGGTGAGTGTTGGCGGTTCGGGGCGGGCGGCTCAGGGGTTTCGTACCGTGCGGGCGGCATGGCGCCGGCGGCGGATCGACGCCGCCGGGCTGCCCCCGCGGGGGGCGGAGCGTGCGCGTGTCCCCGGGCTGGTGCAGGGGGCGGAGCCGGGGCCCGGGGGCGGTCTGATCCGGTTCGGCCGGTCCGAGCTGCGGATCACCGTGACCGTCAGCGGGGCCGTGTTCTGGGGCTGGGACGGGGCGGGCCCGGCACCGTCGTACGCGCTCGCAGGAGCGTGTCCGGAGCCCGATCCGCGGGCCGTGCTGGAGCCGGACAAGGACGGCGGCTGGCGGGTGGTGGCCGAGCGGGTGACGGTCGTCGTCTCGCGGCACGGGGCGCTCGAGGTGTGCACTCCGGGCGGTGTGGTGCTGCGGCGCGAGATGCCGCCGCGGTGGTGGGAACCGGTCGGCGGGGGCGCCGGGCGGTGGCTGCAGCGGTCCGAGGTGGCGGCGGACGCCCGGTTCTTCGGCCTCGGCGGGCGCGCGGCGGGTCCGCGGCTGCGCGACGGCACCTACCGGCTGTGGAACGCCGATCCGGGTCGTGCGTTCGGTCCGGGGGACGATCCGCTGCACGTGACGATGCCGGTGCAGATGGTGGTCGCGGACGCGGCGACCCATCTGATGTTCCACGACAACACGTGGGACGGCACGGTGACCTTGCGGGAGGGCGAGGAGGGCGCCGGGTCCGGACACGACCGGGCGGGACGCTGCGAGCTGCGCATGGACGGCGGGCCGCTGCGCTGCTGGGTGATGGTGGGCACGCCCGCGCGCGTGCTGCTCACCTGGGCCGCGCTGACCGGGGCGCCCGCGCTGCCGCCGGCGTGGGCACTCGGCCACCAGCACCTGCGGCGGGGGTCGGGCGGTGAGCAGGAGGTGCGCCGGACCGTCACGGCCCATCAGGAGCGGGATCTGCCGCTGGACGCCGTCCACCTGGACGCCGGGCACCAGGACGGCCATCAGGTGTTCACCGTCGGCCAGGAGCGGTTCCCCGAGCTGCCGGTGCTCGCCGAGGAACTGCGCCGGGACGGCATCCGGCTGGTGTCGGCCGTCGGCCCGGCGGTGAGGGCCGCGCCCGGCGGCGCGGTGTACGACAGCGGTTCGGCCCTGGACGCGTTCGTGCGCGACGGTGCGGGGCGGACGGTCCGGGGCGAGGTGCGGGCCGGCGAGTCGGTCTTCCCGGACTTCACGCACGCGCGCGTGCGCAAGTGGTGGGGCGGCCTGTACGAGGAGCGGCTGGGTCAGGGCTTCGCGGGGTTCTGGCACGACATGAACGAGCCCACGTCGTTCAGCGCCTTCGGTGAGACGACGCTGCCGCGCTCGGCCCGGCACGCCGTCGAAGGACGCGGCGGCGACCACCGCGAGGCGCACAACGTGTACGCCCTGTGCATGGCCAGGGCGGGTTACGAGGGGCTGCGCGAGCTGTCGCCCCAGGAGCGGCCGTTCCTGTCCTCCCGGTCCGGCTGGGCGGGCATGCAGCGCTACGGCGGCGCCTGGTCCGGCGAGGTGGCGCCGGGCTGGCCGGGGCTGCGGGCCGCGCTGTCGCTGGTGCTGGGGATGGGACTGTGCGGGGTGCCCTACTCGGGGCCGGACGTGGGCGGCTGCGACGGCGGCCCTTCGCCCGAGCTGTATCTGCGCCGGCTCCAGCTCGGTGCGTACCTGCCGTTGTTCCGGACGCACTCCGGGCCGCCGACGGGGGGCGGGGAGCCGTGGGAGTCCGGTGCCGAGGTGCTGCGGCACGCGCGCGGGGCGCTGCTGGAGCGCCGGCGTCTGCTGCCGTACTTCGTGACGCTGGCGTACCTGGCGCGGCGCACCGGCGCGCCCTATGTGCGGCCGTTGTGGTGGGGGGCGCCCGAGGACCGCGCGCTGCGCGACTGCGAGGACGCGTTCCTGCTCGGGGACCATCTGCTGGTGGCGCCGGTCCTCGGCCCCGGCAGCGAAGGGCGTACGGTGCGGCTGCCGCGGGGCCGCTGGTACGACACGGTGACGGAGGAGGCGTTCGAGGGGCCGGGGCGGGTCCGTCTGGACACGCCGCTGTCGCGGATACCGGTGCTCGCGCGCGCGGGAGCGGTCGTTCCGGTGCGGGGTGAGGACGGCGTGCTCGAACTGGAGGTGTGGGCGCCGGTCCAGGGGCGGGCCGGGGGCGGGCTGGTCGTCCAGGACGCGGGCGACGGCTGGGCCGAGCCGGAGATCGAGCGTTATGCGGCCCGCCGGCAGGGCCGGCGGGTGGTGGTGACCCGGGAGCGGGAGGACGGGGCGGCCGAGCCGCCGCACCGGGTACGCGTACGGGGGCTCGGCTGAGCGGGCGGCTCAGATGTAGCGGCCCTCGAACCAGCCCCGTACGGCCAGGGTGTGCAGCGGGAAGGCGAGTTCCTCGGGTCTGCGCAGCAGGTGCCAGCCCTCGGTCTCGTCGGTGGCGCTGGAGGCCGGGAGCCCCTCGGCCGGGCGTTCGGGCAGGAGACCGAAGAGCAGCAGGTGCCCGTCGGGTGAGCTCATGGCGTCGACGAGGCGCACGTCCCGGGCGGCGGCGTCGATGCCCGTCTCCTCCTTCAGCTCGCGCACGACGGCCTGTTTCCAGTCCTCCCGGTCGTCGACGTAGCCCCCGGGCAGTGCCGTGCCGCCGCGCGCGGGGGCGACGGTCCGGGTGATGACGACCAGGGCGGTGCCCGTGGTGTCGTAGACGGGCTGGAGCGCGACGGCGACCGGGAGCGGGTTGCGGTAGGCGGCGGCGCCGCAGGCGGGGCAGGTGCGCGGCCAGCCCGTGACGCCCTCTCCGTAAGCTGCTCCGCAGCTCGAACAGTGGGAACCCGGCGCGGAGTTGGCGGTTGAATGCTGATTTTCGGACACGCGCGGACTTTATCCGATCGCAGGAGGGCCTTCTTCCGGCACCGGCGGACGGAAAGCCGGCCTGTGCCGGGAGAGCCCGGCCGGTGCGTCGCAGCCGCGGCCGCGACGGCCCTTCCTCACGCTCCGTGATCAGCCGGGAATGCTGTGTGAACGTCTCATGAACTGGGCCTGGGCGTGTTCCGGCGGCGTCATCATGCTCCCGTGCACTCCTGGTCGGATACTCTCCGCTTCGCCTTCCAGCCGGTGGTCAATCTGCGGACCGGCGCGGTCACCGCGCTGGAGGTGCTCGCCCGCCCGGAGACCGGCGACGTCCTGGCCGAGGCCCGCCGTGACCCCGAACTCGACGGCCGGCTGGCCGTGCTGGCGTTCTGCGCGGCGGCGCGCAAGGAGACGCTGCTGCCGCTGCACCTCAACGTGTTCGCGGCCACCCTCGCCGACCTCGGCGGCCTCGCCCCGCTGTACGACGTCGTCCGCGGCGCGGGCCGGATGCCCTGGGAGGTGACCCTCGACATCGTGCCGCCCTGCACCCACGTGCCGCACCGGGCGCTGCTCGAGGCGGTCGGCGCGCTGCGTGAGCAGGGGTTCCGGATCAGCGCGGACGGCATCGGGGACGGAGACGTGCCCCTGCGGCTGCTCACCGACCTCTCCCCCGACCTGGTCAAGCTCGACGCCTCGCTGCTGGCCAGGCCGGCCGCGGTGCGGGCGATGCGGACGCTGTGCGAGCAGCTGGGCGCCCTGGTGGCGGTGGAGGGCGTGGAGACAGAACTGCAGTGCGCGGCGGCGCTGTCGGCCGGTGCGCAGCTCGCCCAGGGCGAGCTGTTCGCGCCGCCGGCCCGCATACCGGCAGCCGACGTGTACGTTCCGCCCCGCTCCCCCGCGGCCCTGACGCAGCCCCGGTCGGGGCCGCCGGTGCGGGAGTTCGTGCGGCCCGCCGCCGTTCTGCCGGTGACCGCCTCGGCGGGGCAGGTGCGGGCGCTGCTGACCGGTTCGCCCGAGGTCTCCGGGGTGCTGCTGGTGGACCAGGCCGGGGTGCCTGTCCGTTCGGTGCACCGCTCGCGCTTCTTGCTGTCGATGTCCGGGCGTTACGGGCACGCCCTGTACGCGGACCGGCCCGCGCACAAGCTGGGCGACGCT
Source organism: Streptomyces sp. NPDC056580 (assembly GCF_042793175.1). Taxonomy (NCBI): domain Bacteria; kingdom Bacillati; phylum Actinomycetota; class Actinomycetes; order Kitasatosporales; family Streptomycetaceae; genus Streptomyces; species Streptomyces sp. NPDC056580. The sequence goes on along the minus strand of NZ_JBHTVE010000013.1, from coordinate 262,911 downwards.
CCGCGCGCGGTCGGCGTGGACGCCACCGCCTGGGAGGTGCTGGACGTGGTGGCGGTCGGCGGCAGCGACCGCACCTCGGACGACGTGGCGGTCGTCGACCGCCGTGGCCGGTGCGTGGGGGTGGTGCGGCTCGCGGACCTCGTACGGGCACTGGCCGAGACCCGGGTGGAGGAGGCGGCGGGCCTGAACCCGCTGACCCGGCTGCCCGGTTCGGACGCGATCACGGGTGAGGTGGACCGGCGGATCGCCGAAGGGCGGCCGTTCGCGCTGAGCTGGCTGGACATCGACCACTTCAAACAGGTCAACGACGGCGCCGGGTTCGCCGCGGGCGACGAGCTGATCCGCTCGGTGGGCCGGGCGCTGCAGGAGGCCGCCGCGGGGCACGCGTGCGTGGGGCACATCGGCGGGGACGACTTCCTGGTGCTGGCCGAGGAGGAGGTGCTGGAACCGCTGGCCGCCTCGGTGCTCGACGCTCCCTGGTCGGCGGGCGGCCGCCCGGTGACTCTGTCCCTGTCGACCGTGGTGTGCCGGCCGGGGAGCGTGTTCGACCACCGGCAGGCCGCCGCCCATCTCGCGCCGGTGAAGAAGGCCGCGAAGGCCCTCGCCGGAACGAGCTGGGTGCTCGCGCGCGCGGGCCTGCCGGGTCAGGAGATCCGGCGCGGCCACGGGGCGGAAGCGGCCCGGGCGGGCCGTGCGACGGCCGGGCCCCTCGGATGAACCGCCGCGCCCCACGCGGCCGTTCGGGCGCCCGCCCGCTGGAGGCGGGCCGCCGGCGCCCACGTCCGGGAGACCGCCGCCATCGTTGCCGTCGGCGACCTTGACGGCCTCCCGGCGCCGGTGAACACTTCCCGGTGTCAGCCGACATCGCCGTACATTCACGGCGTATTCAGGCACTGCGCCGCGGGCCTCTTTCCTGCTCATCGGCCTGCCCCTGGAGGCGATACGGCTGCGACGGCACGCTCGTCACGGACGCCGGGCGGGGCGCGGGGCCCTCCCTGTCTTCGGCCGAAGTCGCCAGAGGAACCGTTCCTGCACGGAGAGCCGGGGCCGTGCGCCCAGGCCGGCGTCAAGGGAGCCGCCATGAGCAACGCACACATATTCGTCGGCGAGGTCATCGGTACCGCGATCCTGATCCTGTTCGGCGCCGGCGTCTGCGCCGCCGTCACCCTCCGGTACTCCAAGGCGCGCGCCTCCGGGTGGGTGGTCATCGCGTTCGGCTGGGGGTTCGGCGTGCTCGCCGGCGCCTACACCGCCGCTCCCCTGTCCGGCGGACACCTCAACCCCGCGGTCACCATCGGCATCGCGGTGGACACCGGCAAGTGGGGCCAGGTCTGGGTCTATCTGCTGGGCCAGATGGCCGGCGCGATGCTCGGCGCCGTTCTCGCCTACCTGGTGTACCTCGCGCAGTTCCAGGCCAACGTCCGCAAGGAGGGCACGACGGAGGGGACCGCCGGCGAACCGGTGCCGACACTCGGCATCTTCTCGACCATCCCGGAGATCAGGAACCCGGTCGCCAACCTGATCACCGAGATCATCGCGACGATGTCGCTCGTGCTGCCCGTCCTCGCCTTCGGGCTCACCAAGGGGCTCGGGCAGTCCGGCACGACGGTGCTGATCGTCTCACTGCTCGTCGTCGGCATCGGTCTCTCCCTCGGCGGCCCCACCGGATACGCCATCAATCCCGCCCGCGACCTCGGCCCGCGCATCGTGCACACCTTCCTGCCGATCCCGAACAAGGGCTCCAGTGACTGGGGTTACTCATGGATCCCGGTCGTCGGCCCGCTGATCGGCGGCGCGCTCGCGGGCCTCGTCTACAACATCGCCTTCTGATCCGCGACCCGACCGCGCGGACCCGGCCACGAGAGCCCGGTCCGGCGACCCGACCCAGCGACCCAGGGACAGCCATGACGGACAACGCCGAGAAGTACGTCGCCGCCATCGACCAGGGCACCACGTCCAGCCGCTGCATGATCTTCGACCACGGCGGCTCGATCGTCGCCGTGGACCAGCGCGAGCACCGCCAGATCTTCCCCAAGCCGGGCTGGGTGGAGCACGACGCCACCGAGATCTGGTCGAAGGTGCAGGCCGTGGTCGCCGGGGCGCTGGCCAAGGCCGGGCTGCGCGCCGACCGGCTCAGCGCGCTCGGCATCACCAACCAGCGGGAGACCACGGTCCTGTGGGACCGGGCGACGGGCAAGCCCGTGCACAACGCGATCGTGTGGCAGGACACCCGGACCGCGGCCCTGTGCCGCGAACTGGGCGGCAGCGACGGACCGGACCGCTTCCGGGAAGCCACCGGGCTGCCGCTGGCCAGCTACTTCTCCGGGCCGAAGGCGGCCTGGCTGCTCGACCACGTGCCGGGCCTCAGGGAGCGGGCCGACCGCGGTGAGATCGCCTTCGGCACCATCGACTCGTGGCTGATCTGGAACCTCACCGGCGGCCCCGACGGCGGCCGGCACGTCACCGACGTCACGAACGCCGGCCGGACCATGCTGATGAACCTGGACACCCTCCAGTGGGACCCCGCCATCCTCGCCGCGATGAACGTGCCCGAAGCGGTCCTGCCGGAGATCCGGTCGTCCGCCGAGGTGTACGGCACGGCGGTCGGACCGCTCGCCGGGGTGCCCGTCGCCGCTGCGCTCGGCGACCAGCAGGCGGCCGTCTTCGGACAGGCCTGCTACGACGTCGGCACCGCCAAGAACACCTACGGCACGGGCAGCTTCCTGCTCCTCAACACCGGCGACCGGCCGGTGCCGTCCAAGAACGGCCTGCTGACGACGATGGGCTACAAGATCGGCGGGGAGGCGCCGGTGTACTGCCTGGAGGGTTCCATCGCGATAACGGGCGCACTGGTGCAGTGGTTCCGCGACCAGCTCGGCATCATCCGCGGCGCCGACGAGATCGAGACCCTGGCGGCGAGCGTCGAGGACAACGGCGGCGCCTACATCGTGCCCGCCTTCTCCGGGCTGTTCGCGCCCTACTGGCGCTCCGACGCGCGCGGGGTCGTCACCGGGCTGACCCGCTACGTCACGAAGGCCCACCTCGCGCGCGCGGTGCTGGAGGCGACGAGCTGGCAGACGCGCGAGGTCGTGGACGCCATGTACCAGGACTCCGGGGTGCGGATCACGACCCTGAAGGTCGACGGCGGCATGACGAGGAACAACCTGCTCATGCAGCACCAGGCCGACGTGCTCGGGGTGCCGGTGATCCGGCCGCGGGTCTCCGAGACCACCTGCCTCGGGGCCGCCTACGCGGCCGGTCTCGCCACAGGTGTGTGGAACGGCCTGGACGAGCTGAAGTCGCACTGGCAGCGGGACGCCGAGTGGACCCCGGCGATGGCGGCGGAGGAGCGCGACCGCGAGTACCGCAACTGGCGCCGGGCGGTGGAGAAGAGCTTCGGCTGGCTCGAGGAGGACGACGTGTAGGGCGAGGACGGCCGGCACGCGCGCGTGCGAGACGTCACGCCCCACGCGCGCGCCGGTCGTCCGTCCGAGACCACGGTCCGTACCCCTGTCGGCGGGGGTACGGACCGTGCCGTTGCCCGGAGGGGGTCAGTTGGCGAGGGTCCGGCGTCGGTCGGCGGCGTGGGCCATCGCGTGCTGGACGACGCGGATGAGCACCTCCTTGACCGACTCCCGGTCGCGGGCGTCGCACAGCACGACCGGCACCTCCTCGTCCAGGTCGAGGGCCTGCCGCACGGCGTCGGCCGGGTGACGGACGGCGCCCTCGAAGCAGTTGACGCCGACGACGAACGGTATCGAACGGCGCTCGAAGTAGTCGACGGCGGCGAAGCAGTCCTCCAGGCGGCGCGTGTCCGCGAGGACCACGGCACCGAGCGCGCCCTCGGACAGCTCGTCCCACATGAACCAGAACCGTTCCTGTCCGGGGGTCCCGAACAGGTAGAGCACGAGGTCCTCGCGCAGGGTGATGCGGCCGAAGTCCATGGCCACGGTGGTGGTGTGCTTCCCCTCGACGCCGCTCGTGTCGTCGACCGGACGCCCGGCCTCGGTGAGCAGTTCCTCGGTGCGCAGCGGCCTGATCTCGCTGACCGCGCCGACCAGCGTCGTCTTGCCCACGCCGAAGCCGCCGGCCACCAGGATCTTGAGCGTGACGGGCTCGACCGGGGGCTTGCCGCGTTCAGAACGCCCGAAGATCATCCGTCTCTTCTCCCGCTTGATCGTGTTCGGGTGACGGCCGGCCGTAGCCGCCGCCACCGGGGGTTTCGACGACGAGAACGTCGCCCGGACCCACGTCCGCCGAGCCGCTCCCGCCGAGATCGGTGACCGTTCCGTCGGCCCGCTCCACCCGGTTGGCGCCGAGCGCTCCGGGTTCGCCGCCGGCCATGCCGTAGGGCGGCACGCGGCGGTGCTGGGAGAGCGTGGAGACGGTCATGGGTTCGAGGAAGCGGATCCGGCGCACCGCACCGTCGCCGCCGCGCCGGCGCCCCGCGCCTCCGCTGCCCCGCCGTACGGTGAACTCCTCGAGCCGGACGGGGAGCCGCCACTCCAGCACTTCCGGGTCGGTGAGCCGCGAGTTGGTCATGTGGGTCTGCACGGCGTCGGCGCCGGGGAAGCCGTCGCCGGCGCCGGATCCGGAGGCGACGGTCTCGTAGTACTGGTGGCGTTCGTTGCCGAAGGTGACGTTGTTCATGGTCCCGGAGCCCTCGGCCTGCACGCCGAGCGCGGCGTAGAGGGCGCCGGTGACGGCCTGGGAGGTCTCCACGTTGCCCGCGACGACGGCGGCTGGGGGCTCGGGGGCCAGCATCGAGCCGGGCGGCACGACGATCTCGAGCGGGCGCAGACAGCCGTCGTTGAGCGGGATGTCGTCGTCGACCAGGGTGCGGAAGACGTACAGGACGGCCGCGTCGACCACCGAGGACGGGGCGTTGAAGTTGGTGGCGAGCTGGGCCGAGGTGCCGGTGAAGTCGATGGTCGCGCACCTCCCGGCGCGGTCGACGCGGACACGGACGCGGATGACGGCGCCGGAGTCCGTCTCGTAGGCGTACTCCCCGTCGTCGAGGGCGTCGACGACCCGGCGGACCGCCTCCTCCGCGTTGTCCTGGACGTGCCGCATGTAGGCCTGGACGACGTCGAGGCCGAACTCCTCGATCATGCGGCGGACCTCGTCGACGCCCTTGCGGTTGGCGGCGATCTGCGCGCGCAGGTCGGCGAGGTTGGTCCGGACGTTGCGGGAGGGGTGGGGTGCCTCGGTGAGCAGGCGGCGGGTCTCCTCCTCGCGGAAGCGGCCGTCCTGGGCGAGCAGCCAGTTGTCGAAGAGGACGCCCTCCTCGTCGATGGTCCGGCTGTGGGCGGGCATCGAGCCGGGCGCGATGCCGCCGATCTCGGCGTGGTGACCGCGGGAGGCGACGTGGAAGAGGAGCTCCGGATCACTCTCCGTCGCTGTCGCCTCGTCCGTGTCGAAGACCGGGGTGATCACGGTGACGTCGGGCAGGTGGGTGCCGCCGTGGTACGGATCGTTGACGGCGTAGGTGTCGCCGGGGCGCATGGAGGCGCCGCGGCGGCGGATGACCTCCTTCACGCTGGTGCCCATGGAGCCCAGGTGGACGGGGATGTGGGGCGCGTTGGCCACCAGGTTCCCGTGCGGGTCGAACAGGGCGCAGGAGAAGTCCAGCCGCTCCTTGATGTTGACGGACTGGGCGGTGGACTCAAGCCGGGCGCCCATCTGCTCGGCGATCGACATGAAGAGGTTGTTGAAGACCTCAAGCAGAACGGGGTCCACTTCGGTGTCGGCTTCGGAACTCTCCGTGACCGTCGCGCGTTCCATGACCAGATGCCCGTCGTCCGCGGCCGCGGCCCGCCAGCCGTCGTCGACGACGGTCGTCGCGCCGGGCTCGGTGATGATCGCGGGTCCGGTGACGGTCTCGCCGGGGGGAAGGGCCTCCCGGCGGTGGAGGGGTACGTCGTGCCAGGCGCCGCCGGTGTGCAGGCGGACGGTGCGCGGGGCGGCGCGGTGGCCCGTGTAAGGAGCGAGGGCGGAGAGATCGGGGGGTGCGGTGATGCCGGTGGCTTCCACGGAGAGCGCTTCGACGACGACCGGGCGGTCGAGGGTGAAGGAGTATGTGGCGCGATGACGTTCTTCGAAGGCGCGCTGCATGGTGCCGGGCTCGGTCAGCTCGACGGTGAGGGTGGTGTCGGTGCCGTCGTAGCGGAGCTGCGCGCGCCGGGTGACCTCGATGCGGTCCTCCGGGACGTCCTCGGCCCGCAGTTCGGCGCGGGCGGCGCGCTCCAGGTCGTCGGCCGTCTGGCGGACGCCGGGCATCGAGGCGGCCTCCAGCGGCGCCTCGACGGACTGTTCGCGCATGGCCGTGGTGTCGGCGAGGCCGATACCGAGGGCGGAGAGCAAGCCGGCCATGGGTGGTACGAGGACGGTGCGGACGCCCAGCGAGTCGGCGACCCGGCACGCGTGCTGGCCGCCCGCTCCGCCGAAGGTGGTCAGGGCGTAGCGGGTGACGTCGTGGCCCTTCTGGACGGAGATCCGCTTGACGGCGTTGGCGATGTTGGCGACGGCGATCCGCAGGTAGCCCTCGGCCACCTGCTCGGGCGTGCGGTCGTCGCCGGTCCGCTCGCGGATTTCGTCTGCGAGGGCGGTGAAGCGGTCGCGGACGACGGCGTCGTCCAGGGGCTGGTCGCCGCCGGGGCCGAACACCGCCGGGAAGTGGGCGGCCGGGATGCGGCCGAGCATCACGTTGGCGTCGGTCACGGTGAGCGGGCCGCCGGCGCGGTAGCAGGCGGGTCCGGGGGTGGCGCCGGCCGAGTCGGGGCCGACGCGGTAGCGGGAGCCGTCGAAGTGGAGCACGGAGCCGCCGCCGGCGGCGACGGTGTGGATGTCCAGCATCGGGGCGCGCAGCCGGACGCCGGCGATCTGGCTGGTGAAGACGCGTTCGTAGGCGCCGGCGAAGTGCGAGACGTCGGTGGAGGTGCCCCCCATGTCGAAGCCGATGACGCGGTCGAAGCCGGCTCGCTGCGACATGCGGGCCATGCCCACGATGCCGCCGGCCGGCCCGGACAGGACGGCGTCCTTGCCCCGGAACTGTCCGGCCTCGGTGAGTCCGCCGTTGGACTGCATGAACATCAGCCGCACACCGCGCAGTTCTCGGGCGACGTGCCGTACGTAGCGGTGGAGCACCGGGGACAGGTAGGCGTCGACGACGGCGGTGTCACCGCGCGGGACGAGCTTCATCAGCGGGCTGGTCTCGCTGGACAGCGAGACCTGCGGGAAGCCGGTGCGGGCGGCGAGGTCGCCGATGGCGCGTTCGTGGGCGGGGTGCAGGTGGCTGTGCAGGCAGACGACGGCGACCGCGCGGATCCCGTCGTCGTGCGCCTGCCGGAGCGCTCCCGCGAGCGTGTCGAGGTCGGGGGCGCGCAGCACGGTCCCGTCGGCGGCGATGCGTTCGTCCACCTCGACGACCCGCTCGTACAGCGGCCGGGGGAGCCGGATGTGCCGGGCGAAGATGGCGGGGCGGTTCTGGTAGGCGATGCGCAGGGCGTCGCGGAAGCCCCGGGTGATCACCAGCAGGGTCCGCTCGCCCTTGCGTTCCAGCAGCGCGTTGGTGGCGACCGTGGTGCCCATGCGCACGGCGTCGACGGGCTCCCGGGAGCCGCGCAGCAGTTCCCGGACGCCCGCGACCGCCGCGTCGGCGTACCGCTCGGGGTTGTCGGACAGCAGCTTGTGGGTGAGCAGCCGGCCGTCCGGGCGACGCGCGACGATGTCGGTGAAGGTGCCGCCTCGGTCGACCCAGAACTGCCAGCCTGTCACGTCCTCACTCCGCTTCCGCGCCGGTCACAGCGCCCGGAGGCCGTTGATCACGTCGCGCAGAATACTCTCGTCCGGCAGCTCGGCCGGGGGCACCGGGCGTGTCACGTGGACGAGTTCCGCGTGCACCAGGTCCCCGATCAGGACGCGCACGACACCGATGGGCAGATCCAGTTCCGCGGCGAGTTCGGCGACGGACTGCGGCGCCCGCGCGCACATCCCGACGATCTCCACGTGCTCCGGGGCGAGCGCCGGGTCGGCCTCCGGGTCCTGGGCGTCCGGCTCGGTGACGACCACCGCGATCAGATCGAGGCGGTGCTGGCCCGCGCTCGTGGTGCGGCCGCGCGTCATGGCGTACGGACGGACGACCGGTCCGGCCTCGTCGTCGAACCAGTGGCTGCTTCCCTGACCGTCTCCGCTCATGTCATCCCACTACCCGCCCGCGGGCAGATCGGTGCGCGGTGCGGTGACCAGATGCACGCCGACCCGCTTGACCAGCAGAGTCATCTCGTAGGCGACCTGCCCGACGTCGGAATCCGCGTCGGAGAGGACGGCGAGGCAGCTCCCGTCCCCGGCGGCGGTGACGAACAGGAAGGCGTCGTCGAGCTCGACCACCGTCTGCCGGACGCTGCCCGCCTCGAAGTGGCGGCCGACGCCCTTGGCGAGGCTGTGGAAGCCGGAGGCGACGGCGGCCAGGTGTTCGCTGTCCTCGCGGGTCAGGTCCTTGGACACCCCCGTGGGGAGGCCGTCGCCGGAGAGCACAACGGCCTTGCGGATGCTGGCGACCCGGTCGACGAGTTCGTCGAGGAGCCAGTTCAGCTCGCCCTTGTTCGGCTCCGTGCGGCCGGTGGCCTTCGGTGCGGTCATCGACCGTCCCCCTTAGTCGTTCCTTGTGCTGTGCCGTTGCTGGTCTCGTCGCCCGAGGCGTTCTCCTCACGGCCGCGCCGCCAGCCGCGCTGCAGCGAGGCCATCCGGTCGCGGACCTCCTCGGCGTCGCGGTCGGCGGGCTCTCCGGCGCCCTCGGGGCGCCGTGCGGGTTCCTGTTTCAGCTGCGGGGCCAGGCTGGCCTGCCGTACGCGCCGGGGCAGCGGTCCGGCGCCGGACGCGGGGTCCGGGGCCGGGTCGCCCGCGGGCGGGGCGCCCTCGCCGCCGCCACGCCCGGAAGCCGGCCGCGGGACCCGGGTCCGCCGGGGCAGCTCGGTGGCCTCCGGGGTCTGTCCCGCGCCGTCGCCCGGGGGGACCGTGTGCTCGTCAGCCCGCTCGGGCAGCGCAGGTGTGCGCCGGGCCGCCGTGCCGCGGCGGCGGGCCGGCAGCGGCGCCGGCCCCCCGGCGTCGGTGCGGCGCGGGCCGGGCGCGGACTGGCCGTCAAAGTCGCCGCGCCGGGCGCGCTGTTCCGCCACGGGCCGGCCGTGCGAGCTGACCAGCTTGGGCGTCTGCCGCCGGGGCAGCGGTACGGGGCCGCCGGTGCGGTCCGGGTCCGGACCGTCGGCGACGCGCGGTGGGACCGGGTGGTGCGGCTCGTCGGACAGGGCGATCCGCCGTTCCTCGGCGCGGTCGCGGGTGCGGCGGGCGCGGAACAGGCCGCCGCGCTCGCTCTCCTCGTCCGTCAGGGCGCCCGGGAAGTCGTCGATGGCGTCCAGGTCCACCGGCGCCTCGAGCTCGACCGGCCCGTCCAGCAGGGAGGTCGGCAGCCCGGGGAGCTGGACGGGGGCGTGGGACCGGGCGGGGCCGAGGCCCGCCGCGTGCCCGGCCTCCTTCGCCGGGCGGTCCCGGTCGAGGCGGAAGCCGATGCCGTTGGTGTCGGGGACGTCGTCGGACAGCAGCAGGTCGGGGATGAAGACGACGGCGGTGGTGCCGCCGTAGGGGGACGGCTGCAGGGAGACCCGGACGTTCTGGCGCTGGGCGAGGCGGCTGACCACGAACAGGCCGAGCCGGTCCGTGTCGGAGAGTTCGAACTCGGGTGTCTCGGCGAGCCTGAGGTTGGCGTCCAGCAGGGCCTCGGCGGTCATGCCCAGACCCCGGTCGTGGATCTCCAGGGTGAAGCCGTTGGCCACCCGCTCACCGAGGACCTGGACGGCGGTGTGCGGAGGCGAGAAGACCGTGGCGTTCTCGAGGAGTTCGGCCACCAGGTGGGTGATGTCGGCGACGGCCGGGCCGGTGACCGCGACCCGCGGCAGGCGCCGGACCTCGATGCGCTCGTAGTCCTCCACCTCGGCGACCGCTGCCCGGACGATGTCCATGAGCTGCACCGGGCGGCGCCACTGCCGCGACGGCGCCGCGCCGGAGAGGATCACCAAGCCCTCGGCGTGCCGGCGCATGCGGGTGGTGAGGTGGTCCAGACGGAAGAGGTCGGCGAGTTCGTCGGTGTCCTCGGTCCTGCGCTCCATGGTGTCGAGCAGGGTGAGCTGCTTGTGCAGCAGTACCTGGCTGCGGCGGGCGAGGTTCACGAACACCTCGGAGACGCCGGAGCGCAGTTCGGCCTGCTTGACGGCGGCCTCGACGGCGGCGCGCTGGAGGGTGTTGAGGGCCTGGCCGACCTCGCCGATCTCGTTCTTGTCGTACTCCAGCCGGGGCACCTCGGTCTCCACGTCGACCTGTTCACCGGCGGAGAGGCGGCGCATCACGCTGGGCAGCCGCACGCCGGACGCCTCGTGCGCCTCCAGGCGGAGCTGGCGCAGGTCGCGCACCAGGCCCCGGCCGACGCGCACGGAGAGGACCACGGAGAGGAGGAGGGCGACCAGACCGAGGGCGCCCGCGACGGCCGCCTGCACGATCACGCCGACGGCCACCGGCCGCATCCGGTCCTGGAACCGGTCGCCGGCCTGGTCGTCGAGGGTGCCGAGGTCGTCCAGGACGCTCGCCGCGGCGGAGTCCCAGCCCTGCGCGGTGAGCGGGCGCGGTGTCCCCGCACCCGTGCCTGTGACGGACTGCTCGGCCGCCAGCAGCGGGGCGGTGACGGCGTTCTCCCAGAAGCGCTCGTACCGGTCGCGTTCCGGGGCCGGGAGCAGCGGCAGGCTGATGTCGTAGAGCAGCTCGCGCTGGGCGACGAGGTCGGAGACGTCGCGGCTCTCGTCGCGGGAGATCTCGCCCACGACCAGCGCGGAGCCGAGCAACGCGTCCTCACGGGAGAGCAGTTCGCGGGCGCGGGTGAGGTTGACCAGGGCGCGGGACTGCTTGTCCATCTCGACGTCGTCGACGCCGTCGAGGGAGGCCAGGAAGGTGTAGCAGGGGTCGATCAGGTGGTTGTAGCGGTCGAAGGCCTGGGCGCGGCTGACCGTGCGCGTCTCGACGCCGCGGCGCAGGGCGTCCAGGCCGTCGAACGCGTCCAGGACCGCGGTCAGCCGCTCGCCGTCGTCGCCGTCCATGCCCTCGCGGACGTCCTTCTCGCGGGAGTGCCGGCGGATCTCGGCGAGGGAGCGGTCGGTGGCGGTGCGGGTGCGGTGCAGCGCCGACAGGGCGTCGGCCGCGCGCGGGTCGGCGAGGTAGACGAGGGTCTGGCGGCGTTCCTGCTGCAGTCCGCGGGCGGCGTCCTCGGTGGGGTAGCCGACGTCCTGCGCGATGTCGGTCACGCTGAAGAGGCGGGTGACCTCACGACCCGTGAGCACCGTGGCGAAGCCCCAGATGGCGGCCAGGGACACCAGCGGCACGAGAAGCAGCGCCACGATCTTCCGGCGGATCGACTTCCCGCGAAAGCGCATGGCCTCCCCCAGCTCGACCCCCGCCGGCCGGGGGCACACATGTGCGTCAACAAACGGCGCGAGCCTACTACCGCCGCACAGTTAACTCGAAGACGCGTGTGGCGTGCGAACTCCCTTATCGCTGGCGAGAGATGACGAGTTGTCCGGGCATTGCGGGACTTTGCGCCCCGGGTCCGGGGCCGGCTGCCGCGCCGACCGGAGGAGTACGGACAACTGGTTGGCCGGAATCTTTCGCCGGAGGGAATCTTCGCGGCTCGTCGCGCGTCTGACTACACAGGAAATGGGGGGCGGAATCGGCCGCAGGAGCCGCATCCCGCATCCCGGCGGCGTAAAAGTGCGCAAGCCGGGCAGCCCAAGGGGAGTCGGCGTCTTCGGACATCGGGGCAAGGGGCCTGCCGGCGGTGGGGAGTGACACGGTGATGGGCACGGCGGAGCGGCGCGGGGCGACCGTGGCGAGCGCGGCGGAGCGCTCGCCGGTGCGGCGGCACCGGGAAGCGCCGGATCACGACATTCCGGCGGGTGAGCGCGCCGGGGAGTTCACTGACGAGTTCCGGCAGCCGGAACGGCAGTTGTGGGTCGAGGAGCCCGCGCGGCGGCGCCGGTTGCCGGACCCGGTGCGCACGTCGGCGGTGCGGGCGGTGCTGATCATCTCGGTGACGCTGATCCAGGCGGTGGTGGCGTTCCTGTGCACCATGGCCGGGTCCTGGCTGGCCTTCCCGATGGTGATAAGCAGCGTGGTCAGCACGATCGTCGCCACCTGGGGTGTGGCCGACGTCTGGGTGACCCGTCAGGTGTGGAACCAGCGTTACGGCGTCGTCTCCGAGCCGAGCAGCACGGCCCGGGCGCTGCGCCGGGAGCGCCGCGCCCACCGGCGTAAGGAGCGGGTCGCCCAGCGGGAGCAGGCCCGGACACGGCGGCGGGGCGGCGCCGGGCAGCTGTCGCACTCCTGACGGAGCCGGACGGACGGGAGGGGCCGGTGGAACCGGCCCGGCACCGTCCGGGACGCCCTGGTCAGGAAGTGGCGGAGGCCGGCCGCTTGTACATGCGGGTCGCCGTGATCTCGCTGTGCACCGCCTCTCCGGCCTGCGGCTGCTGCGGCAGGCCGGGCCGCAGGTGCTCCTCCACGCTGATGTACTTCAGGCCCGCTCTGAGGTCGGCGTCGTTGCGGAGCCGGATGACCAGCGGGAACTCGGCCAGCGCCGTCGTGTCGAACAGGCCGGTGGTGTAGAGCAGTTGCACGCCCAGCGCGTCGGACACCGCCCGCTGCAGTTCCAGCAGGTAGGTGGCGTTCGCGCGGCCGATCGGGTTGTCGAGGAACAGCGTCCCGGCGTGCCGGTGCTTGTCCCGGCCCCGGTCGTTGGAGCGCAGGGCCGCCATGGTGCAGTACAGGGCGATGGCGGCGGTGAGCAGCTGCCCGCCGGAGAACACGTCGCCCATCTGGCCGACGGGGACGCGCTCGGCGCGCAGCACGGCGTCCGGTTTGAGGATCTCCACGGCCACGCCCTTCGGCTGCAGCGCGGCCGCGACTCCGCGCAGCAGCAGTGACATGCCGTCGCGCCGCAGGTCGGAGTTCTTCCGCACGGCCGCGCGCGTGGCCTCGTCGATGACCTCGCCGAGCCGTTCGGTGAGCGTCGCCTGGTCGGGCTCCTCGAACCGGATGCGCAGGAACTCCTGCCCGGACCACTCGCCGAGCCCTTCCGGGAGGCGGGACAGCCGCTGGGCGGAGCGCAGGGTGGCCAGAGCCGACTCGACCAGGCCCCGCAGCCGGTCCACGATCGAATCTCGGTTGCGCTCCAGCTGGGCCAGCTCGTCGGTGAGCACGCGCAGGCGGGGCGCGAAGGCGGCCGCCCACTTCTGGGCGTGCTCGGGCAGGGCGGAGGCGGGCAGCTCGCGGATCTGCTGCCGGGCGGGGGTGCGCACCTGCTCGTACCGCGTGGAGTTGGCGTGCCGCACCAGCACGTCGCTCGCCTCGCGCACGGCCGCCTCGGCGGCGGACAGGTCGGCGGCGCAGCCGCGCAGGGAACGGCGGGCCTCCCCGGCCGAGTGCCGGGCCTCCTCCAGGGTGCCGGGGTAGGGCTCGGGCTCCTCCTGCTCATCGTCGACGCTGTGTTCGCGCAGCAGGTCGCGGAGCATCGCGGCGATCTCGTCGAAGCCGCCGGCGGCGTCCTCGGCGGCCCGGTGGGCCTCCTGCAGCCCGGCGTGCGCGTCCCGGGCCTCGGCCAGCGCCTCGGTGCGGGCGGCGAGTTCGGCCGTGGCGGTGCGCAGCAGGGCCTGGGCGTGCTCGGCGTCGCGCGGGGTGAGTTCCCCGGGCAGCTCGGTGTGCGCCTCGCCGTCCTCGGGGGCGTGCCGTTCGGCCTCGCCGCGCAGCCGGCCGAGCTGCTCGCTCGCGGTGGACGCCCGGGTCTCCAGGAGCTGCACCAGCTCCTCCGCCCGTGCGGCGGCCGCCTGCCGGGAGGGGCCGTCGGACCCGTCCGGCGACTGCAGCAGCTGCTCGGCGCGGGTGCGGACCTTGTTGCTGAGGCGGTCCAGTTCGGCGCGGGCGGCGCTCTCGTCGCTCTCCGCGCGGGCCTGCTCGGCCCGCAGGTCGGCGCCGACGCCGACCTTCTCGTACACCTGGGAGGCGGCTCGGTAGGCCTCGCGCAGGGCGGGCAGGGAGGTCTTCGAGGCGTCGGTGTCCGCCGCGGGTACGTCGTCGGGGGCGCCCGCGATCTCGGAGCGCTCGGCGCGCAGCGCACGCGCGGTGCGGCGGGCGTCGTCGGCGGCCCGCTGGGCGGCGCGGCGGTCCTCGTCGGCGGCGCGGGCGCGTTCCAGGCAGGCCTGGGCGCGGGCCTCCGACTCGGCCGCCTCGTCGGCGAGTTCGCGGAGCCTGGCCTGCCAGCCGGCGCGCTCGCGGAGCCGGAAGGCGAGCCCGGCGAGGGCGTCGGCGGCGCGCCGGGCCCGCTGCGCGGCCTCCTGCCGCTCGTCGCGGACCTGCGTGGCCTCGGCGGCGGCCTCGTCGGCCTCCGCGCGCGCGGTGCGTGCCTCGGCGAGTTCGGCCTCCGCCTCCTCGGCGAACGCGCGCGCCTCCTCGGCGGCCTCGCCCAGTTCGGTGAGCCGCCCGGCCGGGCAGCCGGTGCGCCAGGAGGCGAGGCGGGCCGCCAGCTCGCGGTCCCGGCCGAGCCGGGCGGCGAGCGCGCGGATCTCCTCGTCGCGCTCGGTGGCCCGCGCGCGCAGGGCCTGCCGCTCCTCGTCGGCGGCGTGCTCGTCGTGCATGGCGGGGTTCGGCGGCACCAGGAAGACGTCGCCGGGGGTGGTACCGGGCGCCGGGGTGGGGGCCAGCAGCGCCGCGGCCGTGCCGACGGCGACGGCGGAGCGGGGGAGCAGGGCGGCGTCGCCGAGCGCTTCGCGGGCGCGCGCGTGCGTGTCGGGGTCGGTGATGATGACGCCGTCGACCAGTTCGGGGCGGGCGGCGAGCACGCGCGCGTGGTCGGCGGGGTCGACGGCCTGCGCGAGGTAGCGCCAGCCGGGCAGCGCGGGGATGCCGTGCTCGCCGAGGAACTCGACGGTGGCCAGCACGTCCGGCCCGGGCGGCAGCAGCCCGCCGTCGCCCAGGGCGCCCAGGATGCGGGCGTCGTCGGCGGCGGCCGTGCGCAGCTCGAACAGCTGCCGCTCGGCGGTCGACACGGCGGCGTCGAGGAGTTCGCGCAGCTCGTCGGCGAAGCGGTCGAGTCCCTCGGGACCCAGCGGGCCCTCGGCGCGGGAGCGGGTGGCCGCCACCGGCTCGGCGGCCCGCACCGGCTCGTCGGCGGACCCGGTCCTGGGCGCGGGCACAGCCGGTACCCCGGACCGTGCCGCCGCGGCGGCGGTCGGCAGGCTCAGCAGTTCGGCGAGCCGTTCCTCGGCGGCGAGGGTCTCTGCGAGGCGCCGCTCGGCGTCGTGGGCGCGTTCCGCCGCGGTCGCGGCGTCCGCCGCGCGGGCCGCCGTCAGCTCGGCGCGCGCCTCGGCGGAGGCCGCCTCGCGCGCGTGCTCGGTGGCCTTGCGGGCGGCCTCGCGGGCCGCGTCCCAGGCGGCGACGGCGGTCTTCTCGGCGTCGCTCGCGGCGAGCGCGGCACGGGCCGGGTCGGCGTCCGGCGCGCTGTCGTCGAGCCAGCCCGCGCGGACCGCCTCGGCCGTCTCCTGCTCGACCTCGGTGAGGCGCTGGCGCAGGTGCCCGGCCTCGCTGCGGGCGCGCTGGGCCTCGGTGGCGGCGGCGGTGGAGTCGCGGTAGCCGCTCTCGCCGGCCTCCTGGAGGACCGCCGAGCGCTCCTCCTGCTCGTTGGCGAGGCTCTCGGCGCTCTCGGCGGCCGCGTGCAGGGCCCGTACGAGGTCCACGGCCGCCTTGGCGCGGGCGGCGAGCGCGGGGGCCGCGTCCCGTTCGGCCTCCTGGATGGCGGCGGACACGCGCGTGACGCGGTCGGCGGCGGCGCGGTGCCGCAGCACGGCCTCGGCCGCCTGCCAGGCGGAGTGCAGGGTGCGCGCGTCGGCCAGTTCGCGCTTCTGCGCGGCGGCGGCCTTCTCGGCGGCGGCGAGGGCCAGGGACGCGTGGCGGTAGGCGAGTTCGGCGGCGACGAGCGAGCTGCGCTCGCGCGCACCCTCTGAGTGCGTGACGGCGTAGGCGGCCGCCGTGACGCGCTGCGCCAGGTCGGCGGCGCGCACCCGTTCCCGCACGGCCCGCGCGGACAGCCGCCGGGCCAGGGTGCGGGTGCGGCGCTCGGCGCCGGAGTGGACGTCACGCGCGCGCGAGCGTGTCTCGGCGGCTTCGACGATCTTCCCCAGCAGGTCGGCGGAGCCGGCCGTGAAGTCCCGCTCCGCGATCAGCTCGGCCCGCCGGCCCAGCTTGTTGCCGAAGCCGCTGACCAGGTCGGCGAGGCCGTCGGTGTCACGGGTGTCGGTGACCGCGCGCAGCAGCAGGTCGGTGAAGTCGGAGTCCTTCTTGACCGCGAAGAGGCCCGCGGCCTCGCCCTCGTCGGCGTTCATCTCCCGCTGGTAGCGGAAGAGTTCGGGGTCGAGGCCGAGGTCGCCGAGGTGCTCGATCCAGCGGTCGTGGATCTCCTCCCAGTGCACCTCGAGGTGCGGGTAGGCCTTGCCGGCCTCGGTGAGGGCGTCGCGGAAGCCCTTCATGGTGCGACGGCGGCCCTGGGCGCCCGAGCTGCCCTCGACGGGCGGCCGTACCGCGGTGGACTCGGCGACGGGCAGGTTGTCCAGGCTGAGGCCGGGACCGGGCCGGAAGGAGTACCAGGCCTCGGCGAACTTCCGCGGGTCGCTGGAGACCTGGCGTCCGCGCCACTCGCTTACCTTGCCGACGACGACGCACTCGCCGGTCTGCACGTGCTGCCACTCCAGCGCCACGTGCCCGCAGTCGTCGGCGAGCAGGAACTTGCGCAGCACGCCGGAGCTGGCGCCGCCGAGGGTGTTGCGGTGGCCGGGCAGCATCACCGAGAAGATCAGTTTGAGCAGGACGGACTTGCCGCCGCCGTTCTCCAGGAAGAGCACGCCCGCGGGCGCGGGCCGGCGCGGCGGGCCGGACGGCTCCTCCGCGAAGAACTCCGCCTGCGTGGGCGCGGGGTCGGGCACGGGCTCGCCCACGCCCCGCAGGTCGAGCACGGTGTCGGCGTAGCGCGCACCGGCCGGCCCGATGGAGTAGAGGCGGACCCGGGACAGCTCGTACATGGCGGACTCTCGTAAGTCTGGTCAGGAGTGCGGTGGATCAGGAGTGGAACGGCAGCCCGGCGTCGGCCACCAGGTCCAGGTCGTCGGTGTCCTCGGGGGGCAGCAGGCTGGCCGTGCCGTCGGTGACCGGGACGACGCCCAGTTCGAGCAGTTCGGCCATCGCGGCGGCGCCCGCCAGGTCGCGTACCTGGAGCTGGTAGCGCGCCGTGGTGCGGTAGGTGCCGCCGTGGTCGTCCCCGGTGCGCTGCAGGAAGCCGGAGTCGGTGAGGAAGGCCGCGGCCTTGGCGACGATGCCCGTGGTGGAGGCGGCCGGCCGGCGCGCGTCCTTGGTGGCGCCGGTGGCGCTGCGCCGGGCCCAGATCCGCCAGGCCGTCTCGAGGCCCGGCGCGCCGGTGGCCGGGTCGGTGTTCTCGCCGCGTTCCTCGGCCCGTTCCTCCAGACGGCGGCAGGCCTGCCGTACGAAGGCGTCGACGCCGTTGACGGTGATCCGGCCGATGTAGGAGTCGTCGGCCAGGTCCTCCGGGCGCGGGAAGGCGAGCGCGGCGACGGCGAGGTGGGCCAGCCCGTGCAGGAAGCGGTCCCCGGAGTCGGCGGCGGTGCGACGCGCGTAGTCGCCCATGCGTACGGCGAACACGGAGTCCTCGGCGGCCGTCACGGCCATCCCCGCGCGCGGGGACACCTCGAGCACGACCAGCCCGAGTCCGGCGGCGACGGCGTCCGCCAGCCGCGCGAAGGCCGGCTCCTCGCGGTAGCGGCGCAGCAGCTCGGTGTACTCCTGGTCGCGCGCCGGCTGCAGTTTGGGCTGCAGCCCGAAGGCGACGAGCCGCGCCGCGTCGGCGGCGTCGGCGGGGGTGACGGCGGCGGACGCCGACGGGGCCGGGGCCTCCGTGTCACTCCACTCGACGTGCTCGGTCACGGTCTGGGCTCCTTGTCGCGTGCTGGCTCGTTCATGCTGCTTCCGTCCGGTCGGCGGCCATTCCCGCCGCGTCCAGCAGCGCCGTTCCGACGATCAGGTCCGCCCCGCCGAACTCGGGATCGTCCAGTTCGGTCCCGTCGTCGACGGCGAACAGCAGTCTCTGCTCGCCCTGCCGGTAGGCGGTGCCGACCGCGGGGCTGGCCGCGTGCACGGCCAGCAGTGCGACCAGGTAGGGCAGTTCGGGGTCCCGTACGCGCGCCTCGGCGAGCAGTCCGGACAGTCGGCGCGGCGCGTCCGCCGGCAGGTCCAGCAGCTCCATGGCGGTGGCGAGCTGCTCCTCGCTGAACCGGCTGTCGTCCGGGGTCGCGATCAGGTCGGGCTCGGGCATCTCGGCGCCCAGGTGCTCCCGTTCCACCGGCGGCGTCAACAGGATGTCCACGAGGTCGCCGACCCGCACGGACACGGGTGTGCGCAGCCCGGTGGCGTTGGCGAAGAAGGCGTCCGTGACGCGGACCGCCCGCTCCAGCTCCAGCGGCAGCGCGGGCGCGAGGAGGTGGCCGTACAGGTCGGTGCCGGAGGCGGTCGCCGGTGTGGCGAACGCCTGTCTGTCCTGTTCGGCGCGGAACAGCGGGCCCGCTTCCAGCAGCCGGGACTGCAGCTGGGTGTGCCGGCGGATGCAGTCCTTGACGATGTCGACCAGTTCGGCCGCGCGGCGCTTGTGCCCGGTGTCCTCGGTCTCGTCGCGGGCCTTGCGGATGTTGGTGAGGATCGCGTTCTCGTGCCGGTAGCGGTCGGCCACGTGGTCGAGGGCCTCGGCGATCATGTCGGGCACGGCGTTCAGCCAGTCGACGGCGCGGACGTTGCGCCGGGTGGCCTCCAGGGCGCGGCGCAGGGTCTCGGAGTACTGCACGGTGCGGTAGCGGGCCTGCTCGGCGGCGAGCTGGGCGTCGGCGAGGCGGCCCCGGTTGATCAGCACCTCGAGCTTGACCTCGGCGGCGATCTGCGCGCTGGTGACATCCGTGTCCAGGGCGCCGACGAGGACGTTGACCGCTTCGTCGGTGGTGCGCAGGTACACCGTGCCGCCGGGGCCGGGGACCTCCTCGATCAGCTTGAAGTCGTAGTCGCGGCGCACGTAGGTGCCGTCCGGCGCGAAGGTGCCGTACACCGCGCGGAAGCCGCGGTCCACGCTGCCGACGTTGATCAGGTTCTCCAGGACCCAGCGGGCCACGCGCTCGTGTTCGGCTGCGGGCCGGTGCGGCGCCTGGGCGGCGATGCGGGGGACGAGCCGGGCCACGATCTGCTCGTGGTCGGCGCCCGTGTCGAAGTCCATGTTCAGCGTGACCAGGTCGATGGCGGCCAGCGCCACCTCGGCCATGCCGTACACCGAGTACTCGCCGGCGAGGTTGGCCTTGCGCGCGTCGAGGTCGTGCAGCGGCGCGGTGCAGGCGAGCGCGCGCAGCCGGCGCGCCAGCCCCTCGTCGGCGGCCGGGCCCGGCGCCGGGCGCGGTCCCGCGCTGAGCTGGGGCGGAGCGCTGTCCGTCGATGCAGGCGAAGTCACGGTGCACAGACTAGGTCCTCGGTCTGACAACGACCCAAACGGCGCAGAAGCGACCGTCGTCACAGAGGCTCTACAGGCACCGGCGGCCGGCTGCGCGGGCACGGCTCGCGCTCCCCGCGGGACCCGGCGTCAGCAGGCGCCGTCCTCGCCGACGCGGCGCCGGTACACCTCCACCACCCGCTCCAGCGAGTCGGCGAGGTAGGTCCGCAGCAGCCGCTCGGCCCCGCGCCGGTCCCCGGCCTGGAGGGCCCGCAGGATCTCGCGGTTGCGGGCGAGGTACGGCTCGTGCAGCCGGCGCGGGTCGTCGACGACGTGGAAGGCCAGCCTCAGCTCGGCGAAGACGCTGCGCATCAGCTCGTCGGTGCGTTCGCTGCCGGCGAGGGCCACCAGTTCGCGGTGGAAGTGGATGTTGGCCGTGCCCAGCGTTTTCCAGTCGTTCTCCTGGGTGGCGAGCTGTCCCTCGGTGACGGCGGCGGCGAGGCCGTCGACGGCGTACGGCGGCTCGCCGAGACCGCGCACGACGGCGCACTCGACGAGGGTGCGGACGCGGTAGATGTCCTCGACGTCCTCCACGGCCAGGACCCGGACGAAGACGCCGCGGTTGAGTTCGTGGACGAGCAGGCGCTCGTGGGTGAGCAGGCGGAACGCCTCGCGCAGGGTGTTGCGGGAGACCCCCAGGGCGCCGCCTATGGCGTCCTCGGACAGGCGGGTGCCCGGCGGGAAATAACCCTCGGCGATACGGCTGCGGAGGATGTCGGAGACCCGTTCGGCGGTGCTGGTGCGCCCCAGGAGGGCGCGGTCGCCGGCCAGTCCCGTCAGCTGCTCTGCCATGCCCGGAATTCAACCGCAGTCAGGAGGACGGGACAACAGGGGTATTGAAGGATCGTTGAACAATCCTCTACGGTGCTTCGCACGGCACAATCCCCGCACCGCACAACTCCCGCACGGCACCGCTCAGTTCACCGCACTCTCCGTCTCCTTCCTGCGAGGTGCCCATGAGCACGACTCCTCCGTCCCGGTCCGCGGCACCGGACCTGCGACCGGCAACCGGTGAACGCGACGCCGAGGACGGCGCGTTCGGCTGGCTGCGGGCCCTCGGCCCGCGCGGCCGCCGGGCGTTCGCCGGAGCCTTCGGCGGATACGCCCTCGACTCCTACGACTACTTCACGCTGCCGCTGAGCATGGTGGCGCTCGCGGCGTACTTCGGTCTGGACAGCGGCCAGACCGGCCTGTTCACCACCGTCACGCTGGTGGTCTCCGCGATCGGCGGGGCCGTGGCGGGCGTGGTCGCGGACCGGGTGGGCCGGGTCCGGGCGCTGATGATCACGGTGATCACCTACGCCGTCTTCACCGTGGCCTGCGGTTTCGCGCCCGACTACGAGACGCTGCTGGTCTTCCGCGCCCTTCAAGGGCTCGGCTTCGGCGGCGAATGGGCGGTCGGCGCCATCCTGGTCGCCGAGTACGCCGGCGCCAGGCACCGGGGCCGCACCCTCGGCGCGATCCAGAGTTCCTGGGCGGTCGGCTGGGCGCTCGCCGCGGTCGTCTACACGCTGGTCTTCTCCTTCGCCGGCGAGGACGTGGCCTGGCGGATCATGTTCTGGACCGGGGCGCTGCCCGCGCTGCTCGTGGTGTGGCTGCGCCGCCGGGTGCACGACGCGCCCGGGGCGACGGCGGCCCGGGAACAGAGCCCCGGACGCGGCTCGTTCACGGCGATCTTCCGGCCGGCCTCGGACGGCGATCCGGGTCTGCTGCGCACGACGGTCCTGGCGAGTCTGCTGTCCACCGGCGTGCAGGGCGGCTACTACACGCTGGCGACCTGGGTGCCGACGTACCTGAAGAGCGAGCGCGGCCTGTCCGTGGTGGGCACCGGCGGCTATCTGACCTTCCTGATCTCCGGGGCCTTCCTGGGCTACCTGACCGGCGGGCACCTCACCGACCGGCTCGGCAGGCGGCCCAACATCTGGCTGTTCGCGCTGCTCTCGGCGGTCTGCGTGCTGGCCTACGCCAACATCCCGCACGGCGCCGACACCCTGCTGCTGGTGCTCGGGTTCCCGCTCGGCTTCTGCATGTCGGCCATCTTCAGCGGCTTCGGCTCCTACCTCAGCGAGCTGTACCCGACGCAGGTGCGCGGCACCGGGCAGGGCTTCACGTACAACACCGGCCGCGCGGTGGGCGCGGTCTTCCCGACCCTGGTGGGTTTCCTGGCCGACAGCTGGGGCGTGGGCGGCGCGCTGGTCTTCGGCGCGGTCGGCTACGGCCTGGCGGCGCTCGCCCTGCTCGGGCTGCCGGAGACGCGCGGGAAGGAGCTGGCGTGATGCGGGCGAACCGTGCCTCTGACCGGCCCGTGACCCTCGTCGACGAGCACGCGCACGCGTGGAGTCCGGCGGCCGCGCGGAACCGCTTCCGCGAGGGCCTCTCCGGCCCCACCGCGGGCGTGGCGGCCGGGCACACCCAGGCCAACCTGATCGCGGTGCCGGCCGACTGGGCCTACGACATGCTGCTGTTCTGCCAGCGCAACCCCAAGCCCTGCCCCGTGCTGGACGTCACGGACGCGGGTTCCGTCACGACGGTGCTCGCCCCGGGCGCGGACCTGCGCACCGATCTGCCGCGCTACCGGGTGTGGCGGGACGGCGAGCTGGTCGAGGAGCCCGCGGACGCGCGCGCGTTCTGGCGGGACGACCTGGTGTCGTTCCTGCTCGGCTGCAGTTTCACCTTCGAGTGGGCGCTGGCCGCTGCGGGGGTGCCGATCCGGCACGTCGAGCAGGGCCGCAACGTGCCGATGTACGTGACCGGACGGCAGTGCCGTCCGGCGGGCCGGCTGCGCGGGCCGATGGTGGTGTCCATGCGCCCGGTGCCGCCGCAGCACCTGCGCACCGCGATCCGGGAGAGCGGCCTGCTGCCTGCCGTGCACGGCGGTCCGGTGCACTGCGGCGACCCCGCGGCCCTCGGCATCGAGGACCTCGGCCGGCCCGACTTCGGCGACCCGGTGGACGCCGCGCCCGACGACATACCGGTGTTCTGGGCCTGCGGGGTGACCCCGCAGGCGGCCGTGATGGCGTCCCGGCCGCCGTTCGCCATCACCCACGCGCCGGGCCAGATGTTCCTGACCGACGCGCGGGACGAGCAGTACCGCGTGGCCGGCGTCGACTGACGCCGGCGGGCGGCGCGCCCGGCACGACGGCCCGGGCGGCATCCGACACGAGGACCAAGGACACGAGGGACATGACCGCGATCGATCTGAACGCCGACCTGGGCGAGGGCTTCGGCCGCTGGCGGCTGACCGACGACGAGCAGCTGCTGTCCGTCGTCACCAGCGCCAACGTGGCCTGCGGGTTCCACGCCGGAGACGCGGCCACCATGCGCCGGGTGTGCGAGCTGGCCGCCGCACGCGGGGTGACGATCGGCGCCCAGGTCTCCTACCGGGACCTCGCCGGGTTCGGGCGGCGCGCGATGGACGTGCCGCCCGCCGAGCTGGCGGCCGAAGTGGCCTACCAGATCGGTGCCCTGGAGGTGTTCGCCCGGGCGGCGGGCGCGCGCGTGGCGTACGTCAAGCCGCACGGCGCGCTCTACAACCGGGTGGTGCGCGACGAGGAGCAGGCCGCGGCGGTGGTCGACGGCGTGCTGCTGGCGGACGCCTCGCTGCCGGTCCTCGGCCTGCCCGGCTCCCGGCTGCTGGAACTGGCCGGGAAGGCGGGCCTGCCGGCCGTCACCGAGGCGTTCGCCGACCGCGCCTACACGGACGCGGGCACACTGGTGCCGCGCGACCGGGACGGCGCGGTGGTGAGCGACCCGGAGGCCGTCGTGGAGCGCTCGGTCGGGCTCGCGCGCTCCGGCTCCGTCGTCACGCACTCCGGCGCGCGCATCCGGATGCGCGCCCGTTCGCTGTGCCTGCACGGCGACACGGCCGGCGCGGTGGACCTGGCCCGCCGGGTGCGCGAACGGCTGGTGGCGGCGGGCGTCCGGGTGGAGGCCTTCGCATGAGCGGCGTGACGGCCCTGCCCGTCGGCGACGACGCACTGCTGGTGGAGGTCGCCTCGGGTGCGCAGGCGCAGGCCCTGCACGCGGAGTTGCTGCGGCGCCGGGCGGAGGGTTCGCTGACCGTCCGCGAGATCGTCCCGGCGGCCCGTACGGTCCTGCTCGACGGCCTGGCCGACCCTGCCCGGCTGGCGTCCGAACTGGCCTCCGCCGAAGTGCCGGCCGCTCCCCCGCACACGCGTGAGCTGGTCGAGCTGCGTGTGCGCTACGACGGCCCGGACCTCGCCGAGGTCGCCGCGCACTGGGGGGTGCCCGTCGGCGAGGCCGTGCGGATCCATGCCGGCACCGAGTTCACGGTGGCCTTCTGCGGGTTCGCGCCGGGCTTCGGCTACCTCACCGGCCTGCCCGCCCGCTACGGCGTCCCGCGCCGGGCCACCCCGCGCACGGCGGTACCGGCCGGCGCCGTGGCGCTCGCGGGTCCGTACACGGGTGTCTACCCGCGCTCCTCGCCGGGCGGCTGGCAGCTCATCGGCACCACGGAGGCGGTGCTGTGGGACCACACGCGCGTACCGGCCGCGTTGCTCTCACCGGGCACGCGGGTGCGCTTCGTACCGGCGGGGGACGAGTGACCGCGTACGCGCGCGCGTGCCCGGAGTCCGGGGAGGGGTCATGACCGACCGTGCGCTCGTCGTGGTGCGGGCCGGGGCCCTGACCACCGTGCAGGACCGCGGGCGCCCCGGGTACGCCCACCTCGGCGTGCCCCGCTCCGGTGCGCTCGATCCGCGCGCGGCGGCCCTCGTCAACCGGCTGGCGGGCAATCCCGCGGCCGCGGCGGTCCTGGAGACCACGGTCGACGGCTGCGCGCTGCGCCCGCGTTCGACGGTGACCGTCGCCGTCGGGGGCGCGCCGTGCCCGGTCACCGTGGGCGGCCGCCCGGCCGCCTGGGGCGCACCGGTCGTCGTGCCCGCGGGTGAACTGCTGGAGGTGGGCACGGCCGTGGCGGGCCTGCGCACCTACGTGGCCGTGTCCGGCGGCATCGCCGTGGAGCCCGTGCTCGGCAGCCGCTCACGCGACCTGCTGTCCGGCCTCGGTCCGCCGCCCCTAACGGACGGCGTGCTACTGCCGCTGGGCGCCCCGGCCGGCCCTCCCGCGCGCGTGGACACCGCCCCGCAGCCCGGTGTGCCGGACGAACTGGTGCTCCGGGTGACCCTGGGACCGCGCGACGACTGGTTCACGGCGGGCGCGCTGCGCGCGCTGACCACGCGCGCGTACCGGGTGTCCCCGGCCGCCAACCGCATCGGCCTGCGCACCGAGGGGCCCGCCCTCGAGCGGGCCCGCGACGGCGAGCTCCCCAGCGAGGGCATGGTCCTCGGCGCGGTCCAGGTGCCGCCGGACGGCCGCCCGGTGGTGTTCCTGGCCGACCATCCGACGACCGGGGGCTACCCGGTGATCGCCGTGGTGCGCGTCGCTGACCTCCCCGCGGCCGCGCAGGCGGTCCCGGGCACCCCGGTGCGCTTCGTGGCGGCCGGGCGCCGCTGAGCACCGGCGCCGGCCCCGCCGGGCCGCGCCACGGGCAGGGCGGCCAGCGCCCGTGCCGCCGCGGCGGACGCGCGCAGGTCGAGCCGGTCGCCGGTGCCCCGCGCGCGGTGCCGCGCCTCGTCCGCCGCCAGGAGCAGCAACTGAGGCAGCAGATCGGTGCTGCGGCGGGCCACCCAGCCGGTCCCGGCGGTGGCGAGCCACCACAGGCTCGCCGCGCGGGTCGGGGACGGGAGGTCCGGTTCGGTGGACGGCGGTGTCCCGGTGGCGAGGCCCGCCGCGGCGAGCAGGGCGTGGAAGCGGGCCGCGAACTGACGGTGGCCGCATTCGCCCGGGTGCAGCCGGTCCGCGCTCCACAGGGCGCGGTCGGTGAGCCAGGCGCCCCGCGAGGCGTGCAGGTGGACCGCCCCGTACCGGTCGGACAGCACGTGCACGACCGTGTTGACCGCCCGCTGCCGGCGGGCCAGCGGGCGGGCCAGGGCGCCGGGGATGCCCAGCATCGCGCCGGGGTCGGGCAGACAGGCGGTGAGCAGCGTGGCGCCCTGGCCGGTGAAGGCCGCGTACACCTGGTCGAGCCGGGCGGCCACGGCACCGATGTCGAAGGTGCGGCGGAGGGTGTCGTTGACGCCGACGACCACGGAGACCAGGTCGGGGCGCAGGGCGAGCCCGGCCGGCGTCTGGTACTCGCGCACGTCCCGCGTCAGCGCCCCGCTGACGGCCAGGTTCGTGAACTCCGTCCGGCCGGGGTCCTCGGTGAGGGCCGCGGCCAGCAGGGCGGCCCAGCCGCGCCAGGCGTCCCCGGCACGGTCGCCCACGCCCTCCGTCAGCGAGTCCCCGAGCGCCACGAAGCGGACGGGTCTCATGCCGCGCCCTCCTGAGCGTCGGGCCGGCCCGACGCGTCCGGAGAGCCGAGCACGCCGGCACCGGAACGTGCTGGGGCGTCACCCCGCCCGAACGCCTCCCCGGCCGAGCAGCCCGCCGCACCCGCACGCCCACGGGCCACCGCAGCCGACCCGGCCGACGTGGCCGCACCCCCGGACACCTCCCCCGTCGAACCAGCCGCCGCATCCCTTCGCCCCAGCACCTCGGCGTCGTGGGCGGCCAGGAAGGCCTCCACCGCCGTGCCCCAGCCGAAGCACTCGGCACGCGCGCGTGCCGCCTCCCTCCGCTCGGGCTCGGAGCGCGTCAGCAGGAGTTCGACGGCGTCCGCGAAGGCCTCGCCCCGGTCGGCCGCCGCCGCTCCCGCGGACCCGAGCACCTCGGGCAGCGCCGAGGACGCGCTCGCCACCACGGGCGTCCCGCAGGCCATGGCCTCCAGCGCGGCCAGCCCGAAGGTCTCGGCGGGTCCGGGCGCGAGGCAGACGTCGGCGGACGCCTGGAGCGTGCCGAGGTCCGTCCGGTCCGTGACATGGCCGAGGAACGTCACCGGCAGCCCGCGTTCGCGCGCCCGGTGCTCCAGCCGCGTCCGCAGCGGCCCGTCCCCGGCCACCACCAGCACCGCCCGCCGGCCGCGCAGCAGCAGGGCCTCGAGGGCGTCCAGGGCGGTTCCGGGCCGTTTCTCCACGGACAGCCGAGAGCACATCACCAGCAGCGCCTCGTCCCCGCGCGCGTGGAGGGCCCGCAGCCCGGGGTCCCGCAGGCCGGGGTGCCGCTCCGTCAGGTCGACACCCAGCGGGGCGCGTACGACGTTGCGCGCGCCGACGCGTACGAACTCGCGCTCGGCGAACTCCGTGGTGCACACCACGCGCGCGTAGACGTGCGCGGTGCGGATGTTCAGGGCGTCGGCGGCCCGCCGGGCGAGCCGCTCCGGCAGGCCCCAGGTGCGCAGGACGCCGTCCGCGGTCTCGTGGGAGACCATCACGGCGGGCACGCGCGCGCGGCGCGCCCAGCGGCCGGTCCAGCGCAGGGTGGTGCGGTCGGACACCTCCAGGCGGTCCGGGCGGAGCCCTTCCAGGAGCGCGGCGAGGCGCCGCCTGTCGGCCAGGACGCGGTAGCCGCCGGTGCCGGGCAGCACGGGGCCGGGCAGGGTGATGACCCGGCCCTGCTCCGTGTCGCGGTCGGTGTGCCGTTCGCCCGGCACCACCAGCACCGGTTCGTGGCCCGCCGCCCGGTACCCCCGGCCCAGTTCCCGCAGCGCGGTGCGCAGGCCGCCGGAGGCCGGGGTGACGAAGTTGGCGAGCCGGACGATGCGCAGGGGTGTGCCGGTCATGCCGCCACCGCCGTCCTGTGGGCCGCGAGCACGTCCTCGTAGTGGGCGATCAGCCGGTCGCCCACGGCGGCCCAGGTGCGGCCCTCGACCGTCTCCCGCCCGGCGGCGCCGTAGGCGGCCCGCGTCCCCGCGTCGGCGGCCAGGGTGCGCACGGCCTCCCGCACGGCGACCGGGTCGCGCGGCGGTACGAGCAGGCCGGTGCGCCCGTGGGCGACCAGGTCGAGCGGTCCGCCGGCGGCGGGGGCCACCACGGGCACCCCGCTGGCCATGGCCTCCTGGACCGTCTGGCAGAAGGTCTCGAAGGGGCCGGTGTGCGCGAACAGGTCGAGCGAGGCGAAGATCCGGGCGAGGTCGTCGCCGGTGCGCCGGCCCAGGAAGACGGCGCCCGGCAGGGCCTCGGCCAGGTGGGCGCGGCTGGGTCCGTCGCCGACCACCACGACCCGTACGCCCCGCAGTCCGCAGACGCCGGCCAGGAGGTCGACCTGCTTCTCGGGGGCGAGCCTGCCGACGTAACCGACGATCACCTCGCCGTTCGGGGCGAGTTCACGGCGCAGCGCCTCGTCCCGCCGGTCCGGCCGGAAGCGGTCGGTGTCCACGCCGCGCGGCCACAGCCGGACCCGGGGCACGCCCTGCGCCTCGAGGTCGCGCAGGGCGGCGCTGGACGGGGCGAGGGTGCGGTCGGCCGCGCTGTGCACGGAGCGGATCCGGCGCCAGGCCGCCGCCTCGCCGGCGCCCATGTAGGTACGGGCGTATCCGGCCAGGTCGGTCTGGTAGACGGCGACCGCGGGTATGCCGAGCCGGGCGGCGGCGGCCATGCCCCGGACGCCGAGGACGAAGGGGCCGGCCAGGTGGACCAGGTCGGCCCGGTGCCCGGTCAGCGCGGCGGCGAGCCGCCGGCTGGGCAGGGCCACCCGGACCTGCGGGTAGCCGGGCAGCGGGAGGGAGGGGACGCGGACGACGGGACAGGGCTCGGCCAGGGCGTCGGGCCTGGTGCCGGGCGCGGTGGCCGGGGCGACGACGAGCGGGTGGTGACCGCGGTCCACGAGGTGGCGGGCGGTCTGGAGCGCGCAGTGGGCGACGCCGTTCACGTCGGGGGGAAAGGATTCGGTCACGATGACGACACGCATACGGGTGTTGTCGCCGTGCTGGACGTGGCCGCGTCAACGTCGATCTTTCCGGCCGGGGAACGTCCCATGAGCGTTGGACCGCGCACCCGGGCGGGTCGCAGTGCCGCCATGTCCGCCTGCCCCGCGGGTCATCCGGCGTTCACGCGGCGGGCGGGTCCCCGCCCGGACCGCGAGCGCGCCCGGGCGGCCCGGCGCGGGCCCGCCGGGTGCCTTCGAGGGCCCGCCGCGTACGCTCAGCGCCCCGTCCGGCGGGGCCTGCCCGCGTCCTCGGCCACGGTGCGGAGCCGCGACGGGGAGCCGCGGCGCCGGGCCGCGCGTCACATGGTCTGCGCGTCCGGTCCGAAGCGGCTGCGGACGGCCGTCTGCACCTCGTCCTCCTCGGCCGGGTCGGCGGCGAGGCGGCGCAGACGTTCGACGACCCGGATGTCGCCGGTCTCGGCGTGCCGGGCGGCGATCTCCCGGGTGGTCTCCTCGCAGTCCCACAGGCATTCGACGGCGAAGCCGGTGGCGAAGGAGGGGTCGGTGGCGGCCAGGGCGCGGGCGGCGCGGCCGCGCAGGTGGGACGAGGCCGTCTCGCGGTAGACGTGGCGCAGCACGGGGGCCGCACAGGCGATGCCGAGGCGTCCGGCGCCGTCGACCAGGGTCCACAGGGTGGGCGCGTCGGGCCCCTCGACGCGCGCCGCCTCGCGCAGGGCGCCGAGGACGAGGTCGCTGTCCTGGGCGCCGCCGCGGCAGGCGAGCACGCGGCCGGCGGCCGCCCCGAGGGCGTCGGGGCGCTGGGCCCAGCGGCGGGCGCGCTGGACGGCGGCGATGCTGCGCATGCGTTCGAAGGAGTCGACGGCGGCCTCCACGACGACCGGCGTTCCGTCGGCGACCGCGGCCTCCACCAGGTCGAGGGCGTCGGGGTCGTTGCCGTCGGCCAGGTAGCGCAGGGCGGTGCAGCGGGCTCCGTCGGTGCCGGTCCGGGCGGCCTGGAGGATCTCCGGCCGGTCCTCCGGACCCGCGACGGCGACCAGGCAGCGGGCGGCCGGCACATGGAGGGCGGCGCCGCGCTCGACGCCCTGCTGGGCCCACTCGAAGACGGCCCGCACGCTCCAGCCGGGACGTGGCCCGGTGGGCCGCATCTGGCGCTGCCAGCGGTCGAAACAACCGGCCTCCTGGGCGGTACGCACGCGCGTGGCGATCGATGCGCGCGCGTCCTCGGCCCACAGCCGCCAGGGCCTGGGCTCGAAGGCGTCGCGGACGGCGGCGGCCAGCTCGGCGTCGCCCTCCGGATCCGCGGGGAAGCGGGCCAGTACGGGGGCGGCGAGGGCGCGCAGGCCCGCGTCGTCGTCCCGCAGGGCCAGTTCGTCCAGGGCCCAGGCCCAGTTGGAGCCGTGGGCGGCGTACCTGCGCAGCAGTTCCAGCGCGTCGCGCCGGCCGTAGGAGGCGAGGTGCCCGAGCACGGCCAGGGCGAGGCCGGTACGG
This sequence comes from Streptomyces sp. NPDC056580, assembly GCF_042793175.1. Lineage (NCBI taxonomy): Bacteria > Bacillati > Actinomycetota > Actinomycetes > Kitasatosporales > Streptomycetaceae > Streptomyces > Streptomyces sp. NPDC056580. The sequence goes on along the minus strand of NZ_JBHTVE010000013.1, from coordinate 232,964 downwards.
GACTCCTCGGTGTCCAGGACGTCTTCCGCGCCGAAGAGGTGCGCCTCGACGGCGTCCAGTTCGCCGTTGAGGTCGAGGTAGAGCCGGGCGTAGTAGAGGGAGCGGTTCTCCACCTGCCAGTCGTGGCGGGGGTCGTGCAGCACACAGTGGTTCAGGGCCGCGAGCGCCTCGGCGCGCGGGGCGGTGAGCGCGTGCAGCGTGCCGTCGCCACGGCCCCGCTGGAGCAGGCCGAGCAGCGTACCGCTGGGCGCTATGACCGGATCGAACATGGGAAACAGCCTCACATCAAGCGTCGACGCAACCGGGAAACACGCATTACCTGGCCGCGTGACACAACGTCGGAGCGCCCGCCGTCTCTTGCTTGCTGTAGCCCATCTCTCTCTGCCTCTCGTCGGTGGCCCATGCGGACCGCATCACGGCCCGCGCGGTGCGGCAACACCTGCCCAGCCATCGCGTCCGTGAATCACGTCGTCATGATGACCCGCGCCGTGAGCTGCCGCGACCGTATTTCCGGCGGCTTTGTACCGCCTCCCCCGTTGTCCGTGTCGTACCTGGTCAGGTCGGTCGCGTCAGTGCGCGCCGAACAGCTCCAGGAGTTCCGTCTTGCCGAACATGCGCGCCGTGTCGACGGCCGAGGGGGTGCCCGCGGCCGGGTCGGCGCCGCCCTCCAGGAGGGCTCTGATCACTTCCGTCTCCCCCTTGAAGACGGCCCCCGCGAGCGGGGTCTGCCCCCGGTCGTTGATCCGGTCGGCCTCGGCGCCCCGGGCGAGCAGGGCGCGCACGGCTTCGGCGTGACCGTGGTACGCGGCGAGCATCACCAGGGAGTCGCCGCGGTCGTTGGTCAGGTTGGCCGGCACGCCGGCGTCGAGGTACGCCACGAGCTCGTCCGTCCGCCCCTGCCGGGCCAGATCGAAGATCTTGGTCGCCAGCTCCACGACCTCGGGGTCGGGAACGTCACTCATCGGCGGGACCGCCTCTCGTTGCAACCGTTCAGGTGAATCGCAAGGGTACTGGCTCGCGCCTCGCGGGAGCCGAAGTGCCCGAGGCAAAGATCACCCCTGACCGCGGCGGACGCAAACGCCCTGCCCGACCGGACCGCCGACGACTCCGCCAGTCGAGGGAAAAGCGCCGGAATTCACCCAGTTGCACCTTTTATCGTATAGATACATCCTGTGATCCTGGAACAACTCACGGTGACTGTCCCCCTCGACACCAGGAGGCCTCAAATGATCCTCTCCATGTCCGGCGTCGTCCTGCTCGGCGTCGTCGTCTTCCTCTTCTTCCGCAAGGACGGACTCAAGGGCTCGCACGCCTGCGTCTCGGCCCTGTTCGGCTTCTATCTCTCCAGCACGGCCATCGCCCCCAGCATCAAGGCCGGCGGCGAGAGCCTGGCGAGCCTGCTCGGCGGCATCAAGTTCTGACGCCCCCGCACGCCGTCCGTACGCACCGACACCCGTACGACTCAACAGGAGACAGCAGTGGCCCGGCGCCCTCTTCCCCGCATTCTGAGCAAGGACAGCGCGCAGATCGCCCGGACGCAGATCGCCCGGAGCCGGGAGCTGGCCCGGACGGCGGCCGACAGCGCCACCGACGTCCTTCACCCGCTGATCACCGTCTCGCGCGGGCTGCGCCGGCTGGCCTCGGCCGGGCGGCGCAGATGGGCCGGGACACCCAAGGACAAGCGCGGGCCACTGCTGTTCCTCGCGGCCTCCCTGGTCCTGGTGGTGGTGCTGATGCCGTACGGCCCGCTGCTCGCCGTCATCGCCCTGATGGCGGTGGCCGCATGGCACGGCCGCGACCGTACGCCATCGGCGCCCGAAGGACCCGACGAGGCACAGGCCGAACGCCTCCGGTCGCTCTACGAAGCCCTCGTGCCGCACTTCTCCATCGCCGAGGACCCCGACCCGCTGTACGCGCACGGCGGCGAGTGGGCGCGGGCCTTCGAGGCGCACGAGTTCGAAGACGGCGGGCGCCTCGCCCACCTCGTGATCCGCTACCCCGCGTACTTCCCGGACGGCGAGCCCGCGGCCCGCGCGCGGATCGAGCACCTGCTCGCCGCGAAGGCCGGGCGGGGCCGCGAGTACCACTTCGGCTGGGACGAGGAGGCGAACCGGCTCACGGTGTCCGTCCTCGCGCCGCTGCCCGCCGGCATCGCCGCCCAGCGGTTCGTCACCTCGCCCGGCGAGACGGTCCTCGGGTTCACCGACCCGAGCGAGGTCCAGCGCACCCTGCCGCTCTCCTACGAGGAGGAACGTCGCGACGTGCCGCCGGTCGTCTGGCGCACCGGCATCCGCTCCACCGAGCCGCACCTGCTGGCCATGGGCCACCCCGGCAGCGGCACCTCCACCCTGCTGCGCTCGATCGCCCTGCAGGCCCTGCGGTACGGCGACGTGGTCGTCGTCGACGGCGGCGGCACCGGCGAGTACGCGTGCCTGATCGGCCGGGACGGCGTGCTCGCCGTGGAGTGCGCGCCGGCCGGGGCGCTGGCCAGCCTGGAATGGGCCGCGCAGGAGACCGAGCGGCGGCTCGCCGCGGTCAACCGCGCCCGGCAGGCGGGCGACCCGCCGCCCGAGGACACCCGGCGTCCGCTGTGGATCCTGCTGGACCGGCCGACCGTCTTCACCCACCTGGCGGAGGCCGACCACCGCAGGGATCCGCAGACGTATCTGCAGGTGCCGCTGCGGCACGGCCGCGCCGCGAACGTGACCGTGGTGGTGGCCGAGCAGTTCGACAGCGCGGAGTCGCTCAGCGAGGCGGTGCGGCAGCACACGCGCGCGCGTGTCGTGCTGGGGCCCGCGGCGCCGCAGCAGGTGGAGGCGGTGCTGGGGATGCCGCCGCACACCAGCCCGCCGGCACAGGTGCCGGCCGGGCGGGGGTACGCGCGGCTCGGGACGGGGCCGGTGCACCGGCTGCAGGTGCCGGCTACGCCGGATCCCTACGACGACGCGACGAGTGACGCGGACCGGCAGGCGGTGATGCAGCTGTTGCCGCCTCGCACCACGCCCGTCGACGCGGAGGGTGCCGAGGCGGAGGCCGTCGAGACGGCGGAGCCGGTCGAGGCGGCGCCGGTGAGTGCCAAGAAGGCTGTCGCCGCCGAGAGTGCGTGAGGTTGTCGGCTCACGCCGGGCGAGGGGTCCCGTTCGCCCCGGCGGGCGGCCGGGGTATGTCGGGTGCGGTCAGGCCACGAAGGTGCGGGGCGACTCCGTGTCGCTGGTCGCGCCCGTCTTCACCAGGCGGGACGCGGCCGCAAGGCGGGACGCCGCCTCGTCCGCCACGGCTCCGCCCACCGTGAACGGAAGGCGTACGTAGCCCTCGAAGGCGCCGTCGACGCCGAAACGGGGGCCCGAGGGAACCCGGACGCCGACCCGCTCCCCCGCCTCGGCCACCCTCGAACCGGAGAGGCCGCCGGCGCGGACCCACAGGGTCAGGCCCCCCTTCGGGACCTCGAACTCCCAGTCGGGCAGTTCCCGGCGCAGCGCGGCCACCAGGGCGTCGCGGTTCTCGCGGGCCTGGCCCCGGCGCAGCTCCACGGCCTGCTCCCAGCCACCGGTGGAGAACAGCCAGTTCACGGCGAGCTGTTCCAGCACGGGGGTGCCGAGGTCGGCGTACGCGCGCGCGGCGACCAGGCTGCGGATGACGTCCGGGGCCGCGCGCACCCAGCCGATGCGCATGCCCGCCCAGAAGGCCTTGCTGGCCGAGCCGACCGTGATCACGGTGGAGCCTGCCGGGTCGAAGCCGCAGACCGGGCGCGGCATCCCGGCGTCGTACTCCTCGTCGAGCCACAGCTCGGTCATCGTCTCGTCGGCGACGAGGACGGTGCCCGCCGAGCGGGCCGCGTCCACAAGCCGGCGCCGCTGGTCCTCGTCGGCGAGCGCGCCGGTCGGGTTGTGGAAGTCGGCGACGACGTAGGCGAGGCGGGGCGCGGACTCCCGCAGGACCTGCCGCCAGCGGTCCAGGTCCCACCCGGACAGCCCCTCGGCCATGGCGACGGGCACCAGCCGCGCGCCGGCCTCCCGCATGAGCTGGAGGATGTTGGCGTACGACGGCGACTCGACGGCGACGCGCTCGCCGCGGCCCGCGAAGAGATGGCAGATCGCGTCCATGGCGCCCATCGCGCCGGTCGTCACCATGATCTGCTCGGGCATGGTGGGGATGCCGCGCGCGGTGTAGCGCTCGGCGATCATCGAGCGCAGGGCGGGCAGACCGGCCGGGTAGTCGCCGTGGGTGTGGGCGTAGGGGGGCAGTTCCTCCAGGGCGCCCTGCACGGCGCGGGTGAGCCACGGCTCCGGGGCCGGGAGCGAGGCGCAGCCCAGGTCGATGACGGAGCCGAGCGCCTCGGGCGGCAGGGGCTCGAGGCCCCGCGCAGGCAGCGGGTTGCCCGCCGGCACGGCCGTCCAGCTGCCGGCTCCGCGCCGCGACTCCAGGAATCCCTCGGTGCGCAGCGCCTCGTAGGCGGCGGCGACCGTGGTGCGGCTGACGGTGAGGGAGAGGGCGAGCTCCCGCTCGGCGGGGAGGCGGGCGGCCACCGGCACCCGGCCTTCGAGGACCAGCAGCCGGATGCCGTCGGCCAGGGCGCGGTAGGCGGGCGGCCGGCGGCTGCCGGGGCCGGCCGGGCGGTCCTGCTGGGAGGTCAGCAGCCGGGCGAGCTGTGCGGCACCCACCGCGGAGGTCCAATGTGCCATGCCGATCAGTCCACCTTCCCCGAATTGGCCATGGAAGGGATGTCCTCCCACGCCACAGAGTGACATGCGCCGGTCCACCGCCACCACTCAGGGGGGTATGTCGTGTCCACTTCCGGCCGTCCAGGACGACGGCTGATCCAGTTGTACGCGGGTCTCGCGCTCTACGGCGCGAGCTCGGCGCTGCTCGTGGCGGCCGGGCTGGGCCTGGAGCCCTGGAACGTGCTGCACCAGGGGCTCGCGGAACTCACCGGGCTGACCATCGGCATGGTGTCGATCGCCGTGGGGGCGGTGGTGCTGCTGCTGTGGATCCCGCTGCGCCAGCGCCCCGGACTGGGCACGGTCTCCAACGTCTTCGTGGTCGGTCTGGCCATGGACGGCACCCTCGCCCTCCTGCCGGACGTGCGCGCTCTCGCGGTGCGCGTCCCGCTGCTGGTTGCGGGCATCGTGCTGAACGGCGCCGCGACCGGCCTGTACATCGCGGCGAGCTTCGGCCCGGGCCCGCGCGACGGGCTGATGACGGGCCTGCACCGGCGCACCGGGCGCTCGATCCGGCTGATGCGGACGGTGGTCGAGGTCACCGTCGTGGTCACCGGTTTCGCCCTGGGCGGCACGATAGGCGTCGGCACCGTGCTCTACGCGGTGTCCATCGGCCCGCTGGCGCAGCTGTTCCTGAAGATGTTCGACGCGCGCCCGGCACCGGGCGGCAGCACCGTCGTTGCCGCGGGGCCACCGGATGGGGCGATACTGCGTCCGTGACCCTCACGAGACCGCCCCTGCGCCACCCGTACCTGGACCATCCGGGCCCGATCGCCTTCGCCCACCGGGGCGGTGCGGCCGACGGGCTGGAGAACACGGTGGCCCAGTTCCGGCGCGCCGTCGAGCTGGGCTACCGGTACATCGAGACCGATGTGCACGCGACGGCGGACGGCAGGCTGGCCGCCTTCCACGACGCGACGCTGGACCGGGTCACCGACGGGGCGGGCCGCATCGCCGACCTGCCCTGGCAGGAGGTGCGCCGCGCGCGCGTGGCGGGGCGGGAGCCGGTGCCGCTGTTCGAGGAGCTGCTGGAGGCCTTCCCCGGGGTTCGCTGGAACGTGGACGTCAAGGCGGAACCGGCGCTGCGGCCCCTGCTGGAGCTGATCGAGCGGACGGACGCCTGGGACCGGGTGTGCGTGGGCTCGTTCTCCGAGGCGCGGGTGCTGCGGGCGCAGCGGCTGGCCGGGCCGCGCCTGGCCACCTCGTTCGGCACGCGCGGTGTGCTCAGCCTGCGGCTGCGCTCCTGGGGGCTGCCGGCCGCGGTGCGCCGGTCGGCGGTGGCCGCCCAGGTGCCGGAGGCCCAGTCGGGCGTCCCGGTGGTGGACCACCGTTTCGTGCGCGCGGCCCACGCGCGCGGGCTGCAGGTGCACGTGTGGACGGTCAACGAACCGGAGCGGATGCACCGGCTGCTGGACCTCGGGGTCGATGGCATCATGACCGATCACATCGACACGTTGCGCAAGGTCATGGAGGACCGGGGCGTCTGGGTCTGACCGGGCGGCCGCGTCCGGGCCCGCGCACGGCACTGCGGCGGGGAAGCGAGGGCACGGGTGGGCACCGACACCGTGCGGGCGGGGACGGACGACGACGCCGCGGGCCGGCGGCGCGAGCAGCGCGGCTGGTACTTCTACGACTGGGCGTGCTCGGTCTACTCGACCAGCGTCCTGACCGTGTTCCTCGGCCCGTACCTGACGTCGGTCGCCAGGAACGCGGCCGACGCCGGCGGCTATGTGCACCCGCTGGGCGTCCCGGTCCGGGCGGGCTCCTTCTTCGCCTACTCCGTGTCCCTCTCGGTGATCCTCGCCGTCGTGGTGATGCCCCTGGCGGGGAGCGCCGCGGATCGCACGGGCCGCAAGAAGCCGCTGCTCGGGGCGGCCGCCTACACCGGGGCCGCCGCCACGGCCGGCATGTTCTTCCTGGACGGCGACCGCTACCTGCTCGGCGGCGCGCTCCTGGTCGTGGCCAACGCGGCGCAGTCGGTTGCGATGATGCTCTACAACTCGTACCTGCCGCAGATCGCGCCGCCCGGGGAACGCGACGCGGTCTCCTCGCGCGGCTGGGCCTTCGGCTACGCGGCGGGGTCGCTGGTGCTGGTCGCCAACCTGGTGCTGTACTCGGCGCACGCCTCCTTCGGGCTGACGGAGACCGCCGCCGTCCGCGTCTGCCTGGCCTCGGCCGGACTGTGGTGGGGCGCCTTCACCCTCGTGCCGCTGCGGCGGCTGCGCGACCGGCGCACGCGTGTGGGGGGCGCCGCGGTCCCCGGGGTGCGGCAGCTCGCCGCGACGCTCAGGGACATGCGCCGCCATCCGCTGACCCTGGCCTTCCTGCTGGCGTACCTCGTCTACAACGACGGCATCCAGACGGTGATCTCCCAGGCCTCGGTCTACGGCTCCGAGGAGCTAGGGCTCGGGCAGTCCACGCTGATCACGGCGGTGCTGCTGGTGCAGGTGCTGGCCGTGGCGGGGGCGCTCGCGATGGGGCGGCTGGCGCGGCGGCACGGGGCCAAGCGGACCGTCCTCGGGTCGCTCGTGGCCTGGACGGTCACCCTGGGGGCCGGCTACTTCCTGCCCGCCGGGGCCCCGGTGTGGTTCTTCGTGCTGGCAGCCGGTATCGGGCTGGTGCTCGGCGGCAGCCAGGCGCTGTCCCGGTCGCTCTTCTCCCACCTGGTGCCGGCCGGGAAGGAGGCCGAGTACTTCGCCGCGTACGAGATGAGCGACCGCGGGATGAGCTGGCTCGGCCCACTGCTGTTCGGGGTGACCTACCAGGTCACCGGGAGCTACCGCTCGGCGATCATCTCCCTGGTGGCCTTCTTCGTCGTCGGCTTCGTGCTGCTCGCCCGGGTGCCGGTGCGGCATGCGATCGAGGATGCGGGCAACCCGGTTCCGGACACGATTTAGCACTGGACACGAAAGGGCGGTAGTGTACGCGTTTGGCCTGCCAGGCGTACCGTTACTGCGCGTCAAAGATGCCGAAGCGCTGGGTGACATCTGCTAGCAGATGTGACAAACCGGGCACCTGTGGGTAGAACAAGGGGCGGCTACGACGGCGACGCATGACCCGGAACGGGAATCTTTACCGCCGACCGGACGTTGACCGGATGACGACGACAGCGACACCTGTCCTGTGGGCGACAAGCCCGGGAGGCACGATTCATGAGTGAGCGAGCTCTTCGCGGTACGCGCCTCGTAGTGACCAGCTACGAGACGGACCGCGGTATCGACCTGGCTCCGCGCCAGGCCGTGGAGTACGCATGCGAGAAGGGGCACCGGTTCGAGATGCCCTTCTCGGTCGAGGCGGAGATCCCGCCGGAGTGGGAGTGCAAGGTCTGCGGGGCCCAGGCACTCCTGGTGGACGGCGACGGCCCTGAAGAGAAGAAGGCCAAGCCCGCGCGTACCCATTGGGACATGCTGATGGAGCGGCGCACCCGTGAGGAACTCGAAGAGGTCCTCGAGGAGCGTCTGGCGGTTCTGCGCTCGGGGGCGATGAACATCGCGGTTCACCCCAGGGACAGCCGCAAGAGCGCGTAGCGCGAGACATACGAACAACCGCGGGCGCCGTACGTGATCACGTACGGCGCCCGCGGTTTCGTGCTGTCCGGGGGTGTCGCGGGGGCCGGTTCAGCGGGCCAGCGGAGGGCGCTGCTCACTGACTCCGGCGGTGTCCTCCCTGATGACCTCGCCCTGCACCACCTTGCCGTCGGGGCGGTGCATGCGGGCCTGCTGGAAGGCGTCGCCCAGGCTGCCCGGGACGGTGCGGCGGAGCCTGCGGTCCAGGGTGCGCCCGGTCCGGCGGCTCACCGCCCTCTGGACCGGCGGGAGCAGCAGGAGCAGTCCGGCCGCGTCGGAGACCAGGCCCGGGATCATCAGCAGCAGCCCGCCGAGCATCAGCAGCCCGTTGCCGCCGCCGCGGGCCGGCGAACCGCCCCGCTGCAGTGCCTCGTTGAGGTTCTGGAAGGCGCGGCGCCCGGCCCGCTTGATGATCACCGAGCCGGCGACGACGCCCGCGGCCAGGAGCAGGAACACGGTGGGTCCGCCCGCCGCGCCCGCCACCTGGGTCAGCAGCCAGATCTCCAGCACCAGCCACGCCGCGAGTCCCAGCGGCAGGTACCTGCGCAGCCGGGATCGGCGGGGCCGGGCGGTGGTCGGAGAGGTGGGTGCGCCAGTCGTCATGCTCCCAGTGTGCCTGGGCGCGGCTCAGCGCGGGATAAGCGGGGCGGCGGGACGGTCAGCCGGCGCCGTGCCTCCGGGTCCGGTCCTGCCCGGCCTTGCCGGTGACCTTGCCGACCCGGTCCCCGACGCCCCAGGCGGTGACCCGCCACAGTGCCTCGACCAGGATGTCGCGGCTCATCTTGGAGTCGCCGAGTTCGCGCTCCACGAAGGTGATGGGCACCTCCACCACGTGGTAGCCGGCCTTCACCGCGCGCCGGGCCAGGTCGACCTGGAAGCAGTAGCCCTGCGAGGCGACGTCGTCCAGGCCCAGGCCCTGGAGGGTCTCGCTGCGGAAGGCGCGGTAGCCGCCGGTGATGTCCCGCAGCGGCAGGTCGAGGGCGAGGCGGGAGTAGAGGCTGCCGCCGCGGGAGATGAACTCGCGGGACTTGGGCCAGTTGACCACCCGGCCGCCCGGCACCCAGCGCGACCCGAGGACCAGGTCGGCGCCCTTGAGCGCGGTGAGCAGCCGGGGCAGCTCCTCGGGCTGGTGGGAGCCGTCGGCGTCCATCTCGACCAGCACGCCGTAGCCGTGTTCCATGCCCCAGCGGAAGCCCGCCAGGTAGGCGGCGCCCAGGCCTTCCTTGCCCTTGCGGTGCAGCACCTGGACGTGGTCGTCCCCGGCGGCCAGCTCGTCGGCCAGTTTGCCCGTGCCGTCCGGGCTGTTGTCGTCCGCCACCAGTACGTGCGCCTCGGGGACGGCCTTGCGTACCCGGCCGACGATGGACTTGATGTTCTCCGCCTCGTTGTAGGTCGGGATGATCACCAAGGCCGTGCCGAGCGGACCGAACTGCCTCCCCTGGGCCTTGGCCGCGAGGGTCCCGTCGCCGTCGTTCACTGCTGCCCCTTCATGTCGTACGCAGGCGTCCACCATAGTGGCCGCGGCCTGCTATGACGCGACGGCACGGTCCAACGGTGGTGTTGTTTCCTCAAGCGTGGGGTAAGAATGTGCTTTTCGGTATCCGCGTTCCACTGCGGATGGGGGCCCGGCGCCCTTCGGGCCGACCTGGGACCCGCTGGCTGCGGGTCGACCGAAAGCCGTTGTCTACTGAGCGTCCGGGCCCCACCCGGGTCACACCTTGCCGACCGGCCGGAGCGTTCCCCCGTCGGCGCGGGCGCTGAGCCTGGCTGCCAGTGACGGTGCCCCGGTGCGGCACACCGTCCCTGACCCAGCGGCGCTGCGACGAGTGCGCGAACACTCCACGGTCGGACGTCCGGTGGTGGACTCCGCCGAACCTACCGGCCCCCGGCCGCCGACTGTCAACAGCCGTCTGATCTGCACGGACGCACTTCACGCCGGGACGGGCCCGGAGGACGCGCAGGTAGGGCGAGGCTGTGGCGCCGGTCCAGTGCCGCCGCGCCGCCCCGGGAGATCACTCGCCCGGCCGTACGAACACCGTCCGTCCGCCGACCACGGTGCGCAGACAGCGGGGCAGCTCGCCGCCGGGGCTCAGATCGGGCAGGCCAGGGGTGCCGGAGCGCGGGTCGGTGGACCAGCGGGCCACCCGGTCGTCGGGGGCCTGCACGACCAGCTCACCGGTGCGCCAGACGGCGTAGTCGGCGGGTGCGCCGGGCACCAGGACGCCGGCGTCGTCGCGGCCGATGGCGCGCCAGCCGCCGCGGGTGTGGGCGGTGAACGCGGCGCGGACGGAGACCCGGTGCCCGGGAGTGCGGTGGAAGGCGGCGGCGCGGACCGTGCCCCAGGGGTCGAGCGGGGTGACCGGGCTGTCGGAGCCGAATGCCAGCGGCACCCCGGCCCGCAGCAGGGCCGCGAACGGGTTGAGGGTGCGGGCCCGCTCGGTGCCGAGGCGCCGGGCGTACATGCCGTCCTCGCCGCCCCACAGCGCGTCGAAGGCGGGCTGGACGGAGGCGATCAGGCCCAGCTCGGCGAAGGCGGCCACGGCCTCGGGGGTGAGCATCTCGGCGTGCTCGACGCGGTGCCGGGACGCTCGGACCCGGGCGAGGCCGGTCTTCTCGGCGGCCGCGCGCACGCCGTCGACGACCGCGGTCACCGCCGCGTCGCCGATGGCGTGGAACCCCGCCTGGAGCCCTGCCTCGGTGCAGGCGACGACATGGGCGGCGACGGCGTCGGCGTCCAGGTAGGCGGTGCCGGTGTGCCCGGCGTCGGCGTACGGCTGGTGCAGACACGCGGTGTGCGAACCGAGGGCGCCGTCCACGAAGAGGTCGCCGGCGGCGCCGAGCGCGCCCAGCTCGCGGGCCTTGCTGACGTTCTGCTCGGCCCAGTAGCCGATCACGCGCGGCCCGGGCGCCTCGGCCGCGAGCCGCAGCAGGGCGGTGAAGTCGTCCTCGGAGGAGATCTGCGGGCCGCCGCACTCGTGCACCGAGCCGATGCCGAGGGAGGCGGCGTGGGCGAGGGCGGTGCGCTGTGCCTCGGCGCGCTGGGCCGGGGTGACGGCGGCCAGGGCGGCTTCGCGCACGGCGTGGTGGGCGCCGGCGGTGAGCGGCGCGTCCTCGCGGGTGACGTCACCGGGCACCAGGTCGAGCAGGGCCGTGGTGACGACCGCCGAGTGCACGTCGATGCGGGAGAGGTACAGCGGGCGGCCGCCGGTGGCGGCGTCCAGCTCCGCGCGCGTCGGCGGCCGGCCGCCGGGCCAGCGGGCGGCGTCCCAGCCGTGCCCCAGCAGCACCCGGTCCGCGGGCCGGGCGGCGGCGAAGTCGCGGACCAGGGCGAGGGCCGCCTCCAGGGAGGGGGCCCCGGACAGGTCGAGGCCGGTCAGGGCGAGGCCGGTGGCGGTGGTGTGCACATGGGCGTCGGTGAAGGCCGGGGTGACCAGGGCGCCGTCGAGGTCGACCACCTCGTCCACGCCGTCGGCGAAGGCGTCGGCGGCGCCCTCGGAGCCGACCCAGGCGACCTGGCCGCGCTCCACCACCATGGCGGTGGCGAACGGGTCGGCGGGGCTGTGGACCTCTCCGCGGCGCAGGAGGACGGTCTTGGGGTCGGCGGACTGCTCACTCATGTCCCACAGTCTCTCGCGCGCGTGGGGCGCGCGGGGCACCGGGGCGGGGTGTTCAGATCCTCGGCGGACGCGCCTCGTACGGGGTGGAGAGCACGACGGTGGTGCGCGTGGAGACCCCGGCCAGGCCGCGCAGCCGGGCGAGCAGCTCCTCCAGTTCGTGCGGGGTGGCCACACGCACCTTGAGGATGTAGTTCTCGTCGCCGGCGACGCTGTGGCAGGCCTCGATCTCGGGGACGCCGGCGAGGCGCTCCGCGATGTCGTCGGGGGCGCTGGGGTCGAACGGTTTGACCGAGATGAACGCGGTCATCGGCAGCCCGACGGCCTCCGGGTCGACGACCGCGGCGTAGCCGCGGATGACGCCACGCTGTTCGAGCCGGCGCACGCGCTGGTGCACGGCCGACGTGGACAGGCCCGTGGCCTTGCCCAGGTCTGTGTAGCTCATCCGCCCGTCCTTGACGAGCAGCTGCACGATCTGACGGTCCAGCTCCTCCATGGCGCCAAAACCTACAGTGCGCGTGATCTCCTCGGATACCCGGGCAACGCTGGTCATGCCCGGTTCGTGCGGTGCGGGGCGGCCGCGGCCTGGCCACCGGGCGCAGGATGGGCGGACCGCGGGGTACAAAAGCACCGCACCGGACACGGACCCGCGACATGTGACGAAGACCACAGCCAAGCCGCGCCCTCCCTGATTTTCCCGTGATTACCCCCGGGACGCGGAGGGAAGTGCTTGCTGTGGTCGAGGCCGCAGTGCCTTCACGGCCCAGCCTTAGGGGGAGAATCCCATGCAGAGTGTCAAGCGCCCTGGTCGATCCGCGTCCAAGCGGCAGCAGCCGGCCGTCGAGCCCGAGCCGGAGGGCGTCGAACCCGACGCCTACCAGGCCGACGAACTCGACGCCTACGACACCTTCGAGATGTACCGGGTGCTCTGCCCGGACTGCGCGCAGCCCATCGCGCTGCTGGCGGACGAGGAGTTCCTGCCGGAGCACGCGCTGTGCGCCTCGCCGTGGAACCCGTTCGGCCTCACCGTCTGCGCGGGCACGGGCCGCGCCGCGGCCGAGGCCCGTCCCGCGGACGAGTCCTTCGCCCCGCAGGAGCAGGACACCGCCCTGCTGCTGACGCTCCCCCAGGGTCTGAACTGGCGGACGCAGCCCTTCTCGCACGTGGGCGGCCCGGGCTCGCGCCCGATGCGGGTGCAGGCGATGGGCCGCCAGGCGGCCTGAGCCACCCCGCCCCGCAGGGTCACACTCGTCCGATCCGGCACCACGGCCGCGTGAGCCGCCGTGGTGCGGGACCGCCGTGCCCGCACGCGGTCCGCACGGGAACACCGCTCGCCGGTGGCGGCGGCACGCGGGAGCGGACGCCGGTGAACTGAAGCGCGATTCCGCCGGGCGGTGACCCGCCCGGTCCGCACCGCGTTCATCCGGGCATGACCGCCTTGCACACGGCCACCGGGCGTCAGCGCCGCGTCTTCGTGCCCCGTCCCGCGGAGCCGGCCGCGCCGCCCGCTCCGCAGGACCCGCCCATCTACCGCGACCTCATGCGGACCTGGGCCGACCGGGGCCGCACCCTGCCGGGCCGCCACGACCCGGAGTGGGTCAGGCTGGCGGCCCCGGCGGTCCTCAGCGGGGAGTTCAGCGCCCCTCCGGTCCTGCCACGTGACGGGCGATGACCATCCGCTGGATCTGGTTGGTGCCCTCGACGATCTGCAGGACCTTGGCCTCGCGCATGTAGCGCTCGGCCGGGAAGTCGGCGGTGTAGCCGTAGCCGCCGAGTATCTGCACGGCGTCCGTGGTGACCTTCATCGCCGTGTCGGTGCAGTGCAGCTTGGCCATGGCGGCCTGCTTGGCGAACGGCCTGCCCGCGTCCCGCAGCCTGGCGGCGGCGAGGTAGAGCGCCCGGCCCGCCTCGATCTGCGTCGCCATGTCGGCGATCATGAAGCGCAGCCCCTGGAAGTCGCCGACCGGACGCCCGAACTGCCGGCGCTGGGTGGCGTAGGCGACCGCTTCGTCCAATGCCGCCTGGGCCAGGCCGATGGCGCAGGCCGCGATGCCGAGCCGGCCCGAGTCGAGGGCGGACAGGGCGATGGCGAAGCCCTGCCCCTCCTCGCCGATGCGCCGGCTGTCGGGCACGCGCACGCCGTCGAGGTGGACCTGGGCCGTCGGGCTGCCCTTCATGCCCATCTTCCGCTCGGGCGCCGCACCGCTCAGCCCCTCGGCGTCGCCGGGCACCAGGAAGGCGGTTATGCCGCGCGGGCCGTCCTCGCCGGTACGGGCCATGACCGTGTAGAAGTCGGCGATGCCGCCGTGCGTGATCCAGGCCTTGGTGCCGGTGATCACCCAGTCGTCGCCCTCGCGCACCGCCTTGGTACGCAGGGAGGCCGCGTCGGAGCCGGAGGACGGCTCGGAGAGGCAGTAGGCGCCGAGGAGGCCGCCGCCGAGCATGGCGGGCAGGTGCTCGACCTGCTGCTGCTTGGTGCCGTAGGCGGCGAGCCCGTAGGAGGCGAGCGTGTGCACGCTGACTCCCAGGCCGACGGTCAGGCGGGCCGCGGCCAGTTCCTCCAGGACCTGGAGGTAGACCTCGTAGGGCTGGTCGCCGCCGCCGTACTCGGCGTCGTACGGCAGGCCCAGCAGGCCCGTCTGCGAGAGCAGGGTGAAGACCTCGCGCGGGAAGCGTCCGGCGTCCTCCTCCTCGGCCGCCCTGGGCGCGATCTCGCGCTGCGCCATCTCGCGGACGAGCGCGAGCAGATCCCTCGCCTCTTCCGTCGGCAGTTGACGCTCCACCGGCTGCGGGTCGCGGTCGGACATGGCGTCGGTCTCCTCCCTGTTCGGGCACACGGGGCGGATGTGCGCCTTGGGTGGGGCGGCTCCGCCTGATCGTTCCGGTTCCGGCCGAGGCGCCCGCTCCCGGGTTGCGGAAGATGCTGACCAGCGGCTGTGTGCCGTGAGTATGCCCGATCGGCGACCTCCCGTCACCAGTTAACGACCGCTTACTCCAGGATTCCAGCCGAAGCGTTATCGACCTTCGGAATTGGTCCGCACCATTGACCTATTGGTCTAGTCCTCCTACTGTGCATGACCAACGCTTTACCGCGTTCATGCCAATCGGCGCGCGTTCCCCTCTCCCCCACGAGGAGCCACCCGATGCACACTCCCCACCGCCCTCGCACCCGGTTCCGGGCGCTGGTCGCCGTCGCGTGTTCGGCCGTCCTCGGCGCCGGGCTGCTGGCCGGCGCCGGTACCGCCACGGCCGCCGTCCCGGCCGCCCCGCACCTCAAGGCCGGTTCCAAGGTCGTTGGCTACTTCACCGAATGGGGCACCTACGACCGCAAGTACTACGTCAAGAACATCGAGACCTCGGGCTCGGCGGCCAAGCTGACCCACATCAACTACGCCTTCGGCAACGTCACCGGCGGCAAGTGCGCCATGGGCGACTCCTACGCCGCGACCGACCGCGCCTACACCGCCGCCGAGTCCGTCGACGGCGTGGCCGACACCTGGGACCAGCCGCTGCGCGGCAACTTCAACCAGTTGCTGAAGCTGAAGAAGAAGCACCCCGGCCTCAAGGTGCTGTGGTCGTTCGGCGGCTGGACCTGGTCCGGCGGCTTCGGCGAGGCGGCGAAGAACCCGGCCGCCTTCGCCCAGTCCTGCTACGACCTGGTGAAGAACCCCAAGTGGGCGGGTGTCTTCGACGGCATCGACATCGACTGGGAGTACCCGAACGCCTGCGGCAACACCTGCGACACCAGCGGCCGGGAGGCCTTCAGGAACGTCATGGCCGCCCTGCGGTCGAAGTTCGGCACCGGCAGCCTGGTCACCGCGGCGATCACCGCTGACGCCACCAGCGGCGGCAAGATCGACGCGGCGAACTACGCGGGCGCGGCGCAGTACGTCGACTGGTACAACCCGATGACCTACGACTACTTCGGCGCCTGGGACGCGGCCGGCCCGACCGCCCCGCACTCGCCGCTGAACTCCTACGCGGGCATCCCGAAGGCCGACTTCCACACCTCGGCGACCATCGCCAAGCTCAAGGGCCTCGGCGTCCCGGCCTCGAAGCTGCTGCTCGGCATCGGCTTCTACGGCCGCGGCTGGACCGGGGTCACCCAGGCGGCGCCGGGCGGCACGGCGACCGGACCGGCGGCGGGCACCTACGAGCAGGGCATCGAGGACTACAAGGTACTGAAGACCAAGTGCCCGGCCACCGGCACCGTGGGCGGCACCGCCTACGCCAAGTGCGGGAGCAACTGGTGGAGTTACGACACCCCGGCGACCATCGGCACGAAGATGGCCTACAAGAACCAGCAGGGTCTCGGCGGCACGTTCTTCTGGGAGCTGAGCGGCGACACGGCGAACGGTGAGCTGATCAAGGCGATCGGCTAGCCCGGGCCGCGGCGGCGTCCGGGCGTGGGGCGGAGGATCACCGGCCTTCGCTCCACGCCCGTTTCCGGGCCCGCCTCAGGCCTGCGGCGCGTCGCGGCGCGCGGGCGGCGGCGCGGGGTAGGCCGGGTCCAGCTCCTCGACGGCGCGCAGTACCCCGCCGAGCGTCTTCGCCAGCAGGTCGCGCATGGTGTCGCGGGACAGTTCGGGCCGGCCGATCCAGTCGAGGGTGGCGCCCTCCACACTGCACACCCAGGAGAGCAGCCCCATACGGGCCGGCGCGGCGATGTCGCGGCGGCCGTACGCCCCTTCGGCGATCGTGGCGACGATCGCCTCGCGGACGCCGTCCCGGATTGCGTGCACCTCGGTGTCGAAGCCGACCCCGCCGCTGACGATGGTGCGGTAGGCGGCCTGGTGGTGCTCGGCGAAGCGCAGGTAGGTGTCGATGGTGCGGTGGACCCGGTCCACGGCGGGCAGTTCGAGGCCGCCGGCGGCGAAGTCGACCAGGTCGGCGACGGAGGCGTGGATGATCGCCAGGTAGTAGCCGCGCTTCGACTGGAAGTAGTAGTAGATCAGCCCCTTGGCGACGTGCGCCTGCCGGGCGATGTCGTCCATGGACAGCGCGTCGTAGGACCTGTCGGCGAACAATTTCCGTCCGATGGCGATGAGTTCGGCGCGACGCGCCTCCGAACGCTCGGTGCCGCGCGCCCGGGGACGGACTACGGCACGCTGTGGACGCATATTCACTCTCGACCCTGGTCTAGGAGGTCGGCAGGACATCCGCAGTATGTCAGAACATGCCGGCCCGACGCGGGGCCGTTTCAGAGCAGGCCGAGGCGCGTCACCAGCACCGCGATCACCAGGACGAGCACCCAGCCCATGATGTGCTCGAGGATCTCCGGGCCGTCGTCCTTCGGGCCCCCGGTGCGGACGCGGGTGGCGGTGGCCGGGTGTGCGGTCATGGTCTTCTCGCAATGGTCGGACGGGCAGAAGCGGAATCCCCCCACCCGTTCGTCCACCTTGCCACTCGCGACCCCGTCCGCGGCGGAGACGTTGCTCACACGGCCCCGATCAGCACACCCCCACCGCCGCGAGCGCCTTGCGCTGACGCGCGCTCGGGTGGGCCGGGAAGTAGAGGTAGCAGACCCCGCCCGTGCCGCTCCTGACCTTGCCGTTCGCGTCGTACCGCTTGGTACGCAGCCAGATGTTCTCGAACTCCCGCCGCAGGTACACCCGCCGGACGGCCTCGTCGCTCGGCGAGGCCGGGTCGTTGGCGATCACATCGCCGTCGGCCGTGAAGCCGATCACGGTCATGAGGTGGCCCGAGGTGCCGTACCCGGCGCCGGTCAGCTCGGTCTTGAGGAAGGACTGGGACGTTATGGCCGGGATGCCGGCCGCGACCAGGGTCTCCAGGTCGGTGAGCGAGGAGAGCCGGGTGACCACTCCCTGCAGGCCGTCGAAGGTGGCCGCGTAGGCGGCGTTGAACGGCCAGTTGCCGCAGCCCTCGTACTGGTGGTCGTAGGTGTGGCGGGCCGCGTGGTCCACCTGCGGGTCGGCGTAGGACGGGTCGACCCAGGACAGTTGCTCGGGGGTCAGCCGGCCGCCCCAGTACTCGATGATCATCTGGGAGGAGGTGGGGCTGCACCAGGCCTCGCCGCCGTTGTCGTACTCCGGGTACTGGCCCTTGTGGATCTCCTGCGAGTAGCGCGGGACGGCCAGTTCCCGGGTGAGGGCGGGCGCGGAGGCGGGAACGGTGAAGCGGTCCGGGATGTCGGAGCCCATGGCGCCGAGCCGCCAGACGGTCGGGGTCAGGCGGGTGCCGGGCTTGCGGTACAGCGTGAGGCGCAGCCGGTAGGAGACCAGGCGCAGGCCGCTGCTCGCGTCGTCGATGGCGAAGGTGTCGGTCCAGATCGAGCTCTTGCCGTCGGACTGGTCGTCCACGGAGGTGCGCTTGATGTCCTGGTCGCCTGCGGCCCAGCGGCCCATCACGTACCAGGGGGTGTCCGTGCCGTCGGAGTACGTGCCGCCCAGCTCGACCTGCAGCCAGGTGCCCTCGGGGGTGTGCGCGTTCCAGGAGGCGACGACCTCGGTCGCGGGCACGGCGAGCCGGTGCACCGGCGAGGTCCAGGTCGCGTACTCCCAGGTGGCGGTCTGGCCGGTGTGCGGGTCGGTGTAGTCGGTCCGGCCGGCGGCGGTCCCGATCTCGGCGCCGGGGCGGCGGCCCGGGACGGCCCGGACGCCCTCCGCGCTGCCGCCGCGCCAGTCGCGGTACGAGGTCCAGGCGTGGTAGTCGATGGGGCGGCCCGGCGCGGCGGCGGTGTCGGTGCCGGCGGGCGCCGGTGCGGTGGCGGCGGCCGCCGGCATGGTTCCCGAGGCGACGGCGGCGACCACCGCGGCGGCGAGAACGGTTCGGCGGGAGGGCTGCTGGGCTTGGCTCATGGGCGCGGGTACCCCCAGGTGTCCGGTTCGGGGCTGGTGCTGTTGGTGCGCCAACTATGAACGCAGACGGCATGCCCCTGCCAGCACTTCCGACGTATGGCGTGCCACCAATATTGGTCTAGAACAGTGATGGGACCTGCGCGGGCGCGCCGTTCGGGCCCCGGGGGGAGCGCCGCGGCCCCGGCGCGGGCGGTGTGCCGTGCGCCGGGGCCGTGTCGTCCGGCGGGCCGGACGAGCCGTCCGGCGGGTCAGATGAGATCCATCGCGGCCACCTCGTCGGGGCGGCCGTAGCTGACCGGCCCCTGGAAGCGGCGGCGGGCGGTGGCGAACCACCAGACCGTGGCCACGAGCAGGACGACGGCCAGCGCGATCGGCGCGTAGTTGAAGGAGTCGAGCGTGATGGGCGAGGCCTGCGGCAGCATGAACAGCACGCTGCTGAGCAGGATCCAGGTCACCGCGAGCCAGCCGATCGGCTTGCCCCAGCGGCCCAGGTGCCAGGGGCCGGGCTGGAACTCGTCGCCGAGCCGCAGCCGCAGGAAGACCGGCACGGCGTAGGCGAGGAACAGCCCGACCACGTTGACGCTCACGATGGCGGTGAACGCCGTGTGCGACCACCAGCCGGGGATCACCAGGGCGAGCGAGCAGCCCACCGCGAGCCACACCGCCTTGACCGGCGTCCGGGTGCGCAGCGAGACCGTGTGCCACCAGCGGGAGCCGGGCATGGCGCCGTCCCGGGAGAAGGCGAAGATCTGCCGGGTGTTGCTGGTGAGGTTGGCGAGACCGCAGAAGAGCATGGCGCCGATGACGATGAGGAGCATCACCTTGGCGGCGTCGAGGCCGAGGCCGTCGATGAGGATCTGGACGGGCGGCGCGGCCGAACCGGCCACCTTGCCGTAGTCGCCGATGCTGTAGACCAGCGCCAGCATGAGGATCAGGCCGGTGATCGCCGAATAGCCGATGGCACGGGTGATGCCCTTCGGCGCGTTGACCGTCGCCTGGACCGTTTCCTCGGACATGTGGAAGCTGCCGTCGAAGCCGGTGAACGTCCAGCTCGTGACCAGCAGGCCGAGCATGCCGCCGTAAAGGCCGTTGGTGAAGCCGGTGTTGTTCTCGAAATGCGTCACGAACGACGCGGACTGATGATGATCGGGCATCACGATGAGTGCGGTCACGATCACCACGAGTCCGATCAGCAGCCACCAAACGGAAATTCGGTTCAGGAGGGCGACGAGCTGGACCGTGTAGGTGTTGGCGAGCCCCTGGACCACGATGATCACTGCCGTGATCAGGACGGTCTGGTGCGCGGTCGGCCGGTACGAGGGCCACTGCAGGGCTACGAAGGCCTGGATGAACGTGGCCGCCGCGTAGCCGGTGGCGGCGGTGCCGCCGATCTGGCCCACGAAGTTCAGCCAGCCGGTGAACCAGGACCAGGCGCCCTTGTGCCGCTTGGCGAGTTTGCCCGCCGAGAAATACAGCGCACCGCTCGTCGGATACGCCGACGCCACCTCTGCCATCGCCGCGCCGATGAACAGCACCATGACCGAGACGCCGATCCAGCCGAACACGAGAATACGGGGGCCGCCCGCGTTCATCCCGAATCCGAAGGACGAGAAAATACCCGAGAGGATGTTGATGATGGTGAAGGAGATCGCGAAATTGTCGAACGCCTTGAAACGGCGGGTGAGTTTCCGCGGATAACCCATCGCGTGCAGGGTCGCGTCGTCGTCGAGCACGGCCGCGTCCTCTCCCCCGCGGGCGTTCGCCCGTGGAGCCGATATCCGTTCCGACACAGATCGACCTTTCTCTTGGTGGGGGGCGGAGCAGGTACGGGGTCAGGCGGGTCCCGGGACGGGCAGGCCGCAGCCGCGCCGGGCCCGGGAGAGCTGTTCGGCGGGTTCGCCGAAGGCGCTCCAGGGCATGCGCGAGGCGTACGGGCCCATCGCCGTGAAGACCGCCCGGGCCTCGAACCCGCACTGGGCCATGACCAGCGCGTGCGCGAGGTAGGCCAGGTCGAGCACCGGGGTGAAGCGGTATCCGGCCACCGAGGGCAGCCAGTTGTGGTAGGCCGCGAGTGCCGTGGAGCGCCACTGGGGCTGCTCCCAGACGCGGTCGGCGAGCAGCTGGGTGGGGTTGTAGCTCTCGACCAGGGCGACCAGCGGCAGCAGCCGGAGGGCGGAGTCGGCGGGCGCCCGCTGGCTGAGGAAGGCGGCCACGTCCCAGGCCGCGTTGACCGAGCCGCCGTAGCGGGTGAAGAAGCAGGACAGGAAGCGGTGGTGGCCCTCGCGGTGCCACGGGTCGAGGGACAGTACGTGCGCGAACAGCCGCCAGGGACCGGGCGGGGCGGTCAGCAGCCCCTGCGGGGCGGGGTCGCGCAGCCGGTGCAGCCGGGCCATGGTCAGCTTGGCGACCCACGGGGTGGGGTCGTCCGGGGCCAGGGCCGCGGCCCGGTCGCAGGCGGTGAGCGCTATGCGCTCCAGCGCCTCGGCCCGTTCGTCGCGCGCGTCGGCGGCTCGCATCGCACGCTGTACGGCCACCCGCGCCCACAGCAGCGCAGCCTCGGGCGTCGGCTCCTCGGCCAGCCAGTGTTCGACGAGGTCGGTGCCGGCGGCCTCGGAGGCCAGCACCAGCGAGCGGTGGGCACGCAGGGCGAAGTCGGAACGGGTCTCGGCGAGGGCTTCGCCGGCACTCCGATAACGGCCGGCCCGCACATCGACGCATACGCGCGCCAGTACCCGGTCGTCGGCCGCCGGATGCCACACGTACTGCCCCTCGAATAACTCCGCGGCCATGTTCTCCTGTCCGTCCCCGTTACGATGCGCCGCACTCGCGCAGGAGGCACTTTACTCAGCGGCCGCCGTGCCCGGAACGCCGAATTTCACATATCGGTCAGCGGATTCAGTCGCCCAATCCATGGGAATGGCCGGTTGCCGGCCAGTAGTTCAAGAAGTGACGTTTTCTCGCTCCTCCCGCCCCCCGCGCCGCCCCGGTGGTGGCGCCGCTATGGGCCGCGCCTACACTGATTCCGGAAAACGCCGCGCACCGCACCACACCTCGGGAAGCACCATTCACGACCTCGCCGCCCGGCTGCGCGGACTGCCCCCGTCGCTGGGGCCGGTCCGCCTGATCGCCGTCGACGGGCACGCCGGGTCCGGCAAGTCCACCTTCGTCGGGCGGCTGGCCGCCGCGCTGAACAGGGCGCCGGTGCTCCACCTGGACGACTTCGCCAGCCACGAGCGGCTCTTCGAGTGGACCGAGCGGCTGACGGCGCAGGTGATCGGCCCGCTGTCCCGCGGCGAGAGCGCTCACTACGCCCCCTACGACTGGCGCGCCCGGACGTTCGGCCCGCCGCGGCCGCTGCCGCCCGCGCCCGTGATCGTCGTCGAGGGGGTCGGCGCCGGCCGCCGCGCCCTGCGGCCGCACCTGGCACGGCTGCTGTGGATGGAACTGCCGCGGGAGGAGTCCTGGGCGCGCGGCCGGCTGCGGGACGGTGAGGAGCAGCGCGAGTTCTGGGCCCGGTGGGTGGAGGCGGAGCACGCGCACTTCGCCGCGGACCCCTCGCGCCCCCATGCGGATCTCCTGGTGCACCAGACACCCGAGGGATACGAGGTGCTGCCGGGGCCCTGGGGCAGCCCTGGAGCGGACCGGGACATCACTCACGGTGACGGACCTTCCGCCGTGCGGTGAGCGCGCGAAGACCCCTGCGGGGGAACTTCCTTGAGTGCTCCGGGTCCGCTTGACCCGGGAGCCGTACAGGTCTTACGTTCTCAATGTGCGGCCATTCCTAGCCGCCCGCAGACGCGAAGCCCCCGGTTGTTCCCCCGTGACCGGGGGCTTCGTTCTGCCCCCCGGACCGCCCTCGCGGCCGTCCCGCGCACCGAATCGCTCACCCTGGGTCACCATTTCGGGTGCGCCCCGTCTGCACCCACCTCGCCGAACGGGCCGTGCGGCACCCTTCGGCACTCGGTGGCACCCCGGGTACGATGCCATCGGTGCGGCCTTCGAGCGACTGCCTCGCGCACCTGCAACTCCGGTCCGCGGCAGGGCGGTTCGACCGCGGCGGCCGTCGGGCGACTGCCCGGCGGTGAACCAACGGGGGCACGGTCTGTGGGGGACGTGATGGACTTCGGCACGCAGGGCCCCGAGGCCCCGGCCGACCTCGCCTGGCTGCGAGGTGTGGACGCCTACACGGTGGGCGCCTATCCCCAGGCGGAGGAGGAGTTCCGCGTCGCGGTCCGGATGGACCCGGGGATGGCGGACGCCTGGCTCGGACTGCATGCGCTGCGGGTGGACACGACCACCGCGCTGCTGCGGATGTACCGGCACCGGGACCGCTTCGGGGAGCAGCGCGCCCGGCACCGCCGCACCCTCAACTCCTGGTACTGGCTCGGCTGGTGGGTGCAGCCGGTGCTGGAGAGCCCCCGCGATCTGCTGCTGGCGCACGCCTCGCACTGGCTGGACGGCCGGCACGTCCCCGAGCTGGACCGGGCGCTCGCCGGACTGCCCCCGGTGGACACCGACCCGCAGGTCCGCTTCCTGCACGCCTGCCGCGCCTACCTGGTCAAGGACTGGGACCAGCTCGTACGGCACACCGACCCGCTGCTCGACGACGCTCTGCTCGGCATCGAGGCCGGCCTGTTCGGCGGCATGGCCCGGGTCCGCCTGGAGATGTACGGCCAGGCGGAGCCGCTGCTGGCGGCGGCCCTGATGCGCTGCCGCAGCGAGCAGCCGCAGCGCAAGGAGCTGCGGTACTGGCTGGCGCGGGCGCACGAGGGCACCGGCCGCAGCGCCGCCGCGCTGCCCCTGTACCGGGCGGTGCACCGCATCGACCCCGCCTTCATGGACACCTCGGCCCGGCTGGCGGCGATCGCCGAGGGCGACGGGTTCGACGATCCGGCCGGCCTCGCCGCGATCACCCTGACGGGTACCGGGGCGGACGCCCTGGACGGGCCGGACACGCTCGACCCGCTCTTCGGCACGGAGGGCCGTGATCTGCGGCTGACGGAGCCGGACCTGCCGACCGGGCCGCTGCCGTCGGTCTCCGACCCGATGGTGCGGGTGAAGAGCGGGGCGCCCTCCTCCGTCCTGCCGGCCGGGCCGACCGATCCCGCGTTACTCGAGGAGGCGCTCGCCGAGCTGGAGCGGATGGTGGGGCTCGAGCCGGTCAAGCGCCAGGTCAAGGCGTTGTCCGCGCAGTTGAACATGGCGCGGCTGCGGGCCGGGCAGGGGTTGCCGGTGCAGCCGCCGAAGCGGCACTTCGTCTTCTCGGGGCCGTCGGGGACCGGGAAGACCACGGTGGCGCGGATCCTCGGGCGCGTCTTCTACGCGCTGGGGCTGCTCGGCGGCGACCACCTGGTGGAGGCGCAGCGGGCCGACCTCGTCGGGGAGTACCTGGGGCAGACGGCCGTGAAGGCCAACGAGCTGATCGACTCCGCGATCGGCGGGGTGCTGTTCGTGGACGAGGCGTACTCGCTGTCCAACTCCGGGTACGGCAAGGGGGACGCGTACGGCGACGAGGCGCTGCAGGTGCTGCTGAAGCGGGCCGAGGACAACCGGGACCACCTGGTGGTGATCCTGGCCGGCTACCCGGAGGGCATGGACCGGCTGCTGACCGCGAACCCCGGGCTCTCCTCCCGCTTCACCACGCGGGTCGACTTCCCCTCCTACCGGCCGCTTGAGCTCACCGAGATCGGCAGGGTGCTCGCGGCGGAGAACGGGGACGTGTGGGACGAGGAGGCGCTGGAGGAGCTGCGGTCCATCGCGGGGCACGTGGTCGACCAGGGGTGGATCGACGAGCTGGGGAACGGGCGGTTCCTGCGGACGCTGTACGAGAAGAGCTGTGCGTACCGGGACCTGCGGCTGTCGGGGTATCCGGGGGCGCTGTCCCGAGGGGACCTGGCGACGTTGCGGCTGCCGGATCTGATGCAGGCCTACGGCGAGGTGCTGTCCGGGCGGGGGCCGCAGGATCCTTCGGCTCTGTAGGGGCCGGCCGCCGGACGGGCCGTGCGGGAAGGTGCCGCCCCCAGCGGCGAGCGTGCCCGCGGCCGGGTAGCCCTGTGGCCGGCGCGTGCCCGCGGCCGGGCAGCCCGGTGCCTGCGGCTGCGGCGGCACGGGTGCCGGCAGCCGCGGGCCCGGCGGTGACGCACGGGTGGGGGTGGTGCGCTGGGGTGCCGCACCACCGTGGGGGTCAGGCCATGGCCTGTTCCGGGTCTCCGGTCGCCCTGGGCTCGGTGAGCTCCGTGTCCGGCAGTTCACGGTGGGCCGGGTCGCGGACCTCGCCGACCAGGAGTTCCAGGGCGTCCTCCAGGGCCACCAGGCCGAGGATCCGGCCCGAGGCGTCGGCGACCTGGGCCAGGTGGGTGGCCGCCCGGCGCATGACGGTCAGGGCGTCGTCCAGCGGGAGTTCCGCGCGGAGCGTGGTCATGGGCCGCCACACGTGCTGGGGGACGGCCCGGTCGGAGTCCTCCAGGTCGAGGACGTCCTTCACGTGGACGTACCCCATGAAGGGGCCCTTGTCCCCCGCCGCGACCGGGAAGCGGGAGTAGCCGGTGCGGGCGGTCAGCTCGACGATCTCCCCCGGGGTGACCGACGGCGGCACCGTGATCAGGGACTCGCGCCGCAGCAGGACGTCCGTCACCGGGCGCGAGCCCAGCTCCAGCGCGTCCTCCAGGCGCTCCTGCTCCTCGGGGTCCAGCAGGCCCGCCTGGCCGGAGTCCTCCAGCAGGCGGTTGAGCTGCTCGCTGGTGACGACGGCCTCGACCTCGTCCTTGGGCTCGACGCGGAACAGCCGCAGGATGCCCTGGGCGCAGGCGCCGAGGGCCACCGTGATCGGCCGGCACACCCGGGCGAAGGCGACGAGCCCAGGGCTGAGCCACAGCGCGGCCTTCTCAGGGGCCGCCATCGCCAGGTTCTTCGGCACCATCTCGCCGATGACGAGGTGGAAGAAGACCACCGCGGCGAGGGCGATGACGTAGCCGAGCGGGTGGACCGTGCCGGCCGGCAGGTGGATCCACTCGAAGACCGGCTCCAGCAGGTGCGCGACGGTGGGCTCGGCGACCGCGCCGAGGGTCAGCGAGCAGACGGTGATGCCGAACTGGGCGGCGGCCATCATCTGCGGCAGCCGCTCCAGGCCGTACAGCACCTGCCGGGCCCGGGCGGTGCCCAGCGGCTCGATCTGGCTGCGGCGGACGGAGACGAGCGCGAACTCGGCGCCGACGAAGAATCCGTTGGCGAGGACGAGCAGGGCGGCGAGGACCAGTTGGAAGACGCTCATCGGACGGCCTCCATGACGTTCACGGCCGGGACCGTGCGGACCAGGCGGACCCGCTCGGCGCGGTAGTGGCCCACCTGGCGCACGGAGAGCCGCCAGCCGGGCAGTTCGGCCCGGTCGCCGGGGGCCGGGATGCGGCCGAGCAGGTCGGCGACGAGTCCGGCGACGGTCTCGTAGGGCCCCTCGGGCACGTCGAGGCCTATGCGCCTGAGGATGTCGACGCGGCAGCCGCCGTCCACGTCCCAGGCCGGCCGGCCGTCCTCGGGCGGCGCGGGGGCCAGTTCCGGGGCGTCCTTGGCGTCGTGCTCGTCGCGGACCTCGCCGACGAGCTCCTCGACGATGTCCTCCAGGGTGACCACGCCGGCCGTGCCGCCGTACTCGTCCACGACGACCGCGATGGGCTGCTCGCTGCGCAGCCGGGCGAGGAGGGGCTGGACGGGCAGCGTCTCGGGCACCAGGAGCGCCCGGCGCGCGATACGGCCGACCGGGGTACGCAGCCGGTCGGCCGCGGGGACCGCGAGCGCGTCCTTGAGGTGGGCCATGCCGACCACGTCGTCGATCTTCTCCCGGTAGACGGGGAAGCGGGACAGCCCGGTGGCCCGGGTCAGGTTGACCACGTCCTCGGCGGTGGCCGAGTCCTGCAGGGCGCTGACCTTCACCCGGGGGGTCATGACGTGCTGCGCGGTCAGCTCGCCGAGGGACAGGGTGCGCACGAACAGGTCGGCCGTGTCCTGCTCCAGGGCGCCGGCCTGCGCGGAGTGCCGGGCCAGGGAGACCAGTTCGCCCGGGGTGCGGGCGGAGGCCAGCTCGTCGGCGGGCTCGACGCCGAGGGCGCGCACCAGCCGATTGGCGACGGTGTTCAGCGCGGAGATCACCGGGCGGAACAGCCGGGAGAACAGGTGCTGGGGGCCCGCGACGAAGCGCGCGACCTGGAGGGGCCGCGACACCGCCCAGTTCTTGGGCACGAGTTCGCCGATCACCATCTGGATCGCGGAGGCCAGCAGCATGCCGGTGACCACGGCCACGCCGGAGACGGCGCCCTGGGGGACGCCGATCGCCGTGAACGGGCCGCGCAGCAGCGCGGCCAGGGCCGGTTCGGCGAGCATGCCGACGACCAGGGAGGTGATGGTGATGCCGAGCTGGGTGCCGGAGAGCTGGAAGGAGAGCTCCTTCAGCGACTCCACGACCGTGCCGGCGCGCTCGTCGCCGTCGGCGGCGGCCTGCTCGGCTTCGGGGCGCTCGACCGTCACCAGGCCGAATTCGGCGGCCACGAAGAAGCCGTTGGCCAGGATCAGCAGGAAGGCCGCTGCGAGGAGCAGCAAGGGGGTGGTCATGATGCCGCCGCCTCCATGAGCTGTGGGGAGGGGGCGGCGCAGGTACTACAGGACGATCCGTCCATCGCCGGAGGGGGTCACTCCTCGGGTAGCAGGAACCCCTGTGCACCGGGCGCGGCGCCACAGGGGTGGAGGCGCGACGAAAACGCCTCCGTCTCCAGATTAATCAAGACACGGGGAACTGTGGCAGGGCGAACGCCCCCGAGTCATCCCCGATCTTCGCCGGCCGCGGCCGTCGAGCGGGCCTCGGCGAGCGCCCGGAGGGCCCGCGCGTCGGCGATGGCGCGCTGCTTGGCGATCCCCGGCTGGATGCCGAGCGCGGGCAGGCTGGTGCCGTCGCTGAGGTTGAGGAACACCCAGGGATCGCCCGGACGGAGGTTCACCTGGAGGATCTCCGCCCAGGCCAGGCGGCGTGTGCTGGCGATGTTGACGACGGTGACGCCGGACTCGTCGGCGACCACCTTGATCCGGGCGAGCTGGGCCAGCGCCCAGAAGATGAGCGCGCCGGTGACGAAGAAGCTGGCCCGCTCGCCGGGACCGAGGTCGAGCAGCAGGGCGACCCCCGAGATGACCAGGAGGATCACCACACCGGCGGTGAGCAGGATCACCCGCGTGTGGCCCGGCCGGAAGGTCACGGGGAGGGAGGGAAGCTCGGACATCTGTTCGCGTGTCCCTTACAGGCGGCAGGCGTGGATGGCGGTGGTCAGGATGGCCCGGGCGCCGATCTCGTAGAGGTCGTCCATGATCCGCTGCGCCTCCTTGGCGGGGACCATGGCGCGGACGGCGACCCAGCCCTCGTTGTGCAGCGGGGAGACGGTCGGCGACTCGAGGCCGGGGGTGAGCGCGACGGCCTTCTCGAGCTGCTCGACACGGCAGTCGTAGTCCATCATCACGTAGGTCCGGGCGACCAGGACGCCCTGGAGGCGGCGCAGGAACTGCTGGACCTTGGGCTCCTCGACGTCGGCGCCGGTGCGGCGGATGACGACGGCCTCGGACTTCATGATGGGCTCGCCGAACACCTCGAGGCCCGCGTTGCGCAGGCTGGTGCCGGTCTCGACGACGTCGGCGATGACCTCGGCGACGCCCAGCTCGATGGCGGTCTCGACGGCGCCGTCGAGGTGCACCACGGAGGCGTCGACGCCGCTGTCGGCGAGGTGCCCGGCGACGATGCCCTCGTAGGAGGTGGCGACCGTCCGGCCCTTGAGGTCCGCCACGCCCGTCGCGGTGCCGGGCTTGGCGGCGAAGCGGAAGGTGGAGCGGGCGAACCCGAGCGGCAGGATCTCCTCGGCGTCGGCGCCGGAGTCGACCAGCAGGTCGCGGCCGGTGATGCCGATGTCGAGCCGGCCGGAGGAGACGTAGATCGCGATGTCACGGGGGCGGAGGTAGAAGAACTCGACCTCGTTCACCGGGTCGACGATCCGCAGTTCCTTGGACTCCCGGCGCTGCTGGTAGCCGGCCTCATGCAACATCTCCGCCGCAGGGCCGGACAGGGAACCCTTGTTGGGGACGGCGATGCGCAGCATGAGGTCGGCTTCCTTTGCGTTCGGTCAGACGGGGGACGGTGAGCCGCGCGGCTCACAGGTGGGCGTAGACGTCGTCCAGGGAGATGCCGCGGGCGACCATCATCACCTGGACGTGGTAGAGGAGCTGCGAGATCTCCTCGGCGGCCGCCTCCTTGCCCTCGTACTCGGCGGCCATCCACACCTCGGCGGCCTCCTCGACGACCTTCTTGCCGATGGCATGGACACCCTTCCCGA
This sequence comes from Streptomyces sp. NPDC056580, assembly GCF_042793175.1. Taxonomy (NCBI): domain Bacteria; kingdom Bacillati; phylum Actinomycetota; class Actinomycetes; order Kitasatosporales; family Streptomycetaceae; genus Streptomyces; species Streptomyces sp. NPDC056580. Next base: position 203,890 of record NZ_JBHTVE010000013.1, on the reverse strand, counting down.
CCAGCTCTGCGGTGCGGGAGGTGGCGGGATCGCCCTGGGCGGCCTTGTGCTGGAGCTCGGTGAAGAGCTCCTCGAACGTCTTCTTGGACATGGTGGTGCCCACCCTACGCGGTGCGGGCGGCTCCTCAGTGCCAGGGTTCGGATACCGAGCGGAGCGTGGTCGCGGTCGCGACCGCCGCGGTGACCGCCTCGTGACCCTTGTCCTCGCTGGAGCCCTCGATGCCGGCCCGGTCCAGGGCCTGCTCCTCGGTGTCGCAGGTGAGCACGCCGAAGCCGACGGGGACCCCGGTCTCGACCGAGACCTGGGTGAGGCCCTGGGTGACGCCCTGGCACACATAGTCGAAGTGGGGGGTTCCGCCGCGGATCACGACGCCGAGCGCGACCACGGCGTCGTAGCCGCGGCCCGCGAGGACCTTGGCGGCGACCGGGAGCTCGAAGCTGCCGGGGACCCGGATCAGGGTCGGCTCGTCGATCCCCAGCTCGCGCAGGGCGCGCAGGGCGCCGTTCACCAGGCCGTCCATCACCTTCTCGTGCCACTGCGCCGCGATGACGGCGACCCTGAGGTCGCTCGCGCCCCGTACGGACAGCTCCGGTGCACCCTTGCCGCTCACATCTCTCCTCTGTGCCGTTCGCTTACTGGTTGCCGCAGGTGGACGCGGGCGCGGCCGCCGAGGCGGCCACGGCCGGGGCGTCCAGCCAGGGCAGATCGTGTCCCATCCGGTCCCGCTTGGTGCGCAGGTACCGGAGGTTGTGCTCGCCCGCCTGCACGGGCATCGGCTCGCGGCCGGTGACCTTCAGGCCGTGGCACAGCAACGCGTCGGTCTTGTCGGGGTTGTTGGTCATCAGCCGGACGCCGCGCACCCCGAGGTCGGCGAGGATGCGCGCGCCCGCGCCGTAGTCGCGGGCGTCCGCGGGCAGGCCGAGTTCGAGGTTGGCGTCGAGGGTGTCGTGGCCCTCCTCCTGCAGTTGGTAGGCGCGCAGCTTGGACAGCAGGCCGATGCCGCGCCCCTCGTGTCCGCGCAGGTAGACGACGACGCCCCGGCCCTCGGCCTGGATGCGTTCCAGGGCCGCGTCGAGCTGCGGGCCGCAGTCGCAGCGCAGGGAGGCGAAGACGTCGCCGGTGAGGCACTCGGAGTGGAGGCGGACCAGGACGTCCTCACCGTCGCCGATCTCGCCGTGGACGAGTGCGACGTGCTCGACACCGTCGACGGTGGACCGGTAGCCGTAGGCGGTGAAGGTGCCGTGCCTGGTGGGCAGCACGGTCTCGGCCTCGCGGCGGACGGTGGGCTCGCTGTCCCGGCGGTAGGCGATCAGGTCCTCGATGGAGATGATCGTCAGGCCGTGCTTGCGGGCGAACGGGATCAGCTCGGGCAGCCGCAGCATCCGGCCGTCCTCGCCGGCGATCTCCACGATGGCGCCGGCCGGGCGCAGGCCCGCGAGCCGGGCGAGGTCCACGGCGGCCTCGGTGTGGCCGTTGCGGGTGAGCACTCCGCCGGGCCTGGCGCGCAGCGGGAAGACATGGCCGGGGCGGACCAGGTCGGCGGGCCCGGCGGTGCCGCTCGCCAGCAGCTGGAGGGTGGTGGCGCGGTCGGCGGCCGAGATGCCGGTGCTGACCCCGTGCGCGGCGGAGGCGTCCACGGAGACGGTGAAGGCGGTCTTCATCGACTCGGTGTTGTCCTCGACCATCTGCGGCAGCCGCAGCCGGTCCAGTTCCGATCCCTCCATGGGGGCGCAGATCAGGCCCCGGCACTCGCTCATCATGAAGGCGACGATCTCGGGGGTGGCCTTCTCGGCGGCGATGACGAGGTCGCCCTCGTTCTCCCGGTCCTCGTCGTCGACGACCACGACCGGGCGGCCGGCCGCGATGTCGGCGACGGCCTGCTCGACCGGGTCGAGCCGGAAGTCCTCGATGCGGTCGGTGCCGTGGAGCAGAGGTGCCGGGTTCATGCGGGCGCTCCTTCCAGAACGGGTCGCGCGTCCTCGCGGGAGCGCAGCCACCAGTCGCGCATCCCCCACAGGACGAGTGCGCCGTAGATGACGTAGACGAACCCGGAGAAGGCGTAGCCGTTGGCGAAGTTGAGGGGTACTCCGACGAGGTCGACGAGCAGCCAGGCGATCCAGAACTCGACCATTCCCTTGGCCTGGGCGTACATGGCGACGACGGTGCCGACGAAGATGTAGGCGTCTGGCCAGGGGTCCCAGGAGAGGGACGGGTAGGCCTTGAACAGCAGGGCGACGGCGACGGTTCCGGCGGCGGCCGCGCCGAGCATCGCCGCCCGCTCGGCCCAACTGGCGAACCGGGGGGCGATGTGCCCGTCCGCGGCCCGGTCCTTCCTGCGCTGCCACTGCCACCAGCCGTACAGTGCGACGGCCATGACGACGGCCTGCTTGCCGGCGCTGCCGGCGAGGTGGCCGTAGAAGGCCCCGAAGAGGACGAGGCCGGACAGGAACTGCACGGGCCAGGTCCACAGGGAGCGGCGCCAGCCGAGGGCCAGGGTGATGAGGCCGAGGATGTTGCCGATCATGTCGGACCAGATGATGTGCTGGCCGAAGAGGGTGAAGGCCTCGGAGTTCATCCAGTTCACTTGCCGTCCCCCTGTCCGGCCGCGAGCAGCCGCTCGACGTACTTGGCGATGACGTCGACCTCGAGGTTGACCGGGTCGCCGGGCTGCTTGTGGCCGAGCGTGGTCAGGGCGAGGGTGGTCGGGATGAGGCTCACGGTGAAGAAGTCGGGGCCGGCGTCGACGACGGTGAGGCTGATGCCGTCGACGGTGATGGAGCCCTTCTCCACGACGTAGCGGGCGAGGTCCGCGGGCAGCGAGATCTTCACGATCTCCCAGTTGTCGGACGGCTTGCGCTCCAGGACCTGTCCGGTGCCGTCCACGTGGCCCTGCACGATGTGCCCGCCGAGGCGCGCGCCCACCGCGGTGGGGCGCTCAAGGTTGACGCGGGAGCCCACGCCGAGCGCGCCCAGGCTGGAGCGGTTCAGGGTCTCGGCCATGACGTCGGCGGTGAACTCGTCGTCCTCGTGGTCGACGACGGTGAGACAGACCCCGTTCACGGCGATGGAGTCGCCGTGCCGCGCGCCCTCGGTGACGACGGGGCCGCGGAGCCGGAAGCGGGACGCGTCGCCGAGATTCTCGACGGCGGTGACCTCACCCAGTTCTTCGACGATTCCGGTGAACACTTCCCGGGTCCTCCTGCCTCTTGGGGCACGGACTCCGGGGCCTGTCGAAGACGACAGAATGAACGGGAGGACGACTCCGGGGCGACGCCGGACAGGGACCCGCCCGCATGCGGACGAGCCCAGATACGGCGACGCGCATGGGAGCATGCCCGCCCGCCGCGCACTGCCTCCCATCCGGACTTTAACCGTCGGTCCAGGAATTTCACCTGGTCAACCGGCCGCTGGAAGCGACCGGGTCGCGGACTGTAACCGCCGGTTCGGACTTTCACCGACCCCGGAGTGCGCTGCTTCTGGTACAGGGCCAGTGTGCCACGGCCGGCAAGGGTCCAGTCGGGGGAACGGTGTGGAGTGACTCACAGATCGCCCTGCCGGGTCCGGCGCGGCGGCCAGTTGGTCCGGACCATTGACCGTACTGGTCTAGTCCTTTTAGGGTGCGGGCGGGCCCGGCGGCGGTGACGACGGCCCTTGCCCGCCGCCGGGTCGCCCAAGTCGGCCCAGGGGCGCCCGAGTCGGCCACGAGGCCGCCGCCCCGCCCGGCCGCGTCCGCCGGGCCCGCGCCGGGCCGCGCCCCCGCCTGGGGCCTGTTCGAAAACGGCCTCGTCACCGGCGGGCCGCCGCGCGGCGTCCGATGCGGGGAGGCGCGGTGCCAGGGCCCGCGAGCCCGGCATGACCCAGCCGCGAGAGGCCCTAGCGGTCGGCCGGGGCGAACAGCTCGTCCTGGGCCCGGTCCCGGGCCGTCAGCAGGGCGCCGCGCAGGACCGCGCCCCCGCCGAGGCGGCCGGCCCGGACCTCGGTGGCCAGCGGAGACATCCGGCGGAGCCGCTCGGCGACGCGCTCCGCGAGCACCGCTCCCCCGGCCTGCCCGATCTCCCCGCCCAGCACCACGCAGCCCGGGTCGAGGATGGAGACGACGGAGGCGGCCCCGATGGCGATCCGGTGGGCGAGGGCGTCGAGGAAGCGTTCGGCGGAGGTCCCGGCCGGTCCGCCGGCCGGATCCGTCGCCCGCGCCACGGCCGTGCGCACCACCACCGCCACGCCCGGCCCGTCCGCCGGCCCGTCCACCGGCAGACCGTGCTCCCCGGCCAGCCGGGCGATCGCCGCAGCTCCGGCCAGGGAGTGGAAGCCGCCGTCGCAGTCCGTGGCCGAGGGCAGGGCCGGCGTGCCCGGGACCGGCAGGAAGCCGATCTCGCCCGTGCCGCCGGAGGCGCCGCGGCGCAGGGTGCCGTCCAGGACGACCGCGGCGCCGACGCCGTGGCCCAGCCAGAGCAGGACGAAGGTGTCCCGGTCGCGGGCCGCGCCCTCGCGCTGCTCGGCCAGGGCGGCCAGGTTGGTCTCGTTCTCCACCCTCACCCGGGCCTCGGGCAGCCGCTCCTGCAGGGCCGCGGCGAGCCTGCGGTGCCAGGCGGGCAGGCCGCTTGAGTCGCGCAGGTCGCCGGTGGCGGGGTCGACGAGGCCCGGCGCCCCGATCCCGACGGTGTGCAGCCTCCCCCACGCGTGGACGCCCTCGGGCGGGGGCGCGCCCGCCGCCAGGGCCTCCTTGACCGTCCGCTCCACCGCCGTCACCGCCTGCTCCACCGCGGGTCCGGTCCCGGTGTCACCGCCGATCGGCGCGGACCCCTCGGCCAGCACCCGGCCCACGAGGTCGGAGACCAGCACGAAGACGCCCTCGGTGCGCACGTCGAGCGCGGCCAGGTGGGCGCGGCCGGCGACGATGCCGTACAGCCGGGCGTTCGGGCCGCGGCGCTGCTCGCCGGACTCCCCCACCACCGTGATCAGACCGGAGGCGGTGAGCCGCTCGACGAGGTCGGCGACGGTGGGCCGGGACAGTCCGGTCAGCTGCTTCAACTGCCCTGCCGTCAGCGGGCCTTCCTGCTGCAGCAGGCGCAGGGCGAGCCGGTCGTTGATGGCCCGGGCGGTGCTCGGTGATGCGGGCATGACGGGCATCCTCCCAGACGTGCGCGGCCGAGTTGCCCACTATCTATCAGGCAGGGTCCCTGATAGTTTACGGCGGTGCGGCGACGGCGCCGCGTGTGACGCCCGGGGAGGGACTGGAACATGGGTGACGTGAGCCGTTCACGTGACGAGGTGAGGCGCGCCCGGTACGCCGTGGCGGCCGTGTTCGCCGTGCACGGCGCCGTGACCGGTTCCTTCGCCACCCGGGTGCCCTGGGTGCAGGAGCACGCCTCGCTGAGCGCGGGGCAGCTCGGCTTCGCGCTGGCCTTCACGGCGTTCGGCGCCTCGTGCGCGATGCCGCTGGCGGGCCGGATCAGCCACTCCTTCGGCAGCCGCACCGCGCTGCGCGGACTGCTCGCGCTGTGGACGCTGTCGCTGGTCCTGCCGTCCCTGGCGCCGAACATGTACACGCTGTGCCTGGCGATGTTCGCCTACGGCGCGAGCGCGGGCATGGCCGACGTCGCGATGAACGCGCTGGGTGTCGAGGTGGAGCGGCTGCTCGGCAGGTCGATCATGTCGGGCCTGCACGGCATGTGGAGCGCGGGCGCGCTCGTCGGCTCGGCGGCCGGCACGCTCGCCGCGCACCTGGGCTCCGACGCGCGCCTGCACTTCGCGCTGGCCGCGGCCGTCCTCACCGTGCTCGGTCTGGTGGCCTGCTCGGGGGTGCTCGACCTGCAGCCCACCGAGGACGAGGAGCCGCCCCCGCGCTTCGCGCTGCCGCCCCGCTCGGCGCTGCTGATCGGCGCGGTCGGGTTCTGCGCGGTGTTCGCGGAGGGGGCGAGCCTGGACTGGTCCGCGGTGTTCCTGCGGGACCGGCTGGACAGCTCGGCCGGGGTCGCGGCCGCCTGCACGACGGGGTTCATGCTGACCATGGCGGTGGCCCGGATCGCCGGGGACGCGGTGGTGAACCGCTTCGGAGCGGTGCGCACGGTACGGGCCGGCGGCGTGCTGGCCGGGCTCGGCGGGCTGCTGGTCGTCCTCGCCGGGCACCCGGCGGTGGCGATGGCCGGCTTCGCGCTGATGGGGCTCGGCATCGCGGTCGTCGTACCGCTGTGCTTCGCGGCGGCCGGGCACGCCGGCCCCAACCCCAGTCAGGCCATCGCGGGCGTGGCGACCATCACGTACACCTCCGGGCTGATCGCGCCCAGCCTGATCGGCGGTGTGGCGCAGGCGACCGATCTGACGGTCTCGTTCTGCGTGGTGACCGCGCTGGCCTGCGGTCTCGCGGTGTTCGCGGGTGTGCTGCGCACCGCCGAGCGCGGCGGCCTCGGCGAGGTCAGTCCGCGGACCGAAGCAGTTCCCGGCCCACGGCCCTGAAGCTCTCGCTCCACGGCGCCGGGCGCAGCGTGGCCGCGTCCAGCCGGACCAGGACCCGGGTGCCGCGCGCGTAGGTCACCGTGCCGTCGGCCGAACAGAAGCGGAAGCCGTAGGTGAGGCCGGTGGTGCCGAGCCGCTCCAGCCAGAGGTGGACGGCGTAGACGCCCGGGCGGGTCACCGGCGCCTCGTAGCCGATGTTCAGTTCGCGGACGGCGTTGCAGGCGTCGCCCGCGGCGTGCCAGTCGCCGTCGAAGCGGACGCCGTGCTCGTTCCACAGCTCGGTCCAGGCGCGCTCGACCATCAGCGGGTAGCGGGCGTTGTGCAGCAGTCCGAGCGCGTCCAGGTCGTCGAAGTGGACGGTGACGGGGATCAGCCGGCCGTGGGCGACGGCGGGGGCGGTCGGGGCTTCGGCGGTCACGGTGGTGCTCCTGGGCGACGGGACGGGGACGGGACGGACCGTTCCATACTAAGCGACCGCTCAGCCGCCGCGGCCGTTCCCCGCAGGTCAGGCCCGTGTACCAGGTCCACGTGCGGCGCCCGTGGGCGGGAAGCCGCCCGGCACCCCTGACAATGGTCTGGAACGGTACGTACAGAGAAAGCGAAACCCCACCATGGACCTCGGCGTGCGCTGGAAGCTGCACGGTGACGGGCGTACGCCCGCGCCCGGAGCGGTGGTACGCCCCGACGAACGGCTCTCCTGGCCGCGCACGGTGGGCCTGGGCGCCCAGCACGTCGTGGCGATGTTCGGAGCCTCCTTCGTGGCCCCCGTGCTCATGGGCCTCGACCCGAACCTTGCGATCATGATGTCGGGCGTGGCGACCGTGATCTTCCTGCTCGCCACCCGCGGCCGGGTCCCGAGCTACCTCGGCTGCTCCCTGTCCTTCGTCGGCGTGACCGCGGTCATCCGGGCGCAGGGCGGCACCAGCGCCACCGTGACCGGCGCGGTCCTGGTGGTCGCCTTCGTGCTGTTCCTGGTGGGACTCGCGGTGCAGCGGTTCGGCGCGCGGATCATCCACGCCGCCATGCCGCCGATCGTCACCGGCGCGGTGGTCATGCTGATCGGCTTCAACCTGGCCCCGGTGACCGCCTCGACGTACTGGCCGCAGGACCAGTGGACGGCCCTGCTGGTGATGCTGTTCACCGGACTGGCGGTCGTCTGCCTGCGCGGCTTCTGGTCGCGGATCGCGATCTTCCTGGGGCTGCTCCTCGGGTACGGGCTCTCCTGGGTCTTCGACCGCGTCTTCGGCAAGATCCACTCGGTGGACGCGAGCGGCAAGCTCACCGACCACTGGCGGCTGGACCTCTCCGGCGTCTCCAAGGCCGACTGGATCGGCCTGCCCTCCTTCCACGGACCGTCGTTCCAGTGGTCGGCGATCCTCGTCGCCCTGCCCGTCGTCATCGCGCTGATCGCGGAGAACGCCGGACACGTCAAGGCGGTCGGGGAGATGACCGGCGACCCGCTGGACGACGAGCTCGGCACGGCGATCTCCGCGGACGGTGTCGGCTCGATGCTGTCGACCGCGGTGGGCGGCCCGCCGACCACCACCTACTCCGAGAACATCGGCGTGATGGCCGCGACCCGCGTCTACTCCACCGCCGCCTACTGGGCCGCGGCCTGCTTCGCGCTGCTGTTCGGCCTCTGCCCGAAGTTCGGCGCGGTCGTCGCCGCGATCCCGGGCGGGGTGCTCGGCGGCATCACCGTCATCCTCTACGGCATGATCGGCCTGCTCGGCGCACAGATCTGGATCAACGCCAAGGTCGACCTGCGCAACCCGCTGAACCTGGTGCCGGCCGCCGCGGGCATCATCATCGGCGTCGGCAACGTCACCATGAAGTTCACCGACACCTTCTCGCTCAGCGGCATCGCGCTCGGCACCCTGGTCGTCATCACCGGCTACCACACGCTGCGCGCCTTCGCGCCCGCCCACCTCAAGACGCAGGAGCCGCTGCTGGACGAGGGCACGTCCAGCTACGACGCGAGCGGTCGGCGCGCCGAGCCGTAGGCGTCCGCCTCCCCGCTCCCCCCGCCTCCCCCGCTCGGCGCCGGCCCGGCGTTCCCCCGTTCCGGGGAAGCGCCGGGCCGGTCGGCACGCGGGCGGGGGCGGGGCTGCGACCCTTCCCCCATGGCGCAGTTGGAACACCTCACCACTCCCGTCGACGCCGTCCTCTCCCGGATGCGGGCCCTCGACGCGGAGCTGCCCGAGCGGGACGGGGTCGCCGTGTTCAACCGCGTCTACCTCGCCGTCACCGAGGAGGTCGGCCGGTGCCTGGGCGCGGGGGTGTTCGCGGACCGGCGCGCGGCGGCCACGCTGGACGTGCGGTTCGCCGAGCGGTACCTGGCCGCGGTCGACACGGTGGCCCGGGACCTGCGTCCACCCGCCTGCTGGCGGCCCCTGTTCCAGTTCCGCCGCCACCCCGGGGTACGGCCGCTCCAGTTCGCGCTCGCGGGCGTCAACGCCCACATCGGGCACGACCTGGCGCTCGCCGTGGTGGACACCTGCCGCACGCTCGGCTGCGAACCGGCCGATCTGGAGGACGAGTTCGACCGGGTGGGCGATCTCCTCGCCTCGCTGGAGGAGCGCGTCCGCGAGGATCTGATGCCGGGTCCCGACCTGCTGGAGATCGCCGACCCGATCACCCATCTGCTGGGCTCCTGGAGCCTGGAGCGGGCCCGGGAGGCGACCTGGGCGGCGGCCCGGGCGCTGTGGGCGCTGCGCCACTGCGGGGACCTCGCCGGGGAGTTCGCCGAACGCCTCGACGCGGCGGTCGGTTTCGCGGGCCGGATGCTGCTGACGCCGTTCGGCGACTGACCGGGCGGTTCCGGCCAACCTCCGCCGGGCCTCCTGGAACCCGGCGTCCACATCTGTAGGTTGAAGCGGCAACCGACGGCGAAGGAGCTCACGGCACATGGCTACCCGGCTGGGCCTCGGCCTCCCGCAGAACCGGCAGTACGACCTGGGCAGGGACGTGCCCGACGTGGCGCGCGCCGCGGAGCGGACCGGATACGACAGCCTCTGGGTGTACGAGCGCGCCCTGTTCCCGGAGCCCGCCGGCCAGGGCCTCTACGGCATCCCCGGACTCCCCTGGCCCGACTCCTACCGCGGCGTCGCCGAGCCGCTGGTCACCCTGACCCTCGCCGCCGCCGCCACAGAACGCGTGCTGCTGGGCTCCAGCGTGCTGGTCGCGCCGCTGCACCTGCCCTTCCAGCTCGCCAGGTCCCTGGCCACGCTGGACGCGGCGAGCGGCGGCCGGGTGCTCGCCGGCTTCGGCACCGGCTGGTCCCACGACGAGTACGCGGCGACGGGCGTACGGCCCTTCGAGGAGCGCGGGCAGGTGCTGGACGAGCTGATCGAGGTGTGCCGGGCGGTGTGGGGCCCGGACCCGGTCGTGCACGAAGGCCGGATCACCCGGATCTCCTCGGCGGCGGTCGGCCCCAAGCCGGCCCGGCCGATCCCGATCCTGCTCGCGGCGAGCGGCAGGCGCGCGAAGCGGCGTCTGGTGGACCACGCCGACGGCTGGCTCCCGGTGGGCACGGGCGTCGAGCAGATCACCGCCCAGTGGGCCGAGTTGCGGGACCTGGCCGCCGAACGCGGCCGCGAGGAGCCGATCCGGACCGTGCTGCGGGTCAACGCGGCGCACTCGGCCGAGCCCTTCCAGGGCGACGGACGGCGGCCGTTCCAGGGCGACGCCGACCAGATCGTCGAGGATCTGGTCGAGCACGCGGAGATCGGCCTGGACGAGATCCTGGTGGACCTGCAGAGCACCATGCGCGACACCCAGGAGCTGAAGGACGTGGCCGCCGAGGTGTTCGAGAAGGCGCGCGCGGCCGGGGTCTGAGCTTTGCCGAGAGCCGGGGCCTGAGCCCGGCCGTCGGCGCCTCCGGCCCGGTCCACGCGGTCCGGGCCGGTGTCCCGGTCAGTCCTCGGGCAGTTCCACCGGGGCGATCTCGTCGTAGACGTCGCCCGGGCCCGGGTTGGTCGGGTCGGTCTCGCCGCCGAAGTGGCGCATGACGCCCCAGACCGCGTTCAGCGCGGTCTGGATCGCGCCCTCCGCCCAGCCGGCCGTCCAGGAGACGTCGTCGCCGGCGAGGAAGATGCCCCGCTTGTCCTCGGGCAGCCGGTCCTGCATGAAGTGCGTGAACAGGCGCCGCTGGTAGCGGTAGTGGCCGGGCAGGTTGGCCTTGAACGCGCCCATGAAGTAGGGCTCGTTCTCCCAGGAGACGGTCACCGGGTTGCCGATGACGTGCTTCCTGATGTCCACCTTCGGATAGATCTCGCCGAGGGACTTCAGCATGACCTCCATCCGCTCGTTCGCGGACAGCGGCAGCCACTTCAGGCTGTCGTCGCACCAGGTGTACGACAGGCAGATCACGGCCGGCTTGTCCGGGCCGTCGTCCAGCAGGTAGGTGCCGCGGGTCATGCGGTCGGTGAGCGTCATCGACATGACGTCCCGGCCGGTCTCCTCGTCCTTGTCCAGCCAGAAGGGCCGGTCGACGGGCACGAAGAGCTTGCTGGACTCCATGTAGTGGGTGCGCTCGATCGCCGTCCAGTGGTCGATCGGGAAGAGCGAGTCGTCGCAGGCGATCTTCGACAGCAGCATCCAGGACTGGGCGGTGAAGACGGCCGCCCGGTAGGTGCGGATGTCGCCGTTGGCGTCGGTGACGGTGATCTGGTTGCCCGCGGTGCGGTGCAGCCGGGTCACGGCGGGACGGGGCTCGCCGTCCACGTGCAGGGTCTTCAGCGAGGTGCCGTACGGCCAGTGGACGATCTTCTCCGGCTCGCGCTCCCAGAGCCTGAGCGGCAGCTGCTGTGAGCCGCCGACGATGCCGCGGTGATGGTCGTCGGCCTCGGTGTAGACGACCCGCAGGATCTCCAGGATGGAGTTGGGGAAGTCGGTGTCCCAGCCGCCGGTGCCGAAGCCGACCTGGCCGAAGATCTCGCGGTGCCGGAACGACTTGAAGGCCTCGGAGTCGCAGAGGAAGCCGTAGAACGTCTGGTTGTCGAGCTTCTCGACGAGCTTCGCCCAGATCTCGCGGATGCGCGGGACGTCCCGCTCGCGCATGGCGCGGTTCATGTCGGAGAAGTCGGCGCCCTCCTCGAGGCACCTGTTCCACGCCTCGGCGACGTCCCGGTACACCTGGGGCAGGTCGTCGATGGTCTCGGCGTAGTGCGACTCGCCCTTGAGGTCGACCACGGTGGACGGGGTGGCCTCGGCGAGGGGGTTCGGGAAGGGCCGGGTCTCCAGGCCCACCATGTCGATGTAGTGCTGCAGCGCGGTGGAGGACGGCGGGAAGCGCATGGCGCCCATCTCGGCGGTCAGCGACTCGTCGCAGCCCTCGAAGCCGACCGTGCGGAGCCGGCCGCCGATCTGGTCGGCCTCGTAGACGACGGGCTTGAGGCCCATCTTCATCAGCTCGTAGGCGGCCACGATGCCGGACAGGCCGCCGCCGATGACGGCGACCTCGGCGCCGTGCTCGGTCGCCGGGATCTGGCCGAGGCCCGCCGGGTGGGCGAGGAAGTCGTCGTAGGCGTAAGGGAAGTCCGGGCCGAACATGGTGATCGGCGGCTGCTGCTCGTCTGCGTGCTCGACGGCGTTGGGCACGGTGGACGTCATGGGGTACGGACTCCTTGCGCGGGGGTGGATCTGGGGAGGCTGGGGGAGGATCAGACGAGGGACCGGTACAGACCGGGGCGGCGGTCCTTCAGGTACGGGTTGGCCTCGCGGGAGGCGGCCAGGAACGCCGGGTCGGCGTCGGCGAGGACGAGCTGCTCCTCCCGGCCGGCGCGGGCGCGGGCGACGCCGTCGGGGCCGGCCAGGACCGACAGGCCGACGAACTCGAACTCGCCCTCGCGGCCGACCCGGTTGACGTACGCCACGTACATCTGGCTCTCCCAGGCCCGCACCGGCACCAGGGACTCGGCGACGAACTGGAACGGGTGCATCTGCGCCGTCGGCACGACCAGGAGGTCGGTACCGGCGAGGGCGTGCGCCCGGACGTTCTCCGGGAACTCGACGTCGTAGCAGATCATCAGGCCCACGGTCAGCCCGTTCAGCTGGGCCTGGACGACCGGCTGCTCGCCGGGCGTGAAGTGGTCGCGCTCGAAGGAGCCGAAGAGGTGGGTCTTGCGGTAGTTCGCGAGCCGGGCGCCGTCGGCGGAGATGAGCTGGGCGGAGTTGTGGACGGTGTCGCCGTCGCGCTCGGGGTAGCCGTAGGCGATGGCGAGCCCGTGCCGGCCGGCGATCTCGGCGATCGCGTCGGCGGAGTCGCCGTCGGCGGGCTCGGCGAGGCGGGCGATGCCGTCACCGATCGCGTACCCGGTGAGGAACATCTCCGGCGCGGCCAGCAGCGCGGCGCCCGCGGCGGCGGCGCGCCCGGCGGCCTCGTCGAGGACCTTGAGGTTCTCGGCGATCGAGCCGGGGCGGCCGGAGCTCTGGAGCAGGGCGGTGCGCATGCGTTTCCTCACCGGGAAGGGGGTTTGGGGGGCCAGTTAGAAGGTACGGTCGGCGCGCTCGGGCGGACAAGAAGGAGCCGTTGCGCGCCGGTGCGCGGTTCGTTGCGTGGCGGGGCGGCCGGACGGCGATTCGTTGCGCGCCCCGCGGAGCAGCCCGGGTGCGCCCTGGGGCGCAGGTCACGCCGCGGTTTTCACGCCGGACGGGGAGACTGGCCGCCACCGTGTGGGCGATACGCGAGGGTCGGGCCGCCGGGAGGGCGGTGGGTGATCGGTTCACGCGCCCCGCCCTCGGAAGGCACCGCCGTGCAGCGCGGTGCGCAGATGCGTCCCGTCGGCGCCGTTCGAGGATGCGGAGCGGGTCACGGGCGACTTCCGCGCCGTGCCGCGGCGGCCCGCGCTCCGCAGCTCACGAGCTCGGGCGGGCGCTGTACGACCTCCCGGAGCGGGCCGGGGCCGGCGGTGTAGCCGGGGGTGCGGGGCTCCGGGGCCTGTCCGATAGCTCGCGTCGGACAGGCCCGCGGCGGGAGTCGTCGGACAGGCCCTAGCCCGGAGCGCCCGAGGAGAAGCGGCGCAGCAGCGGTGACAGCACCAGCACCGACTTGGTCCGCTCCACGAACGGCTCGCCGGCGATGCGCTCCAGGACCCGCTCGAAGTGGCGCATGTCGGAGGCGAAGACCTGGACGATCGCGTCCGCGTCGCCGGTGACGGTCGACGCGGCCACCACCTCCTGGTAGCGCTCCAGGCCGCGCTGGATGGTCTCCGGGGAGGTGTTGCGCCGGCAGTAGACCTCGACGAACCCCTCGGTCTCCCAGCCGAGCGCCGCCGGGTCGACCCGGACGGTGAACCCGGTGATGGCTCCGGTGGCCCGCAGCCTGTCCACGCGCCGCTTGACGGCGGGCGCGGACAGGCCGACGAGCTGCCCGATGTCCGCGTAGGAGCGGCGCGCGTCCTCGGCGAGGGCGTGCACGATGCGTTCGTCGAGATCGTTCAGCACGGGGGGTGGTTCATTTCTCCGGGTCGGTCACTTCTCCGCCGCCACCGCGACGTCCGCAGAGGTCGCGAGGCGGGAACGGCGATAGCCGTAACCGAAGTAGAACACGAGCCCCACCGCCATCCAGACACCGAAGACCACCCAGGTGACGGCGGACAGGCTGCCCATCATCCAGACGCAGAAGGCGAAGCCCAGCGCGGGCAGCACCGGTGACAGCGGGACCCGGAAGGTGCGCGGCATGCCCGGACGGCTCCGGCGCAGCACCACCACGGCCACGTTGACCAGGGCGAAGGCGAACAAGGTGCCGATGCTGGTGGCGTCGGCGAGCTGGCCCAGCGGGATGGCGGCGGCGAGGACGCCGCAGAACAGCGACACGATCACCGTGTTGGCGCGGGGCGCGCCGGTCTTCGGGTGGACCTTGGCGAACACCTTGGGCACCAGGCCGTCGCGGGACATGGCGAAGAGGATGCGGGTCTGGCCGTAGAGCACGGTCAGGACGACGCTCGCGATGGCGATGACGGCGCAGAAGGCCAGCAGGGTGCCCCAGAAGCTCTGGCCGGTGACGTCCGTCATGATCCGGGCGAGCGCCGCCTCGGAGTCGTTGAACTTCCGCCAGGGCCGGGCGCCGACGGCGACGGCCGCGACCAGCACGTACAGCGCGGTCACGATCACGAGGGACAGCATGATCGCGCGCGGCAGGTCCCGCTGGGCGTTCTTCGCCTCCTCACCGGCGGTGGAGGCGGCGTCGAAGCCGATGTACGAGAAGAACAGCGTGGCGCCGGCCGCGCTGACGCCCGCCATGCCGAACGGCATGAAGTGCGCGTAGTTGCCGGACTTGAAGCCCATGAAGCCGATGGCGCAGAACAGGACCAACGCGGCGATCTTGACGCAGACCATGATCGTGTTGGCGCGTGCGGACTCCTTGGCGCCCCCGAGCAGGAACGCCATCGCGAGGAGCACGACGATCAGCGCGGGCAGGTTGAAGACGCCGCCGTCGCCGGGCGGGGCCGACAGGGCGTCCGGGATGGTGACGCCGATGGTGCCGTCGAGCAGTTCGTTGAGGTACTCGCCCCAGCCGACGGCGACGGCGGCGACCGAGACGCCGTACTCGAGGAGCAGGCACCAGCCGCAGACCCAGGCGATCAGTTCGCCCATGGTTGCGTATGCGTACGAGTACGAGGATCCGGCGACCGGGATGGTGCCCGCCAGCTCCGCGTAGGACAGGGCCGAGAACAGCGCGGTGAGCCCGGCGATCACGAAGGAGAGGGTGACGGCCGGGCCCGCCTTGGGCACGGCCTCGCCGAGGACGACGAAGATGCCGGTGCCGAGGGTGGCCCCGATGCTGATCATGGTCAACTGCCACAGCCCGAGGGACCGCCGCAGCGACCCTCCTTCGCCCTGGCCGCCTTCGGCGACCAGGCGTTCCACTGGCTTGCGGCGCATGAGGCGCGCGGCGACGCCCGGGGACGCGGGGGCGGCCGTTCTCTGCTCTTGCGGGGGTGCGCCTTGGTCGAGCACGCGCTGGCTCCTTATCGCTGCCGGTCACGACGTACGAGGACCGGCGGAAGCCCTTCAGGGCAGGAACCCGCCGAGCGGAGTCCCCGCCACGCCACCTACAGCGCAGCACCCTACGAGGCGCGGCTTCGCGGGCGTAATGCAGCAGGCTTGCGCATGGCCGCATCATCATTGCGTTCATCGGGGCGGGATGCCCTTTTGTTGCGCCTGGACCGCGGAGCGTTGCGCGGCGACCGCGCGAGTCCCTTTTCTCACGCTTCCTCCGGCTCTCCCGCGACGGCCCGCTCCCCGGCCCCGCCCGGGGCCGGGGACGAAGGCCGGCACCCGGCCCGGCGGGTCGGCCGCGGACACGCGGACGGCCCCCTTCCGTCCCGGGAGCGGGACCGGCGGGGGCCGTCCGAAAGCGGTGCGGGGGCCGGTGGCGGCTCCGCGCGTCAGTTCCAGCTGGCGTGCAGCGGCTTGCCCTCCGCGTAGCCGGCGGCGCTCTGGATGCCGACGACGGCCCTCTCGGCGAACTCCTCGAGGGAGCCGGCTCCGGCGTAGGTGCAGGAGGAACGGACGCCCGCGATGACCGAGTCGATCAGGTCCTCGACGCCCGGGCGGGCCGGGTCGAGGAACATGCGGGAGGTGGAGATGCCCTCCTCGAACAGCGCCTTGCGGGCGCGGTCGTAGGAGGACTCCTCCGAGGTGCGGTTGCGCACCGCGCGAGCGGAGGCCATGCCGAACGACTCCTTGTAGAGGCGGCCGTTCGCGTCCTGCTGGAGGTCGCCCGGGGACTCGTAGGTGCCCGCGAACCAGGAGCCGATCATCACGTTGGACGCGCCGGCCGCGAGGGCCATGGCCACGTCGCGCGGGTGGCGGACGCCGCCGTCGGCCCACACGTGCTTGCCGTACTTCCTCGCCTCGGCGGCGCACTCGAGGACCGCGGAGAACTGCGGCCGGCCCACACCGGTCATCATCCGGGTCGTGCACATCGCGCCGGGTCCGACACCGACCTTGATGATGTCCGCGCCGGCGTCGATCAGGTCCTTGACGCCCTCGGCGGAGACGATGTTGCCCGCCACGATCGGCACCTGCGGATCGAGCGCGCGCACCACCTTGATCGCGCTGATCATCGACTCCTGGTGGCCGTGCGCGGTGTCGATGACGAGGGTGTCGACGCCCGCGTCGAGCAGCTGCTTGGCCTTGCCTGCCACGTCGCCGTTGATGCCGACGGCGGCGGCGACGCGCAGCCGGCCCTTCGCGTCCACGGCCGGGGTGTACAGGGTGGCCCGCAGGGCGCCCTTGCGGGTCAGGATGCCGGCGAGCCTGCCGTCCTCGTCGACGGCCGGGGCGTAGCGGCGGTTGTGCGTGTCGAGGGTGTTGAAGGCCTCGCGCGGGTCGATGCCGGCGTCCAGCAGCAGCAGGTCCCTGGACATGACCACTTCGAGCTGGGTGAAGCGGTCGACGCCGCTCAGGTCGGCGTCGGTGACGACGCCGACCGGCCGCTGCTCCTCGTCGACGACGACGCCGGCGTTGTGCGCCCGCTTCGGCAGCAGGGCGAGGGCGTCGGCGACGGTCTGGTGCGGGGCCAGCACGATCGGGGTGTCCAGCACCAGGTGGCGGCTCTTGACCCAGGAGACGACGTCGGCGACCACGTCGATAGGGATGTCCTGCGGGATGACCACGAGGCCGCCGCGGCGGGCGACCGTCTCGGCCATGCGGCGGCCGGCGATGGCGGTCATGTTGGCGACGACGAGCGGGATGGTGGTACCCGTGCCGTCCGGCGAGCCGAGGTCCACGCCCTGACGCGAGCCCACCGCGGAGCGGCTCGGCACCATGAACACGTCGTCGTACGTCAGGTCGTACGCGGGCTGGATGTCATTGAGGAAACGCACGTGCCGCACATCCCAGTCGATCAGAGGTGACCCCCCGACGGGTGCGCCAGGGGGAAAGAGCACGTACTTCATTGTCCCATGGCGGCCGGCCCGTCACGCCCCCACAGAACCTCCAGGGCCGCCGGAAGGGGGCTGGGAGAATCCTCCAAGGGCGAGGACGACGGTCAGCGCCGGTACTTGGGTGACGAACCGCGGCGGCAGCACGCGGCCGATGCTGTCATGGCCGTCCCGCCATGTCCTCACCACGCCCCACCGACGCCACACGCCGCGGCCCGGCGGAACCCGCCGGGCCGAAGGGGTCACGCCGGGCCGGAGAGGTCACGCCGGGCCGGGCAGGTCACACAGAGCGGACGAGGCACGCCCGGCCGGACAGGCCACGCCGGACCAGGCAGGCCGCACCGAGCCGGCAGGCCGCACCGGACCCGAGGAGCCGCGCCCGGTGAGGCAGGCCGCACCGGACCGGACGAGCCGCGCCCGGCGGGCGGGCCACACCGAGCCGGGCACCACACCGCGCCGGACGAGGCACGCCGGGCCGGACGGGCCAGGTCGCCGACCCGGCGGGGTGTCAGTGTCCGTCGGGGTCCGCGCGGCTGAGCGCGGGCTTCGGCGTCGGGCCGGCCGTCATCAGGTAGTCGGCTGCCGAGGTGTCCGTCACCAGGCTGGTGACCAGCCCGGAACGCAGCACCGCGTCGATCGCGGACGCCTTGCGCTGCCCGCCGGCGATCGCCACGACCTCCGGGACACGACGCAACTGGTCGGCCTTGACCGTGATGCACCGCTCCCCCAGGTCCCGCCCGATCCGGCGCCCATCGGCGTCGAACAGGTGAGCGGCCATCTCGGCGGCGACACCGAGGGAGGCGTAGTGCGCGCGCTCCTCGTCGCTGAGCATGTCGTGCACCGTCGAGATGCCCGGCTCCCAGGAGCCGATGGAGACGCAGGCGACCGTGACCTTGTCGAAGTACTCGAAGGCCCGGGCGATCCCCGTCTGGTTGCGCAGCGCGGCCGCGGTGGCCGCGTCCGGCAGCAGCATCGGCGCGTAGATGGGGTGGGCGTCGCCGCCCGACACCTGGGCGGCCCGGCGCACGGCCTCCACCGAGCCGCGCTCGGAGGTGCCGGCGTCGTACACGCCCGTGAGCTGCACCACCGTGCACGGCGGCAGCCGGTCGAGCGCGGCGGCCATGTGGATGGTGGACCGGCCCCAGGCCAGTCCGAGCACGTCCCCCTCGTTGACCAGCTCGCCGAGCAGATCGGCGGCGACCTCGCCGAGGTTCTCGGGGTCGGGGGTCTCCTCGGCCTCGGCCGGGGACTCGACCACGACGGCGTGCCTCAGGCCGTAGCGGGCGCGGAGCGCGTCCGAGCGCTCGGCGTCCAGCTCGGCCGGCACACGGATCTCGATACGCACGAGATCCCGTTCGAGGGCCGTCTCCAGGACCCGGGCCACTTTGAAGCGGCTGACGCCGAACTCCTCCGCGATCTGGATCTTGGATTTGCCCTCGAGGTAGAAGCGGCGGGCCATGGCCGCCGCCTGCACCAGCTCAGCGGGTCCCATCCGCATGGCTGACCGGCCCGCCGACATACCCGACACGGCGATCTCCTCACTGCTGTTCACACTCTGGATTCGCCGTTCATCCTTGCAGATCCGGCGCGGCTGATCCGCCCGCATGGGCGGCGTTCACTCAAGCGTTCACGTAGCCGTGGCTCAGTGGCCGCATGCCCAGGAGGCCCCGGCGGTCGCGGAATCGGCCTGGGCGCGCAGCGCCCGCACCGCCTCCGCCGGGTCGTCGGCCCCGTACACGGCCGAGCCGGCCACGAAGACGTCCGCTCCCGCTTCCGCGCACCGCTCGATGGTGGAGGCCGAGACACCGCCGTCGACCTGCAGCCACAGTTCGAGACCGTGCTTGCCGATCAGCTCCCGGGTGCGGCGGATCTTGGGGAGCATGATGTCGAGGAAGGCCTGCCCGCCGAAGCCCGGCTCGACCGTCATGATCAGCAGCATGTCGAGTTCCGGCAGCAGGTCCTCGTACGGCTCGATCGGCGTCGCGGGCTTCAGCGCCATGGAGGCGCGGGCGCCCTTGGCGCGGATCTCCCGGGCGAGCCGCACGGGCGCGGCGGCCGCCTCGACGTGGAAGGTGACCGAGGAGGCCCCCGCCTCGACGTACCGCGGCGCCCAGCGATCGGGGTCCTCGATCATCAGGTGGCAGTCCAGCGGGGTGCCGGTGGCACGGGCGAGGGACTCCACGACCGGCACGCCGAGCGTGAGGTTGGGGACGAAATGGTTGTCCATGACGTCGACGTGGAGCCAGTCGGCTCCCTCGACCGCCTTGGCCTCGTCCGCGAGGCGGGCGAAGTCGGCGGAGAGAATGCTGGGGTTGATCTGCGCGGCCATGACCCAAGCCTGCCATGCCGCCGCGCCTGCCTGGAACGGCGGTCCGTCGCGGTTGTGTCTCGGTCGCGGGCCGGTACGGGACGGACTCGGTCGCCCCGCGCCCCTGGGGACCGCCGGCCGGGGTCAGCCGGTGCGGCGGATCAGGGCCAGGTACATCGCGTCGGTGCCGTGCAGGTGCGGCCAGAGCTGTACGTCGGGACCCTCGCCGAGCGCCGGGACGCCGGGCAGCAGGGGGCGGGCGTCGATCAGCTCGGTCTCCGGGCGCTGCTTGAGCACGTCGGTGACGACCGCCCGGGTCTCGGCGAGATGCGGCGAGCAGGTCGCGTAGCCGACCACCCCGCCGACGCGCACCGAGTCCAGCGCGGTGCGCAGCAGGGTGCGCTGGAGCGGCGCGAAGCTCTCCAGGTCCTCCGGGCGGCGCCGCCACCGCGCCTCGGGGCGCCGGCGCAGGGCGCCGAGCCCGCTGCACGGCACGTCCATCAGCACGCGGTCGAAGGTGCCGGGCCGCCACGGCGGCCGGGTCCCGTCGGCGGTGACGACCTGGTACGGGCCCGGGTTGCCGTTCAGTGCCCTGGCCACCAGTCCCGCCCGGTGCGGCTGCTTCTCGGCGGCAAGCAGCGCGGCCCCGCGTTCGGCGGCGAGAGCGGCCAGCAGCGCGGCCTTGCCGCCCGGACCGGCGCAGCCGTCGAGCCAGGTGGCGTCGGGCCCGTCGAGCGGGGCGTTGGCGAGCGCGAGGGCGACGAGCTGGCTGCCCTCGTCCTGCACTCCGGCCCGCCCCTCGTCCACGGCCCGCACGGCGCCCGGCTCGCCGCCTTCGGCCAGCCGCACGGCGTACGGCGACCAGCGGCCCGGCACGGCGGCTTCCTCGCGCAGCAGCTCCTCGGTGGTGGACCGGCCCGGCCGGGCGACGAGCGTGACCTCGGGCCGCTCGTTGTCGGCCTCCAGCAGGTCCTCGATGCCGGCCCGGCCGCCGCCGAGGGAGTCCCACAGCGCGGAGACCACCCAGCGGGGATGCGAGTGCACGACGGCGAGGTGGTCCTCCGGATCGTCGTCGTAGGGCGGCGCGACCTTCGCGATCCAGCCGTCGAGATCGTCCTGCGCCACCTTCCTCAGCACCGCGTTGACGAACTTGGCGCGCCCGTCCCCGAGCACCACCCGCGCCAGCTCCACCGAGGCGGACACGGCGGCGTGGGTCGGGATCCGGGTGCCGAGGAGCTGGTGGACACCCAGGCTGAGCACGTCGAGCACCGGCGGGTCGACCTCGCGCAGCGGCCGGTCGACGCAGGCGGCGATGACGGCGTCGTAGGTGCCCTGCCGGCGCAGCGTCCCGTACACGAGCTCGGTGGCGAGAGCGGCGTCCCGCGCCTCGAAGCCGCCCTTCTCGCGCGCCTTGCGCAGCAGCGGCGGCAGGACCAGGTTGGCGTACGCGTCCCGTTCGTCCACCGCGCGCAGCGCGTCGAAGGCGAGGATGCGGACGGGGTCCTTCTGGGGACGGCGGTAGGGCTTGGCGGGCCTGCGCGGCCGCCGGGACTGCTCGCTCACGAAAAAGGTGCTCCGGATGTGAAGAAGGGGGTGCGGTTCCCAGCGTACGTCGCGGCGGCCGCGCCCCCGCCGCCCGGGCATCAGCCCCCGAGCGTCTCCCCGTCCGCGATGCGCGCCCCGCGCGCCCAGTCGGCGGCCCGCATCGGCTTCTTGCCCTGGGCCTGCACCCACTGCAGTTCGACGGCGTGCGACCCGGTGCCCACGTGCACGCTGTTCTTGCCGGCCGCGAGCTGTCCGGGGGCGAGGCCGGTGCGCTCGGGCACGGGCGTGACCTGGACGAGCTTGAGCCGCTCGCCGCGGAACGTGGTCCAGGCGCCGGGCGCGGGCGTGCAGCCGCGCACCACCCGGTCCACGCGCAGCGCGGGCGCCGCCCAGTCCACCTGGGCGTCCTCGACGGTGATCTTGGGGGCGAGGGTGATGCCGTCCGCCGGCTGCGGCACGGCCTTCAGGGTGCCGTCCGCGATGCCGTCCATGGTCGCGGCCAGCAGCCCGGCACCGGCGAACGCGAGCCGGGTGAGCAGGTCGCCGCTGGTGTCGGTGGGCCGTACCCGCTCGGTGACGGTGCCGTACACCGGACCCGAGTCGAGCCCCTCCTCGATGAGGAAGGTGGAGGCCCCGGTGATCTCGTCGCCCGCCATGACGGCGTGCTGCACGGGCGCGGCCCCGCGCCAGGCGGGCAGCAGCGAGAAGTGCAGGTTGACCCAGCCGTGCGCCGGGATGTCCAGGGCGGCCCGGGGCAGCAGGGCGCCGTAGGCGACCACCGGGCAGCAGTCCGGGGCGATCTCCCGCAGCCGCTCCAGGAACTCGGGGTCGCGCGGCTTGGCCGGCTTCAGCACCTCGATCCCGGCCTCGGCCGCCCGTTCGGCCACGGGGGACGCGACCAGCCTGCGCCCCCGGCCGGCCGGCGCGTCGGGCCGCGTGACGACGGCGGCCACCTCGTGCCGCCCGGAGGCGAGGAGAGCGTCCAGGGCGGGAACGGCGACCTCGGGGGTACCGGCGAAGACCAGCTTCATGGGCGGGATCGGGCCTCTCGGGCGGGGGTTGGACGGGCAGCGCACCAGTCTATGACCCGGCCGGGCCGCCCGCCCCACCCGTCACGGACGCGCGGGCGGCGGGCGGGCCGCACCGGTGGTGCGCGGACCAGGGGCGGCGTACGCATATGCCCGTACGCCCCCACCCCGTGACCAGCGGAGCGCCTGCGCGTTGGTCAAGAGAGAGTTGACCACATCGGACCGCGGCAGCGGCCCAATTCCTTTCAACGCCGGTTCGAGAGGCTTGTTCATGGCCGACCACGCAACCCACGACGCCCAGGCCCGGGCCAGCCTGCACTTGCTGGTGCGGGACATCGAGCGGGTCCGCCGGCAGGTGGACGCGCTGCGCACGCTCACCGCCCAGCTGGGCAACGTCTACCGTCCGCGCCGTTCCGGCCCCTCCACGGGCTTCGTCGTCTATGGACGCGCCCCCGCGCCCACGGTCCGCCTCGCCCAGGAGCTGCGGGACAGCGTCGAGACGCTGGTCACCGCGGCCGTGGACTTCGACCGCTCGCTCGGCTTCTCCTGGGACGCGGTGGGCTCGGCCCTCGGCGTCACCAAGCAGGCGGTGCACCGCCGTTACGGCGCCCGCCGCGCCGCCGCCCAGGCGGCCGCCGAGAACGAGCGGGCGACGGAGCCGTCCGGCACCCGCACGCTCGACGCGAACTCCGCCCTGCCCGCGGTGCCGACGGTTCCGGCGGCCCGTTCGATGCCGACCCAGCCGACCGCGGGCAGCCCGACGCTCCGCGACGACGTACGCCCGACGGCCTTCCCCGGGCCGCGCAACGGCTGACCCAGGCCGCCCGGCCCGGGCCCCGTCGCCGCCCTCCCGGAGACACCGGGAGGGCAGAAGCATGCCGGGCGGCGCGGGCCGCGGCGGGAGCGGGCCCGACCGGGATGCGGGCGCGCGGCCTCAGCCGATGTCCGGCGGGTCGATCCGCACCCGCACCGGCTCGCCGCCGCCCCGCGCCATCCGCGCGGCCTGGGCCGTCTTCAGAGCGGCGGCCAGCGCCGAACCGCTGCCAGGGGGCACCCGTACCAGCGCCCGCTCCCAGTGCTCGCCGGGCGGGGGCGCACCGGGCCTGCGGGGCCTGCCCGGCGGTGTGGCGGACACCGGCACCGGCCCCAGTACCTCGGCGTCCGCGGGCAGTTCGACGGTGCCGAGGAACTCGGCGACGGCCTCGGCCGTCCCCGACACGGCCGCCATCCGGGACACCGGCGGGAAGCCCAGCTCGGCCCGCTCGGCCAGCTCCCGCACCGCGTGGCCCACGGGGTCCCAGCGCACCAGCGCCTGCACGGGGCGCAGGGTCGGCTCGGCCACCACGACCACGGTGCCCCGCTCACCCTGCGGCCGCACGAGCGCCCCGGCGGCGATCCACCGGCGCAGCGCCTCCTCGCCGGCCCGCAGGTCGGGCCGCCCGAGCATGGCCCAGCCGTCCAGCAGCAGCGCGGCCGCGTAGCCGCCCTCGGCGACGGGCTCGGCACCGGGCGTGCTCACCACCAGCGCGGGCGTGTCCGGCACCGTGTCCAGCACGTGCTCGCGCCCCGATGTGCGCACCGGTACGGCGGGGAAGGCCCGCCCCAGTTCCTCGGCGGTCCGCCGCGCCCCCACGACCTGGGCCCGCAGCCTGAAGCCACCGCACTCCGGGCAGTGCCAGGATCCCTCCTCGCGCCCGCACCAGCCGCAGCGCGGCGCGCCGGCGTCCCGGGCCTCCAGCGGCCCCGAGCAGTGCCGGCACCGGGCGGGCGCCCGGCACTGGGCGCACGCCATGCGCGGCACGTAACCGCGCCGGGGCACCTGCACCAGCACCGGGCCGTGCCGCAGTCCCTCCCGGACCGCCTGCCAGGCGAGCGTGGGCAGCCGGGCGGCGCGGGCGGCCTCGTCACGGGCGAGATCGTCGTCCCCGACCGTGCGGACGAGCGGGGCGGCCCCACGGACCTGCTCCCGGCCCGCCACCAGGGGCCGTGCCCAGCCGCTCTCGACGAGCTGGGCGGCTTCCACCGTGCAGCTCCAACCGCCGAGCAGGAAGGCGCACTTGTCGAGGGAGGCGCGCAGCAGCAGCACGTCGCGCGCGTGCGGCTGGGGGGCGTGCTGCTCGCTGTGGCTGTCGTCCCCGTCGTCCCAGACGGCGACGAGCCCGAGATCCCGTACCGGAGCGAACATCGCCGCCCGGGTGCCGACGACGGCGCGCACCGACCCGCGCCGCACCGCGAGCCACTGCGCGTACCGCTTCTCGGGGCCCGCGTCGGCGGTGAGCAGGACATGCCGGCCCTCGCCGAGCAGCGAGGTGAGGGCTGCGTCGACGCGTGCGGCGGCCCGCCCGTCCGGTACGACGACGAGCGCGCCGCGCCCCGAGGCGAGCGTGGCGGCGACGGCCCGGGCCAGTTCGTCGCTCCACCGCGGGCCCGGCAGGGCGTTCCACACCGCGCGCGGGGCGGCGCCGGCGGCCAGCGAGGCGAGGAAGGCGGCGCCGTGCTCGTACCGCGTCCAGGAGCCGGGCTCCGGGGCCGGTGGCGGGGGCAGCGGGGCGGGTGACGGCCGTCGCTCGGCGCGCGCGCTGCGCGGCGGCACGGCGAGCTGCAGCACGTCGGCCAGACTCCCCGCGTACCGGTCGGCGACGGCCCGGGCGAGCCCCAGCAGCTCCTCGCCGAGCACGGGCTCGGGCGACACCACCTGGGCGAGGGCGGCCAGCGGTCCCGAGTAGTCGGACTCGGCCCGCCGCTCGACGATGAACCCGTCGATGAGCCCGCCGCCCTCGCGCCGCCCCTCGCGCACGCGCCCCCGTCCGGCGCCGAACCGCACCCGCACCCTGACCCCGGGCTGCGCCTCGGCGTCCAGCTCCTCGGGCACCGCGTAGTCGAAGTACCGGTCGAGGTGCAGCACGCCCTTGTCGACGAGCACCCGTGCCACCGGCAGGTCCCCGGCCAGCGCGGCGCCCCGCCAGGTCCGCGGCTTGGCTCGGGGCACCTTGGCCTCCCGCACGCTCTCCCGGATGAGCGCGAGCTGCTCCGGCGGCACGCCTTCGGCCCCGCCGTCCCCCGAACCGTTCTCGCTGCTCACGCTTGCATTCTTACCAAACGCCACCGACAACCGGCGTCCGGGCGGGCCCCGCGCCGGGGGTGGGCGCCGCGGCCGGCGGCGGTGCGGGAGCGCCGGACACGCGCCGAGGCCCGGCCTCCTCGCGGGAAGGCCGGGCCTCGGCGGACGACCGGGACGGGAGCTAGAGGCCCGCGGCGTTGCGCAGGGCCTCCACGCGGTCCGTGCGCTCCCAGGTGAAGTCGGGCAGCTCACGGCCGAAGTGGCCGTACGCGGCGGTCTGGGCGTAGATCGGGCGGAGCAGGTCGAGGTCGCGGATGATCGCGGCCGGGCGGAGGTCGAAGACCTCGTCGATCGCCTTCTCGATCTTCTCGTGGTCGATCTTGGCGGTGCCGAAGGTCTCCACGAACAGGCCCACCGGCTCGGCCTTGCCGATGGCGTAGGCGACCTGGACCTCGCACCGCGCGGCCAGGCCCGCGGCCACGACGTTCTTGGCGACCCAGCGCATGGCGTAGGCGGCGGAGCGGTCGACCTTGGACGGGTCCTTGCCGGAGAAGGCGCCGCCGCCGTGGCGGGCCATGCCGCCGTAGGTGTCGATGATGATCTTGCGGCCGGTCAGGCCGGCGTCGCCCATGGGGCCGCCGATCTCGAACCGGCCGGTCGGGTTGACCAGCAGCCGGTAGCCCTCGGTGTCCAGCTTGATGCCGTCCTCCAGGAGCGCCTTCAGCTCCGGCTCGACGACGAACTCGCGGATGTCGGGAGCGAGCAGCGACTCGAGGTCGATGTCGGAGGCGTGCTGGGAGGAGACCACGACCGTGTCGAGGCGGACGGCCTTGTCGCCGTCGTACTCGATGGTGACCTGCGTCTTGCCGTCGGGGCGCAGGTAGGGGATGGTGCCGTTCTTGCGGACCTCGGAGAGCCGCTTCGACAGGCGGTGCGCCAGGAAGACCGGCAGCGGCATCAGGGTCGGCGTCTCGTCCGAGGCGTAGCCGAACATCAGGCCCTGGTCGCCGGCGCCCTGCTTGTCGAGCTCGTCCTCGTCGCCCTCGACCCGGGACTCGTAGGCCGTGTCGACGCCCTGCGCGATGTCCGGGGACTGCGCGCCGATGGAGACCGAGACGCCGCAGGAGGCTCCGTCGAAGCCCTTCTTGGAGGAGTCGTAACCGATCTCGAGGATCTTGTTGCGGACCAGGGTCGCGATGTCCGCGTAGGCCTTGGTCGTCACCTCGCCGGCCACGTGCACCAGGCCGGTGGTGATCAGCGTCTCCACGGCGACGCGCGAGGAGGGGTCCTCGCGCAGCAGCGCGTCGAGGATGGTGTCGCTGATCTGGTCAGCGATCTTGTCGGGGTGACCCTCGGTCACGGACTCCGAGGTGAACAGGCGACGGGACACAACGCTCCCTGGGGTTGCAGCGGCTGCTGGCTGATCATTGGCGGACCACGCGGGGGGCTGCACCCGACGTCGTCCGAGAACAGTTTATCGGTCGCACTCGGCCGCCGGCCCACGTGTCTCGCCACTCGGGAGCGCTGTGACCTGCGGCACGGGCATTCTGCACAATGCCGAGCGCCCTTGGCCAGGCCCGCCACGCGACATTGTCGGGCCGAAAACCGACGTCGCGCGGCCGGACCAGAAGGGCCCGGACGGCCGAACCGGGGCGCGCCCGGACGGCGCAACGGGGGCGGCCCGGTCAGCCCAGGCGGGCGGCCACCAGGTCCCAGACGACGTCCGCGAGGGCCTCCTTGGGGCCGTGCGGCACGGGGGTCTCGCTGCCGTCGGCGCCCAGGACCACGGCCTCGTTCTCCTCGGAGCCGAAGGTCTTGCGCTCCCCCACCTCGTTGACGACGAGGAGGTCGCAGCCCTTGCGGGCGAGCTTGGCGCGGCCGTTGGCGAGCACGTCGTCGGTCTCCGCGGCGAACCCGACGACGACCTGCGCGGGGCGGGCGCGCTCGGCCGAGATCTCCGCGAGGATGTCCGGATTCCGCACCAGGGCGACGGGGGCGGGCTCCTGGTCGTCCTTCTTCTTGATCTTCCCGGCCGCGTAGACGGCGGGGCGGAAGTCGGCGACGGCGGCGGCCATGACCACGGCGTCGGCGTCGGCCGCCGCCTTCAGGACGGCCTCGCGGAGCTGGACGGCGGTGCCCACCGGGACGACGTCGACGCCGGCCGGATCGGGCAGCCCGGTGTTGGCGGCGATCAGCGTGACACGGGCGCCGCGGGCGGCCGCGGTGCGGGCGAGGGCGTAGCCCTGCTTGCCGGAGGAGCGGTTGCCCAGGAAGCGGACCGGGTCGAGGGGCTCGCGGGTGCCGCCCGCCGAGACCACGACGTGCCGTCCCTGTAGATCGGGCGCCTGGGCGCCCCGGGCCAGCACCCGGCGGCACACCTCGAAGATCTCCACCGGGTCGGGCAGCCGGCCTTTTCCGGTGTCGACCCCGGTCAGGCGGCCCACCGCGGGCTCGATGACGACGGCGCCGCGGCGGCGCAGCGTGGCCACGTTCTCCTGGGTGGCGGGGTGCTCCCACATCTCCGTGTGCATGGCCGGGGCGAAGACGACCGGGCAGCGGGCGGTGAGGAGGGTGTTGGTCAGCAGGTCGCCCGCGAGGCCGTGGGCGGCCTTGGCGAGCGTGTCGGCGGTGGCCGGGGCCACGACGACCAGGTCGGCGTGCTGGCCGATGCGCACGTGCGGCACCTCGTGCACGTCGTCCCAGACCTCCGTGGAGACCGGGTTGCCGGAGAGGGCGGACCAGGTGGCCGCGCCGACGAAGTGCAGCGCGGAGGCGGTGGGCACCACGCGTACGTCGTGACCCGACTCGGTGAACCGCCTCAGCACCTCACAGGCCTTGTACGCGGCGATGCCGCCGCTGACCCCCAGAACGACCCTCGGCTTGTCCACCATCTCTCCCAGGCTCGGCAACGTACGGGTCCATCACACACCACAGGCCCGGCAGCGGGACTGCCGGGCCTGTGGATGAGTAAACCGCGATCTGAAAAGTACTACCGCGCGGTCCTACTGGGCGGGGCCCTCGATGGCCTCGGAGGTCAGCAGGCCGGCGTTGATCTCACGCAGGGCGATCGACAGCGGCTTCTCGTGCACGTGAGTGTCGACGAGCGGACCGACGTACTCGAGCAGGCCCTCGCCGAGCTGCGAGTAGTACGCGTTGATCTGGCGGGCACGCTTGGCCGCGTAGATCACGAGGCTGTACTTCGAGTCGGTGGCCTCGAGAAGCTCGTCGATCGGCGGGTTGATGATGCCCTCGGGCGCGGTGATGGAAGAGGACACGCTCTACCTTCCGATGGATGGGAAAGAATCAGTCGGTGCGGCCGGCCCGTTTGCACCTGGGTGCAGCGGTCACGATCACACAACGTCCATCAAGGCTAGCAGCTCGCGGGCCACGTCCTCGACGGAGGTGTTGACCAGGGTCTCGTCGAACTCCGGCTCGGCCGCCAGCTCGGTCCTCGCCGCGTCCAGGCGACGCTCGATGACCTCGGGCGGTTCGGTCCCCCGGCCGGTCAGTCTGCGCACCAGCTCCTCCCAGGAGGGCGGGGCCAGGAACACGAGCTGGGCGTCGGTCATGGAGTCGCGGACCTGCCGGGCGCCCTGGAGGTCGATCTCCAGCAGCACCGGCTCGCCGTTCTCCAGCCGCTCCTGCACGGCCGCGCGGGGCGTGCCGTAGCGGTTGCCGGCGAACTCGGCCCACTCCAGCAGCTCGCCGTTGGCGATCAGCTTGTCCATCTCGTCGTCGGTGACGAAGAAGTAGTGGACTCCGTGCTGCTCGCCGGGGCGCGGCTTGCGGGTGGTCGCCGACACCGAGAGCCAGACCTCGGGATGTTCCTTGCGCATATGGGCGACGACCGTGCTCTTGCCGACCCCGGAGGGGCCGGAGAGCACGGTCAGCCGCGGACGTGCGTCCGGGGGCACGGGGGTCGTCCCCCGGGGTGTTACAGCCATGCAGCGATTATTCCAGCAATCCCGCAGTGCCCGGGACTCCCGGTTCGGCGGGGGACCGGGCTCAGGACCCGGTGCTGCCGAACTCACGCTCCAGGGAAGCGATCTGGTTGGAGCCGAGACCGCGCACGCGGCGGCTCTCGGAGATGCCCAGACGCTCCATGATCTGCTTGGCGCGGACCTTGCCCACGCCCGGCAGGGACTCGAGCAGGGCGGAGACCTTCATCTTGCCGATGACGTCGTTCTCCTGGCCCTGCTTGATGACCTCGTGCAGGGAGGCGCCGGAGTGCTTGAGTCGATTCTTGACCTCGGCCCGCTCCCGGCGAGCCGCGGCGGCCTTTTCGAGCGCGGCTGCGCGCTGTTCAGGGGTAAGGGGCGGAAGAGCCACGCCTACGTCACCTCGGATGTCGAACTGTCGGATACGGACCGGTGAGGAACCTAGTCGCCCCACACCTGGGGAGCCACGAGCAACACGCTGCCCGTTCTCCCGCACTGTATGCAGGGGCGCGGGAGGTGCCCCCACTGCTCGGAGACTAGCGGGCAAGTCCGCCAGAGTCAGCGAGAACAGCGGAAAAGTACTGGTCAGCCGCCGCCAGGCCGGACATTTCAGACATATTGCCCTCTATTTGAAGATGTATTCACCCTCGACCCGCCCGCCCGTCGTGCCCCCGGGCACCCGGCCGGCGGCTCAGCCGCCCGCGACGGCGGTGCGGATCTCCTCCGCGAAGCGCTCCGTGGCCGACCGCAGGGCCGCGACGTCGGGGCCCCGCCGCAGCACCCCACGGCTGACGTTGGGCACCACGTTGCGCACCGCCGGCCCGAAGACCCGCGGGAGGTCGGCCGCGGTGGCTCCCTGCGCCCCGACGCCGGGCGCCAGGAGCGGGCCGTTGATGCCGAGGTCGTACGAGGACAGGTCGCCCACCGTGGCGCCGACGACCGCCCCGAACGAGCCCAGCGGCTGCTCGCCGGCGTTCTCGGCGGTCAGGTGCGCCAGCATCGTGGCCCCCACGTCGCGCCCGTCGGCGCGCACCGCGTGCTGGACCTCGGGGCCCTCCGGATTGGAGGTCAGCGCCAGCACGAAGAGACCGGTGCCGCTCTCCCGGGCCAGCGCGACGGCCGGACCGAGCGAGCCGTAGCCGAGGTAGGGCGAGACGGTCAGCGCGTCCGAGAACAGCGGGGAGTCCTTGTGCAGGTAGGCCTCCGCGTACCCGGCCATGGTCGAGCCGATGTCGCCGCGCTTGGCGTCCATCACGACCAGCGTGCCGGCCGCGCGCGCCTCCTGGACCGTACGCTCCAGGACGGCGACGCCGCGCGAGCCGAACCGTTCGAAGAACGCGCTCTGCGGCTTCATCACGGCGACCCGGTCGGCCACCGCCTCGACGACCGTGCGGCTGAACCGCTCCAGGCCGGCCACGTCGTCGGCCAGGCCCCACTCGGCGAGCAGCGAGGCGTGCGGGTCGATGCCCACGCACAACGGGCCGCGCTCGTCCATCGCGCGGCGCAGGCGGGCGCCGAAGGGTTCACAAGCCGTCATGCGTCGTTCCTCACATCGGCGCCGACCGCGTCGGCGAGGGTGGCGTACGGGCTGGTCCGCAGGCGCGCGGCGAGGCCCTTGTGGATCGCGCGGGACCAGAACGGGCCCTCGTAGACGAAGGCGCTGTAGCCCTGCACCAGCGTGGCGCCGGCCAGGATGCGCTGCCAGGCGTCCTCGGCGGTCTCGATGCCGCCGACGCCCACCAGCGTGATCCGGTCGCCCACGCGCGCGTACAGGCGGCGCAGCACTTCCAGGGAGCGTGCCTTCAGCGGCGCGCCGGAGAGACCGCCGGTCTCCTTCACCAGCGACGGCGCCGAGGCCAGGCCGAGGCCTTCGCGCGCGATGGTGGTGTTGGTGGCGATGATGCCGTCCAGTGCGAGTTCCACCGCCAGGTCGGCCACGGCGTCGACGTCCTCGTCCGCGAGATCGGGAGCGATCTTCACCAGCAACGGCACGCGCCGGTCCGGGACCGCGCGGTCGGCGGCCTCGCGGACCGCGCCGAGCAGCGGGCGCAGCGCCTCGGTCGCCTGCAGGTCGCGCAGACCGGGCGTGTTCGGCGAGGAGACGTTCACCACCAGGTAGTCGGCGTACGGCGCGAGGCGCTCGGCGGACTTCACGTAGTCGCCGACGGCCTCCTGCTCGGGAACGACCTTGGTCTTGCCGATGTTGACGCCGACCACGGTCCGGAAGACCGGCTCGCGGGCGGCGAGGCGGGCCGCGACGGCCAGCGAGCCGTCGTTGTTGAAGCCCATGCGGTTGATCAGCGCGCGGTCGGCCACGAGCCGGAACAGCCGCTTCCTGGGGTTGCCGGGCTGCGGTTCGCCGGTGACCGTGCCGATCTCGACGTGGTCGAAGCCGAGCATCGACATGCCGTCGATCGCGACGGCGTTCTTGTCGAAGCCGGCCGCGAGCCCGAAGGGGCCGTGCATGCGCAGCCCGAAGGCCTCGGTGCGCAGCTCCTTGTGGCGGGGCGCGAGGGCGGCCGCGACGAACGTGCGCAGCACCGGGACGCGTACGGCCAGCCGGATCCAGCGGAAGGCCAGGTGATGCGCCTTCTCGGGGTCCATCCGTTTGAAGACGAGACTGAAGAAGATCTTGTACATGGTGTCCTCGTGAAGAGGGGGACACCGTTTCCGGTGTCCCCCTCGGGGCTGCTAGTCGCGGGCCGCGGTCAGGTGTTCCGCGTGTTCCTGGAGCGAGCGGACGCCCACGTCGCCGTGGTTGAGGGCGTCGATGCCCTGGACGGCCGCGGCGAGCGCCTGGACGGTCGTCAGGCACGGCACGGAGCGGGCCACCGCCGCAGTGCGGATGTCGTAGCCGTCGAGGCGGCCGCCGGTGCCGTACGGGGTGTTGACGATGAGGTCGACCTCGCCGTCGTGGATGAGCTGGACGATGGTCCGCTCGCCGTTCGGGCCGGTGCCCTCGGACTGCTTGCGCACGACGGTGGCGTTGATGCCGTTGCGCTTGAGGACCTCGGCGGTGCCGGAGGTGGCGAGCAGCTCGAAGCCGTGCGCGACCAGCTCGCGCGCCGGGAAGATCATCGAGCGCTTGTCCCGGTTGGCCACCGAGATGAACGCGCGGCCCTTGGTCGGCAGCGGCCCGTAGGCGCCCGCCTGCGACTTGGCGTACGCCGTGCCGAAGACGGAGTCGATGCCCATGACCTCGCCGGTGGAGCGCATCTCCGGGCCGAGGACGGTGTCGACGCCGCGACCCTGGATGTCGCGGAAGCGCGACCAGGGCATGACGGCCTCCTTGACGGAGATCGGCGCGTCCAGCGGCAGCTCGCCGCCGTCGCCGTTCGCCGGGAGCAGGCCCTCGGCGCGCAGCTCGGCGACGGTCGCGCCGAGCGAGATCCGGGCGGCGGCCTTGGCCAGCGGCACCGCGGTCGCCTTGGAGGTGAAGGGGACCGTGCGTGAGGCGCGCGGGTTGGCCTCCAGGACGTAGAGGATGTCGCCCGCCATCGCGAACTGGATGTTGATCAGGCCGCGCACGCCGACGCCCCTGGCGATCGCCTCGGTGGAGGCGCGCAGGCGCTTGATGTCGAAGCCGCCGAGGGTGATCGGGGGCAGGGCGCACGCCGAGTCGCCGGAGTGGATGCCGGCCTCCTCGATGTGCTCCATGACGCCGCCGAGGTAGAGCTCCTCGCCGTCGTAGAGCGCGTCGACGTCGATCTCGATGGCGTCGTCCAGGAAGCGGTCGACGAGGACCGGCCGGGAGGGGCTGATCTCGGTCGACTCGGCGATGTAGGAGGCCAGGCGGGTCTCCTCGTAGACGATCTCCATGCCGCGTCCGCCGAGCACGTACGAGGGCCGGACCAGGACCGGGTAGCCGATCTCGTCGGCGATGGCCTTGGCCTCCTCGAAGGTGGTGGCCGTGCCGTGCTTCGGGGCGGGCAGGCCGGCCTCCGCCAGGACCCGGCCGAAGGCGCCGCGGTCCTCGGCGGCGTGGATCGCCTCGGGCGAGGTGCCCACGATCGGCACGCCGTTGTCCTTCAGGGCCTGCGACAGGCCGAGCGGGGTCTGGCCGCCGAGCTGCACGATCACACCCGCGACCGGGCCGGCCTGCTGCTCGGCGTGGACGATCTCCAGCACGTCCTCCAGCGTCAGCGGCTCGAAGTACAGCCGGTCGGAGGTGTCGTAGTCGGTGGAGACGGTCTCCGGGTTGCAGTTGACCATCACGGTCTCGTACCCGGCGTCGGAGAGCGCGAAGGAGGCGTGGACGCAGGAGTAGTCGAACTCGATGCCCTGGCCGATGCGGTTCGGGCCGGAGCCCAGGATGATGACGGCCGGCTTCTCGCGGGGCGCGACCTCGGACTCCTCGTCGTAGGCCGAGTAGAAGTACGGCGTCCGCGCGGCGAACTCGGCGGCGCAGGTGTCGACCGTCTTGTAGACCGGGCGGATGCCGAGGGCGTGCCGGACCTCGCGGACGACGTCCTCGCGCAGGCCGCGGATCTCACCGATCTGCTGGTCGGAGAAGCCGTGGCGCTTGGCGTCGGAGAGCAGGTCACCGGTCAGCTCGGGGGCCTCGGCCAGCTCGTCCGCGATCTCCTTGATCAGGAAGAGCTGGTCCACGAACCACGGGTCGATCTTCGTGTACTCGAAGACCTCCTCGGGCGTGGCGCCCGCGCGGATCGCCTGCATGACCGTGTTGATCCGGCCGTCGGTGGGACGGACGGCCTCGCGGAGCAGGGTCTCCTTGTCGCCGGGCTCACCGGTGAAGGCGAACTGGCTGCCCTTCTTCTCCAGCGAGCGCAGCGCCTTCTGGAAGGCCTCGGGGAAGTTGCGGCCGATGGCCATGGCCTCGCCGACCGACTTCATGGTGGTGGTCAGCGTGGAGTCCGCCTGCGGGAACTTCTCGAAGGCGAACCGCGGCGCCTTGACGACCACGTAGTCGAGCGTGGGCTCGAAGGAGGCCGGGGTCTCCTGCGTGATGTCGTTCGGGATCTCGTCCAGCGTGTAGCCGACGGCCAGCTTCGCGGCGATCTTGGCGATGGGGAAGCCGGTGGCCTTGGAGGCGAGCGCGGAGGAACGCGACACGCGGGGGTTCATCTCGATGACGATGACCCGGCCGTCCTCGGGGTTCACCGCGAACTGGATGTTGCAGCCGCCGGTGTCGACGCCGACCTCGCGGATGACGGCGATGCCGATGTCGCGCAGGATCTGGTACTCGCGGTCGGTCAGCGTCATCGAGGGCGCGACCGTGATGGAGTCGCCGGTGTGCACGCCCATGGGGTCGAAGTTCTCGATGGAGCAGACGACCACGACGTTGTCGTGCTTGTCGCGCATCAGCTCCAGCTCGTACTCCTTCCAGCCGAGGATGGACTCCTCCAGGAGCACCTCGGTGGTCGGGGAGAGCGTGAGGCCCTGGCCGGCGATGCGGCGCAGCTCCTCCTCGTCGTGCGCGAAGCCGGAGCCGGCGCCGCCCATGGTGAAGGAGGGGCGGACGACTACGGGGTAGCCGCCGAGCGTCTCGACGCCCGCCAGGACGTCGTCCATGGTGTGGCAGATCACCGAGCGGGCGGACTCGCCGTGCCCGATCTTGCGGCGGACCTCCTCCACGACCGCCTTGAACTGGTCGCGGTCCTCGCCCTTGTGGATGGCCTCGGGCTTGGCGCCGATCAGCTCGACGCCGTACTTCTCCAGGACGCCGTTCTCGTGCAGCGAGATGGCAGTGTTCAGGGCCGTCTGGCCGCCCAGGGTGGGCAGCAGCGTGTCCGGGCGCTCCTTGGCGATGATCTTCTCGACGAACTCGGGGGTGATCGGCTCGACGTAGGTGGCGTCGGCGATCTCCGGGTCGGTCATGATCGTCGCCGGGTTGGAGTTGACGAGGATCACGCGCAGGCCCTCGGCCTTGAGCACGCGGCACGCCTGGGTGCCGGAGTAGTCGAACTCGGCGGCCTGGCCGATGACGATCGGGCCGGAGCCGATGACCAGGACGGACTGGATATCGGTGCGCTTAGGCACGCTGGCCCTCCATCAGGGAAACGAAGCGGTCGAACAGGTAGGCGGCGTCGTGCGGACCGGCTGCCGCTTCGGGGTGGTACTGGACGGAGAAGGCCGGCTGGTCGAGCAGCTGCAGCCCCTCCACCACGTTGTCGTTCAGGCAGACGTGCGAGACCTCGGCGCGGCCGAACTTCGTCTCGCTGACCTTGTCGAGCGGCGCGTCCACGGCGAACCCGTGGTTGTGCGCGGTGACCTCGACCTTGCCGGTCGTGCGGTCCTGGACCGGCTGGTTGATGCCCCGGTGACCGTACTTCAGCTTGTAGGTGCCGAAGCCGAGGGCGCGGCCGAGGATCTGGTTGCCGAAGCAGATGCCGAACAGCGGCGTCCGGCGCTCCAGGACGGCGGACATCAGCGCGACGGGGCCGTCCGCGGTGGCCGGGTCGCCGGGGCCGTTGGAGAAGAAGACGCCGTCGGGCTCGACGGCGAAGACGTCGTCGGGCGTGGCGGTGGCGGGCAGCACGTGCACCTCGATGCCGCGCTCGGCCATGCGGTGCGGGGTCATGCCCTTGATGCCGAGGTCGATGGCGGCGACGGTGAAGCGCTTCTCGCCGACCGCCGGGACGATGTACGCCTCCTTGGTCGCGACCTCCTCGTAGAGGCTCGCGCCCTTCATGTGCGGCTGCGTGCGCACGCGCTCGACCAGCTCGGCCTCGGGGGCGAGCGCCTCGCCGGAGAAGATGCCGGCGCGCATCGAGCCGCGCTCGCGCAGGTGGCGGGTGAGCGCGCGGGTGTCGATCCCGGAGATGCCGACCACGCCCTGCGCGACCAGCTCGTCGTCCAGGGACCGCTTGGCGCGCCAGTTGGACGGCACGCGCGCGGGGTCGCGCACGACGTAACCGGAGACCCAGATGCGCCGGGACTCGTCGTCCTCGTCGTTCCAGCCGGTGTTGCCGATCTGCGGGGCGGTCGCGACGACGATCTGACGGTCGTAGGACGGGTCGGTGAGGGTTTCCTGGTAACCGGTCATGCCGGTGGAGAACACGGCCTCGCCGAAGGTCTCCCCCACGGCCCCGTAGGCGCGGCCGCGGAAGGCGCGGCCGTCCTCCAGGACGAGTACGGCGGGAACCTTCGCGGCTCCCCTGGTGGAGGTCGTCATCGTGCGCCTTCCGTGTCGTTGATCATCTTGTTCAGGGTGTCGACCCACTCGGTGTGCTCGGCCGCGTGGTCGGAGCGGAAACCGGAGTCGATGAGCTTGTCGCCCAGTTCCCAGGTCACCACCAGCAGTCCGCCCTCGGTGAGGACCTTGCCGGCGATGCCCTTGTCGAGCCGGGCGCCGCGCAGCGCGGCCGCGGGGACGAAGAAGTCGCTCGCTCCGGGGCGCTCGACCGCCAGACCCGCGTCGGTCAGGGTGAGCTCGGCCCGGCTGCGGGTGCCGAGGCCGTGGGCCACGATGCGGTCCAGCCACTGTCCGGCGGTGGTGGAGCCGTGGTAGCGGCCGTTCATGCTCAGTCTCACCGGCCCGGTGGCCTCCGGCGCGCCGGGCGGGGCGGGCAGGTCACTCTGGAGGGTGCCGCGCCACTTCCAGCCCTCGCGCATCAGCCAGTAGATGAGCGCGACGAAGAGGGCGAGTCCGACGAGCCAGCCGATGCGGGCGCCCCAGTCGGTGACCTCGGCCGACTTCTTCGCCTCGGCCAGCAGGATTACAGGTGTCACGTGAGCTTCCCGTCGACGAGCGTGGCCTTGCCCCGCAGCCATGTGTGCGTCACACGGCCCGGCAGCTCACGTCCCTCGTAGGGGGTGTTGCGGCTGCGCGAGGCGAAGCCCGCGGGGTCCACCTGGCCACGGTATGCCGTGTCGACGAGGGTGAGGTTGGCGGGCTCACCAGCCGAGACGGGACGGCCGTGTCCGGTGGCCTGTCCGATCTGCGCCGGCCTGACGGACATCCGGTCGGCGACGCCTGCCCAGTCGAGCAGGCCGGTGTCGACCATCGTGTCCTGGACCACCGACAGCGCGGTCTCCAGGCCCACCATGCCCATGGCGGCGGCGGCCCACTCGCAGTCCTTGTCCTCGTGCGGGTGCGGGGCGTGGTCGGTGGCGACGATGTCGATCGTGCCGTCGGCGAGCGCCTCGCGCAGGGCGTGCACGTCGCGCTCGGTGCGCAGCGGGGGGTTGACCTTGTAGACCGGATTGTACGTGCGCACCAGTTCGTCGGTGAGGAGCAGGTGGTGCGGGGTGACCTCGGCGGTGACGTCGATGCCGCGGGACTTGGCCCAGCGGACGATCTCCACGGACCCGGCGGTCGACAGGTGGCAGATGTGCACGCGGGAGCCCACGTGCTCGGCGAGCAGCACGTCCCGCGCGATGATCGACTCCTCGGCGACGGCCGGCCAGCCGCCCAGACCCAGCTCGGCGGAGACGACGCCCTCGTTCATCTGGGCGCCCTCGGTGAGGCGGGGCTCCTGCGCGTGCTGGGCGACGACGCCGCCGAAGGCCTTCACGTACTCCAGCGCGCGGCGCATGATCACCGCGTCGTCCACGCACTTGCCGTCGTCGGAGAAGACGGTGACGCCGGCGGCGGACTCGTGCATGGCCCCCAGCTCGGCGAGCTTCCTGCCCTCCAGGCCGACGGTGACGGCGCCGATGGGCTGGACGTCGCAGTAGCCGTGCTCCCGGCCGAGCCGGTAGACCTGCTCGACGACGCCGGCGGTGTCGGCGACCGGGAAGGTGTTGGCCATGGCGAACACGGACGTGTAGCCGCCGCTCGCGGCCGCGCGGGTGCCGGTGAGCACGGTCTCGGAGTCCTCGCGGCCCGGCTCGCGCAGATGGGTGTGCAGGTCGACCAGGCCGGGCAGCAGCACCTTCCCGGCGGCCTCCACGACCTCGGCGCCCTCGGCGCTCAGGCCCTGGCCCACCTCGGCGATCGTCTCCCCGTCGATCAGCACGTCCTGCGGCTCGCCGCCGAGCACCTTCGCACCCCGGATCAGGATCTTGCTCATGGTCTTTACTTCTCCTCCGCGGTGCGGGCTTGGGTGAGGGCGGGCTCGTTGCCGCCGAGCAGCAGGTACAGGACGGCCATCCGGATGGAGACGCCGTTGGCGACCTGCTCGACGACGGTGCAGCGGTCGGAGTCGGCGACCTCGGCGGTGATCTCCATGCCGCGGACCATCGGGCCGGGGTGCATCACGATGGCGTGCTCGGGCATCTTCGCCATGCGCTCGCCGTCGAGGCCGTAGCGCCGCGAGTACTCGCGCTCGGTGGGGAAGAAGGCGGCGTTCATGCGCTCGCGCTGGACCCGGAGCATCATCACCGCGTCGGACTTCACCAGCGTGCTGTCGAGGTCGTACGACACCTCGCAGGGCCAGTTCCCGACGCCGACCGGCACCAGGGTGGGCGGGGCGACCAGGGTGACCTCCGCGCCGAGGGTGTGCAGCAGGTCCACGTTGGAGCGGGCGACCCGGCTGTGCAGGACGTCGCCGACGATGGTGATCCGCTTGCCGCTCAGGTCCTGGCCCAGCCCGGCGTCCCGGCCGACCAGGCGGCGGCGCATGGTGAACGCGTCCAGCAGGGCCTGGGTGGGGTGCTGGTGGGTGCCGTCGCCGGCGTTGACCACGGCGGCGTCGATCCAGCCGGAGTTGGCCAGGCGGTAGGGGGCCCCGGAGGCGCCGTGCCGGATGACGACGGCGTCGACGCCCATCGCCTCCAGGGTCTGGGCGGTGTCCTTCAGGGACTCGCCCTTGGACACCGACGAGCCCTTGGCGGTGAAGTTGATGACGTCAGCGGACAGCCGCTTCTCGGCGGCCTCGAAGGAGATCCGGGTGCGGGTGGAGTCCTCGAAGAAGAGGTTGACGATCGTGCGGCCGCGCAGGGTCGGCAGTTTCTTGATCGGCCGGTCGGCGACCCGGGCCATCTCCTCGGCGGTGTCGAGGATCAGGACGGCGTCGTCGCGGGTGAGGTCGGCGGCCGAGATGAGATGACGCTGCATCTGTCAGGCTCCGTAAGGCAGTTCATACAGGGAGATTCGGGGCGTACCGGTACGTGCACGGGCGCGCCGGGGCGGCCGTGCGGCCGGTCTCGCTACTGGCCGGCCGGCTTCGCGCCGAGCAGCACGGTGTCGCGACCGTCCTCCTCGGCGAGCTGGACCTTGACCGTCTCCCGCAGCGACGTGGGGAGGTTCTTGCCGACGTAGTCGGCGCGGATGGGCAGTTCGCGGTGGCCGCGGTCGACCAGGACGGCGAGCTGCACCGCGCGGGGGCGCCCGATGTCGTTCAGGGCGTCGAGGGCGGCGCGGATGGTGCGACCGGAGAAGAGCACGTCGTCGACGAGGACGACCAGTCTGCCGTCGATGCCGTCACCGGGGATCTCGGTGCGGGCCAGCGCACGCGGCGGGTGCATGCGCAGGTCGTCGCGGTACATGGTGATGTCCAGCGAGCCGACGGGGACCTTGCGGTCGGTGATCTGCTCAAGCTTGGCGGCGAGCCGCTGGGCGAGGAAGACTCCCCGGGTCGGAATGCCCAGGAGCACCACGTCGTCGGCGCCCTTGGCGCGCTCGACGATCTCGTGGGCGATGCGGGTCACAACCCGCGCGATGTCGGGGCCCTCGAGCACGGGCCGGGCATCGGACGGGGGCGGGCTGGTGTGCGTGTCCATACGAAACGGACCTCCTTCTCCGCCTCACGGGACGGACCTTAAAGGACGTCGGATTTGCGCCATTAACCGTAGCAGGTCCCCGGAGGCCCTCGATCACCCACCCGGCGCAATCGGCCGCCACCGGAACGGAAGGGTCGGGGTGGACCATTCGGCTTGACGCACCAGAGTCACGCTGCGTAACCTCACAGTGAGTTACCAGCCGCGCGGCGGAAATCACAGCCGACCGCGTCGACACAGTGCCGGGGAGCTATATGTCCAGCGAATACGCCAAACAGCTCGGGGCCAAGCTCCGGGCCATCCGCACCCAGCAGGGCCTTTCCCTCCACGGTGTCGAGGAGAAGTCCCAGGGTCGCTGGAAGGCCGTGGTGGTCGGTTCCTACGAGCGCGGTGACCGCGCCGTGACCGTGCAGCGCCTGGCCGAGCTGGCCGATTTCTATGGTGTACCCGTGCAGGAGCTGCTGCCGGGCACCACGCCGGGCGGCGCCGCCGAGCCGCCGCCGAAGCTGGTCCTGGACCTGGAGCGGCTGGCCACCGTGCCGGCCGAGAAGGCGGGCCCGCTGCAGCGCTACGCGGCGACGATCCAGTCGCAGCGCGGCGACTACAACGGCAAGGTGCTCTCGATCCGCCAGGACGACCTGCGCACCCTCGCCGTCATCTACGACCAGTCCCCCTCGGTCCTCACCGAGCAGCTCATCGGGTGGGGCGTCCTGGACGCGGACGCGCGTCGCGCCGTGGCGACCCACGAAGAGGCCTGAGCCGCACGGCGCCTGAGCAGAAACGTGCCGCCGGGGTGGCCGGAACTGCACGGTTCCGGCCACCCCGGCGGCTTTCGGGGCCCTCTCAGGGCCTTCCGGGAGAGCCCGGGCACCACAACGCCACAGGGCCCGCCGCGATCGCTCGCGGCGGGCCCTGTGGCGTTGTGGTGCTGTCGTGGTACCGGCTCTACGCCTCGTCCCGGCGCAGCGACGGCTTGAGCTCCTTCAGCCGGCCCAGCAGGCCGTTGACGAACGAGGGCGACTCGTCCGTGGAGAACTCCTTCGCCAACTGCACCATCTCGTCCAGGACGACGGCGTCCGGGGTCTCGTCCACCCAGATCAGCTCGTAGGCGCCCAGGCGCAGGATGTTGCGGTCCACCACCGGCATCCGGTCGAGCGTCCAGCCCACCGCGTAGCTCGCGATCAGCTCGTCGATCCGCTTCGCGTGCTCGGCGTAGCCCTCGACCAGCTGCATCGTGTACTCGCTCACCGGCGGCTGCCGGGTGTCGGACCGGGAGAGCCGGATCCAGTCCGCGAGGACCGTCAGGACGTCGGCGCCGCGCTGGTCACCCTCGAAGAGGATCTGGAAGGCGCGCTTGCGGGCCGTGTTGCGGGCAGCCACGGTTAGCTGTTCACCCGGCCGAGGTAGTCGCTGGTGCGGGTGTCGACCTTGATCTTCTCACCGGTGGTGATGAAGAGCGGGACCTGGATCTGGTGGCCGGTCTCCAGGGTGGCGGGCTTGGTGCCACCGGTGGAGCGGTCGCCCTGGACGCCCGGCTCGGTCTCCTGCACGACCAGCTCGACGGCGGCCGGCAGCTCGACGAAGAGCACCTCGCCCTCGTGCTGGGCGACGGTGGCCGTGAAGCCCTCGATGAGGAAGTTGGCGGCGTCGGCGACGGCCTTGCGGTCGACCATGAGCTGGTCGTAGGTCTCCATGTCCATGAAGACGAAGTAGTCGCCGTCCATGTACGAGAACTGCATGTCGCGCTTGTCGACAGTGGCCGTCTCGACCTTGACGCCGGCGTTGAAGGTCTTGTCGACGACCTTGCCGGAGAGCACGTTCTTGAGCTTGGTGCGCACGAAGGCCGGGCCCTTGCCGGGCTTGACGTGCTGGAACTCGACGACGGACCAGAGCTGGCCGCCTTCGAGCTTGAGCACCATGCCGTTCTTGAGGTCGTTCGTGGAAGCCACGGTTGCGGAATCTCCTGGACTGACGTACGACCCCGGGGCACGCACCTGACTAGAGGGCGAGCAGCTCCTTGGTCGTGATGGTGAGTAGCTCGGGTCCGCCGTCCGCCTCTGGGCGTACGACGAGCGTGTCATCGATCCGGACGCCGCCCCGGCCCGGGAGGTGGACCCCCGGTTCGACGGTGACCGGCACGCAAGCGTCCAGTTTACCCATGGCGGCGGGGGCGAGCTGCGGGTCCTCGTCGATTTCGAGTCCGACACCGTGTCCGGTCAGCGGTGGCAGTGCTTCCGCATAGCCCGCGGAGTCCAGCACCTGCCGCGCCGCGCGGTCCACCACACGGTAGGCGGCGCCCGGCATGAGGGACTCCCGTCCGGCCCGCTGCGCGGAGAAGACCAGGTCGTAGAGCTCGATCTGCCAGTCGGCGGGCGAGGTGCCGATGACGAACGTGCGGCCGATCTCGCAGCGGTAG
Source organism: Streptomyces sp. NPDC056580 (assembly GCF_042793175.1). Lineage (NCBI taxonomy): Bacteria > Bacillati > Actinomycetota > Actinomycetes > Kitasatosporales > Streptomycetaceae > Streptomyces > Streptomyces sp. NPDC056580. The sequence continues at coordinate 161,622 of NZ_JBHTVE010000013.1, read as the reverse complement.
CCCCGGTAGGTGGCGCCCAGGCAGACGGAGAGGAAGTCGCCCTCCTCCACCCGCCGGTCGGTGGGACGGTGGCCGCGCCGGCCGGAGTTGGGCCCGGTGGCCACGGAGGTGGGGAACGCCGGCCCGTCGGCGCCGTGGTCGACCAGCCGGCGCTCCAGCTCCAGGGCGAGGTGGCGCTCGGTGCGGCCGACCAGGATGGACTCCAGCAGCTCGCCGAGGGCCTGGTCGGCGATCTCGGCGCCGATGCGCAGGCAGGAGATCTCCTCCTCGTCCTTGACCACCCTGAGCTGCTCGACGGCCGCGCCGAGGTCGGCCAGGCGCAGCCGCGGGGCGACGGAGGACAGGGCCCGGTACCGGACGACGGTGAGGTCGTGCTCCTCCACGGCCAGCGCGTCGGAGCCCTGTGCGTCGGCGAGGCCTGCAGCGGCGACCGCCGCGTCCCCTCCGGGGGAGGGGAGGATGTGCAGCCGCAGGCTCTCGTCCGGGCGTCCTTCGGCGGGGCGGTCGTCCGGGGGCGCGGAGCACACCAGGAGGTCCTCCTGGCCGCCGAGCAGCAGGACGGCGCCCTGGGGGGCGGCGCCCGCCAGGTAACGCACATTGGCGGGGCGGCTGACCAAGGCGGCGGGGGCGCCGGCCGCGTTGCAGCGCTCCCTCAGGCGGGATCGGCGGGTCGCGTGCACCTCTGACATGAGATGAGCGTAGGAGTTCTGGGCGAAATGTGCCGGTTGGGTGGGGCCGAGTGGGGCCCGGGGCGGGCGCTGCCGCCGGTCACCAGCTCGGCGGGCTCGCCATCGCCCGGGCGATGACCTCGTCCAGCACCCGGGCCGTGCCCGGGACGTCGAGCTGGGAGTTGTCCACGATCGGCAGGCCCGAGCCGTACCAGCCCGCCATGCGGCCGTGGATCCGGGCCACCTCCTCGTCGGAGAGGCGGCGGTTGCCCGAGCGCTCGGCGTTGCGCTCCAGCACGACGTCCAGGCCCGGGAGCAGGACGACCGGCAGCAGACCGGGGCCCACGTGGCGTTTCCAGCCGCCGAGGCCCACGACCGGCCGGTCGGGGAAGACCGCGTCGTCGAGGATGCAGGAGATGCCGTTGGCCAGGAAGTTCCGGGCGGCGAAGCCGCAGGTCCGGCGGGCCAGGCGGTACTGGGCCTCGGAGTGGTCGTTCCAGCCGGACTGGGGGTCGGCGAAGCCGGAGCGGACCCATTCGCGCACGTCGTCCAGGCTGATGTGGGCCGTGGGCACCCGCCGGTGGTCCGCCCAGTACTTGGCGACGCTGGTCTTGCCGGCGCCCGCCGGGCCGATCAGCAGGACGGCCAGGGTGGTGGCCGCCGGATCGGGCGCGGGAGCGGAGGCCGGCGGCGCCGCGGGCACGCCGACGAGGCCGCCGGGCGGCAGCGGCAGGTGGCCGGTGGTGTCCGGGGGCGGGGGGGCGGGGGCGTGCCGCGGGGCGGGCGGCTGCGCGTGCGAGGGCGGCACCGGGCCGGACGGGGGCACGGGCGCGGAGGGGGGCATCGGACTGGAGGGGGGCACGGGCGCGGAGGGCGGCATCGGGCCGGACGGGGGCACGGGCCCGGACGGGGGCACCGGTCCCGCTCCGGTCGCCGGGTAGCCGGGTGGCGGCGGGGGCACGGGGGCGGGACCCTGCTGGGCTCCCGGGTGGTGCGCGGCCGACGCCCAGGCGGCGTGCGGTCCCCGCCCCTGCTGGTGGGGCGGCAGCGGCGACCCCCCTGCGTGCTGCATCCGTTGCCACTCCGTCTCGTACACACATCTGGCACTGGCAGGCGGGTGCGGAGCCCGCTCTCCCCCACACCCTAAGGGGCGTGGGAGGGACACCCACCCGAACGGTACCGCCCCCGGCCGTCGTTCGGTGAAACGACCGGGGGCGGTCCGAAGTGCCCGTGCCCCGGCCGGAATCGGACGGAACGGCACAGCGGGGTGGTTACTGGCCCACCTCTCCGTAGGCGGCGAGCAGCACGGCCGGGTCCGGGCCCTCCAGCACGGTCGGCTTGGCCAGTGCGTCGAGCACGATGAACCGCAGCAGGTCACCGCGGGACTTCTTGTCGACCTTCATCGTCTCCAGCAGCTTGGGCCACTGGTCGTGGCGGTAGTGCAGCGGCAGGCCGACCGCTTCGAGGACGGTGCGGTGGCGGTCCGCCGTCGCGTCGTCCAACCGGCCCGCCAGACGGCCGAGTTCGGCGGCGAAGTGCATGCCGACCGCGACCGCGGCGCCGTGCCGCCACTTGTAGCGCTCGTTCTTCTCGATGGCGTGCCCGAGGGTGTGGCCGTAGTTGAGGACCTCCCGCAGACCCGACTCCTTCAGGTCGGAGGAGACCACCTCGGCCTTCACCCGGATCGAACGCTCGATCAGCTCGGCCGTGTGCGGCCCCGCCGGGGTCCGGGCGGCCTCGGGGTCGGACTCGATGAGGTCCAGGATCACCGGGTCGGCGATGAAGCCGGCCTTGATCACCTCGGCGAGCCCGGACACGTAGTCGTTGACCGGGAGCGAATCCAGCGCGGCGAGGTCGCAGAGCACACCGGCCGGCGGGTGGAAGGCGCCCACCAGGTTCTTGCCCTCGGCGGTGTTGATGCCGGTCTTGCCGCCGACGGCCGCGTCCACCATGGCGAGCACGGTGGTCGGGACCGCGATCCAGCGCACCCCGCGCAGCCAGGTAGCGGCCACGAACCCGGCCAGGTCCGTCGTCGCGCCGCCGCCCACGCCGACGATGACGTCGGTGCGGGTGAAGCCGGACTGGCCGAGCGCCTTCCAGCAGTAGGCGGCGACCTCGGCGGTCTTGGCCTCCTCGGCGTTGGGCACCTGGATGGCGACGGCCTCGTAGCCCTGCTCGGCCAGGTCGGCGCGGAGCGCGTCACCGGTCTCGGCCAGCGCCTCCGGGTGGACCACCGCGACCCGCTTGGCCTTCGGCCCGATCAGCCCGGCCAGCTCGCCCAGGAGCTGCCGGCCGACCAGCACCTCGTAGGACTCGGTCCCGGCGCTGCCGGCGACCTGGATCCGGGTGACAGACTCGCTCATGCTTCCTTCAACTCCAGTGCGTCCAGCGCTGCTCGGGTGACCTCTTCGGGGGTGCGGCCGTCGGTCGCCACGACGGCGGCGGCGACCTCCTCGTACAGGTGCCGCCGGGCCTCCATCAGCTCGCGCCACTGCTTGCGCGGATTGACCGCGAGCAGCGGGCGGGCCACGTTGAGGCCGGTGCGCCTGACGGCCTCCTCCACGTCCATGGACAGGTAGACCACCCGGTGCCCGGCGAGCAGCGCCCGGGTGTCCGGGTCCAGGACGGCTCCGCCGCCGAGCGCGAGGACGCCCTCGTGCGCGGCGACGGCCCGGCGCACCGCCTCCTTCTCGATGGCGCGGAAGGCGGACTCGCCCTCCTCCACGAAGATGTCGGCGATGGTCCGGCCCTCGGCGGCCACGATGTCCTCGTCGGTGTCCCGGAACCCGGTCCCGAGCCGCTCGGCGAGGAGCCGGCCCACGGTGGACTTGCCCACGCCCATGGGTCCGACGAGTACGACGACGGGCACCGCGCTCACCGGATCCGCAGGCTGTCGAGGTACGACCGGACGTTGCGGCGGGTCTCGGCCACGCTGTCGCCGCCGAACTTCTCCGCCACCGCGTCCGCGAGGACCAGGGCGACCATCGCCTCGGCGACGATGCCCGCGGCCGGCACGGCGGAGACGTCGGAGCGCTGGTGGTGCGCCTGGGCGGCCTCGCCGGTGGTCACGTCCACCGTCCGCAGGGCCCGGGGCACGGTCGCGATCGGCTTCATCGCGGCGCGCACCCGCAGCAGCTCACCGGTGGACAGACCGCCCTCGGTGCCGCCGGCGCGGCCGGACACCCGCCGGATGCCCTCGTCGGTCCGCACGATCTCGTCGTGCGCCTTCGAACCCGGCACCCGCGCGAGCTCGAAGCCGTCGCCGATCTCGACGCCCTTGATCGCCTGGATGCCCATGAGCGCGCCGGCCAGGCGCGCGTCCAGCTTGCGGTCCCAGTGCACGTGCGAGCCCAGGCCCACCGGGACGCCGTAGGCCAGGACCTCGACCACGCCGCCGAGGGTGTCGCCGTCCTTGTGGGCCTGGTCGATCTCGGCGACCATCGCCTTGGAGGCGTCGGCGTCCAGGCAGCGCACCGGGTCGGCGTCCAGCCGCTCGACGTCGGCCGGCGTCGGGTAGACGCCCTGCGGGGCCTTGGCGGAGGCCAGCTCGACCACGTGGGAGACGATCTCGATGCCGGCCGTCTCCTTCAGGTACGACCGGGCCACCGCGCCGAGCGCCACCCGGGCGGCGGTCTCGCGGGCGGAGGCGCGCTCGAGGATCGGGCGGGCCTCGTCGAAGCCGTACTTCTGCATGCCGGCCAGGTCGGCGTGGCCGGGCCTGGGCCGGGTCAGCGGCGCGTTGCGGGCGAGGCCGTCCAGGATCTCGGGGTCGACCGGGTCGGCCGCCATGACCTGCTCCCACTTGGGCCACTCGGTGTTGCCCACCATGACCGCGACCGGGGAGCCGAGGGTCAGGCCGTGCCGGACGCCGCCGAGGAAGGTGACCTCGTCCCGCTCGAACTTCATGCGCGCGCCGCGGCCATAGCCGAGCCGCCGCCGCGCCAGGTGGTCCGCCACCATCTCCGTGGTGATCGGCACGCCGGCGGGAAGGCCCTCCAGCGTCGCGACGAGTGCGGGACCGTGGGACTCCCCCGCGGTGAGCCAACGCAGCCTGCTCAACGGTGCTCCTCCGTGTTCGCGCCCGGTACTGCCCTCAGTACGCGTGTCCTCGCGTACGGCGACGACGCGACCGGGTGCGCGACCCCGGCCCGCCACCTCCGATCCTCCCACGTCCGCGGGGCGGATTCGGCGGCCGGTCCAGCAGGCGGACGCCGGACCGGGGCGGTCAGCGCCCGGCGAGCGCCTTCTCGCCGGCGTGCCGCATGGCCTCCAGGGGCGCGGGCGAGCGGCCGGTCATCCGCTCCACCTGCAGCACGGCCTGGTGGACGAGCAGGTCGAGGCCGCTGACGACCGCGCCGCCGAACATGGACCAGCGGGCCGCCAGCTCGGTCGGCCAGGGGTCGTAGAGCACGTCGAACAGGGTGGCGGGACGCTCGGGCACGGCCGCGGCGAGGGCGTCGGTGGCGCCGGCCGGGGTGGTGGCGATCACCAGCGGGGCGCGCAGCGCCTGCCCGGCGTCCGCCCAGTCCGCCGTGCGGACGTCCACCTCCAGGCGTTCGCCCCACCGCCGCATCTCGGCGGCGCGGGCCTCGCTGCGCACGTAGGCGACGACCTCGCCGGTGCAGATCCGGGACAGCGCGGCGAGCGCGGACGACGCGGTCGCGCCGGCGCCGAGGATCGCCGCCGATCCGACCTCCTCGATGCCGTGCTCGGACAGCGCGGCCACGATGCCGGGGATGTCGGTGTTGTCGCCGAGGCGGCGGCCGTCCTCGGTGAGGACGACCGTGTTGACGGCGTCCACGGAGGCGGCCGTGTCGCTGATCTCGTCCAGCAGCGGGATGACCGCCCGCTTCAGCGGCATGGTGAGCGACAGCCCCGCCCACTCCGGTCCGAGTCGTTCGAGGAAGCCGGGCAGGGCGGCCTCGTCGGTCTCGAAGCGGTCGTACGACCAGCCGCTGAGGCCGAGGGCCTCGTAGGCCGCCCGGTGCAGCACCGGGGAGAGCGAGTGGGCGATCGGCGCTCCGAGCACGGCGGCCCGGCGGGCGTCAGTTGCCCGAGGAGGCATTGAACTTGTCCTTGAGCTGCTTGAATTCCGCGTAGGTCTTGGCGAATTCGGTGTTCGTGGTGCCGTCCGTCGCCACGAAGTAGATCCAGCCCTCGTGCGTCGGATTCAGTGTCGCCCGCAGCGCGTCCTCGCCGGGATTGCCGATCGGGCCGGGCGGGAGGCCCTTGTTGGTGTAGGTGTTGTACGGGCTGCGGTCGCTGTTGATCTCCTTCTCGGAGATGTGGATGTTGCTCGTGCCCTTGAGGTAGTTGTAGGTCGAGTCGAACTGGAGCAACTGGTTCGTCTCGGTGTTGGTGGGCTTGAGACGGTTGTAGACCACCTCCGCCATCTTGCGGAAGTCGTCGTGCGTCTTGCCCTCCGCCTGGACCAGGCTCGCGACCGTGAGCAGCTCGAACGCGTTCTTCAGGCCCAGCGCCTGCGCCTTCGCGGGGAGGTTGTAGGGGGCGTACTTCTGCTTGGTCTGGGCGACCATCTGCTTCAGCACCGCCTCGGGCTTCATGCCCTTGGCGGCCGGGTAAGTGGCGGGCCAGAGGAAGCCCTCGAGCGGGTCCTGGATGGAGCCGTTGTTCTGCGCCCAGCTCGGCAGGCCGAGGTTCTTGTACCGCGCCTTGGCGACCTTCCTGGTGGTGCCTGCGGAGACGCCCAGCTGCTTGTCGATGGCCTGGTACACCTGTGCGTTGCGCTCGCCGGGCTTGACGAGCACGTTGCTCTGGCTCCTCGGGTCCAGCATGAGCTGCACGGCGCTGGCGGCGGACATCTCCTTCTTCAGCAGGTACGCGCCGGCCTGGATGGTGTCGCCCTTGGGGTTCTGCCCCTGGGCGCTGACGAAAGCGTCGGCGCTCTTGACCACGCCCGCTTCCTTCAGCCGCCGTCCGATCTCCCAGCCGCCGGCGCCCTTGGGGATCTCGACGGTCACGCTCACGCCGGTTCCGCTGCCCGCGTAGTCGGGAGCCGGGGCGAAACGATTTTGGTAGAACTTCCAGCCGAAATAACCGGCTCCGCCGAGGCCTCCGCCGAACACCAGGCAGACGACCAGGCAGGCGCAGCCGTTGCGGCGCTTCTTGCCGTTGGCCGGTTTCTTGCCCTTGCCCCGCCGCTCACTCCTGCTCTGCAGCTCGTGCCCGGCGTCGTCATCGTCGTCGTCCGCCCCCGAGAAGAAGGCGTGCTCCTCCTCGGCCGCGGGTTCCGGTTCCGGCTCGGGGCGCCGGCGGCCCGGCGGCTCGGGCGGCGGGTAGGCGTCCTCGGTGCGGTAGAAGTCGTGCTGCTGCGCGGTGTAGGCGGCGGGCTGCTGGCCGTACGGGTCGCCGGGATCGGGCGGGTACGGCACCTGGCCCTGGGCGCCGTTCGCGTTCCAGACTCCCTGCTGCTGGTACTGCTGCTGTGTGTGCGCGGCGTACTGCTGGTCCTGGCCGGGGAACGCGCCACCGTACTGCTGGTGGTCCTGCTCGGGGTGGTACGGGTACTGCTGCTGGTCGTAGCCGGGCTGCTGCTGCCGGCCCTGGTCCCAGTCGCCGTACTGCGGCTGCTGCGGGTAGTGCTGCTGCGCCTGGCCGTCGTAAGGAGACTGCTGACCCGCGTGGGTCTGCTGCCCTCCCCATCCGCCGTCCCCGTACAACGGGTCCTCCGGATGCCACGGTTCGGAGCCAGGGCCCCGGCCATACTCAGTCATCGATCCCCTAGAGCCGCGAGGCGGACGGTCGCGCGGCCCGGACCGGCTTCCGTTCCGCCTCTTGTTGTGCGGTGGCTGTTCGAACACCGCCGCATCGCGCGGAACGTTACCGTATCGCGATCAGATGACCACTTCGACGCCCTCGCCGGGTGCTTTACCTGACACCCGTTCGGATTCCAGGGCCTGCTGCAGGATGATGACGGCCGCGGCCTGGTCGATCACGGAGCGGCCCTTCTTCGATCTGACCCCCGAGGCGCGCAGGCCCTGACTGGCCGTCACGGTCGTCATCCGCTCGTCCACCAGACGGACCGGCACCGGCTGGATGCCCCCGGCCAGCTCCTGGGCGAAGGCGCGGACCTTGGCGGCGGCCGGTCCCTCGCCCCCCTTGAGGGAGCGAGGGAGTCCGACGACGACCTCGATCGGTTCGTACTCCTCCACCAGCTGCCGCAGCCGGCGGTGGGCGGCGGGCACGTCCCGGCCGGGGACGGTCTCCACCGGGGTGGCGAGGATCCCGTCGGGGTCGCACGAGGCGACCCCGATCCGGGCGTCCCCGACGTCGATCGCGAGCCGGCGTCCTCTGCGCATGTCCGGCCGCTTCCTACTTCGCGGTCTCGGCGACGAGCCGCTCGACGGCGTCGGCGGCGTCGCCGACCGCGGCCGGGTTCTGGCCGCCGCCCTGGGCGACGTCCGGCTTGCCGCCACCGCCGCCGCCGAGCGTCTTGGCGGCGGTGCGGACCAGGTCACCGGCCTTGAGGCCGCGCTCGCGGGCCGCCTCGTTGGTGGCGATGACGGTCAGCGGCTTGCCGTTGTTGACCGTGAACAGGGCGACCACGGCGGCCCGGCCGCCCTGGATGCGGCCCCGTACGTCGAGGACCAGCCTGCGCAGGTCGTCGGGGCTGGTGCCGTCCGGCACCCGGCCGGTGACCACGGCGACACCGCGGACGTCCCGGGCGGACTCGGCGAGACCGGCGGCGGCCTGCAGGACCTTCTCGGCGCGGAACTTCTCGATCTCCTTCTCGGCGTCCTTCAGCTTGCCGAGCATGGCGGAGATCTTCTCCGGGAGCTCCTCCGCGCGGCCCTTGACCAGCTCCTGGAGCTGGGCGACGACCGTGTGCTCACGGGCGAGGAAGTTGTAGGCGTCGACGCCGACCAGGGCCTCGATGCGCCGCACGCCCGAGCCGATCGACGACTCGCCGAGCAGCTTGACCAGGCCGAGCTGGGCGGTGTTGTGCACGTGTGTGCCGCCGCACAGCTCCTTGGAGAAGTCGCCGATGGTCACCACGCGGACGCGCTCGCCGTACTTCTCGCCGAACTCGGCGATGGCGCCCTGCTTCTTGGCGTCGTCGATGCCCATGATCTCGGCGTGCACGTCGAGGTCGCGGGCGAGCACCTCGTTGATCTTCTGCTCGACGTCGGTCATCACGGCCGTCGGAACGGCGGACGGCGAACCGAAGTCGAAGCGGAAGCGGCCCGGCTGGTTCTCGGAACCGGCCTGGGCGGCCGTCGGGCCGAGGGCGTCGCGCAGCGCCTGGTGGGTCAGGTGGGTGGCCGAGTGGGCGCGGGCGATGGCCTTGCGGCGACGCTGGTCGATGGAGGCGTGGGCCTTGGCTCCGACGGTCACCTCGCCGACCTGGACGACGCCCTTGTGGACGTAGACGCCCGGGACCGGCTTCTGGGTGTCGCGGACCTCGATGACGGCCCCGGAGTCGACCCTGATCCGGCCGGTGTCTCCGATCTGGCCACCGCCCTCGGCGTAGAACGGGGTGCGGTCGAGGACGACCTCGACCTCGTCGCCCTCGGTGGCGGCCGGGGAGGAGACGCCGTCGACCAGGATGCCGACGATGGTGGTCTCGCTCTCGGTGTCGGTGTAGCCGATGAAGTCGGTGGCACCGGCGGAGTCGGCGATCTCGCGGTAGGCGCCCATGTCGGCGTGGCCGGTCTTCTTGGCCTGGGCGTCGGCCTTGGCGCGCTCCCGCTGCTCCTTCATCAGGCGGCGGAAGCCGTCCTCGTCCACGGAAATGCCCTGCTCGGCGGCCATCTCCAGGGTGAGGTCGATCGGGAAGCCCCAGGTGTCGTGGAGCAGGAAGGCCTTGTCACCGGAGAGCACCGTGCCGCCGGACTGCTTGGTCTCGGTGACGGCGGTGTCGAGGATGTTGGTGCCGGCCTTCAGCGTCTTCAGGAAGGCGTTCTCCTCGGCGAGGGCGACCTTCTCGATGCGCTCGCGGTCGGTGACCAGCTCCGGGTACTGCTGGCCCATCATGCCGATGACGACGTCGATCAGGTCCTTGACGACCGGGCCGGTGGCGCCGAGCAGGCGCATGTTGCGGATGGCGCGGCGCATGATGCGGCGCAGCACGTAGCCGCGGCCCTCGTTGCCCGGGGTGACGCCGTCGCCGATGAGCATGGTGGCGGTGCGCATGTGGTCGGTGACCACGCGCAGCGAGACGTCCGAGTCGTGGGCGTCGCCGTAGGCCACGCCGGTCAGCTCGGTGGCCTTGTCGATGACGGCCATGGAGGTGTCGATCTCGTACATGTTCTGCACACCCTGCAGAATCATGGCGAGGCGCTCCAGGCCGAGGCCCGTGTCGATGTTCTTGCTGGGCAGTTCGCCGAGGATCTCGAAGTCGTCCTTGCCGGTGCCCTCGCCCCGCTCGTACTGCATGAAGACGAGGTTCCAGATCTCCACGTACCGCTCGTCGTTGACGGCGGGGCCGCCCTCGGCGCCGAACTCGGGGCCGCGGTCGTAGTTGATCTCGGAGCAGGGGCCGCAGGGGCCGGGGACGCCCATGGACCAGTAGTTGTCCTTCATGCCCAGGCGCTGGATGCGCTCCTTGGGCACGCCGACGACCTCGTGCCAGATGCGCTCGGCCTCGTCGTCGTCCTTGTAGACGGTGATCCACAGGCGCTCGGGGTCGAGGCCGTAACCGCCCTCGTCCTGGGGCGAGGTGAGCAGCTCCCAGGCGTACTTGATGGCGCCTTCCTTGAAGTAGTCGCCGAAGGAGAAGTTGCCGCACATCTGGAAGAACGTGCCGTGCCGGGTGGTCTTGCCGACCTCTTCGATGTCGGGCGTGCGCACGCACTTCTGCACGCTGGTGGCGCGCGCGAAGGGCGGCTTGACCTCACCCAGGAAGTAGGGCTTGAAGGGCACCATGCCGGCGGGGACGAGGAGCAGAGTCGGGTCGTCCGCGATGAGCGACGCCGAAGGGACGACGGTGTGCCCGCGCTCCTCGAAGAAGCTCAGCCAGCGGCGGCGAATCTCGGCCGACTCCATCAGTGGTCCTCATTCCGGTTGTGCGAGTACGTCGTGTTCTCGATGTACTTCGGGTTGCTGCGGTTGTTCTCCAGGGCGGCGTACCGCCCGGGCGCGGGGAGTTCGGGGTCGGCGTTGATGCCCAGCGCCTCCCCCAGCTCGGCCTCCCGCCGGGCCATGTTGTCGCGGACGTCGAGCGCGAAGCCGACCGCGCCGTCCTTCAGTCGCCGGCCGGCCTCCAGGGCCTTGTCGGCCGCGGTCGCGGCGAGGCTCTCCGGGGTCAGCTGCCTCAGCTTGCGGTTGACCTTGGTGGTGGCCCACACCCCGGCGGCGACGCCGGAGGTGAACCAGAAAGTACGGCGGAACATCGGTCGGTCTCAGTCCTTCTTCCGCTTGCGTCGTGCGGCGGGGACCGTGCGGCCCACGATCACCGTACGCCGGGGCGACTTCGCGGGCGCGTCCTCCCTGCGGCCGCCCAGCGCACGGCGCACGCCGTAGCCGAAGGCCGCGACCTTGACCAGCGGGCCGCCGAAGGTGGAGGCGACGGTGGTGGACAGCGCGGAGGCGTTCGACGTGACCTCCTGGACGTCGGAGGCGATCGCGTCGACCCGGTCGATCTGCGTCTGCGCGGAGCGCACGGCCGCGGAGGCGTCCGCGAGCAGCGGGACGGCCTGGTCGGTCACCTCAGCCACGAGCTTGGTGGTCGCCTTGAGCGTCTGGGCCAGCCTCACCAGTGCGACGGCGAGGAAGGAGACCAGGATCGCCCAGAAGACGGCCACCAGGATCCCGGCCACCTCTCCACCGGACACTGTGCGCACCCGCTCCCTGAAACGTGCTCTGAACATCGGAACCGTGAAAAAAGCAGTGCACCGAGCCTATCGCGCCGGTGGCGGGGCTCCGTACCGGATTACCGTCGGCGGCGGACGCAGTCGCGGGAACCGATTGTACGGAGTGAACACGTTTCAGTACGCTCCGTGTCCCATGCGAGGTCCTCAGCGCCCCGGCCCCTGCGCGGACGGCGGCCCGCCCCTTGAGCTCACGGCCTTCGTCGGGCGCTCGGCCGAACTCGCCGGTCTGGCCGAGGCCATGGCGGGGGCCCGGCTGGTGACGGTGACCGGTCCCGGCGGGGTGGGCAAGTCCCGGCTCGCCCTGCGCGCGGCGCAGCGGCCGGCGGCCGGGACGGAGGTGGCCCGGGTCGAGCTGGCGCCGGTCCAGGACCCGCTGTTCGCCGAGTACGCGGTGGCGGAGGCCATGGGCCTGACCGACCACACCACCCGGCCGCCGCGCGAGGCACTGCTCCGCCATCTCGCCGGGCGCCGTTTCCTGCTGGTGCTGGACGGGTTCGAGCACCTGGTGGAGGACTGCGCCGGGCTGGTGGCCGAGCTGCTGCGCGGACTGCCGGAGCTGCGGGTGCTGGCCGTGGGGCGGCGTCCGCTGGGGTTGGCCGGCGAGCGGCTCTTCCCGCTGGCGCCGCTCGGCGCCGACGAGGCGGTGGAGCTGTTCGCCGACCGGGCCCGGCAGCACGGGGCCGAGGTGGCGGACCGTCCGGCGGTCCGTGAGCTGTGCCTGCGTCTGGAGGGGATCCCGCTGGCGGTGGAGCTGGCCGCGGGGCGGCTGCGGGCGCTGTCCCCGGAGCAGTTGCTCGAGCGTCTCGACGACCGGTTCCGGCTGCTGACCGGCGGCGGCCGGGACGCCCTGCCGCGGCACCGGACGCTGCGCACGGCGATCGGCTGGAGCCACGAGCTGTGCACCCCGGCCGAGCGGCTGCTGTGGGCGCGGCTGTCGGTGTTCGCGGGGACCTTCGACCTGGACGCGGCCGAGTACGTGTGCAGCGGGGACGGCCTGCCCGCCGAGGACGTCCTGGACGTGCTGTCGGAACTGCTCGCGCAGTCGCTGGTGACGCGCGAGGAGACGTTGACGGGACCCCGCTACCGGATGCTGGACACCGTCCGGGCCTACGGCGCCGACTGGCTGGAGGCCACCGGGGACACGGCCCGGCTGCGGCGACGGCACCGCGACTGGTGCCTGGGCCTGGCCACGATGTGCGAGCTGGACTGGTTCTCGCCCCGGCAGCGGGAGGTGGCCGCGCGCGTCGAGGCGGAGCTGCCGAATCTGCGGGACGCCCTCGAGTTCTGCCTGACCGAGCCGGAGGAGGCGCATCTGGGCCAGTACCTGGCGGGCTCGCTGTGGTTCTGCTGGGCGGGCTGCGGGCGGCTGTCGGAGGGGCGGCGCTGGCTGGAGCGCAGCGTGGAGCTGGAGTCGGGGTACGAGCGGTCGCGGCTGAAGGCGCTGTGGGTGCTCGGCTACGTGGCGATCCTGCAGGGCGACACCGTCGCGGCGCTGGCCGCGCTGCGGGAGTGCCGTTCCGCGGCGGAGCGGGTGGCGGACGGCACGGCGGTGGCGTACGCGGAGCACCGCACGGGCTGTCTGGCCCTGGTGACGGACGACATGGCGCGCGCGGAGCGGCTGCTGCGCTCGGCGCTCGGCCGGTACCGCCAGATCGGCGAGCTGAACAGCAACGTCCTGATGAGCCAGGTGGAGCTGGCGATGGCGCGGGCGTTCCAGGGGGACCTGGCGGACGCGGTGCGCCTGTGCGTGGAGGTGCGCCGGGTGTGCGAGGACCACGGGGAGCACTGGGCCCGCTCGTACGCGCTGTACGTACTGGCCTACGCGGCCTGGCGGGACGGGGACCTGCCCCGTGCGCGGGAGCTGCTGGTGGACTGCCTGGGCGACGCGCACGCCTTCCGCGACCTGCTCGGTTCGGTGCTGTCGCTCGAGCTGCTGGCCCTGGTGACGGCGTCCCAGGGCGACCCGGCGGAGGCGGCGGTCCTGCAGGGCGCCGCGGGCCGGCTGTGGCCGTCGGTCGGGCTGCCGCTGTTCGGCTCGGTGCACTACAACGCCCCGCACGAGCTGTGCGAGGCGGCGGCCCGGCAGGCGCTCGGCGACCAGCGGTACGAGGAACTGCTGGCCGAGGGGGCCCGGCTGGACCGGGCGGCCGCCGTGGCCCGGGCGCTGGCACACGGGCGTGCGCGGCCGGAGCAGGGGGTGCCCGGCCGGCGTGGACGGCTGCCGCAGGCGCGCGGCGAGGGCCACGAACGCGAACCCGCCGCCTCCCGCGCCCGGAAGGGCGGGGAGACGGCGGGCTGAGTGCCTACGCCGTGACCGGGGTCAGCGGGCGTAGTACTCGACGACGAGCTGCTCGTCGCAGATCACCGGGATCTCCTTGCGGTTCGGCTCGCGGTCCAGGCGGAACGCCAGGGCCCTGAGATTCACCTGCAGGTAGCGCGGGGTCTCACCGTCGGGGGCGAAGCCACCCTCGCGGGCGATCTGGAAGAGCGTCTTGTCCTTGGAGCGGTCGCGGACCTGCACGACGTCGTCCGGACGGACACGGAAGGACGGCTTGTCGACCTTCTGGCCGTTGACCTGGATGTGGCCGTGGACGACCATCTGGCGGGCCTGGTAGATCGTGCGGGCGATGCCCGAACGCAGGACCAGCGCGTCGAGACGGCGCTCGAGCTCGATGATCAGGGCCTCACCGGTCTTGCCCTGGACCTTGGAGGCACGCTCGTAGGCGCGGACGAGCTGGCGCTCGGACACGTCGTACTGCGCGCGCAGGCGCTGCTTCTCGAGCAGACGGACCTTGTAGTCCGAGTTCTGCTTGCGGCCGCGGCCGTGCTCACCCGGCGGGTAGGGACGGGCCTCGAAGTACTTGACGGCCTTCGGGGTCAGCGCGATGCCGAGGGCACGCGACTTCTTGACCTTGGGGCGGGACTGGTTCGCCACTGTCTGTTTCTCTTTCCTGGGTTTCGGCTTGTCAGGGTTGAGGGAGGTCGCATCCGCAGCCGGGGAGACCCGCCGGGTCCGCGTGGGACCTGCCGGGCAGCCGCTCCCCTGATCTGGGCACATACGTGCAGCACGCGAGTGGCCCACCGACCGTTCCCGGGGATCCGGGGTGGTGGTGGGCTGCCCGCGACACCGTTCGACGGTGCGCGACGCTCCTGGAGCTGGTCCGCGAGGGACCGGTCTCCGGCTGGCTGTCCCGCTCTGACTGCGCGGGACTCAGCACTTCGGGGCAGTCTACAGGCTGCTCAGGACCGCCTGCGACCGAGGTGCTTGCGCGTCCACTCCACCGCGTCCGCGTACCGGGCCTCGGTGCCGTGCCGGGTCGGCGTGTAGTACTCGCGGTCCTTGAGGGCGTCGGGGGCGTACTGCTGCTGGGCGATGCCCTCGGGCAGGTCGTGCGGGTACACGTAGCCCTGGGCGTGGCCGAGCTTGGCCGCGCCCTGGTAGTGCCCGTCCCGCAGATGCGCCGGCACAGGACCGGCCTGTCCCTTGCGCACGTCCTCCAGCGCGGCGCCTATGGCGGTGGTGGCCGCGTTCGACTTGGGGGCGAGCGCGAGGGCGATGGTGGCGTGGCTGAGGGTGAGGGCGGCCTCCGGGAAGCCGATCATGGCGACGGCCTGGGCGGCGGCGACCGCGATGGGCAGGGCGTTGGGGTCGGCGAGGCCGATGTCCTCGCTCGCGGAGATCATCAGGCGGCGGGCGATGAACCGGGGGTCCTCGCCGGCTTCGATCATGCGGGCCAGGTAGTGCAGCGCCGCGTCGACGTCGGAGCCGCGGATGGACTTGATCAGGGCGCTGGCGACGTCGTAGTGCTGGTCGCCGTCGCGGTCGTACTTCAGCGCGGCGCGGTCGACGGTCTGCTCGAGCGTGCGGAGGCTGATCTCGTGCTCGCCCTGGTCGAGGGCGGCTCCGGCGGCGGCCTCCAGCGCGGTCAGGGCGCGGCGGGCGTCGCCGCCGGCGATGCGCAGGAGGTGGTCCTCGGTGTCGCCGGGCAGGGCGACGGCGCCTGCCAGGCCGCGCTCGTCGCCGAGGGCCCGCTTCAGCAGGCCGCGGACGTCCTCGTCGGTGAGCGGTTCGAGGGTGAGCAGCAGGGAGCGGGACAGCAGCGGGGAGATCACCGAGAAGTACGGGTTCTCGGTGGTCGCCGCGATCAGGGTCACCCAGCGGTTCTCGACCGCGGGCAGCAGGGAGTCCTGCTGGGCCTTGCTGAAGCGGTGGATCTCGTCGAGGAAGAGGACGGTCTCCCTGCCGAAGCCGCCGGTGGCGCGGCGGGCGCCGTCGATGACCGCGCGGACCTCCTTGACGCCCGCGGTGATGGCGGACAGCTCCACGAAGCGCTTGTCGGTGGCCTTGGACACGACGTACGCCAGGGTCGTCTTGCCCGTGCCGGGCGGGCCCCAGAGGATCACCGAGGACGGCCCGGCGGGTCCCACGCGTCTCCCGCCGCCGCCCTTGCCGGAGGGGCCCGCGGCCCCGCCCCGCTGCTCCGGGCCCTCGCCCACCAGCCGGCGCAGCGGGGACCCGGGCTTCAGCAGGTGCTGCTGGCCCACCACCTCGTCGAGGGTGCGCGGGCGCATCCGCACCGCCAGCGGGCTGGCGGCGGGATCCTTCTCCTGGCGTTCTTCTGCTGCGGCGGTGAACAGGTCGGGTTCCACGCAGAAACCCTAAATCACCGCACCGACAATCCCGTCAGGGCCGCCGTCCGGCCGTCAGGCGGTCCAGAAGTCCCACCACCGGGTGAGCACCAGCATGCCGATCACGCCGACGTGCATGACGGGCACGACCCAGGTGAACTCGCCGAAGAACGACTTGAGCCAGCGCGGGGACGGCAGGAAGCCGTTGCGGATGTTGAACGAGGTGACGTACCAGAACATGACGATCGTGGCGACCCAGGCGAGCGAGCACCACAGGCACAGCGCGTTGATCCGGTACAGGGACTGGAACTGCAGCCAGGTGCAGAAGGCGACCCCGAAGAGGGTGCCGAAGTTGAAGGTCAGCCAGTACCAGCGCGGGAAGCGGGCGCGGGCCAGCAGGCTCACGCCGACGCAGACGACGATGCCGTAGGCGACCAGGCCGAGCATCGGGTTGGGGAAGCCGAAGACGGCGGCCTGCTTGCTCTCCATGACGCTGCCGCAGGACACCACCGGGTTGAGGCTGCAGCCGGGGGTGTAGGTCTTGCCGGCGACTTTGGCCTCGAGGATCTTGAACTTGTCGATCGTGATGACCCAGGCGGCCAGCAGCCCGGCGGCGCCGGTGATCACCAGCAGGATCGCGAGGGCGCGGCTGCCGCCCTCCGCGCGCGGCGCGGCGACGGGCCCGGACCCGGGCTCCCTGGAGACGTCCTTGACTGTCGTCTTGCTCATCACGCCGATTCCGTCACTCGAGAGGTGGACCTTCTTCGGGCAGCCCTCATTCTGCCGCACGCACGCGTCGGTTCACCGTTCGCTTTGCATAAGGAGGCTCGTACGAGCGGTGGCGTTCGACCGCCTTCGGGCAGCGGTGGCACCACGTGCGGCGAGGGCGCCGGACGCCCCGGCGGGGTGTCCGGCGCCCTCGCGCGCGTGTGCTCAGCCGAGCCGTGACTCCAGTTCGGCCACGATCTCGTTCACGCCGATCGCCGTCTGCTCGCCGGACTCCATGTCCTTGAGCTGCACGACGCCCTCGGCGAGGTCCCGCTCGCCGGCGACGATCGCGTAGCGGGCGCCGCTGCGGTTGGCGTTCTTCATGGCGCCCTTCAGGCCCTTGCCGCCGTAGGCGAAGTCCGTCGCGACGCCGATCCTGCGCAGTTCGGTGACCTTGGCGAACAGGACCCGGCGGGCCTCCTCGCCCAGCGGGACGGCGTAGACGCTGGTTGTGGACGGCAGGTCGAGGGTGACGCCCTCGGCCTCCAGGGCGAGGACCGTGCGGTCGACGCCCAGCGCCCAGCCCACCGACGGCAGCGCGGGGCCGCCGATCATCTCCGACAGGCCGTCGTAGCGGCCGCCGCCGCCGACCGCGGACTGGGAGCCGAGACCGTCGTGCACGAACTCGAAGGTGGTCCGGGTGTAGTAGTCCAGGCCGCGGACCAGCTTCGGGTCGTTCTCGAAGGCCACGCCCGCCGCGGTGAGCAGCTCGCGGACCTCCTCGTGGTACGCCTTGCAGGCGTCGCACAGGTAGTCGCGCAGCAGCGGCGCGCCGGTGAGCTGCTTCTGCACCGACTCGCGCTTGTCGTCGAGGACCCGCAGCGGGTTGATCTCCACCCGGCGGCGGGTGTCCTCGTCCAGGTCAAGGGCGCGCAGGAAGTCCTGCAGCGCGGCCCGGTACACGGGCCGGCACTCCTTGTCGCCCAGGCTGTTCAGCAGGATGCGGAAGTCGCGCAGGCCCAGCGAGCGGTAGGCCTGGTCGGCCAGGATGATCAGCTCGGCGTCCAGCGCCGGGTCCTCGGCGCCGATCGCCTCGGCGCCGACCTGGGAGAAGTGCCGGTAGCGGCCCTTCTGCGGCCGCTCGTAGCGGTAGTACGAGCCGGAGTACCAGAGCTTGACCGGGAGGTTGCCCGCCTTGTGCAGGTTGGCCTCCAGGGCTGCGCGCAGCACGGACGCGGTGCCCTCGGGGCGCAGGGCGAGCCGGTCGCCGCCCTTGGTCTCGAAGGCGTACATCTCCTTGGTGACGATGTCGGTGGACTCGCCGACGCCGCGCGCGAACAGCTCCACGTTCTCGAAGCCGGGGGTCTCGACGTAGCCGTAGCCGGAGTCGCGCAGCGGGGCCGCGATCGCCTCCCGGACCGCCAGGTAGACGGCGGAGTCCGGCGGGAGGAGGTCATAGGTGCCCTTGGGGGCCTGGAAGGTACTCACGGATGTCTCTCGTCACATTCCTCGTCGGGGAGCCCGGAAGGCTCCCTGGCCGGCCGCCACCTGCCGCAGATGGGGGTTGGTGGCGCGCTCCTGGCCGATGGTCGTCTGGGGGCCGTGCCCGGACAGCACCACGGTGGAGTCCTCGAGCGGCAGGCACACGCGGGCCAGCGAGTCGAGCATGTCCTCCATGGAGCCACCCGGCAGGTCGGTGCGTCCGACGGAGCCGGCGAACAGCAGATCCCCGGAGAAGAAGACCGACGGGATGTCCGCGGTCTCGGGCATCCGGAAGGTCACCGACCCCTTGGTATGGCCCGGTGCGTGCGCGACGGAGAAGGTGAGACCGGCCAGCTCCAGCTCCGCGCCGTCGCTCAGCTCCCGGACGTCGTCCGGCTCGCCCACGGTCAGCTCGCCCAGGAGCGGCAGGCCGAAGGCGCGGCCGAGCGCCTTCTCGGGATCGCTCATCATGTACCGGTCGGCGGGGTGGATCCAGGCCGGCACGTCGTGTGCGCCGCACACGGGGACGACCGAAGCCACATGGTCGATGTGGCCGTGGGTGAGGACGACCGCGACGGGCTTGAGCCGATGCTTCCTCAGCGCTTCCTCGACTCCGTCGGCGGCCTGGTGGCCCGGGTCGATGATCACGCACTCCTCACCGGCGGCGGGGGCGACGAGATAACAGTTCGTCCCCCAGGCCCCGGCGGGGAACCCGGCAATGAGCACGATCGTCCTTCGTTGTGTCGATACGGGAGGGCCTGCGCGCAGGCAGCCTGTGGTCCAGAGCCTACCGGCGCTGCCGTTTCCTCAGCGAACCCATATACGGTACGGGGCTACACGCGGCCGTCGGCTCACAGGACGCACGCGTACCGTCGGCAACACGACACGCATGAGGAGAGAACCCGGTGGTCAGCCAGGAGCAGCGGCGGCGTCAGCTCGCCCGGGAGAAGTTCTTGCGGCAGCAGCAGCGGCGCACCAGCGCGCGGCGCAAGGCACGCATGCGCAACTCCGTGATCGCGTCGGTGCTCGGCGTGGTCGTGATCGGCAGCGTCGCGCTGTACACGACGGGCGTGCTGAAGAACGACGACGACAAGAAGACCAGCGCCGGCGCGGACGCGTCGCCGAGCGCCTCGCCGAGCGGCAAGGCGCCGGACCCGTGCGAGAAGCCGGCGGCGGGCTCGGTGAAGAAGCTGAGCTGGAAGAAGGAGCCGGCGGTGACGATCGACACGTCGGCGAAGTACACGATGACGCTCGCGACGACGTGCGGCGACATCGACATGTCGCTGAAGGCGTCGGCGGCCCCGCACACCGTGAACTCGTTCGACTTCCTCGCGGGCAAGGGCTACTTCGACCACACCAAGTGCCACCGGCTCACCGCCGAGGGCATCTTCGTGCTGCAGTGCGGCGACCCCACGGGCACCGGCAGCGGCGGGCCCGGCTACACGATCCCGGACGAGAACCTCAAGGACAAGAGCCTGAAGGGCAACGTCTACCCGGCCGGCACGGTCGCGATGGCGAACACCGGACAGAAGCACACCGGTGGCAGCCAGTTCTTCCTGGTCTACAAGGACAGCCCGCTGCCGCCGAGCTACACGCCGTTCGGGACGGTCTCCGACGCGGGCATGAAGGTGCTCAAGAAGATCGCGGCGGCCGGCGCCCAGGCGGCCGACCCGACGACCGGCAACACCGCGCCGAACGCGACGGTAGTGATCAACAAGGCGACGGTCGCCAAGTCCTGACCCGGCGAGACGCCGGGGACCGCCGCCAGCGCAGATTCGCCCGCGCTGGATGCGGACAGGCCACCCGCCGGTCGCCTATGTTGGCCGTGACGAAACTGTGGACGATGCCCGGGGGCGCTGAGGCCCCCCGCAGGCATCATGTGGAGGAGGCGCTGTGAGCAGCGACCCGTGGGGCCGCGTCGACGAGACGGGGACCGTGTACGTGCGTACGGCCGACGGCGAGCAGGTCGTCGGTTCCTGGGCGGCCGGCTCCCCTGAGGAGGCGCTTGCCTACTTCGAGCGCAAGTACGAGGGCCTGGTTGTCGAGATCGGCCTCCTCGAGAAGCGAGTGCAGACCACCGACCTGTCGGCGAAGGACGCCCGGGCCGCGGTCGACCACCTGCGCGAGCAGGTGGACGCCCACCACGCGGTGGGCGACCTCGACGCGCTGCGGACCCGCCTCGACAAGCTCGTGGAGACGGTCGAGGCCCGGCGCGAGGAGCGCAAGGCGCAGCGGGCCAAGCAGTCCGACGAGGCCCGCAGGGCCAAGGAGGACCTGGTCACCGAGGCCGAGCAGCTCGCCCAGTCCGACCAGTGGCGGGCGGCCGGTGAGCGGCTGCGTGCCCTGGTGGACACCTGGAAGGGCCTGCCGCGTCTGGACCGCAAGTCGGACGACGAGCTGTGGCACCGCTTCTCGCACGCCCGGTCGGCGTTCTCCAAGCGGCGCAAGGCGCACTTCGCGCAGCTCGACGCGCAGCGCGAGGAGGCCCGCCGGACCAAGGAGCGGCTGGTCTCCGAGGCCGAGGCGCTGTCCGGTTCGACGGACTGGGGCGCGACGGCGGCCCGTTACCGCGAGCTGATGACCGAGTGGAAGGCCGCGGGCCGCGCCCAGCGCGAGCACGAGGACGACCTGTGGAACCGCTTCCGCGGCGCCCAGGACGTGTTCTTCGCGGCCCGCAGCTCGGTCTTCGCCGAGCGGGACGCGGAGCAGGCCGAGAACCTGAAGCTGAAGGAGGAGCTGGCCGGGGAGGCCGAGAAGCTCCTGCCCATCACGGACCTGAAGGGCTCGCGGGCGGCCTTCCGCTCCATCAACGAGCGCTGGGAGGCCATCGGTCACGTCCCGCGGGACGCGCGCCCGAAGGTCGAGGGCCGGATGCACGCCGTGGAGCGGGCCCTCCAGGAGGCCGAGGAGGCCGAGTGGCGCCGGACGAACCCGGAGGCACGCGCGCGTGCGGAGGGTCTGACCGGTCAGCTCCAGGCCGCGGTGGACAAGCTGAGGGCGCAGATCGAGCAGGCCCGCGCCCAGGGCAACGGCGCCCGGGCCGACAAGCTGGAGCGTGAGCTGGAGGGCCGTCAGGCGCTTCTGGACCAGGCTCTGAAGGGCCTGCAGGAGTTCGGCGGCTAGTCACCCCTTCGCTCCCGCGAAAGGGCCCCATACCGGCGTATGGGGCCCTTTCGCGTGCGGCTCGGCCTCCGGTCAGGCGCGGCTGCGCGCCGAGGTCACGCGGTACACGTCGTACACGCCCTCCACACCACGCACGGCCTTGAGGACGTGGCCCAGGTGCTTGGGGTCGCCCATCTCGAAGGTGAAGCGGGAGGTGGCCACCCGGTCGCGGGACGTCTGCACGGCGGCGGACAGGATGTTGACGTGCTGGTCGGACAGGATCCGTGTGACGTCCGACAGCAGCCGGGAGCGGTCCAGCGCCTCCACCTGGATGGCGACCAGGAAGACCGAGGACTGGGTGGGGGCCCACTCGACGTCGAGGATGCGCTCCGGCTCGCGGGACAGTGACTCCACGTTGACGCAGTCGGTGCGGTGGACCGATACGCCGCTGCCGCGCGTGACGAAGCCGATGATCGGGTCGCCGGGCACGGGCGTGCAGCAGCGGGCCAGCTTGACCCACACGTCGTCGACGCCCTTGACCACGACGCCCGGGTCGGCGCTTGAGCGCCGCTTGCGGCCGCGGCCGCGGGCCGGCGGGACCGTCTCGTCGATCTCCTCGGTGGCGGCCTCCTCGCCGCCGAGGGCCTGCACCAGTTTCTGGACGATGTTCTGCGCGGAGACGTGGCCCTCGCCGATCGCCGCGTACAGCGCGGAGATGTCCGAGTAGCGCATCTCGTGCGCCATCGTGACGAGCGAGTCGCCGGTGAGGATGCGCTGGATGGGCAGGTTCTGCTTGCGCATGGCCCGCACGATGGCGTCCTTGCCCTGCTCGATCGCCTCGTCCCGGCGCTCCTTGGAGAACCATGCCCGGATCTTGTTGCGGGCGCGCGGCGACTTGACGAACCCGAGCCAGTCGCGGGACGGGCCGGCGCCGGCCGCCTTGGAGGTGAAGACCTCCACAAGGTCGCCGTTGTCCAGGGTCGACTCCAGCGGTACGAGCCTGCCGTTGACCCGTGCTCCTATGGTGCGGTGGCCGACCTCGGTGTGGACGGCGTACG
Source organism: Streptomyces sp. NPDC056580 (assembly GCF_042793175.1). Classification (NCBI taxonomy): domain Bacteria; kingdom Bacillati; phylum Actinomycetota; class Actinomycetes; order Kitasatosporales; family Streptomycetaceae; genus Streptomyces; species Streptomyces sp. NPDC056580. Next base: position 139,143 of record NZ_JBHTVE010000013.1, on the reverse strand, counting down.
CGAAGTCCACCGGCGTCGCCCCGGCCGGGAGCGCGATGACGTCGCCCTTCGGCGTGAAGACGAAGACCTCGTTGCGGGAGAGGTCGAAGCGCAGCGACTCCAGGAACTCGCCGGGGTCCTCGGTCTCCTTCTGCCAGTCCAGCAGCTGCCGCAGCCACGCCATGTCGTTGATGGCGTCCTTGTCCTTGCCGGAGGCCTTGGGCACGTCCGTGCGGACCTTGGAGGCGCCGGCGACGGCCTCCTGCTTGTACTTCCAGTGCGCGGCGATGCCGTACTCGGCCCGCCGGTGCATGTCGAACGTGCGGATCTGCAGCTCGACGGGCTTGCCGTTGGGTCCGATGACCGTCGTGTGCAGCGACTGGTACATGTTGAACTTCGGCATCGCGATGTAGTCCTTGAACCGGCCGGGCACCGGGTTCCATCGCGCGTGCACCGTGCCCAGGGCCGCGTAGCAGTCCCGGACCGTGTCGACGAGCACACGGATTCCCACCAGGTCGTAGATCTCCGCGAAGTCACGGCCGCGGACGATCATCTTCTGGTAGACGCTGTAGTAGTGCTTCGGGCGGCCGGTGACCGTCGCCTTGATGCGGGCCGCGCGCAGGTCGGACTGGACCTCGTCGGTCACTATGGCGAGGTACTCGTCGCGCTTGGGCGCCCGCTCGGCCACCAGCCGCACGATCTCGTCGTACATCTTGGGGTAGAGGATCGCGAAGGCGAGGTCCTCCAGCTCCCACTTGATGGTGTTCATGCCCAGCCGGTGCGCCAGCGGGGCGTAGATCTCGAGCGTCTCGCGCGCCTTCTTCTCCTGCTTCTCACGCTTGAGGTAGCGCATGGTGCGCATGTTGTGCAGGCGGTCGGCGAGCTTGATGACCAGGACGCGCGGGTCCTTCGCCATCGCCACGACCATCTTGCGCACGGTCTCGGCCTGTGCGGCCTCGCCGAACTTGACCTTGTCCAGCTTGGTCACGCCGTCGACGAGCAGGGCGACCACGTCGCCGAAGTCGCGGCGCAGGTCCTCCAGGCCGTACTCGGTGTCCTCCACGGTGTCGTGCAGCAGCCCCGCCATCAGGGTGGCCGGGTCCATGCCCAGCTCGGCGAGGATGGTGGTGACGGCGAGCGGGTGCGTGATGTACGGGTCGCCGCTCTTGCGCTTCTGCCCCCGGTGCCAGCGCTCGGCGACCTGGTAGGCGCGCTCGATCTGGCGGAGCGTGGCGTTCTCGATCTTGGGGTCGTTGCTGCGCACTATCCGCAGCAGCGGTTCCAGCACCGGGTTGTACGGGTTCGCGCGCTGCACGCCGAGACGCGCGAGGCGGGCGCGGACGCGGTTGGAGGAGCCGGAGCGGGCGGGCTGGCCGGCGGCGGGGCGCACGGGCGGGGCCGGTTTGGGACGGGCGACCTCGGCTGCCTTCTCGACGGGCGCGGACTGGGCGTGCTCGACCGCCCCGCGGGTGTCGTTCTTGGCGGACGACACGTTCCGCGCGGACTTGGCCGCGGGGGCCGAGCCGGGCTCGGGCTTGGCGGCGGTCAGTGGCTGGGCCTCGTCTGGCAAGAGGACTCCTCGTGCGCGTTCCGGGTCCCCCGGTCAGGCTCCGGAGACCCCATGGTAGCGATCCTGCGCCTCCTCATCGCCTGCGGGCGGATGTGAGGACCGTCTACCCGTGAAACGCGAGGGACTCCCCTGGGATTCCGCGATGTGGACGCGGGACGGGACCGGGGTGTGCGGCGGGTGACCGAACGGCGAACGGCCGCCCCCGGGACACCGGGGGCGGCCGTTTCGTACGAGGAGGCGTCAGATCCGCAGGAGCGCGGCCAGCGGTGCCTCGCCGAGCGCCGGCTCCAGCCGGGTCCGGCCGCCGAGGAAGCCCAGCTCCATGAGGACCGCGAGCCCCGAGACCTCGGCGCCCGCCCGCTGGATGAGCCGGATCGCGGCCTCGGCGGTACCGCCGGTGGCCAGGACGTCGTCGACGATCAGCACCCGGTCGCCGGACGCCAGGTCCTCCGCGTGCACCTCGATCTCGGCCGAGCCGTACTCGAGGTCGTACGCCTGGCGCAGGGTCGCGCCCGGCAGCTTGCCCGCCTTGCGGACCGGGATGAAGCCGAGGCCCGCGCGGACGGCCACCGGCGCGCCCAGGATGAAGCCCCGGGCCTCCAGTCCGACGATCTTGGTCGCGCCGGTCTCGGCGGCGACCCGGGCCAGTGCGCCGGTCAGCGCGGAGAACGCCTCGGGGTCCGCGAGCAGCGGGGTGATGTCCTTGAACATCACGCCGGGCTCGGGGTAGTCGGCGACGTCCCGGATGCGGCTGAGCAGCAGCGACGTGATGTCGGTCAGCTCGGTCATCGGCGCTTCCCGGAGGGTCGGCCGCGGCCCCGGTTGCGGGACGCGGTCTGGTCGCGGGGGCCCACCACGGCGTGTGCCGCGTCCTCGGGCCCGTCGCCCGGGCCGGGCCGGGCCGTCACGAGGTCCTCGCCGGCCGCGGCCTGCGCGCGCTTGGCCATGACGCGCTTGCGCAGCGCCTTCATCGCCGGCTCCCTCTCCTTGAGGTCGGCGACGAGCGGGGTGGCGATGAAGATCGAGGAGTACGCGCCGGCCGCGAGGCCGACGAACAGCGACAGCGAGATGTCGTTCAGGGTGCCCGCCCCGAGGAAGCCGCCGCCGATGAACAGCAGGCCGGCCACCGGCAGCAGCGCGACCACGGTGGTGTTGATGGAGCGGACCAGCGTGCCGTTGATCGACTGGTTGGCGATGTCGCTGTAGGTGAAGCGGGTCTGCTTCGTGATGTCCTTCGTCTGCTCCTTGAGGCTGTCGAAGACGACGACCGTGTCGTAGAGCGAGTAGCCGAGGATCGTCAGCAGACCGATGACCGTACCGGGCGTGACCTCGAAGCCGACCAGGGCGTAGATGCCGGTCGTGATGGTGATGTCGTGGATCAGCGCGACGAGGGCCGCGATGGCCATGCGCCACTCGAAGGCGATGGCCAGGTAGATCACGACGAGCACCATGAAGATCGCCAGACCCTGCCAGGCCTTGCTGGCGATCTGCTCGCCCCAGCTCGGGCCGACCAGGTCGGCGGCGAGCTTCTCGGGGTTGAGCTTCAGGTCCTGGGCCAGCGTCTGCTTGATCTGGTCGGACTTGTCGGTGTCGATGCCGGCGATCTGGATGCGCAGGCTGCCGTTGCCGAGCTTCTGCACGACGGCCTCGTGGCCGGAGGCGCTCCTCGCGAACTCCTCCGCCTGGGTCACCGTCGTGCTCATGTGGGTCGGCGTCGTGAAGACGGCGCCGCCCTGGAACTCGATGCCCATGTTCAGGCCGCGCACCGCCAGGCCGACGATGGCCGTGATGGTGATCAGGATGGAGATGCCGTACCAGATCTTGCGCTTGCCGACGAAGTCGTAGCTGATCTCGCCGCGGTGCAGTCGAGCGCCGAGGTTGCCGAGTTTCGACATCGCTCACGCCTCCTTCGGGTCGACAGGGCCGGCGGCGGGACCGGCGGGACGGCGGGTGCGGCGCAGCGGCGGCTTGGCACCCAGGCTCTTCGGGTCGAGGCCGGACCACTTGTGGCCGTCCGCGAAGAACTTGCGGCGGGCGAGCAGCGTCATCAGCGGCTTGGTGAAGAGGAAGACGACGACCACGTCGAGGACGGTGGTCAGACCGAGCGTGAACGCGAAGCCCTGCACCTTGCCGACGGTCACGATGAACAGCACGGCGGCGGCGAGGAAGGACACGAAGTCGGAGACGAGGATCGTGCGCCGGGCGCGTGGCCAGGCCCGCTCGACGGCGGGGCGCAGCGAGCGGCCCTCGCGGATCTCGTCCCGGATGCGTTCGAAGTACACGATGAACGAGTCCGCTGTGATGCCGATGGCGACGATGGCGCCGCAGACGGCCGGCAGGTTCAGCGCGAAGCCGATGGCCGGGCCGAGCAGCGACATGATCACGTAGGTGAGGATCGCGGAGACCAGCAGGGACGCCATGGCGACGAGCGACAGGCCGCGGTAGTAGGCGATCAGGTAGATCACGACCAGCGCGAGGCCGATCGCACCGGCGATCAGACCGGCGCGGAGCTGCTCACCGCCGAGCGCGGCGGTCACCGTGGTGACGGTCTCCTCCTTGAAGGAGAGCGGGAGCGCGCCGTAGGACAGCATGTTGGCGAGGTTCTGGGCCTCCTGCTGCGTGAAGCTGCCGGAGATCTCCGCCTGGCCGCCGGTGATGGCGGTCTGGACGTACGGGCTGGAGACGACCTCGCCGTCGAGGACGATGCCGAACTCGTTCTGCGGGGTCTGGTTCTTGGCGAGCTGGCCGGTGATGTCGGCGAACTTCTTCGAACCGGTGCCGGTGAAGGTCATCTGGACCTGCCAGCCGGAGCCGCCCTGGGTGTCGAAGACCGCCTGGGCCTTCTTGACCTCGGTGCCGTCCACGCCGGCCGGGCCGAGCAGGTACTTGTACCAGACCTTGTCGCGCTCACCGCAGGCCACGGTGGGGTCGCCGGGCTTGGCGTTGGTGCCGGCGTTGGCGCGCTCGGCGGGCTTGGCGCAGTTCAGGGCCGCGTACTGGGCCTGCAGCTTGGTGGTGTCCGGGTTGGCGGAGGCCGTGGCGGACGGGCTGGCGGAGGTCTTGGCGCCGGACGAGGCGCTCGGGGAGGACGAGCCCGACGGCGTGGGGTCGGCCTTCAGGGCGTCGGTGACCGCGCGGCCCTGCGAGGTGGCGGAGGCCGTCGGGGAGGCGGAGGAGGACGAGGACGCCTTCTCCTTGCCGGAGCTCGACGGGCTCGGCGAGGCGCCGCCGCTGGAGGACGCGCTCGGCGAGGGGCTCGCCGGGGTGGTGCCGCTGGGCTCGCTGGCGAGCACCGGGCGGAAGTACAGCTTGGCGGTGGTGCCGACCTGCTGCTGGGCCTCCTTGGAGTTGGTGCCCTTGGGGATGTTCACGATGATGTGATCGGCCCCCTGGGTCTGCACCTCCGCCTCGGAGACACCCAGACCGTTGACACGGCGGTTCATGATGTCGACCGCGGTGTTCATGTTGGCCTCGTTGATCGCGGACCCCTGGTCGGCCTTCGCCTTGAGCGTGATGCTCGTACCACCGGCGAGGTCGATGCCGAGGCGCGGTGTCGTGTGCCCGGAGACGAACATCCCACCGGTGAGCGCCACGATGGCGATCAAAATGAGGGCCAGCGAGCGCCCTGGCTTGCTCTGGGCGCTCGCGCTCCGGCCCCTCTTAGGTGCTGCCACCTTCTCGTACTCCCTCTCGGGCCGCGCCGCGCCAGGTCGGCGCCGGTCGGCCATGACATGGTGTCGGGCTCCGTGCGGCGAACAGAGGCGCCCGGGGTGCGCCGGTCACGGCCGGGCCGCGCCGCACACCCCGGGAGGTGCCTACTTCGCCTCGGAGTCGCCGTCGGTCTTCTTCGGCTCTTCGTCCGTCTTGGCCTCGGCGACCTCGGCGGCTCCGGTCCCGTCCTCGGCGGCGTCCTTCTTGCCGAGGTCGACGGTCTTGTCGCCGGAGGCGGCGGCAGCGGCGGGCTCGTCGCTCCCGCCGGTCCCGGTGAGGGAGGAGGCGTCGTCCGGGACGACGCCGGCGTCGGACTTGAGGTCGTGCTCGATGCCGTGGACGATCCGGTTGTACTCGTCGTCGGTGAGGACGGCGCCGATCGCGTTCTTGGCGAAGAGGAGTTCGACGCCCGGCCCGGCGTCGAGGAGGACGGTGTCCTCGCTGACCTCCTTGACCGTCGCGTACATGCCCCCGATCGTGCGAACGCCGGAGCCGGGCTGCATCTCATTGCGCATGCTCGCGGCCTGCTGCTGCTTCTTCTTGGCCGAGCGCGTCATCAGGAACATGGCCGCGATGAGCACAATGAACGGGAGAAGGGTCAAGGTATTCACGGGACGGGGTTTCCTTCGCGCGACCGCGCGGTGAGCGGCCTGTTGGATGGGGGTGGGTCGGCGCCGCCCGCAAGGGCGGCATCGGCGGAGTCTAAGCGAGTCCGCGCGCATGGAACAACGCTCAGCATGGCACCTGGGTTCCTGCTCCGGCCAATGCCCTCGCCGTCACGCCCCGAACAGGTCCTGTTGTCCGGTTCCCCCGCCGGCCGAGCGGGGCGGGGTCAGACCGAGGTGCGCCCAGGCGGCCGGGGTGCCGACACGGCCGCGCGGAGTGCGGGCCAGCAGGCCCTCCCGGACCAGGAAGGGCTCGGCGACCTCCTCGACCGTCTCTCGCTCCTCCCCCACCGCCACGGCGAGCGTGGACAGGCCCACCGGACCGCCGCCGAACAGCTTGAGCAGCGCCTCCAGGACGGCCCGGTCGAGGCGGTCGAGGCCGCGCGCGTCCACTTCGTAGACGGCGAGGGCGGCCGCGGCGATCTCCCGGGTGATCACGCCGTCCGCCTTGACCTGCGCGTAGTCCCGGACGCGGCGCAGCAGGCGGTTGGCGATGCGGGGCGTGCCGCGGGAGCGGCCGGCGATCTCGGCGGCGCCGTCCGGCACTATCTCTACGTCGAGCAGGCCGGCCGAGCGGTGCACGACCCGCTCCAGCTCACGCGGCTCGTAGAACTCCATGTGCGCGGTGAAGCCGAAGCGGTCGCGCAAGGGGGGCGGCAGCAGGCCCGCGCGCGTGGTGGCGCCGACCAGGGTGAAGGGGGGCAGTTCCAGGGGGATGGCGGTGGCGCCGGGGCCCTTGCCGACGATGACGTCGACGCGGAAGTCCTCCATCGCCATGTACAGCATCTCCTCGGCGGGCCGGGACATGCGGTGGATCTCGTCGAGGAAGAGGACCTCGCCCTCCTGGAGCGAGGAGAGGATCGCGGCGAGGTCGCCGGCGTGCTGGATGGCCGGGCCCGAGGTGATGCGGATGGGGGCGCCCATCTCGGCCGCGATGATCATCGACAGGGTGGTCTTGCCGAGTCCGGGGGCTCCGGAGAGCAGCACGTGGTCGGCGGTGGCCCCGCGCGCGCGTGCGGCGCGCAGGACGAGGTCCAGCTGTTCGCGGACCTTCTCCTGGCCGATGAACTCCTCGAGGTCCTTGGGGCGCAGGGCGGCCTCGACGGCCTGGTCCTCCCGGTCGGCTGCGGAGCCCACCAGCCGCTCGGGGGCGGCGGAGTCGGTCGTGTCGTCCCAGTTCATGTGGCGTGCCTCGGGGTGGTGTGGTCGGTCAGCGGGCGCGGTTCAGGGTCTGCAGCGCCGCCTTGAGCAGCCGGCCCACCTGCGGGGTGCCGCCCTCGGCCTCGGCCTGGGGGGTTACGGCGGCGACGGCCTCGTCGGCCTCGCGGGTGGCGTACCCGAGGCCGATCAGCGCCGCGTGGAGCTGGTCCCGCCAGCCCTGGGTGACGGGCGCGCCCACCGCGGGGGCGCCGGCCGGCGCGCCGAGGCGGTCCTTCAGCTCCAGCAGGAGCTTCTGGGCGCCCTTCTTGCCGATGCCGGGCACGGCTGTGAGGGCCTTCTCGTCGGCGGTGGCGACGGCCCGGCGCAGAGCGTCCGGCGTGTGGACGGCGAGCATGGCCTGGGCGAGCCTCGGTCCGACCCCGCTGGCGGTCTGGAGCAGCTCGAAGACCTGGCGCTCGTCGTCGTCGGCGAAGCCGTACAGCGTCAGGGAGTCCTCCCGGACGACCAGCGAGGTGTGCAGCTTGGCGGGCCGGCCCTGGCGGAGCGTGGAGAGCGTGTTCGGCGTGCACTGCACGGACATGCCGACGCCGCCCACCTCGATCACCGCCGCGTCGGGGGCGAGCGCGGCGACCGTGCCGCTGAGGAAGGCGATCATGGCGTACGGCCTTTCGTCGCGTGGGCCGAGTGCAGCGCCACGGCCTGCTGGAGTCGGTTCTGCGCGGGGGCGCGCCAGATGTGGCAGATGGCGAGCGCCAGGGCGTCGGCGGCGTCGGCCGGCCTGGGCGGCGCGGCGAGTCTGAGCAGCCGGGTGACCATGGCGCCGACCTGCGCCTTGTCGGCGCGGCCGCTGCCGGTGACGGCGGCCTTGACCTCGCTGGGGGTGTGCAGGGCGACCGGGATGCCCCGGCGGGCGGCGCACAGCATGGCGACCGCGCTGGCCTGCGCGGTGCCCATCACCGTACGGACGTTGTGCTGGCTGAACACCCGCTCCACGGCGACGAACTCGGGCCGGTGCTCGTCCAGCCAGGCCTCGATGCCCTGTTCGACGGCGACCAGCCGGTGCCCCAGTTCGGCGTCCGCGGGCGTCCTCACGACGCCGACGCCGAGCATGGTGAGCGGGCGTCCCGCGACCCCCTCGACCACACCCACACCGCACCGGGTCAGGCCGGGGTCCACCCCCAGTACGCGCACGCGCCCTCCCTCTCTGGTCATCCGCGGACGCCTGGTGATCCACGGATGCCGCCAGGCTAGCCGCTGCCTGTGACAACGGCGGCGGGCCGGTGGACGTGTCCCACCGGCCCGCCGAACCGCTCAGTCCGCGGCAGGGCTACGCGTCGACCTTCTCCATGATCTCGTCGCTGACGTCGAAGTTGGCGAAGACGTTCTGCACGTCGTCGCTGTCCTCGAGCGCGTCGATCAGCTTGAAGATCTTCTTGGCGCCCTCCTCGTCCAGTTCGACCTGGACGGAGGGGACGAAGCTGGAGTCCGCGGAGTCGTAGTCGATGCCGGCCTCCTGGAGGGCGGTGCGGACCGCGACCAGGTCGGTGGCCTCGCTGATGACCTCGAAGGTCTCGCCGAGGTCGTTGACCTCCTCGGCGCCCGCGTCCAGGACGGCGCCGAGCACGTCGTCCTCGCTCAGCTCGCCCTTGGGGACGATGACGACGCCCTTGCGGCTGAACATGTACGACACCGAGCCCGGGTCCGCCATGCTGCCGCCGTTGCGGGTCATGGCGACCCGGACGTCGGAGGCGGCGCGGTTGCGGTTGTCGGTGAGGCACTCGATGAGCACCGCGACACCGTTGGGGCCGTAGCCCTCGTACATGATCGTCTCGTAGTCCGCGCCACCGGCCTCGAGACCGCCCCCGCGCTTGATGGCGGAGTCGATGTTCTTGTTGGGGACCGACTGCTTCTTGGCCTTCTGGACGGCGTCGTAGAGCGTCGGGTTGCCCTCGAGGTCGACGCCGCCCATGCGCGCCGCGACCTCGATGTTCTTGATCAGCTTCGCGAAGAGCTTGCCGCGCTTGGCGTCGATCACGGCCTTCTTGTGCTTCGTCGTGGCCCATTTAGAGTGGCCGGACATCTGCCTGTCTCCTTCGCGTAACCCATCTCTGCAACGACTCCAGAGATCCTACAAGGACTCCGGTGTCCGGTTGGCGCGCACCATGTCGACGAACAGGGAGTGCACGCGGTGGTCGCCGGTCAGCTCCGGGTGGAACGACGTGGCGAGCGCGTTGCCCTGGCGGACCGCGACGATGTGGCCTTCGTGCTCGGCGAGCACCTCGGCCCCGGCGCCCACGGACTCCACCCAGGGGGCGCGGATGAAGACGCCCTCCACAGGATCGCCCGCGACGCCCCGGACGTCGACCGCTGCCTCGAAGGACTCGTTCTGCCGGCCGAAGGCGTTGCGCCGCACGATCATGTCGATGCCGCCGATGGTCTCCTGGCCCGAGCGCGGGTCGAGGATCTTGTCGGCGAGCATGATCATGCCGGCGCAGGTGCCGTAGACGGGCATGCCGTCTCGCACGCGCGCGCGGAGGGGATCCATCACTCCGAACAGGACGGCCAGCTTGGAGATGGTGGTGGACTCGCCGCCGGGCAGCACGAGGCCGTCGACCTCGGCGAGTTCCTCGGGGCGCCGCACCGGCCTGGCCACGGCGTCTGCCGCGGCCAGGGCGATGAGGTGCTCCCGTACGTCGCCCTGGAGGGCCAGGACGCCAATGACGGGGGTGTTCATGTGTTCCGTTGCCTTACCAGCCGCGGTTGGCGTAGCGCTCGGCCTCGGGCAGGGTGTCGCAGTTGATGCCGACCATGGCCTCGCCGAGGTTGCGGGACGCGTCCGCGATGATCTTCGGGTCGTCGAAGAAGGTGGTGGCCTTCACGATGGCGGCGGCGCGCTTGGCCGGGTCGCCGGACTTGAAGATGCCGGAGCCGACGAAGACGCCCTCGGCACCGAGCTGGCGCATCAGCGCGGCGTCGGCCGGGGTGGCCACACCGCCGGCGGAGAAGAGGACCACCGGGAGCTTGCCCAGCTCGGCGACCTCCTTGACCAGCTCGTAGGGGGCGCGCAGCTCCTTGGCGGCGGCGTACAGCTCGTTGTTGTCGTAGCCGCGCAGGCGGGCGATCTCGTTCTTGATCTGGCGCAGGTGGCGGACGGCCTCGACGACGTTGCCGGTGCCGGCCTCGCCCTTGGAGCGGATCATCGCGGCGCCCTCGGCGATGCGGCGCAGGGCCTCGCCCAGGTTGGTGGCGCCGCAGACGAAGGGGGTGGTGAAGGCCCACTTGTCGGAGTGGTTGACCTCGTCGGCCGGGGTGAGGACCTCGGACTCGTCGATGTAGTCGACGCCGAGGGACTGCAGGACCTGGGCCTCGACGAAGTGGCCGATGCGGGACTTGGCCATGACCGGGATGGAGACGGCGTCGATGATGCCCTCGATCATGTCCGGGTCGGACATACGGGCCACGCCGCCGTCCTTGCGGATGTCGGCCGGGACCCGCTCCAGGGCCATGACGGCGACGGCGCCCGCGTCCTCAGCGATCTTCGCCTGCTCCGGCGTGACGACGTCCATGATCACGCCGCCCTTGAGCTGCTCGGCCATGCCGCGCTTCACACGGGCGGTGCCGGTCTCGGGAGCCTGGTTCTCGGTGGTGGACACGGGTGACCTCACTGGTGTGGAAAGAGTGACTGCACCGACGAGGAAACGCGAGGCGACCAGTCCACAGCAAGGGCCAATGGCGATCCGGTGGCTCCTTTTGTCCGGCGGCGGGCGCCGGCGCCCGGTTCAGGCGGCTCGTTCCACCAGCGCCGCGGGCGGCTCGTCGTCCATCTCGAAGGCCAGCGGGAAGGGGGCGTGGCCGGCCAGCCGGAACCAGCGCACCTTGCGGTGCTCACGGAGCCTGCGGGCGGCTCCCACGGCGTCGTTGTGGAAACGGCGGGCCATGGGCACGCGGCGCACCGCCTCGGCCAGCTCGTGGGCCGCCGCCTCGCCGCCCGGGGCGTCCCGGACGACCTCGACCTGCCGCGGGTCCTCGAACACCGCGCGCAGGGCCTGGCTCAGCTCGCTCTCCGCGACCTCCCGCTGGTCCTCCTCCGCCTGCCGGGCGGCGTGCGCGGCCTCGTAGAGCACGATCGAGGCCGCGGGGTCCAGTACGCCCGAGGTGGCCAGCTCCTGGGCCACGGAGGCCCGCCGCAGCAACTGGGCGTCGAGCGCGGCGCGTGCGGCGTCCATGCGCACGTGCAGCCGGTCCAGCCGCCCGGCGGTCCAGCTCAGGTACACGCCGACGGCGATCAGCACGACGAGGGCGACGAGGATCCAGGTGAGGGTTGCGGTCACGGGCGAAGGCTATCGGGACGCCGCGGCGCGCCGTCGCCCCCTCCGGTTCAGTCCCGGGCCAGCCCGAACCGCGAACGCCGGCCCGGGCGCTCGTCCGTGGCCACCGCCGCCGTGCCGGTCGTGACGGTCTCGTACACCGACAGGATGTCGGCGCCGACCGTCGACCAGTCGAAGCGGCGGACGTGCGCGCTCCCCCGCTCCCGCAGCCCGGCCCGGCGCTCCGGGTCGGCCAGCAGGTCCACGGCGGCCCGCGCCAGCGCGTCGGCGTCCTCGTTGGCGAAGACCTCGCCCGCCTTGCCCTGGTCGAGGACCTGCACGAAGGCGTCCAGGTCGGAGGCGAGGACGGGGGCGCCCGCGGACATGGCCTCGACCAGGATGATGCCGAAGCTCTCGCCGCCGGTGTTGGGCGCGACGTACAGGTCGACGCTGCGCAGGAAGCGGGCCTTTTCCGCGTCGCTGATCATGCCGAGGAACTCCACCCGCCGGCGCAGGTCGGCCGGCAGGTCCTCGACGGCGGCCTCCTCGTCGCCGCGCCCCGCGACCAGCAGCCTGGTCCGCGGGCGGGCGGCCAGGATCCTCGGCAGCGCCCGCATCAGCACCGGCAGGCCCTTGCGGGGCTCGTCGATGCGTCCGATGAAGCCGATCGTGTCGCCCTGCCACTCGGGCCTGGGCTCGGCCCTGGCGAAGAAGTCGACGTCGACGCCGTTGGGGATGACCACCGCGTCACCGCCCAGATGCTCCACCAGGGTGCGGCGGGCGTACTCGCTGACCGCGATCCGCGCGCTGATCTTCTCCAGCGCGGCCTGCAGGATCGAGTAGGCGGCGATCATCGCGCGCGAGCGGGGGTTGGAGGTGTGGAAGGTGGCCACGATGGGGCCCTGGGCCGCCCAGCAGGTGAGCAGGCCGAGCGAGGGGGAGGTCGGCTCGTGGATGTGGACCACGTCGAACGCGCCCTCGTGCAGCCAGCGCCGCACCCGCGCGGCGGACAGGAACCCGAAGTTCAGCCGGGCCACCGAGCCGTTGTACGGCACGGGCACCGCGCGGCCGGCCGAGACGACGTAAGGCGGCAGCGGGGTGTCGTCGTCGGCGGGCGCGAGGACGGACACCTCGTGGCCGAGGCGGATGAAGTACTCGGCCAGGTCGCGGATGTGGAACTGGACGCCGCCGGGCACGTCCCAGGAGTACGGGCAGACGATCCCGATTCTCACGAGGGTCCCTTCGTGGGGTCCAGGTCGGCGAGCCACAGACGCTGGAGCATGTGCCAGTCCTCCGGGTGCTCGGCGATCCCGGTGGCGAAGGCGTCGGCCAGCGACTGTGTCATGGCGGACGTCCTCTCGGCGCGGGTACCCGACGGCGGTACCTCGATCGGGGGATGCACGCGGCCCTTCATGACCGGGGACTCGTCGTACCAGAGGGTGACGGGCAGCAGCAGAGCGCCGGTCTGCTGGGCCAGCAGGGCCGGTCCCGCAGGCATCCGGGCCCGGTCGCCGAAGAAGTCCACCTCCGTGCCGGACGCGGACAGGTCGCGGTCGGCGACCAGGCAGACCAGTCCGCCGTCGCGCAGCCGCCGGGCGAGGGTGCCGAAGGCCGAGCCGCCGCTGTGCGGGAGCACCTCCATGCCGAGGCCCTCGCGGTAGGCGACGAAGCGGTCGTAGAGGGTCTCGGGCTTCAGCCGCTCGGCGACCGTGGTGAACGGGGTCCGCAGCTCGGTGGTGACCCAGGCGCCGGCCAGGTCCCAGTTGGCCAGGTGCGGCAGCGCCAGGATCACGCCGCGGCCGGAGGCGAGCCCGTCGGTCAGGTGGTGCAGGTCCTTGGGCTGGAAGCCGGTCCTGACGCGTTCGGGGCTCCAGGCCGGGAGCCGGAAGGACTCCATCCAGTAACGCAGGTAGGACCGCATGCCCGCGCGCGAGAGTTCGGCCAGCCGCTCGGGACCGGCGCCGGGCACCACGCGCGCGTAGTTGGCCTCCAGGCGCTGTACGCCCTTGCCGCGCCGCTTCCAGACGAGGTCGGCGATGGTGCGGCCGAGGCGGACCGCGACGGGTTCGGGGAGGTTCTTCACGGTGCTCCAGCCGAGCCCGTAGAGCGCGTCGGTGAGCCGGTCCGCGGTGCTCACTTGGCCGCCTCCCTCCCCGGGGCGGCGTTCTCCCCGGCCGCCGCCTCGGCCTCGGCGGACTCGCGGCGGACGGTGACGACCCGCTGGACGAGCGTGACGAGGCTGCCCACGGCGACGATCCACAGGGCGATCGGCAGCAGCCACTGGACGCCCGGCACACCGAACTTGTGCAGGCCCGCGAAACCGGCCGCGACCAGCGAGATCACCAGCCGCTCGGCGCGTTCGACGAGCCCGTTGACGGCGACCGGCAGCCCGATCGACTCGCCGCGCGCCTTGGTGTACGAGACCACCTGGCCGCTGGCCAGGCAGAAGATCGTGACGGCGCACAGGACGTTGTCGTCTCCGTTGCCCGCGTACCACAGCGCGAGGCCGCCGAAGATCGCGCCGTCGGCCACCCGGTCCAGGGTGGAGTCCAGGAAGGCGCCCCAGCGGCTGGAGCGGCCGAGCTGGCGGGCCATGTTGCCGTCGACCAGATCGGAGAAGACGAAGAGCGTGATCACGACCGTGCCCCAGAAGAACTCCCCCCGGGGGTAGAAGACCAGCGCGCCCGCCATCACACCGGCGGTGCCGATGAGCGTGACCGTGTCGGGGCTGACGCCCCGGCGGATCAGAAACGCGGCGAACGGTGTGAGGACACGCGTGAAGAATGCACGCGCGTACTTGTTCAGCATGGCCTTCCCGACGGTCGTTGTCGCCGCGGCCCTGGTGGCCTCCGGCTGGCCCATCGTAGTCACGCGTGCGCGTGAGCGACGGGCGGGCACCCACGAGCCCGCGCCCCCGTGGCCGCTTCGCGGCCGTTCGTATGGACGGGGCGTTACGGGAGTGGAAAGCTCGAAGGACCGCGGGCGTCGCCGGAGCCGCCGCAGCACGCGGGTCCCGCGTGTCCGCGCCCACAGTGACCTCACCGTGCACGGGAGGCAGGATCATGGGCGACAAGGCACAGACACACCACCCCGGAGCCGCCGGCAGGGCGAAGGCGGCCGACCACCCCGCGTCCATACGGAATGTGGTGCTGGTCGGCCACTCCGGATCGGGCAAGACCACGTTGGTGGAGGCCCTCGCGCTGACCGCGGGGGCGGTGAACCGGGCGGGCCGTGTGGAGGACGGCGGCACCGTCTCCGACCACGACGACATCGAGCACCGGCAGCAGCGCTCGGTGCAGCTCTCGCTGGTCCCGGTCGAATGGGACGGCATCAAGATCAACATTCTGGACACCCCCGGGTACGCCGACTTCGTCGGGGAGCTGAGGGCCGGTCTGCGGGCGGCGGACGCGGCCCTCTTCGTCGTCTCGGCCTCGGACGGGGTGGACGGCTCGACCCGGATGGTCTGGGAGGAGTGCCAGGCCGTCGGCATGCCCCGGGCGATCGTGGTGACGCACCTGGAGTCGGCGCGCGCGGACTTCGAGGAGATGACCCGGGTGTGCGCGGAAGCCTTCGGCGCCGACGACCCCGACGCCGTGCTGCCGCTGTACCTGCCGCTGCGCGGTCCCGCGGGCCCCGACGGGCACGCGCCCGTGACCGGCCTCGTCGGCCTGCTGTCGCAGAAGCTGTTCGACTACTCGACCGGTGAGCGCAAGGAGTCCGAGCCCGGCGAGGACCAGGTGCCGGACATCGACCGGGCCCGCGACCGGCTGATCGAGGGGATCATCGCCGAGAGCGAGGACGAGACCCTCATGGACCGCTACCTCGGCGGCGAGCGGGTCGACGTCAAGACGCTGGTCCAGGACCTGGAGCGGGCCGTGGCACGCGGCACGTTCTTCCCGGTCCTGGCCGCCGCGCCGGCCGCCGAGGGCGCCCGGCAGGGCCTCGGCACGGTGGAACTGCTGGAGCTGATCACCGGCGGCTTCCCGACGCCGTTCGAGCACCCCATGCCCGGGGTCACCACGATCGACGGCAGGACGCGTGAGCTGAAGGCCTGCGACACCGAGGGCCCGCTGGTCGCCGAGGTCGTGAAGACCTCCTCCGACCCCTACGTCGGCCGTGTCTCCCTGGTCCGCGTCTTCTCCGGCACCCTGCGCCCCGACGAGACGGTGCACGTCTCCGGGCACGGGATGGCCGACCGCGGGCACGAGGACCACGACGTCGACGAGAAGATCGGCGCGCTGTCCACGCCGTTCGGCAAGCAGCAGCGGCCGGTGACCCACGCCGTCGCCGGCGACCTGGTGTCCGTGGCCAAGCTCGGCCGCGCGGAGACCGGGGACACCCTCTCGGCCAAGGACGACCCGCTCCTGATGGAGCCCTGGCGGATGCCCGATCCGCTGCTGCCGCTGGCCATCCAGGCGCACAGCAAGGCCGACGAGGACAAGCTCTCGCAGGGCCTGGCCCGCCTGGTCGCCGAGGACCCGACGATGCGCCTGGAGCAGAACCAGGACACCCACCAGGTGGTCCTGTGGTGCCTGGGCGAGGCGCACGCGGACGTCGCCCTCGAGCGGCTGCGCAGCCGGTACGGCGTCCAGGTCGACGTGGTCCCGCACAAGGTGTCCCTGCGGGAGACGTTCGCGGTGAAGGCCGCCGGGCGCGGCCGGCACGTGAAGCAGTCCGGCGGGCACGGGCAGTACGCCATCTGCGAGATCGAGGTGGAGCCGCTGCCCGGCGGCTCGGGCATCGAGTTCGTGGACAAGGTGGTCGGCGGCGCCGTGCCACGCCAGTTCATCCCGTCCGTGGAGAAGGGCGTACGGGCGCAGGCGGCCAGGGGCGTGGCGGCGGGCTATCCGCTGATCGACGTCCGGATCACGCTGCTGGACGGCAAGGCGCACTCGGTGGACTCCTCCGACGCCGCGTTCCAGACGGCGGGCGCGCTGGCGCTGCGCGAGGCCGCGGCCGGCGCCCGGATCCACCTGCTGGAACCGGTGGCCGAGGTGGGCGTGCTCGTACCGGACGACTACGTCGGCTCGGTGATGAGCGACCTGTCGAGCCGGCGCGGCCGGGTGCTCGGCACCGAGCAGGTGGGCTCGGGACGGACCCTGATCCGGGCCGAGGTGCCCGAGTTCGAGATCGGCCGCTACGCGATCGACCTGCGGTCCCTGTCCCACGGCACGGCCCGCTTCGACCGCGCCTACGCGCGGCACGAGCCGATGCCGCCGCAGATCGCCGAGCGGATCCGCGAACAGGCGGGCGAGGCCCCGTGATCCGCACCGGCCCGGCTCCGTGCGCCGGTGGGCGGCTTCGGCCGTCCACCGGCGCGCCGCCGGTGGCTGCGGATACGCTGATCACCTGATCACGGCGTGCCGGACCCGTGCGGTTGTCGGGCGGATTCGGCAAGTTGGCCTGTTCAACAGGTGTGCGGGGCAGTGAAGTCGGGAAGGCCGCAGGAGCGACACCGGCGGCGAGGGGGCGGGAATGTCGGTTGGTACGGAGTGGGACGGACCCCAGGTGCCCGTCTCCGGCGACGAGGGCCAGGCGGCGACGTACGCGCTGGCCTCGGCGGCCTACCGGGACAACGTGGTCGAGGACATCAAGAAGACCGACAACGAGTGGCACCAGTCGACCGTCAACGCCGGCCGGATATCCCTGCTCAGGCCCAATCTCGGCGAGGCCTTCTCACGGGCCGTGGTCGACCGCATGCTGGCCCCCGGCCGCAAGCCGCTCATCCAGTCCTTCGGCGCCGAGCCCCAGGTCGTGGTGGAGCACGCGCTCGCGGCGAACAACATCCGCCGCGAACGCGACAACCGGCTCTCGGTGGTCGTGGTGCTGTGCGGGCTGATCTTCCTGCCGGGGTTCATCGGCTGGCTGCTCGTCTTCCAGCTGCGCACCCTCGTCTCCCGGCGCGAGGACAAGCGCGCCGGGGCGCTCGCCACCGCCCTGCTCACCGGGGTGGGCGTGCTGGCCGCGCTCTTCCTGCTGAAGATGCCCTTCGGCGGGTTCTGGGGGTGGTACGCGCGGGGCTGTGTCGTGGCCCCGGTGCTCGGCTGGTTCTGGGCCAAGCGGATCTGCGAGCGCAGCGCCCAGGACCTGCGGGCGCGCTGGGAGGGCCTGCTCTCCGGCAGCAGCGTCGGCGCCAAGGTCCCCGAGGCCGTGCCCCGCGCGCCGGGTGAGACCGCGGCCGAGCAGCTGCGCCAGTCGCTGGCCCGGCTCGGCGCCGAGCAGCGGTCCAACTCCGTCTTCTACGCCGGACCCAAGGGCATACTCGGCATGGGCACGCGCTGGGGCTCCTGGCAGCTCGCCGAGGACCTGGAGCCCGCCGATCCCTCCCGGGAGATCCACCCCTTCCGCAGCTGGGACGTCATACGCGCCATCCACGACCAGCTCCGCATGCTGGAACGCGGCCCGCTGAACACCGGCGGCTTCCCGCGGCCGTCGATACGGCACTGGATCGTCACGCCGATCGGGGAGAACGCCAAGGAGGTCTCCCGGCCCGAGGGCACGGACGTGGAGGCGTTCCAGATCAAGCAGCACGCCATCCAGGACATCTGCAACAAGCAGCAGTTCGGCAGCGGCGACCGGCACTACCTGGGCGTGCAGTGGACGCTGTGGGACGGGCAGCTCGTCATCACCATGATGATCACGGTGACGGTGCTGCACGAGACGCTGCGCATCGAGGTGACCGGGCACGCGCTGGGGCCGGTGAACCCGCTGTTCACCACGAAGCCGACGGCGCCCACCAAGGAGGTCGCCAAGTCGCTCAAGCCCTGGGAGAACCGCACGGTCAAGCTGCCGCTCGTGACCACCGACGAGGTGGTGCGGCTCACCGCGCGCGCCCCGCTGACCTGGTACCCGCCGGCGCTCAAGTGGCTCGGCGGCTCGCTCGCCCTGCCGGAGCCGTTCGGGCTGCGGCACGCCTGGGCGGACCAGCCGTGGCGGCACCGCTTCATGGCCGACGACGCGCTGCGCGCGGCCACGCCGGTGCTGCGGGTGGTGCACTCGGCCGCGATCCGGGTGCTGCGGGAGAACGGCGTGGACACCGAGAAGTTCGGCAACCGCTCGTCCGTCCTCAGCGGCCTGGTGCAGGACCCGACGCCGAGGAAGGCCGACCTGTACGACGCGTGAGCGGTGCCCTCGCGCCCGGGGGCACCGTCCCGTCCTAGGCGGCCGGCCAGGCCTCCGCCAGCATCTTCCTGGTGTCCGCCAGAAGCTGCGGCAGCACTCTCGTGTGGCCGACCACCGGCATGAAGTTCGTGTCGCCGCCCCAGCGCGGGACGATGTGCTGGTGCAGGTGGGCCGCGATGCCGGCGCCGGCCACCGTGCCCTGGTTCATGCCGATGTTGAAGCCGTGCGCGCCGGAGGCGGTGCGCAGCGCGGTCATCGCCTGCTTGGTCAGCTCGGCCAGCTCGGCCGTCTCCGGCAGGGTGAGGTCCGTGTAGTCGGCCACGTGCCGGTACGGCACGGTCATCAGATGGCCGCCGTTGTACGGGTAGAGGTTGAGGACCGCGTACACGTGCTCGCCGCGGCGGACGACGAGGCCGTCCTCGTCGGACTTGGCCGGGATCGAGCAGAAGGGACAGCCGTCCTCGGCCCCCGGACCGGTCGGCTTGTTCTCACCCTGGATGTAGGCCATCCGGTGGGGCGTCCACAGGCGCTGGAACGCGTCCTGCGTCCCCACTCCGATCTGCTGCTCCGGCTCACTCGTCATGCAAGGCAGCATATGGCTTCGCCCGTTCGCGGCGTGTCGCCGGGGCGGCCCGAACGACGTCACCGGCCAAGCTGGGCCGGTGGACGACGACAGCCCGGCGGCCCGCTGGGAGCAGCGCACCGAGATCCCGCTCTTCGTGGGGTCGCTGCTCTTCATCGCCGCCTATGCCACCCGGGTCCTGGCGGTGAGCCTGCCGTCCTTCTGGCGGAACCTGTGCCTGGCCACGATGCTCGCGCTGTGGGCGGTGTTCGCCGCGGACTACCTGGTGCGCTGGCGGCTCGGCGGACAGCGGTTCCTGCGCTTCGTCAGCACGCACTTCCTGCACACCGTCGTGGTCCTCCTGCCGCTGCTGCGCCCGCTGCGGATCGTCCCCCTCTACGACGTCATCCAGCGCCGGCAGGGAGACCCCCGGCTCTCGCTGCACGCCCGTGTGATCGCCTACGCGAGCCTGTCCACCCTGCTGCTGGGCTTCTCCGGCTCCCTCGCCGTCTACCAGCAGGAGCGCGGAGTGCCCGGCGCCAACATGCGGACGTTCGGCGACGCCGTGTGGTGGGCGGCCGCGACCCTGAGCACGGTCGGCTACGGGGACATCGTCCCGGTGACCCCGCTCGGCAGGGTGATCGCGACCGGGATGATGGCCTGCGGGCTCGGCCTGCTCGGCGCGGTGACGGGTTCGTTCTCGTCGTGGCTGATGCAGACCTTCTCCCGCGAGGGCGACGAAAGACCCCCGGAGAAGTGATCCCCGGGGGCCCTTCGGGTGGCGCGGATCAGACCTGGGCGCGCTCCGCCACGACCTTGGCGATCTTGGCGATGGCCTCGTCGAACGGGATGCCGTTCTCCTGCGAGCCGTCGCGGTAGCGGAAGGACACCGAGCCGCCCGACATGTCCTCGTCGCCCGCGATGACCATGAAGGGCACCTTCTGCTTCTGGGCGTTGCGGATCTTCTTCTGCATGCGGTCCGAGGAGGAGTCC
This sequence comes from Streptomyces sp. NPDC056580, assembly GCF_042793175.1. Taxonomy (NCBI): domain Bacteria; kingdom Bacillati; phylum Actinomycetota; class Actinomycetes; order Kitasatosporales; family Streptomycetaceae; genus Streptomyces; species Streptomyces sp. NPDC056580. Next base: position 119,073 of record NZ_JBHTVE010000013.1, on the reverse strand, counting down.
ACCTCGACGCGCAGGCCCTGCCTGCGGGCCGCGGCCGCGAACTTCTCCAGGTACTCCACGTGCGCGTCGCCGATCGGGATGCCGATCGCCTGCACCGGCGCCAGCCAGGCCGGGAAGGCGCCCGCGTAGTGCTCGAGGAGCACCGCGAAGAACCGCTCGATGGAGCCGAACAGCGCGCGGTGGATCATCACCGGGCGCTGCTTGGCGCCGTCCGGGCCGGTGTACTCGAGGTCGAAGCGCTCGGGCAGGTTGAAGTCGAGCTGGACGGTCGACATCTGCCAGGTGCGGCCGATGGCGTCCTTGGCCTGGACGGAGATCTTCGGGCCGTAGAAGGCGGCGCCGCCCGGGTCCGGGACGAGGGGCAGGCCCTGCTTCTCGGCGACCTGGCGCAGCGTCTCGGTCGCCTCCTCCCAGACCTCGTCGGAGCCGACGTACTTCTCCGGGTCCTTGGTGGACAGCTCCAGGTAGAAGTCGGTCAGGCCGTAGTCGCGCAGCAGGCCGAGGACGAAAGTGAGCGTCTTGTCCAGTTCCTCGGACATCTGCTCACGGGTGCAGTAGATGTGCGCGTCGTCCTGGGTGAAGCCGCGGGCACGGGTGAGGCCGTGCACCACGCCCGACTTCTCGTACCGGTACACGGTCCCGAACTCGAAGAGGCGCAGCGGCAGTTCGCGGTAGGAGCGGCCGCGCGCGTCGAAGATCAGGTTGTGCATCGGGCAGTTCATGGGCTTGAGGTAGTAGTCCACGCCCTCGTCGAGCTGCATGGGCGGGTACATGCCCTCGGCGTACCAGTCCAGGTGGCCCGAGGTCTCGAAGAGCTTCCCCTTGGTGGCGTGCGGGGTGTAGACGAACTCGTAGCCCTCCTCCTCGTGCCGGCGGCGCGAGTAGTCCTCCATCACACGGCGGACGATGCCGCCCTTGGGGTGGAAGACGGCGAGGCCGGAGCCGATCTGCTCCGGGATGGAGAACAGGTCCAGCTCGTTTCCGAGCTTGCGGTGGTCGCGCTTCTCGGCCTCGGCCAGGAAGTCGAGGTACGCCTTCAGCTCGTCCTTGGACGGCCAGGCGGTGCCGTAGATGCGCTGCAGCATCGGGTTCTTCTCGCTGCCGCGCCAGTAGGCGGCCGCGTTGCGCATCAGCTTGAACGCCGGGATCAGGCGGGTGGAGGGCAGGTGCGGACCGCGGCAGAGGTCCTTCCAGCACAGCTCGCCGGTCTTGGCGTCCAGGTTGTCGTAGATCGTCAGCTCGCCGGCGCCGACCTCGACGTCCGCGCCGTCGTCGTGCGACGCCGAGCCCTTGAGGCCGATCAGCTCGAGCTTGTACGGCTCGTCCGCCAGCTCCTCGCGGGCGGACTCGTCGGTGACCACGCGGCGGGAGAAGCGCTGGCCGCGCTTCTGGATCTCCTGCATCTTCTTCTCGATGGCCTTGAGATCCTCGGGCGTGAACGGCTTCTCGACGTCGAAGTCGTAGTAGAAGCCGTCCTTGACCGGCGGGCCGATGCCCAGCTTCGCCTCGGGGAAGAGCTCCTGCACGGCCTGCGCCATGACGTGCGCGGTGGAGTGGCGCAGGATGTTCAGGCCGTCCTCGGAGGAGATCTCGACCGCCTCGACCTCGTCGCCGTCGGACAGCTCGTAGGCGAGGTCCTTCAGGTCGCCGGCCACGCGCGCGGCGATGATCGAGCGCTCGCCCGCGAAGAGGTCGGCGGCCGTAGTGCCCGTCGTCACCACGCGTTCTTCCCGCTCGGAATCGCGTTGGATGATCACACGGACGTCTGACACCGGTCTCTCCTGACTGAAGGTGGGTGCGGCGCCATACCAGGAGCGCGCGCACAACGGATCGTACCGACCCGGGACCGCCGACCGCGAAACGGTTACCTCCCGTCCCCGTCCCGGCACGCCCCGGTCCCCTGCTCCGGCCCGCCCCCCGTCCCGGCACGCCCCGCGCCCTCCGTCCCGGCACGCCCCACGGTCCCGTCCCGGCGCCCCTCAGTCGTCGTCCCGGTACGCCTCCTGGCACGGCTCCTCGAAGCAGCCGGGACTCTCGTGCAGTGACTTCATCAGCCGGTCCCGCTCGGCGTCGTCGACCCGTACCGGCACGACTCCGCCGGCGCCGGTGAGCCTGCGGAATCCGCCGCGGCGCTCCAGCCGGCCGTGCACCCGGACCGGGAGCCCGACCAGGTGGGCGTGGCCGGCGACGCGGTAGTCCTCCTCGTCGAGGGTGACGCGGACGTGCGGGACGTCGGCGCCGGCGAGCACCCGCAGCCGCACGGTGCCCTCGCCGAACGGTCCGGAGCGGCGCAGCCGGACCACGGCGCCGGTGATCCGGACCGGTACGGAGGGTTCCTCGCGCAGGTAGCGGGCGCCCGCCGCGCGCAGGGCGGGCAGGTCGCCGGGGGAGAACTCGACGGGCTCGGCCGGGACGGCGCAGCCCTCGGGGACGGCGGTCCCGGGCGCCCAGGCGACGGCGACGCGGGCGCCCTCGGTGCCGCGCACGAGTGCGGTCAGCGCGTCGGTCAGTTCGCGGCTGGCGCCGGCCTCGACGGCGCCGTCGAAGGCGTCCATGCCGCCGGTGGCGCGCTGGTAGTCGACGGCCTCGCGGACCGCGTACAGCGCCTGGTGGAGCCGGACGGCGAGCGGGCGGCCGGCGGGCACGGGCACGAAGGCGGTGAGCCGGCGCCCTTCCGCGCCGGGGCCGACGAACACGTCCGCGAGCAGGGCCGCGGCGGCCGAGCGGTGCCGGGCGCCGTGGTAGCCGGCCCGGGCGCGGGTGGCCAGCGCGGCGGCCAGGAGCATCTGGCGGGCGGCGCCGCGCAGTTGTTCGTCGGCCGTCCAGGGCGCGGCCCCGGACGGTCCGCCCGGGGCGTCCCGCCACCAGCGGATCTCGTCGCTGGGCACGGCGAGGGAGATCAGCACCTCGCGCGCGGACGGGGTGTCGCTGCGGGCGAGCGCGTCGACGGCCTCGCCGAGCAGGTCGTCGCTGTCGGGGAACGCGCGGCTCTCGGGGACGAGCAGGCTGGTGCCGGCGCCGCCGGGGCCCGGCGGGGTCCAGCGGCCGTAGCGTCCGGCCGCTCCCCCGCGCCGCTGCCAGCCGTGCCGGTGCAGCAGGGCGGCGAGCACGGCGGGATCGACCGCGGCGGGATCGACGGCGGCGGGGTCGGGCGGCCGTCGCCGGGCGGGGTCGCCGGGGTGCGGCCGGGCCTGGCGCGGAAGTTCCTCCTGGGGACGGCTCCTCATGGCCTGCCTCCCGTTCCGACCCGCGTCATGATCTCGCACAGCGCCCGGTCGTCGAAGATGCGTGAGGTCGGTATCCGCACCGTGGTCCGGTGCCGGCCGGTGACCGGATGACCGGCCAGGTCGACCCAGTAGCAGCAGTGCCTCAGGTCGAGCCGGTCGTGGCTCGCGCGCAGCCAGTCGTCCTGGGACCGCGGGACCAGCATGACGACGAGGATCTTGTGCACCGAGACGGGTGTGCGGGCGAGTTTGCGCAGGTGGTCGTTGTCGAGCGTGAAGGAGAAGAAGCGGCCCGGCGGGTTGGGCGCGATCTGGTAGGTGCACTTGAGCTGCACCTTGATGGTGACCTCGTCGTCGACGGTGTGCCCGGGTGAACTGTGGCTGACGTGCCAGTCGATGCCGTTGTCCGGGAAGGGCTGGGACAGCGAGCAGCCGGCCGCGGCGGCGACCGCGTGCAGATAACCGACCTGCAGTGTCTCCATGCAGGCGGTGGTGGCGAGCGTGCCGCGGAGGTGACCCGTGCGTTCGGGCAGCAGCCCGCCCCGCTCGGGCTGTGCGATGGCCATGACCAACAGCCTTCCGAGCCGTGGGTTTCCCCGTGTCGGGCCGCTGAACTGCAAAGACCCGTACTCCTGTTGTGTCCTCCCGGCGTACGGCGCAAACGGCCCGGGTATCACCAAACAGGCAGAAGACGGAACGTCAGCTGCTGGGCCTGAACGAGGAGTTGGGTTGCGATGACGTGCTGGTACGAGGGGCCGCTGGCCGCCTTCGACACGGAGACGACGGGCGTGGACGTCGAGGCCGACCGGATCGTGTCGGCCGCCGTCGTGGTCCAGGACGCGCCGGGCGCCCGGCCGCGGATCGTCCGCTGGCTGGTGAACCCGGGAGTGCCGGTGCCCGAGGCGGCGACCGCGGTGCACGGGCTGACGGAGGAACACCTGCAGCACAACGGCCGCTGGCCGGCGCCGGTGATGTACGAGATAGCCGACCGGCTCGCCGAGCAGGCGGCGATGGGGCGGCCGCTGGTGGTGATGAACGCGCCGTTCGATCTCACCCTGCTGGACCGGGAGTTGCGTCGGCACCGGGCGTCCTCGCTGGAGCAGTGGTTCCGTGCCGCCCCGCTGCGGGTGCTGGACCCGCGGGTGCTGGACAAGCACCTGGACCGCTACCGCAAGGGCCGCCGCACGCTGACCGACCTGTGCACGCACTACGGGGTGGCCCTGGAGGGCGCGCACGACGCGGCGGCCGACGCGCTGGCCGCGCTGGAGGTCGTACGCGCGGTGGGCCGCCGCTTCACGACCCGCCTGGAGCGCCTGTCCCCCGCCGAGCTGCACACCCTCCAGGCCGACTGGCACGCGGCCCAGGCGCGCGGCCTGCAGGCCTGGTTCGCCCGCAGCGGCTCGGCGGAGATCGTCAGCACGGACTGGCCTCTGCGGCCCGAGTTGCCGGCGGCCGCCTGAGCGATCGGGGCGCCGGTGCCGGCTCCCCGCCGGGGCGCCGCGGGCGGGGCCGCCGGGCCGGCGGCCCCGGTCTTCGCGGCGGTGGCGTAGAGGGTGAGGCCCTCCTTGCCGCTCAGCTCGCCGGTCCTGACGACGAGGTGCCCCGGTCCGCTGCGCACGGCCGTGCAGGGTTCGCCGTCGTCCCAGGTGCCGCGTTCGCAGCGGAGTCCGGTGAAGTCACGGGGCCCGCGACGTGGACCTCCGCGTTCGCCCGGTCGACCTGCCAGCCGGCGCCGACCGCGTCCCAGGCGAACCGGTGGCCTCTCACCGCCTCGGGGAGCACGTACTGGATGCGGTGGCGGTGGACTCCGCCGACCAGGCGGCCGGGATCGCCGATCTTCAGGCGGTAGATGCCGTGCGAGTCGCCCGACTGCCCGAGGTCGTAGTCGATGACCTCGGTGATGCGGGCGCTGCCGTCGGCGCGTATCTCGGCGCCGACCCACCCCGCGTTGCCTTCTCCGGCTCGTCCCGTCGGCCAGGACGCCCCCCTCAAGACGTTCGAACGACATGAAAAAGCCGGTCTGCGTCTGCAGACCGGCTTTCCCCGGTGGGCGATACTGGGTTCGAACCAGTGACCTCTTCGGTGTGAACGAAGCGCTCTCCCACTGAGCTAATCGCCCGGGAACGCACTGAACAATACAGGTCCCCGCGGGGTTACTTCAAACCGCTTCGAGGTGGCGCAGCAGTCCGCGGCGCCCGGCGGCCATCATCAGCCGGTGGTTGGCCTTGAAGAGTGGGCGGCCCGGGACGGCCAGCCGCCTGAGCAGGGGCTTGGTGACGTCGACGACCTGGTCGTAGCGGGCGAGCGTGCCCGGCCCGCCGGAGGTGACCGTCCAGCGGGCCCATCCCTCGATGTCGCCGGAGACGGCGGCCTCGAGCACGCCGGCGGCCGGATCGCGGCGCGTCTCGCGGAGGGCGAGCGTCAGGTCGTACGGCAGCAGCGAGCGGATCGTGAGGACGCCGGTGGCCGCGTCGAGCCGGGTGGCCGAGCGCACCTGGGGCCACCAGCCCGGATAGTCCTCGGGCCGCTCCAACACGGCGAACACCGCGTCCCGCGGGGCGGCCAGGGACCACAGGGTGCGGAAGCGGTAGTGGTTCCAGTCCATGACCCGAGTCTGCCCGCGACGGGGCGCGGATCTGAGTACGCGTACTCATGCGCCCGCGAGTGACGCGTACCACAATCGGGGGGCGAGCGCCGCCGCCCGTGCGACGGCGCTCCCCCTCGCCCGCCGGCCGGGCATCCGGTCGCCGAGCAGGGCCGGGTTCTCGATGGCCGCGAGGCCTACGCCGCCGTCCAGACCGCGGACGACGCGTCCATCGTCGACAGCACGCGCGCCCCGGCCCAGCACAAGCGCCGTAGGCGGTGTTGGCGATGCGCTGCCGCTCGGCGCTGTCGGCGAAGGGCCGCACGCCGTGCCGGGTGCCGAAGCCCGCCCGTTTGCCAAGGTGGTCCGTCGACCTCGCCGGTGTGCCGGGTCGTCGCCTCGGCGAAGCGGACCACGTCGGAACGGCCGCTGCGCGGGCAGGCGTACCAGAGCCACAGCTCGGGCGGGAGTCAGGAGTTGCCCCAGGCGCAGCCGTCGATGCAGTAGCGCCACAGGCGCCTTGTTCGATGACCGGCGCCATGGTGCTGGAACCGAATTCCGAGCTGCTTGCCGTCGGCCCCGCCGACCGCGGTGACGCCCGCCGCAAGTGATCCAGGCTCAGATTTCCTTGCCGCACCTGGGACTTGAGGTCGAGGAGAATTCCGCGCTTGTCGTACTTCCGAAGGAATGTGACGGCGTTCTGGAAAACGTCCGGGGCAATTCCGCCGCGGCCCGCGTCCGGAGCTTCTCCCGGAACGACTGATACGTCTGGAAGTCGGTCTTGACCTTGATCTTGGGGTGCTTCTTCCCGAAGAGTGCGATCGTCCGGTTGATCTTCTTGTCCCGCTCCTCGGCGCCCCGCCCGGGAGTAACGCATCGTCACCGCGCCGGCTCCGGCGCCGGCACCGCTGCCGCCACCGCATCCGGCCGTCGCAGCGAGCCCGAGCGCGGCGGCCGACGCCCCGGCCGCCCTCCGGACCGTACGCCTCTCAAGATCCTCCCGGGTCCCACGGTCGGGCCCCTCCCGGCAGCGTCGCCGCCGCTCGTGAATCGTTTCAAGCGAGCGCTGCTGACCGACGCAAGGTCGGAGGGGCCAGGAGTGCGTCAGTGATTCGGGCAGGAATCTCTTCGCCCCTGGGACAGCGGCAGGCAACGGTGCTCGGCCGGCCCGGGTGGGCCGTCGGGCGGGAGGTGTGGCCGTGGGGGGCGAACACGAGCGGGTGGCCCACGAGGCGTGAGGCGACCGCAGGCGGCTCGGCAGGGCCGTGCGGCAAGGCGTGAGGCGGTGCATGGCGGTCCCGGGTGTGGGCGACCCCACGAGTCCCGCGGCGGGACCGGCACGACGGCGTACCGCACGGCCCACAACGACGACGGCCCACCTGCTGTTCGCAGGTGGGCCGTCTTCCGGGTGGGCGATACTGGGTTCGAACCAGTGACCTCTTCGGTGTGAACGAAGCGCTCTCCCACTGAGCTAATCGCCCGGGCGCAGGAAGAACATTACCCCATGTCAGAGGGTGCCCCGGACCAGGCCAGGGCCGAGCCGCCGGTGCGCGGCGCACCGGCGGGCACCCGGGTCACTGGTCCTTGATCTTCCAGGGCATGACGAAGCCGAACTTCCACAGGTATATCCCCGCCAGGACGCCGGCTATCACCAGCCCGATCACCGTGAGCGTGATGTTCCGCCGGCGCACCCGGGGGTCGAGGGCCCGCTGGGCCGCCTCGGTGACCTTGCGTTTGGTCCAGCGCAGCACGAGCTGGGCCCAGACGAACTCGGTCGCCCAGATGGCCATGCCGCCGAAGATCACCACCCAGCCCGGGCCGGGCAGGGGCAGCATGACGATGCCGGCCGCGACGACCGCCAGGCCGATCACGAAGACGCCGACCTGCCAGCTCAGGTGCAGGACCCTGCGCGACTTGACGAACTGCGGAGCCTTGGAGCCGAGTCCCCGCTCGGCCCGCTCCTCGTCTGCCTTCATGCCGTCCGCCTCGTCGATGGCCACGCCGACCTCGCCCGGCTCGTCACTCCCCGTATTCATGCAGACAAACCCTACCGTAGGGAATCAGTCACTGGAATGGTCGCAGGTCTCACGGAAGTTCTCGGCCGGAAGAGTTACCTAAAGACACGCAAAACCCTCAGAGGGGTTTACAACGGCACCGTAGGTGGCATGTCGATTTCGCCGACGTGCGAATCCCCGAGCGCACACTGAGCGAAAGGCCCTGGCGCTTATGAACACCACGGTCAGCTGCGAGCTGCACCTGCGCCTCGTTGTGTCGAGCGAGTCCTCCCTGCCTGTCCCCGCAGGCCTGCGGTACGACACGGCCGACCCCTACGCCGTGCACGCCACCTTCCACACCGGAGCCGAGGAGACCGTCGAGTGGGTGTTCGCCCGCGACCTCCTGGCCGAAGGGCTCCACCGTCCCACCGGCACCGGAGACGTCCGTGTCTGGCCGTCCCGCAGTCACGGTCAGGGCGTGGTCTGCATCGCCCTCAGCTCCCCTGAGGGAGAGGCTCTGCTCGAGGCCCCGGCGCGGGCCCTGGAGTCCTTCCTGAAGCGGACCGACGCCGCCGTGCCGCCCGGCACGGAACACCGGCACTTCGACCTGGATCAGGAGCTGTCGCACATCCTGGCGGAGAGCTAGGTCGCCCCCCTCCAAGCCGCCCGGCGCCGTCCACTCGGGGAGACGGCTCGGGCTCAAGGACAACCGCATACGGCAGGCCCTCGCCGTCACCGTGAGCGCTCACGGTGATGGCGTCCGCCTGTGTACCGCGCGCGTCCGGGCGTGGGACACTCGGGACCCCCCGGGAGCACGGGGGCGCCGGGCCGGCGGTCCGCCGGCGGGCGGTAGCCGGTGCGGTGGGCGCGGTTGTCGCTACTATCGGCCGGCATCGGCGGGCGTCCGCCCGACCTCCAGGCCAGGGAGCGAAACGTGCTGATCACCCACGACACCCGCTGCGCCCTAGACACCGTGGTGGATCTGGTGAACTCCGCGCCGGACGACGGTACGGCGGTGGACGGGCTGCCGGATGTCGCGGCCCTCGCCGATTTCGTGCGAAGCCACAACGTCAGTGACGTCGGGGTGCTGTCCGACTTCGACCTGTCGGCGGTGCGCAAGGTCCGGAGCCGGTTCGCGGGGATCTTCGCCGCTCCCGACGCCCGGGCGGCGGCGGGGCTGATCAACGAACTGGTCGCCGCGGCCGGCACCACCCCCCGCCTGACGGACCACGACGGCTACGACTGGCACGTGCACTACTTCGCCCCCGGCGCGTCCGTGGCGGACCACCTGGCCGCCGACTGCGGCATGGCGCTCGCCTTCTTCGTGGTGGCCGGTGAGCAGGAGCGGCTGCGGCGCTGCGAGGCCCCGGACTGCCGGCGCGCGTTCGTGGACCTGTCCCGCAACCGCTCGCGGCGCTACTGCGACAGCCGGACCTGCGGCAACCGGCTGCACGTGGCCGCGTACCGGGCGCGCCGCAAGGAGGCGGCGGGCTGACGGCCGGGCGCGGCTCGTGCGGGTGGGACGACGCGGGCCCCGGCAGTCCCTGCCGGGCGGTGTAGGTCCGTGGTCCCGGTGGGGCGACGCCGGTCCCGGCGGGTGACGCCGGGACGGACGTGTACGGCTCACAGCAACAGCAGGTCGTGCAGCGCAGCCATGAGGATCAGACACCCGATCACCGCAAGGAAGATCATCAGCGGTGGCTGGGATAGGGCGAAGAGGCATCCGCGCGGCTCGTCCTTCGGCGGCGCGGCCTCGCTCTCTGACGTGTCCAGCATCTCGCGGGTGATGATGGCCCAGGAGACACCCCGTTGGCGATCAGCACCCCCGGCGAGTGCGGGTGATCACCGTTCTCCCCACTGACCGGTTCGTTCCGCTTCCGGTTCTGAACGGTTTCAGGTCATATGCCGTGCTTTTTGAGAATGGCCTCGATGTCGCTGAAATCGTCGGCGGAGGTCGTCCCGGCGCGCGGGGCGGCGGGCCGGGTCGCGGGGTTCTTGCCGGCGCCGAGCGAGGGCGCCGAGGCGGCCGGCGCCACCGCGTCGGTCCGGGCGGCACCGTGCTCGGTCCGGCGCTCGGCACGGCGCTCGGCACGGGTGCCGCCGCGCCTGCGCTCGACCGCCCGCGTTCCGGCGAACAGCAGCCAGGCCGCGCCCAGCACTCCGAAACCGGCCCAGGCCGTCGGGCTGAGGGCGGTGTCGGAGAGCCAGCCGACGATCCCGGTCATCACCAGGCCGATCGGCACCAGGGAGTAGGCCGCGATACGCGCGGCGGAGAGGTAACGCTTGCGGTAGGCCGTGACCACCGCTATGCCCAGGCCCGCCGCGGAGACGGCGGAGCAGACGGTCTCGGCAATCATCCGGTCCTCCTGGCGGGCTCGGTCGGGTGGCGGGGACGGGCGGCACGGGCTGTGCGCTTCGTCCGTTCCATCCTGCACCGTCCCGGTCCCGTGGGGCCATGCCCCAGCGAGACATCAGGGAGATCTCCGGGTCACCTCCTCCGCAGCTCCTGCCCGCCTCCGCCGTGATCCGGCCCGTTCCCTCCCGTCTCTCCGGTCCTCGCGAGAAGCGCCGGCGGCCGTGGCGGGCTCCGGGCGCATTCCCGATTCGGCCCCTGGAGGCTCGCCTGGAAGACTGGTGGCCATGAGCGACTCCTCACCCGCCAGCACCGAAGCCCTCGTCCTCGACGTCTGGTGCGAACTCCAGTGCCCCGACTGCCTGAGTGCCCTGGACGACGTCCGTGCCCTGCGCGCCCGCTACGGGGAGCGGCTGGAGCTGCGGCTGCGGCACTTCCCGCTGGAGAAGCACAAGCACGCCTTCGCCGCCGCCCAGGCCGCGGAGGAGGCCCTGGCGCAGGGGCAGGGCTGGCCGTACGTGGAGGCGGTGCTGGAGCGGGTGGCGGAGCTCGACCGTGCGGGAGAACCCCTCCTGGTCGAGGTGGCCCGGGAACTCGGCCTGGACGCCGAGGAGTTCGACACCGCGCTGATCGACGGCCGGCACATCCTGATCGTCGACGCGGACCAGGCCGAGGGCAAGGCGATCGGCGTGACCGGCACCCCGACGTACGTCATCGGCGGCGAACGCCTCGACGGCGGCAAGAGCCAGGAAGGGCTCCGCGAGCGCATCGAGGGGATCGCCGACCGGCTGCTGGCCGACCGGGCGTGACGGGGCCGGACGTGACGGGTGCAGTCGTAGCGGATCCGGTCGTCGCGGGTGCGGTCGTCACAGGTCCGGGCGCGAACGGCTCGGGCGCGAACGGCCGGACACGACCGGCTCGGGCGCGGACCGCCCCGTCACAGCAACGGCTTGGTGAACGCACTTTCCCTGGTCTCGTAGCCGAGTGACTCGTACAGCCGCTCGGCCGGGGCGTTGCCGGCGAAGACGTTGAGCCCGAGGACCGGCCGGCCGGCTTCGATCGCCTGGCGCTCCGCCAGCAGCATGAGCGCCCGGCCGTGTCCCCGGCCCCGATGTGCCCGGTCGGTCTCCACGTCGAAGACGAACGCCCTGCCCTCCTGCAGGGCCAGCCACAGCACGCCCACCCGTGTCCCCTCGTGTTCGAGGACGCTGAGGTGCGTGTCCGCGGTCGATCGCCCCTGCGGCAGCAGCGTGTCGTGATCCCTGCGGGCCTTGGCGAGCGCGGCGTCCTCGGGGACCCCCAGCCCGATCCACGTCCGGGCGTAGTCGGCGGCCGCGTGCTCCTGCCAGGCGGCGAACTCGGCCTCGGTCATCGGCCGCGCCCGGCTGCCCGGGGGGAGTTCGGGCGGAGCGGCGCCCAGGCGCTTCTCCATGGCGCGGTTGCGCAGGGTGTATCCGAGGGCGCCGGCCAGCCGCAGCGCACCCTCCGAGGCCGCCGGGACCACGGCTTCCATCCGGGAGCAGCCCCAGCCGCGGGCGACCTCCTCGGCGGCCAGCGCGGCCACCGTCCCCCGGCCGCGCCGCCGGTCCGGCTCGGCGATCCGCACCTCGATGACGCGCGCCACCGAGTCGCCCAGGTTCGCCGAGGTGCCGAGGTGGAGCACGCCGACGGGACGGCTGTTGACGCACACCTGGTACCGGCGTGAGCGTGTGCCGTCGGCGTTGTGCTGAAGCGGCTCGGCCGGCCGCAGGGTCGTGGTCATCACGGGTGTTCTACCCGTTCGGCGGCCCCGGGTCAGCCGAATTTCGCGCCGGTCACGGATCGAGGTCGTGGCCGGAACGCTCGTCGAAGATCCGCATCGCCTTGAGGGTCGCCGGGCCCGGGGCGCCGGGCAGTTCCCGGTCGTCGACCCGGTGCACGGCCTGCACGTCGCGCAGGCTGGAGGTCAGGAAGACCTCCTCGGCGCGCTCCAGCACGTCCAGCGGCAGATCGGTCTCCTTGGCGCCGGTCCACTCCACCACGAGGGCACGGGTGATGCCGGCGAGGCAGCCGGAGGCGACCGGCGGGGTGTGGATCTCGCCGTCCAGGACGACGAAGACGTTCGACCCGGTGCCCTCGCAGAGCTGTCCGACCGTGTTGCCGAACAGGGCCTCGGAGGCGCCGTGCCGGTGGGCGCGCGCGAGGGCGACCACGTTCTCGGCGTACGAGGTGGTCTTCAGGCCGGTGACCGCGCTCCGCTCGTTACGGGTCCAGGGCACCGTGATCACCGCGGTGGTCTCCGGGCGGCGGACGGCGTCGCCGAGGGCGACCACCAGCGTCGGTCCGTGCTCGCCGCGGTCCGAGCCGAGCGGCCCGTGGCCGCCGGTGTAGGTGACGCGCAGCCGGCCGAACGGCATCGGGGTGGCCTCGAGGACGGCCGCGCAGGCGCGGCGGACCTCGTCGAGGTCGGGGTCGGGCAGGCCCAGGCCGCGGGCCGAGCGGGTCAGCCGGTCCAGGTGCCGGGTGAGCGCGAACGGCTTGCCGTCGACGGCCTTCACCGTCTCGAAGACGCCGTCGCCGACGGTCAGCCCGTGGTCGAAGACGGAGACCCGGGCGGAGTCGATGTCCCGCAGTCCGCCGTCCAGCCAGATCCTCATGTGAGAGTCCCTCCACTTTCCTCGTACAGCCCCGACGCTACCGCGAGCAGCCTGGACGCCTTCAGCTCGGTCTCCCGCCACTCCCCCTCGGGGTCGGATCCCCAGGTGATCCCGGCGCCGGTGCCGAAACGCAGCACCGGCGCACCGGGGCCGAAGCGGTCGATCCAGAAGGTGCGGATGCCGACGGCCAGCTCGCCCGTGCCCCGGTCGGCGTCCACCCAGCCGATCCCTCCGCAGTAGGGACCGCGGGGGGCGGGCTCCAGGGCTTCGATGATCCTCAGGGCACTGGACTTGGGGGCGCCGGTGACAGAGCCGGGCGGGAAGGCCGCGGCGAGCAGTTCCGGCCAGCCGGTGTGCGGGCGCAGTTCACCGCGGACCGTCGAGACCAGGTGGACCAGGCCGGGGTGCTTCTCCACGGCGCACAGGTCGGGGACGCTCACGCTGCCGGTGGCGCAGACCCGTCCGATGTCGTTGCGGACCAGGTCCACGATCATCACGTTCTCGGCGTGGTCCTTCTCCAGCAGGTCGGCCTCGGTGCGGCCGGTGCCCTTGATGGGGCCCGACTCGACGGTGCCGCCGGCGCGGCGCAGGAACAGCTCGGGCGAGGCGGTGGCGATCTCCACGCCGTGTCCGGGCAGCCGGACGGTCCCCGCGTACGGCGCCGGGTTGCCGCGGGCCAGCAGGGCGGTCAGGGCGTCCACGTCGGCGTCCGGGGCGACCGGCGCGCTCAGCACCCGGCAGAGGTTGGCCTGGTAGACCTCGCCGGCCGCGATGTGCTCGCGGATCCGGTCCACGGCCGCGGTGTACCCGGCGCGGTCCAGGGAGGAGGTCCAGTCGGCCACCGCCGGACCGCGCCAGCCGCCGGGCACCGGGGCGGGCACCGGCTCCTGCCGCACCTCGGCGAACCGTGCGCAGGTCAGCCGCCCCTCGAAGTCCGCGCTGACCGCCCAGAAACCGGACGAGTCCAGGGCGGCGGGATCGTCGGTGACGTCGAGCAGGCCGGTGGCGAGGCGAGTGCCGAAGCGGGCCAGGGGAGGTGGGCCGGAAGGGTGGTGGAGCACGTGGTCGAGTCTAGGGCTGGTGTCCGAAACGCGGCCGGGAGACGTCCCCCGGGAGCCGCCGGCCGCCTCATCCGGCGAGTGCAGCGCAGCACGCTGCGCAAACGCGTTTTTGTGCTGGCCCGGGAATCCGCTAGAGTTCAACACGTCGCCGGGACGCGAGAGCGGACCGAAACGACAGGCGGACGTAGCTCAGTTGGTAGAGCGCAACCTTGCCAAGGTTGAGGTCGCGAGTTCGAGCCTCGTCGTCCGCTCGAAGGAAGAAGGGGTCATCCCGATCCCCTACACTCCTGGTGGAGTGGCCGAGAGGCGAGGCAACGGCCTGCAAAGCCGTCTACACGGGTTCAAATCCCGTCTCCACCTCCAAGGACGATTAGCTCAGCGGGAGAGCGCTTCCCTGACACGGAAGAGGTCACTGGTTCAATCCCAGTATCGTCCACTGGATCCACCGGCTCGTACGGCAGGTTCCGAACCCGCGCGATTAGCTCAGCGGGAGAGCGCTTCCCTGACACGGAAGAGGTCACTGGTTCAATCCCAGTATCGCGCACTGTCTGTGACTCGCGCGTCACAGCCCGCGGACGATTAGCTCAGCGGGAGAGCGCTTCCCTGACACGGAAGAGGTCACTGGTTCAATCCCAGTATCGTCCACACAGCAAGAAGCCCCCGGCCGTCCCGTACGGCCGGGGGCTTCTTCGTGGTCCCGGCTCAGCTGGAGAACAGCATGTGGCCGAAGCTCTTGTGGCGGTGGTGACCGCCGTAGTGGCCGCCGTGGTGACCACCGCCGTGCGGGGCGCCCCAGGCGGGGGCGGACGGGGCCGGGTACGCCTGGGGGGCCGGCGGAGGCGGGGGCGCCGGCTGGGACCACTGGGACTCCAGGCGGGTCAGCGCCTCCAGCTCGCCGTAGTCGAGGAAGATGCCGCGGCAGCCGCTGCACTGCTCGATCTGAATGCCGTTGCGGTTGTAGGTGTGCATCGGCGCATGGCACTTCGGACACTGCATGGTCGGCTCAACTCCTCGCCGGTCGGTCCTGCTTGCTGTTCTCCCAGGGCAGACTCCGTGCGGCCCCGGTCGGTTGCACCCTACGCCGGGGAACCGGACGCCAACTGGCCGGTTACGGAGCTCATTCGGGCACAGGCGTCGATCAGGGCACGCTCCACCTCGTCCAGTGGGCGCCCGGCGGCGATCGCCTTGGTGAGGACGCGGGCCGCGGTCTGCGCGGTGAGCGCGCGGGCCGGGACGTCCAGGGCGGCCCAGGGATCGCCGTCCGCCGGTACCGCGGGGCCGCCGGCCTCGCGGTAGGCGGTGAGGAAACGGGCCCACTCCCCGGGCGGGAGCAGGCCGCAGGCGTACCAGGCGGCGGGGCGGGCGAGGTCCCAGGCCGGGACGCCCGGCCCCAGGTCGTCCACGTCGATCAGCCGCCAGGGGCCGTCCGGCGCCGGGTGCCGAACGAGCTGACCGAGGTGCAGGTCTCCGTGGCACAGGGCCGGGGTGCCGGGCATCGGGGCCTCGGCACGGGCCCACGCGGGGAGGGCGGACCAGGCGCGGAGGACGGGCGGGCCGGCCGGGTGGGGGGTGGTGTTCAGGGCCGCGCGGAGACGCGTCAGGGCGTGAGCGGCCTTGGCGGGGCCGCGCATGGGGGGCGGGGCCTGGTCGCCCGGGGCGGATCGGTGCAGGCGGGCGAGGAGGGTGGCTGCCGCTTCCCAGGGGGCGGCCTCGGGGTCGTCCGGGGCGACGGGGGTGCCGTAGGGCCAGAGGGTGACGAGGCGGTGGGGCGGGGTGGGGGCGGGATTTCGGCCCGGGGTGCGCGGGGCGGGGATCGGGTCGGAGGTGTGGGAGGCGGGGGCGTGGAGGGTGGTGGGGGCGGTGGTGAGCGGGGGCAGGAGGATGTCCGGGAGGCGGGCGGCGGTGGCCAGGCGGAGGGAGAGTTCGGCGGGGTCGGTGTGCGGGGCGTGGGCCTTGGCGACGGTTCCGGCGTGCCGTACGACTGTGGCGTCGGGGCGGTCGGCGAGGGTTGTGGCGGGGCAGGTGCAGGGGGCTCCGCCGGGGTGGCGGGAGTCGGGGTGGGCTGCGGCTCGGGCCTTCGTGGACAGGGCGTTGAGGAGGTTCACTTCGGCCTCGCGGGGCGGTGGGGTGTCGGCTGAGGGTACGCCTGCGGAGGGGGGCGGTGCAGGCATGGGCTTGGCTGAGCTGTGCTGTGCTGGGCCGTGCTTGGCTGGGCTGTGCCGGGGTGGCGCGGGGCGGTGCTGTGAGGTGTCCCGTGCTGTCGCTGGACGAGGGGTGTTTCCGCTTGCCCGCGCCGGCGGGGTGCCTCCCCCACTCTCGGCTTCGCTCGAGCGGGGCCCCCGCCCACCCGTGCCGCCCCTAGCGGCACGCATGCCCGCAGCTCGCGTGCCCGCAGTTCGGAGGGGCCGGCGCCCATCGCAGCGCAGGCCCGGTCTCCACGGTTACGCGAGCCTGTTGCCACCAGCGCGGAGGGCCCGGCGCCCCGATCCGCGCAGCGCAGGCCCGGTCGTCACGGCTGC
Source organism: Streptomyces sp. NPDC056580 (assembly GCF_042793175.1). NCBI lineage: Bacteria > Bacillati > Actinomycetota > Actinomycetes > Kitasatosporales > Streptomycetaceae > Streptomyces > Streptomyces sp. NPDC056580. The sequence continues at coordinate 102,702 of NZ_JBHTVE010000013.1, read as the reverse complement.
GCGAACTCGTGCGACCAGCTCGGAGGGTCCGGTGCGTCGAGCCGCGCGAGATTTGGTGACCGGTGGTGGGGAAACGGCGTAATGCCGGCGCAGCTCTCCAGCTGCGCCGGCATTGCTGCCGTCCGCCGCACCCCCGTCCCCACGGGGTTTCATGGATGGATGTCCCCGCCCGGACCGCTCTTCCGGGCCTGGGGTCGCCGCTCAGCGCCCCAGCATCACACCCACGGACGACGCCTGTGTGGCCACCGTCTCCCAGCCGTCGAAGACGATCAGGAGCAGGGCCGCCAGGGGAAGGGCCATCAGCGTCGCCACCAGGGGGTGGCGGCGGCCCGTGCGGCGGGGGGCGAACGTCGTGCGCCGCGGTGCCGTGTGGGCCATGGTCCCTCTCCTGACCGTGTCTGTTGTCCTTGCAGCGGCGGGTGCTTGACCTCGGGGGACGAGTGCTGCACCCGCCGCTTGACCTCAAATCTAGGCGCGTGGGCCCGGGCGGGCGTCATGCCCTCGTACCGATTGCCGGGCCTCCCGGAGGATGAGCGGCGACCGGAGGCGTACTCCCCTGGGTGGAGACATGAACCTGACTCTCGGGGTCTTCCCGGAGGGGGCGTCCGCTGTGTCCCCTCATGTCCGGTCCTGCCGATGTGACACTTCGAGTGAGTTCGATCACTTCCTCCGATTCCGGGCGGTCGGCGACGGGTGTCCCGATCGTCCGGCGGCCCGTCCCGCCGGGCGGGGCCCGGTCCGTCCGCGGGCGCCGGGCCCCGCCCGGCGTGGCCTGCGCCTGGTCGGCGCACGCCGGGTCAACGACCGTCAGCGGAAGCCCGGTTGGAGTCGCCCTCACCTCAAGGGTGCTGTCGGCCATGGCTTCCTGACCGACTCTCACCCGGGCCGCCCGCGGTGGACAATCCCTCGGGGCGAGAGGGCGCGGCCTATGCGCGCGGGCGGCCACGGAAACGTAAGCTGTGCCACGTCACAGGGACCGGGCAGCGGGGATGAACATGGCGATGATGCGCCTGAGGCGCGAGGACCCGCGCGTCGTCGGCTCGTTCAGGCTTCACCGACGGCTCGGCGCGGGCGGGATGGGCGTGGTCTACCTCGGCTCCGACAAGAAGGGGCAGCGGGTCGCGCTCAAGGTGATCCGGCCCGACCTGGCGGAGGACCAGGAGTTCCGGTCGCGCTTCGCCCGCGAGGTCTCGGCGGCCCGGCGGATCAGGGGCGGGTGCACCGCCCGGCTGGTGGCCGCGGACCTGGAGGCCGAGCGGCCCTGGTTCGCCACGCAGTACGTGCCCGGGCCCTCCCTGCACGACAAGGTCGCCGACGACGGACCGCTCTGCGCGGCCGACGCTGCGGCGATCGGGGCGGCGCTGTCCGAGGGGCTGGTCGCCGTGCACGAGGCCGGTGTCGTGCACCGGGATCTGAAGCCGTCCAACATCCTGCTGTCCCCGAAGGGGCCGCGGATCATCGACTTCGGCATCGCCTGGGCCACCGGCGCCTCCACGCTCACCCACGTCGGCACCGCGGTCGGCTCGCCGGGCTTCCTCGCCCCCGAGCAGGTGCGCGGCGCCGTGGTGACGCCGGCGACCGACGTGTTCTCGCTGGGCGCGACGCTGGCCTACGCGTCGACCGGCGACTCGCCGTTCGGGCAGGGCAGTTCCGAGGTGATGCTGTACCGCGTGGTGCACGAGGAGCCGCATCTCCACGGCGTGCCGGACGCCCTGGCCCCGCTGGTACGGGCCTGTCTGGCCAAGGACCCCGACAACCGGCCGAGCACGCTGCAACTGTCGCTGCGGCTCAAGGAGATCGCCGCCCGTGAGGCACAGGGCCTGGCCGACGTACGGCCGCCCGGGCCGCGCGCCGCGCAGGCGGACCTGCCGACCGGACGGCTCGTCGACACCTACCCCGAGCAGCAGCGCACCCAGCGGCGCACGGCTCCCGGCACCCCGGTGCCCCGCGGGAACACGCCCGCGCGGGGCGGTGCGCCGGTCCGCGGCGGCGGCGTCCCGCGCGGCGGACCGGCGCCCTCACGGCCGGGCACGGCCAGGCCCACTCCCGTGCCGCGCGGCGGCGGTCCGCGCTCCGGCAGCCGGCCCGCTCCGCGCAGCGGCGCCGGGCGGCAGGCCCCGCGCCCGAAGGGGAGCCGGCTGCGGCCGGCCAATCCGCGGCTGCTGCGCCAGCGGCTGTTCGTCTTCGTGGTGGTGACGCTGCTGGTCGCGCTCGGGATCGCGGTCGCGCAGGGCTGTCAGGGCCCGGCGCGGGGTCTCGGCGACGACGGGCGGCGGCAGGCACAGCACGCGGGGGCCGGCCCCGGCCCGTCGCCGGACGGGCGGCCGGCGCCGCCGGTTCAGGCTTCCGGGCGTCCCGCGGCCACCGCGTAGAACGCCACCGCGGCGGCCGCGCCGACGTTCAGCGAGTCGACGCCGTGCGACATCGGGATGCGGACCCACTCGTCGGCGGCGGCCAGGGCCCGCGCGGACAGGCCGCCGCCCTCGGCGCCGAGCATCAGGGCCACCCGGTCCATCCGGTGCGGGGCGACCTCGTCCAGGGTGCGGGCCCTGTCGTCGGGGGTGAGCGCGAGGAGGGAGAAGCCGGCCTCGTGGACCGGGTCCAGGCCCTTGGGCCAGGTCTCCAGGCGGGCGTAGGGCACGGAGAAGACCGCGCCCATCGAGACCTTGACGCTGCGCCGGTACAGCGGGTCGGCGCAGTCGGGCGAGAGCAGCACGGCGTCCATGCCGAGCGCGGCCGCCGAGCGGAAGATGGCGCCGATGTTGGTGTGGTCGTTGACCGCCTCCATGACCACCACCCGCCGGGCGGTCCGCAGCAGTTCCGCCGCCGCCGGCAGCGGCTTGCGCCGCATGGAGGCGAGGGCCCCGCGGTGCACGTGGTAGCCGGTGACCCGCTCGGCCAGGTCCGGGCTGACCGCGTACACCGGCGCGGGCATGTCGTCGATGACGTCCCGCATGGCCTCGATCCACCTCTCCGACAGCAGCATGGACCGCATCTCGTACCCGGCGTCCCCGGCCCTTCGGATGACCTTCTCGCCCTCGGCGATGAACAGGCCCTCGGCGGGCTCGCGCCTTCGGCGCAGCTCGACGTCGGTCAGGTCCGTGTAGTCGCGCAGGCGCGGGTCGTCGGGGTCCTCGATGGTGATGAGCTGGGCCACGGGGTGCTGCTGCCTTGTCCTGGGATGGGTGGGTTGCCGACGGCCGGGGTGAGGGCGGGCCGCCCCCGGCCGTCCGTGATCAGGCCGCCGGTTCGGGGCCCACGCCGACGACCTCGCCGACGACGATGACCGCCGGGGGCCGGACGTCCTCGGTGCGTACGGTCTCGGCGACCGTGGCGAGGGTGGCGTCGACGCGGCGCTGGGCGGCCGTCGTGCCCTCCTGGACGAGGGCGACGGGGGTCTCGGGCGGCCTGCCGTGCGCGACGAGGGTCTCGGCGATCTTCCCGATCTTGTCGACGCCCATCAGGATCACCAGCGTGCCGGTCAGCCGCGCCAGGGACGGCCAGTCGACCAGGGAGCGCTCGTCGTCGGGGGCGACATGGCCGCTGACCACGGTGAACTCGTGGGCCACGCCCCGGTGGGTGACGGGGATGCCGGCCGCCCCGGGCACGGAGATGGAGCTGGAGATGCCGGGCACCACCGTGCACGGGATGCCGGCCTCGGCGAGCGCCTGGACCTCCTCCATGCCCCGGCCGAAGACGAACGGGTCGCCGCCCTTGAGCCGCACCACCGACCTGCCTCGCTTGGCGTGCTCGATCAGGGCGTTGTTGATGGCCTCCTGGGCCATGTATCGGCCGTAAGGGATCTTCGCCGCGTCGATGACCTCGACGTGCGGCGGGAGTTCGGCGAGCAGGTCGCGTGGGCCGAGGCGGTCGGCGATGACCACGTCGGCCTCGGCGAGGAGACGGCGGCCGCGGACGGTTATCAGGTCCGGGTCGCCGGGGCCGCCGCCGACCAGCGCGACGCCGGGGGTGCGGGTGCGGTGGTGCGGGGCGACGAGGGTGCCGTCGCGCAGGCCCTCGACCACCGCGTCGCGGACGGCCGCCGTGTGCCGGGGGTCGCGGCCGCGGGCGTCCGTGGTGAGGACGGCCACCGTGACGCCCTCGCTGTGTCCGGTCGCCGGGGTCCAGGCGGTCGCCCGGTCGGCGTCGTCGGAGCGTACGCACCAGACCCGGTTGCGCTCCGCCTCGGCGGACGCGGCCTCGTTGGTCTCCGGGTCGCTGGTGGCGACGAGGACGTACCAGGCCTGCTCCAGGTCGCCCGGCGCGTACGGCCGGCGCTCCCAGGTGATCTCGCCGCCGTCGGCCATGGCCTCGACGGAGGGCGTGGCGTGCGGGGAGACGAGGACGATGTCGGCGCCCGCCGCGATCAGCGCCGGGAGGCGGCGCTGGGCCACCTGGCCGCCGCCGAGGACGACCACGCGGCGGCCGGAGAGGCGGAGGCCTACGGGGTAGGCGGGGTGTTCGGCCATGAGGGAGGGCTCCTCGAGCAGCTCTGCGATGGGCGCGCCGCGGCGTTGGAGCGGCCCTGACGTGGGGATTTTAAGGCGTGGGAGCGAGCGGGGGCACGGGCGGTCCGGTGGCTGGGCACCGGACCGCCCGCTGCGGGCGGCCGCTACTTCTCCGTGACCCCCGCCGAGTCGAACGTCGCGACCTCGTGCATCGCCCGTGCGGTGCTCTGGACCAGGGGCAGCGCCAGCAGGGCGCCCGTGCCCTCGCCGAGGCGGAGGTCGAGGTCGACCAGGGGACGCAGGCCGAGCTTGTTGAGCGCCGCCACGTGGCCGGGCTCGGCACTGCGGTGGCCGGCGATGCAGGCGGCGAGGACCTCGGGGGCGATGGCGCGGGCGACCAGGGCCGCGGCGCCGGCGCTGACGCCGTCCAGGATCACCGGCGTGCGCAGTGAGGCGCCGCCGAGGAGCAGGCCGACCATGGCCGCGTGCTCGAAGCCGCCGAGGGCCGCGAGGACGCCGATCGGGTCGGCCGGGTCCGGCTGGTGCAGTTCCAGGGCGCGGCGGACGACCTCGGTCTTGCGGGCCAGCGTCTCGTCGTTGATGCCGGTGCCCCGGCCGGTGACCTCGGCCGGGTCTGCGCCTGTGTACACCGAGATCAGCGCGGCGGACGCCGTGGTGTTGGCGATGCCCATCTCACCGGTGAGCAGCGCCTTGTTGCCGGCCGCCACCAGGTCGCGGGCGGTCTCGATGCCTACCTCGATGGCGGCCTTGGCCTCCTCGCGGGTCATCGCCGGGCCGGTGGTCATGTCGGACGTGCCGCCGCGGATCTTGCGGGGCAGCAGGCCCGGGGTGGCCGGCAGGTCGGCGGCGACACCGACGTCCACGACGCACACCTCGGCGCCGACCTGGCCGGCGAAGGCATTGCAGACCGCTCCCCCGCCGAGGAAGTTGGCCACCATCTGCGCGGTGACCTCCTGCGGCCAGGGAGTCACGCCCTGGGCGTGCACCCCGTGGTCGCCGGCGAAGATGGCGACGGCCGCGGGCTCCGGGATCGGGGGCGGGCACTGCCGGGACAGCCCGGAGAGCTGAGCGGAGATGATCTCCAGCATGCCGAGCGCACCGGCCGGCTTGGTCATGCGCTTCTGGCGCTCCCAGGCCTCGCCGAGGGCCTTGGCGTCGAGCGGGCGGATCTGTGCGACGGTCTCGGCAAGCAGGTCGTGGGGTTCCTCTCCGGGCAGGGCGCGGCGGCCGTACGTCTCCTCGTGCACCACCCAGGACAGCGGGCGCCGCTTGGACCAGCCGGCCTGCATCAGCTCGGGCTCGTCCGGGAACTCGTCGACGTACCCGACGCACAGGTAGGCGATGACCTCGAGGTGCTCGGGCAGGCCGAGGGCGCGGACCATCTCGCGCTCGTCGAAGAAGCTGACCCAGCCGACGCCGAGGCCTTCGGCGCGTGCGGCGAGCCACAGGTTCTCCACCGCGAGCGCGGCGGAGTACGGGGCCATCTGCGGCTGGGTGTGCCGGCCGAGGGTGTGGCGGCCGCCGCGGGTGGGGTCGGCTGTGACGACGATGTTCACCGGGGTGTCGAGGATGGCCTCGATCTTGAGTTCCTTGAACTGCTTGGCCCGGCCCTTGGGCAGCGACTTGGCGTAGGCGTCCCGCTGGCGCATGGCGAGTTCGTGCATGGCCCGCCGGGTCTCGGCGGAGCGGATGACGACGAAGTCCCAGGGCTGGGAGTGGCCGACGGAGGGCGCCGTGTGGGCCGCCTCCAGGACTCGCAGCAGCACCTCGTGCGGGATCGGGTCGCCGCGGAAGCCGTTGCGGATGTCACGGCGTTCGCGCATCACCTTCAGGACGGCCTCGCGCTCGGCGTCGTCGTAGGCCGGCGCGGCCGGTCCGGCGGACCGTCTCGGCTCGTCCTCCGCCGCGGCCGTGCTCTCCTCCTGGTCGGCGGCCCTGGTCCGCAGGTCCTCCGCGTGCTGTACGCCGGCGGCGGCCTCGCCGTCCGGCGCGTCCGGCGCCCCGGCGGCCTCGGCCCCGCGGGGCGCGGGGACCGCGGCCACCGGCTCCGGCCGGCCCTGGGCGGGCAGCACCAGGGGGTGCGGCGGGGTCGGGGCCAGGTGCGGGGTGGTCGGCACCTGTCCGTCCACGGGCACGAACTGCCCGAGCGGCTGCTCGGGGCCCGCCTGCGGCGGAACGGCCGAGGGCTGGGGTTCGGCGACCGCGGCCGGGTCCGCCTCCTCGGCGGGCGCGGGCGGCGTCACGGCCTCGGCGGCGGTCGGTGCGGGCGCGGCGGCGGGCTGGTGCTGCGGGCCCGAGGGCGCGCCGTGGCCGTCGGCCGGGGCGGGCGTCGTGCCCGTGGCGGTGCCGTCCGGCGCGGAGGCCCCGGGCTGGTCGTCGGGCTGCTGGGGCTGCTGCGGCTGCTGAGCGGTCGCCGTGCCGCCGTCGGGCGTGACGGGTGCGGCGGGCGCGGGCGCCACGGTGGCCGCGGTCGCCGTCTCGGCTTCCGCCGCCGGGGCGACGGGCTGGGCGGCCGGTGCGGCCTCCGGGGCCTGCGCGGGCTCGGGCGCCTGCGGCGGCTCCGCCGCGGCTGCGGGTACGGCGGCTTCGGCCTGCGCGGGCGCGGTTGCGGCGACCGGGATCTCGACGGGCGCGGCAGGCTGGGGCTCGGCGGGCTGGGGCGCGACGGGAGCGGGAGCGGCTTCGGCCACCGGAGCGGCTTCGGCCTGCTCGGCCTGCTCGGTCGTGTCCCCGGTCACGTCCTCAGGCGCGACGGCGGCGACGTCGGCCACTGCGGCCACATCCTGTGCCAGGACGGTGCCGTCGGCTTCCGCGACTGCGCCGGCTGCCGCGTCGACGCCCGGGGCGTCCCCGGCGGGCACGGTCTCGACAGGCACCGTCTCGACAGGCACCGTCTCGGCGGGCGCCGTGTCGGCGCCGGCGGGGGTGTTCCTCCCCTCCGGCTGGAGGGGCTCGGCGGCCTCACCGGACGCCACGGGCTCGGGCGGCTGGACCGCCTCGGGACGCGCCGCGGCCGGTGCCTGCGCGTCGACAGCCGCAGGGGCCTGCTCCGCGGCGTCCGGGCCGGCGACCGCCTGGGCCGGCTCGGCACCCGGCGTAGCACCGGGGTCCTGAACCGCTTCCCCGGCGTCCCCGGCCTCGGGCCCGGGCACGGGCACGGCGGCCTCGGCCGTCAACGGTGACGCCTCCGCCGTCGGCCCGTCCTCGGCGCCGTCCGCACCGGGGAAGGCCGCGGCCTGCGGTTCCTGAGCCGTGTCCGCCGGAAGGGCGTCGCCCTCGTCGCTCTGCCCCTGGTCGGCGGCGGGAGAGAGGTACACGCCGTCGTGGCCGTGCGCGGGCTGCACCCCGTCGTGGCCGTGCACGCCCTGGTCGGCGGCGGGCGCCTGCGGCTCCTCGGGCTGCGGCTGCGCCGCCGCCTGGGTGGCGAGGCGGGCCACCGCGGCCTGGGCCGCACCGGTGGCGTCGGCGGTGGGCTCGGGCTCACCGGCCGGCACGACTGCTTCCACGGCCGGAGCGACCGTCTCCGCGGCCGGCGCCTGCGCGCCCGCCTGAGCGGCGGCGGCCGGCGCGGCGCCCCAGGGGGCCGCGCTCTGCGGGGTCCCGTTCGGCAGGGCCTGGGCGTCGAGGTACTCGGACCCGGTCGTGGCCGGCCCTGTCGTGGCCGGCCCGGGCTGCCGGACCGGCGCCCCGGCCGGGCCGCGGTCGGCGAGGGAGCGGACCGGGCTGGCGGAGGCGTCGGGGATCGGCGGGCCGAGGTGCAGCGGCCGGCGCGGCTGCTGCGCGGCTGCCGCCGCCGCGTCGTGGGGGGCCGAGAGAATGGGTGAAGGGGTCACGGACACCGGCCCCGAGTCGGGCAGCCGCACGCCGCTCAGGTCGACGGAGCCGCTGTCCCGGCCGGCCGTCTCGTGCGGGCCGGGCTCGTGGAAGGCCTCGACGACGGGTTCCGGCGCGGGCGGCGGAACCTCGTTGCCCCAGGCGCCCTGAGCGCCCGGCAGCAGCAGGTCTTCGTCCTCGGCGGGAAGCTCGGAGAGGTAGGTGTACGCACCGTGCGCGGGGACGCCCGGCTGCTCCACCATGCCTGCGCTCTCCGGCTGTCCCTCGGCCGGGACCTGGCCGGTGTCGGTCATGCGTACCCCTCGCCCATCGGTTAGTGCTTCTCTACGACCAGCTCACCCGGGACGGCGCACCGACCGCCCCGTAGTGAAGAACGAGCGTGCGTGCCCAGCGGCACGAACGACCGCCCGGAAAAGGCGACAAAGCCATTCAGTGGCATTGTCCCGGCCGTTCCGCCGTCGCGACAGCATGATCCGCGACAGCCCGCTGTGGACTGCGCCACGTTGCGCGTCCTCAGGTTGTGCCGTACCACACCCCACCCCAAAACGGGCGCGCTTTCCGGACATTGATGAACGAAGCTCCGGGCCACCGGTGCGGTACAACGATCGGCCAGCCTACCGCGCGCGGTACGACAACAGGATCACGGGGCGCGATCGACCAGGACCCCGCTGAGCAGGAACGCGACGTTCCGCTCGGTCTCCCGCCAGGCCCTGGTGTCCAGTTCGACGGACTGCAGCAGGGCGCACTCGACCCGGTACCCGTGCTCGGTCAGCCCGCGGCCGACGAGTTCGGCCTCGTCGCGGGTCGCGGCGTGGGTGACGATGCGCTGCGGCCGGCGGTCGGCGACCGCGGAGACCACGGCCGCACCCCCGCCGCCCACGCGTACGACGTCGGGTTCGGGCAGGTTCTCCAGGACGTGCGGGGCGGTGCCGTGGACCATCTGGAGCTGGACACCGAAGCGGCGCGCGGCCGCCTCGGTCCGGGCGCAGGCCTCGGGCAGCCGGTCGACGGCGATGACCGCGGCCCCGGCGCGCGCGGCCTCGGTGGCCAACGCGCCGCTGCCGCAGCCGATGTCCCAGACGAGGTCGCCGACGCGGGGTCCGAGGCGGGCGAGTTGGGCGGCCCGCAGCAGCTGGGTCTCGCCCTCGCCGAGGCCGCCGTGCTCGGCGTACGCCTCGTCCGGCTGCACCCAGCCGCGCGGCCCGGCGCCCGGGTCGCGCCCGGCGATCCAGCCGCCGTCCTCGACCGCCGCCGCCCGGCCGCCGACGACGATGACGACGTTGGGGTCGCGCCAGGTGTGGTCGGCGGCCTTGTCCGAGGTGACGACGGTGACCTGTTCGTGCTCGGTGCCCAGTTCCTCGCAGATGACGAAGGTCCGGTGGACTCCCTCCATGAGGAGGCCGAGTTCGGCGGGTCCGGCGCCCGGTGAGGTGAGGACGGCGACCTTGGTGTGGGCCCGGCACACGTTCACGGCCCGGCGCAGGGTGCGCCGGTGGGCGACGACCACCTGGGCGTCGTCCCAGGGCATGCCGGCGCGGGCGAAGGCGGCGGCAACCGAGGAGACGGCGGGGACGACCTCCACCTCGAGCCCGAACTCCGGTGCGCGCAGGGTCCGTACGACGCCGAAGAAACCGGGGTCGCCGTCGGCGAGCACGACGGCGGTGCCGCGGTGCGCGGCGATGCGTCGGGCCGCCAGGGCGACACTGCCGAGGCGGACGCGTTCGGCGGCGGGCGGGATCTCGGGGAGCGCCAGGTGGTGGGCCGCGCCCGCCACGAGCGTGGCGGCGCCGAGGGCGGCGCGTGCCGCTTCGGTCGGCGGCGAGCCGTCCCAGCCGATCACCGTGACCCGGTCGGCCATCGTCGTCAGTCTCCGTTTTCACAGGTCGTCTGGGGTGCGAGGCCCTGAGCGGGCTCCGTGAGCGTACCTGGTGCGGCCGACGGGCGCGCGACGGGGGCGGGGCAGGGCGCGGTGCGGCCCCCGCTGGTGTCAGTTCCAGTCGGAGTAGGAGCTGAAACCACCGGTGTCGGCGAACTGCTCGTCGCCGCCTTCCAGGTCCTCCGGCAGCAGGCTCCAGACGATGAAGTCGGTGCGCGCGTCGGTCCAGCCGCCGTCGGCGGTGCGGACGTGGACTATGCAGGCGTTGCGCAGTACGCCCTCGCTGATGCAGCCGATCTTCTGGGCGACCTGCTGGGAGGCGGTGTTGCCGGCGGCGGTGCGCAGTTCGATGCGCTCGAAGTCCTGGTCGCCGAAGAGCCAGTGGGCGGTGGCGAGGGCGGCCTCGGACGCGTAGCCCTCGCCGCGGGCCCAGGGTGCGATGATGTAGGACAGCTCGGTGGAGCGGATTACCCAGTTGGTCTTGGTGAGCTGGACGATGCCGACCAGGCGCTGGGTGAGGAACTCGGTGACGGCGAGGTCGAGGCCGTGGCCGGCGGCGCGTTCGGCGGGTGCCCAGGCGGTGATCCAGTGCCGGGCGCCGTCCTCGGTGAACGGCTGCGGTACGTCGGTCCAGGCGGCGACCTGCTCGTCGTTCATCATCTCGGTCATCGCGGGCACGTCGTCCTCGTCGAGGGGACGCAGCACCAACCGCTCCGTGCTGATGGAGATGTTGGGGAAGGTGCTAGTCATGCGCCGCTCCGTAACCTTCGGAAAAACCTTCAGGGGCTGCTGAACTGCCCAGCATGCAGCATGAAAGCACCCAAACGCACAACGGGGTCCGCGCCGTGTGAGGACGCGGACCCCGTGCGTGGCGATATGGGATCAGAAGGACGGGATGACCGAGCCCTGGTACTTGTCCTCGATGAACTTCTTCACCTCGGGCGAGGTCAGCAGCTTGGCGAGCTTCTTGACCCGGGGGTCCTTCTCGTTGCCCTCCTTGACCGCGAGGAAGTTGCCGTACGGGCTGTTCTTCGCGGACTCCAGGACCAGCGCCTCCTTGGCGGGCTTGATGCCGGAGGAGATGGCGTAGTTGCCGTTGATCACCGCCGCGTCCACGTCGTCCAGGGAGCGCGCGGTCTGGGCCGCCTCGACCTCCTTGAACTGGAGCTTCTTCGGGTTCTTGGTGATGTCCTGCGGGGTCGCCTCGGTGCCGACGCCGTCCTTGAGGGTGATCAGGCCGTTGCCGGCGAGCAGCTTCAGGGCCCGTGCCTCGTTGACGGCGTCGTTCGGGACGGCGATGGTCGCACCGCTCTTGAGGGCGTCCACCTTCTTCACCTTGTGGGAGTAGAGGCCGAGCGGCTCCAGGTGAACCGTGACGACGGGCGCGATGTGGGTGCCGCGCTTCTTGTTGAAGTCGTCGAGGTACGGCTGGTTCTGGAAGTAGTTGGCATCGACCGAGCCGTCCTCGGTCGCCGTGTTCGGCGTGATGTAGTCGGTGAACTCCTTGACCTCCAGGTCGAGACCCGCCTTCTTCGCCAGGTTCTTCTTGACGAAGTTCAGGATCTCGGCGTGCGGGGTCGGGCTCGCGGCGACGACCAACGGGCCGCTGTAGTCGGAGGAGCCGGCGGAGTCCTTGCCGGAGCCGCAGGCGCTGAGCCCGAGGGTGAGGGCTCCGGCGGCGAGGACGGCGGTGGTGAGCTTGGCGGTGTTACGCACGAAAAGTGCCTTTCCATAAGGGTGGTGCGACCCCGTGATGGGTGCACGGGGAGTTCTGGAGGGGTGGCGCTCAGGCGACGTCGGTGACGTCGGCGGCCGCGGGCTCCTTGGCCTTGAGCAGGCGGAGCTTCGGCGCGGGGCCGGAGCGGGCGCCGCGGTGGTGCAGGGCGCGGGCCGCGTAGTCGCCGGCGAACTGGATGAGGGAGATGACGACGGCGAGGATCGCCACGATCACCCACATCAGACCGGTCTCGAAGCGCTGGTAGCCGTAGCGGACGGCGAGGTCGCCCAGGCCGCCGGCCCCGACGGTGCCCGCCATGGCGGAGTAGCCGATGAGAGCGACGAGGGTGGTGGTCGCGGAGGCGATCAGCGACGGCAGGGCCTCCGGCACCAGGACCTTGCGGACGATGGTGAGGGTGTTGCCGCCCATCGACTGCACGGCCTCGACCAGCCCGCCGTCCACTTCGCGGACGGCCGTCTCGACGAGGCGGGCGAAGAACGGGATGGCGCCGATGGCCAGCGGCACGATGGCCGCGTCACGGCCGATGCTGGTCCCGGTGACCCACCGGGTGAAGCTGGTCAGGGCGACCATGAGGATGATGAACGGCATCGAGCGGGTGATGTTGACGACCTGCCCGAGGACCTTGTTCACCACGACGTTCTGCAGCAGGCCGCCGCGCTCGGTGAGCACCAGCAGGATGCCCAGGGGCAGACCGCCGGCGACGGCGATGAGCGTGGACCAGCCGACCATGTAGGCGGTGTTCCAGCATTCCGGCTCCAGCAGCGACCACATCTCGGACCAGGTCACTTCGCACCCTCCTCGACCAGCACGGGCTCCTGGCCGTCGTGCCCGACGACGTCGATCTGCAGGCCCTGTTCGCGCAGGAACCCGACCGGCACCACGTTGTCCTCGTAGCGGCCGGGCAGTTCGATGCGCATGCGGCCGATCTGGAGACCGCCGACGGTGTCGATGGCGGCGCCGAGGATCGAGATGTCGATGTTGTAGGTGCGCGAGAGCTGGGAGATGACCGGCTGGGTCGCGGCCTCGCCGTGGAAGGTGACGTCCAGGACGGTCCGGTCGGCGCCGGTGGCCTCGCCCCCGACCGGGAAGAGTGCGGCGGCCAGCTCGGAGCCCGGGGTGGCCAGCAGTTCGCTGACCGTGCCGGACTCCACGATCCGGCCGTTCTCCATGAGGGCGGCGGAGTCGCAGATCGACTTCACGACGTCCATCTCGTGGGTGATGAGCAGGACGGTCAGGCCGAGCTGCCGGTTCAGGTCGCGCACCAGCTGGAGGATGGACCGGGTGGTCTCCGGGTCGAGGGCGCTGGTGGCCTCGTCGGAGAGCAGCACCTTGGGGTCGCCGGCCAGGGCGCGGGCGATGCCGACACGCTGCTTCTGGCCGCCGGAGAGCTGGGCGGGGTGGGCCTTGGCCTTGTCGGCGAGGCCGACCAGGTCGAGCAGTTCCAGGGCCTTGCGGGAGCGCTCCTTGCCGGACTTGCCGAGGATCTCCAGCGGCAGTTCGACGTTGTCCTGCACGGTCCGCGAGGAGAGCAGGTTGAAGTGCTGGAAGACCATGCCGATCCGGCTGCGCGCCCTGCGCAGTTCCCCGCCGGCCCGCGGGCCGCGCCCGGCGAGCGCGGTGAGGTCCTGGCCGGCGACGGTCACGGTGCCGGCGGTGGGGCGCTCCAGCAGGTTGACGCAGCGGATGAGCGAGGACTTGCCGGCGCCGGACTGGCCGATGACGCCGTAGACCTCGCCCTCGCGGACGTGGAGATCGACGCCGTCGAGGGCGGTGACCTCGCGGCCGCGGGAGCGGTAGACCTTGGTCAGGCCCGATGTGGTGATCACAGGGATTCCGTCACTGTCGAGTGCGCGGGCGTGGGTGTGCCCGGGCACGGGTGCATTGGTCGCATTCGGTCAGGGACGCGGCACGGTTCTCGCTGTGGCGATGGAACCGGAGAGAACATCGTGTGCGCGGTGCGGGTCCCCCCACGCCGTTCGGGCAGTGGGGGCGGCGTCGGTCGCCGCGGCTGCGGAGACCGGCCACGGCTCTCGCTTCGGGGCGCGAGGCTCAGGTGGTGCGGGGGCCCTCTAGAAGGCGCACATTCGACACATACAGCGAGCACCGGGCGGCATGGTCGCCTCGGTCGCGGGGATGCGGCTGCTCGTCGTGGTCATGCGATCAGTAAACCAGACCGACGCTGCTGACCGGGGACCGCTGTCCGCATGGTGGACAGCCGTGGACAGTGGGAGGTGCGGGCTCAGCCGCGGACCGAGATCTCCACTCCCCGGTCGGTGGCCAGTGCGGACAAGGCCGATAGGTCCTCGACCACCAGGTCGGCCCGCAGTTCGGCGGCCCGGTGGGTTGTGGCCAAGGCCACGGTGGTCATGCCGGCCGCGCGGCCCGCCTGGAGCCCGGCGGGGGCGTCCTCGAAGACCACGCAGTGGGCCGGGTCCACGCCGAGCTGCCGGGCCGCGAGCAGGTAGGGCTCGGGGTCGGGCTTGCCGCGGGTGATGTCGTCGGCGGCGACGAGCGTCTTCGGCAGGATGCCGACGGCGTCCAGCCGGGCCTCGGCGAGCCGCCGGGTCGCGGAGGTCACCACGGCCCAGCGGTCGGCGGGCAGCGAGTCCAGGAAGTCCCGCGTCCCGGGCAGCAGCCGCACCCCGCCGTTCGGCACGTCCTCCACCTCCAGCAGTTCGACCCGCGCGACCGCCTCCGGGACCAGGCGGGCGGGCAGCAGGTCGGCGACTATCTCCGCCGCGGTCCGCCCGTGCAGCTCCACCCGGCCGAACTCCTCGGCCGTGATCCCGTACTCCCCCGCCCAGCGCGTCCAGCAGCGCTCGACGGACTCCAGGGAGGAGACCAGCGTGCCGTCGTTGTCGAACAGGAGGGCTTGCGCGTGGATCGTCATGGTCCAGACCCTACGGCGTACGTCGGGGTCGGCGGCGGCGGGGCGTTTCCGCCGTAATAAGGTCACCGCATGCTCAATGCCCTGACGCTGGTGACCGGGCTCACCGCGCTGCTGCTCGCCGCCTGGTGCGGCTGGGCGGCCTACCGGGACCAGCCGACCAAGGACTGGCACTTCATCGGCATGGCCGCGGTGTCCCTGCTGGCCGTGGTCCAGCTGGTCGTCGGCATCGTGCAACTGGCGCGGGGCGAGAAGCCGGAGCAGGGCACGGCGATCTTCCTGGCGTATCTGCTGGGCGCGTTCGCCTGTGTGCCGGCGGCCGGTTTCATGTCGCTGGCCGAGCGGACCCGCTGGGGCTCGGTGACGGCGGCCGCCGGCGGTGTGGTGCTCGCCGTGCTGGAGGTGCGGCTCTATGACATCTGGGGAGCCTGAGATGACGGCGGTGCAGGAGAAGCCGGCCCGGCTGATCAGCGGGCCGGGGATGCTGCTGGTCTGGTTCTACGGCGTGATGGTGGTCGGGGCGGTGTCGCGCTCGGTCTACCAGATCGCGACGGACTTCGACCGGGCGCCGCTGGCCTACTCGCTGTCGGCGGTGGCCGGTGTGGTGTACGGGTTCATCACGTACTCGCTCGTCCGGGGCGGGGAGAAGGCCCGCAGGGCGGCACTGGTGTGCTGTGCCGCCGAGCTCGCGGGCGTGCTGATCGTGGGCACGTGGACCGTGGCCGACCCCTCGGCCTTCCCGGACGCGACCGTCTGGTCCGACTACGGCATGGGGTACGTCTTCATCCCGGTGCTGCTGCCGCTGTCGGCGATGTACTGGCTGCGCCGGTCCCGCCGGCGCGTCACGCGGTAGCCGCGTACGTGCCCGCCCGCTTCTCCAGCACGATCAGCTCCACGCCGTCGGCGCCCGTGGACCGGCCCACCGCCTCGTAGCCGACCCGGCGGTACAGGCGCAGGCTGCCCTCGCTGCGGTGGCCGGTGTGCAGGCGGAAGCGGGTGGCGCCGCGCTGCTCGGACAGCGCCGTCTCGGCCGCGCGCAGCAGCCGCGCGCCGATGCCGTGGCCCTGGAGCCGGGGGTGGACGCAGAGCTTGCCGATGGCGGCCGCGCCGTCCTCGGTCGCCTTGCCGCACACCGAGCCGACCACCTCCGCGCCGAGCCGTGCGACGAACACGCAGTCCTGGGCGACCTCCTGACGGACGGACTCCAGGCTCTGGACGAGCGGGTCGATGCGGTAGTTGCCGTACAGCGCCGCCTCGCTCTGGAAGCACAGGTACTGGAGCCTGAAGATCTGCTCCGCGTCCTGCTCGGTCGCCACCGAGATGGTCACGCTCATGCCCATGTGCGCACGCCTCCCGCTCACCTGATCACCGGTCGTCCCCCACTCCTATCCCCGCGCTCAGCGGGCCGCAACCTCCGGTGCGAGCAATCGCCGCAGACATCCCAGACATCTGGAGCGTTCCGGTCCGAGACTGCCCTGTGAGATACCCAACTCCCCGGCGATCTCCCGGTATGTCGGGTCCCTGGGCGAGAGCAGCGCCGCCAGCAGCCGCGGGCATCGTCCCGGCAGTGCGCGCACCGCGTCGCGCAGCGCGTCGTGCCGGGCCGCGGCGAGCACGAGCTGTTCGGGCCCGCGGCGCGCGTCGTCGGCCGGTTCGGCCTCGTAGGGCCGCTCGCGCCGGGTGGTACGGCGGCTGCGGCGGGCCTCCGCGCGAACGGCGCGGCGCAGCCAGCCGTGCGGGTCCGGCGGCGGGCCGCCGGTTGCCAGCCGCTCCAGCAGCCTGAGCCAGACGGCCTGTTGGAGGTCGTCCGGTTCGCTCCCGGACGCCTGCGCCTCGGCGGACGCCTCGGCGGTGAGCAGGGGGCCGAGGGCCGCCAGCAGGTGGTGGGTCATGCGCGCAACGACGCGCCGCCCCGGCGCCGGGTTCCGGGACGGCGCGCGCTCCCCCCGAAAGGGTGGGAGCCCGCTGGGGTCTTGACGCGGGCCGCCAGGTCAGCGGGCCAGGAAGTCGGCCCGGGCGAGCAGGCCGGTGTCGGCGTTGTCGGTGAAGACGCCGTCGATCCCGGTGGCGAAGTACGCGGCGAAGGCGCCGAAGGCGTCACCGTAGGCGTCCGCCGCGGTGCCCTTGCGGTACTCGGCCGGGAGGAAGGGGTTCTCGTTGCGCATGGTGTAGGGGTGCAGGATGAGGCCGACCCTGTGCGCGTCGGCGACCAGCGTGCTCGGCTCGGCGAGGGTGCCGTCCGCCTTCCTCGGGATGACGAGGTCCAGCGTCGGCCCGATGCCCTGGGCGTAACCGGCGATCTCCCGCAGGCCCTTGGGCGAGACGAGGTCGGCCACCGTGCGCGGGTCGCCGGTGTCGACGAAGTCGTAGGGGCGGCTGTTCGCCGAGGAGAGCAGCACGACGAGCGGGTTGTCGACGAGCCGGTTCAGCCGCTGGATGCTGGTCGGCTCGAAAGACTGCAGGATCACCGGCGCGTTCCGGCCGTCCTTGCCGTGCTTGCGCAGCAGCTTCGCCACCCGCTCCTCCAGGCCGAGGCCCAGCTTGCGGAAGTAGGTGGGGTGCTTGGTCTCCGGGTAGATCCAGACCTGCCTGCCCCGCTTGCGGGTCTGCTCGTCCTGCCACTTCAGGACCTCTTCGAAGGTGGGGATCTCCCAGCGCCCGTCGTACAGGGTGTTGTGCGGCCGGTTGGCCGGGATGCGCTCGACCGCGCGCAGCGTCTTCAGCTCGGCGAGGGTGAAGTCCTCGGTGAACCAGCCGGTGGTGGAGACGCCGTCCAGCACCTTGGTGGTCTTCCGGCCGGCGAACTCGGGGTGCGAGGCGACGTCCGTGGTGCCGCCGATCTCCGGCTCGTGCCGGCAGACGAGGTGGCCGTCCCGGGTGGGCACCAGGTCACCGGCCTCCACGATGTCCGCGCCGAGGTCGAGGGCGAGCTCGTAGGAGCCGAAGGTGTGCTCGGGGCGGTAGCCGCTGGCCCCCCGGTGCCCGATGATCGTCGGCACCGGCAGGCCCTTCAGCCCGCGCCCGCCGTGCGCGGCCGTCCCGGCGCCGGCCGCCCGGGCGGCGCCGGGCAGTCCGAGGACCGCCCCGCCCGCGCCGAGCACCGCCGCGCCGAGCACGGCCCGCCGTCCGGTGGTCTGCCGCCGCTCGTTCGCCCGGTCGCCGTCCATGCGGTCCATGCGCCCTCCTGCCGTTCGCTGCGTGTCCGTTCCCGGCGCTCCGGATCCGGGGCGCCGGTGCGCGCCGATCGTAGGGGTGTCCGGGTGACGGACGGGAGACCCCCGTTCGAACGCGCGGGTGACACCGGATGTCCGCCGGAAGGCGGAATGTGACGGCGTGTCGGGGATTTCCCGGCGGCGGGGCGGGAAGCCGGAACGGTACGGGCTCCGGGCGATGTCCGTCACATCGCCCGACCGGACGCCAGGCCTGGTTCCGGCGCTTCACCGCAGGTAAACCAACGTCAACAACGCGTAAGACCTCGGTGAACCGGACCTTCCCGATGTGCGCTTCCCCCGGAGCCGCGAGTAATGTCCTCACCTGCACAGACACATATCGCTCACCTCGACATCGGAGGACCCGTTGTCCCGCTTCGCGCTCATCAAGGCAGTGCTCGGACCGATCATGCGTCTGATGTTCCGCCCCCAGGTGGAGGGCGTGGAGCACATTCCGGGGGACGGGCCGGTCATCCTCGCGGGCAACCACCTGACCTTCATCGACTCGATGATCCTGCCCCTGGTCTGCGACCGTCAGGTCTTCTTCATCGGCAAGGACGAGTACGTCACCGGCAAGAGCCTCAAGGGCCGGCTCATGGCGTGGTTCTTCACCGGCGTCGGCATGATCCCGGTGGACCGCGACGGCGGCCGCGGCGGTGTGGCGGCCCTGATGACCGGGCGCCGCATCCTCGAGGAGGGCAGGATCTTCGGCATCTACCCCGAGGGCACCCGCTCCCCCGACGGCCGCCTGTACCGCGGCCGCACCGGCATCGCCCGGCTCACCCTGATGACGGGCGCGCCGGTGGTCCCCTTCGCCATGATCGGCACGGACAAGCTGCAGCCGGGCGGCTCGGGCATCCCGCGGCCCGGCCGGGTGACCGTGCGCTTCGGCGAGGCGATGGAGTTCTCGCGGTACGAGGGGATGGACCGGGACCGCTACGTGCTGCGGGCGGTGACCGACTCGGTGATGACCGAGGTCATGCGGCTGTCGGGCCAGGAGTACGTGGACATGTACGCGACCAAGGCGAAGGCGGCGTAAGCCTCAGGCGGTTCGGCCCGTCACCGCCGCGGGGTGCTGCTCCATCGCGCCTGCAGGCGCTTCTCCACTGGTCGCGCAGTTCCCGGCGCCCCTTTCGGGGGGCGTTCCGCTCAGCCTGTGTCTTCCAGTCTCTGGTTCTTCAGCAGGAACCAGGCCGCCGCCGCTGTGGCGAGCAGGACGGCCGCGCCCGCGCCCGAGGCCAGGTGGAGGCCGTGGACGAAGGAGTCGCGGGCGGCGTCCAGCATCTGCCGGGCCGCCTCGGCCGGCATGCCCCTCGCCGCCTCCACCGCGCCGCCCAGTGACTCGTGGGCCTGGGCCGGGGTGCCCGCCGGGCCGGTGAAGCCGCGGTAGGCGCCCGTCACGATGGAGCCGAGCAGGGCGATGCCCAGCGCCGCGCCGAGTTCGTACGCCGTCTCCGAGACCGCGGACGCCGCGCCCGCCTCGTCCTTGGGGACGCCGGCGAGGATGACGTCGGCGGTCACCGTGAAGGAGAAGCCGGCGCCCACGCCCACGACCAGCAGGGCGGCCCCGAGCAGCGGGTAGCCCGTCGACCGGCTCAGCGTCGTCAGCACGGCCAGCGCGGCGCCGCTCGCCGCCAGGCCGCCGGAGACCACCACCCGCACCGAGAAGCGGCGGGCCGCGCGGCCGGCGACCAGACCGGCCGCCACCGCGCCCACGGCCGCGGGCAGTTCCGCCAGCCCAGCCTCGAACGGACGCCTGCCCTGGACGAGTTGCAGGTACTGGGAGAGGAAGAACACCAGGCCGGACATGCCCAGCACGGTCAGCAGGTCGGCGAGGACCGCCCCGCTGAAGCCCCGGCGCCGGAACAGGCGCATGTCCAGCAGCGGCACCGGCATGGCGAACTGGCGCCGCACGAAGCCGTACAGCGCGGCCGCGCCCAGCAGGCCCGCGGCGAGCGGGACCGGCGCGAGTCCGTGCGCGGCGGTCTCCTTGACGGCGTACACGATGCCGAACATGCCGACCAGGGACAGCACCACGCTGCTCAGGTCCCAGGGGCCGGGGGCGGGGTTACGGGACTCGGGGAGCGTGCGGATGCCGACCAGGACCAGCACGGCCATGACCGGCAGGTTGATCAGGAACACCGATCCCCACCAGAAGTGCTCCAGCAGGAAGCCGCCCGCGATGGGGCCGACGGCCGTGCCGGCGGAGGCGGTGGCGCCCCAGACGCCGATGGCGAGACTGCGCTCGCCCGGGTCGTGGAACAGGTTGCGGATCAGGGCGAGGGTGGCGGGCATCAGGGTGGCGCCCGCGACGCCGAGCAGCGCCCGCGCCGTGATCATCAGTTCCGGAGTGGTCGCGTAGGCGTTCAGCACGGAGACCGCGCCGAACGCGGTGGCGCCGGCGAGCAGGATGCGCTTGCGGCCGATGCGGTCGCCGAGGCTGCCCATGGAGACGAGCAGGCCGGCGATGACGAAGGAGTAGACGTCGCCGATCCACAGCAGCTGGGTGCCTGAGGGGCGCAGGTCCTCGCTGATGTAGGGGGTGGCGAGGCCGAGGACGGTGGCGTCGACGGCCACCAGCAGCACGGCCAGGACGAGGACGCCGAGCGCCAGCCAGCGGCCCGGGCGCTTCACCGCCCCGGTCGTAACGGCCGGCCGCAGGGTGCTGGTCATGATTCCTCTCTCAGGGGTGCGTTCGCACGTCGTGCGCCGCCGAGCAGCAGCTCGACGACCATGTAGCTGAAGTCCTTGCCGGCCACCCGGCCCTCGGCCACCGCCCAGGCGCCGGAGGCCAGCAGGCCGTACAGCGCCTCGGTGAGCCAGGCCGGGGTGAGGTCGATGCGGAACTCGCCGCTCTCCTGGCCACGCCGGAACAGGCCCGTGAGGCGTTCGTCGAGGCGGGTCCAGCCCTGGTTCTGCTCCTCGCCCTCGAAGAGCTGGTTCTCGGTGTAGAGGAAGGCCAGCAGGCCGGCCGCGGGCTCGATGGCGCGGACCAGGCGGTGCACCGCCTCGCCGGCCGGGCCCTCGTCCAGGCGGGCCGCGTCCAGGGCGGCCTCGCACTCGGCGATGCCGAGCGCCTCCAGGGCGCGGACGAGCGCGTCGCGTCCCGCGAAGTGGCGGTGCAGGGTGGCGCGGCTGATCCCGGCGGCCTTGGCGACCTCGTCCATCGTGGCGGTGGACTTGCGGGTCAGCAGGGCGGCCGCGCTGCGCAGCACGTGATCACGATCGAGAGCCATGAGACAAGAGTAGCCCACATGAGACATTGATGTCTCACATCAGGCATGTGTGACTCATGGCGGTCGGCCTGAGGGATGTGCCGGAGCGGGTGACCGTCAGTGCCAGGGCAGCCGTCCGCGCTGCTCCCAGTAGGCGTGCGGATCCTCCACCAGGGTGGCGAGCCGGGTGAGCTGGTCCGCGTCGAGGTCGACGACGGCCGCGTGCAGGTTCGAGGCGAGCTGGGCGGGCGTCGCCGCGCCGGACAGGACGACACCGGCCCAGGGCTGCCGCAGGATCAGGGCGAGGGCGACGGCGTCGCAACCGAGGCCGGTCTCCTCCGCCACCGCCTTCAGCCTGTCCGGGGCGTGCGGCGCGGCGAGCCGGCCGTTGGCCATGCCCTCCTTGACGATCACCGTCAGCCCGGCGTCGTGCGCCTCGGCCAGCGCCGGGCCGGCCGAGGTCTCCAGGGCGTTGTACGTCGACTGGACGGTACGGAAGAGCGGTTCGCCGCCGACCGTCACCCCGAGCGCGGCACGGATGGCGTCGGCCTGGGCGGGGCCGCTGGTGGAGAAGCCGACGGTGAGCCCGCCGGCGGCGGCCTCGGCGAGCCTGGCGTGCAGTTCCTTGTCGGTGAGGGCCGGGCTGTCCGGGGTCACCGAGTGGATCTGGTAGAGGTCGAGCCGGTCGCCGAGGAGTTCCCCGGTCTCGGCGCGCTGCCGCTCGTAGGTCGCGAGGCCGTGGTCCTTCACCTCGTGCCGTTCGGCGTCGGTGGACCAGTCGGCGGTGTAGGTGTAGCCCCACTTGCTGCCGACGACGACGTCGTCGATGTCGGGGCGGGCGTTCAGCCAGTCGGCGAGGAACTCCTCGGAACGGCCGTAGGACCGGGCCGCGTCGACGTACCGCACGCCCTGCGCGTAGGCGGCGTCGAGGAGCTCGTGGGTTCGCTCGCGCAGGGCCGCGACGCTGCGGTCCGCTCCGAGGTCCTGGTCGCGGCCCAGGTTGATGTAGCCGGGGCGGCCCACCGCGGCCAGGCCGAGGCCGATGTGGCTCGTCGGCGTGGTCACTGTCGCCAGGCGGGCGAAGGACATCGCGGGCTCCGTTCGGTCGGCTCCGGTACGGCTGGCGACCAACGTAACCCGCGACGACGTCCTGGTCCGGCTGGTCCGGCCGACGACCCGGCCGGAGCGGTGCTCCGGCGCCGGCGGGCGCCCCGCTCGAAGTGCTCCGGCGCGGACGGGCGCCCCGCTCGGGGTGCTCCGGCGCCGGCGGGCGCCCTGTTCGCCGCGGTCAGCCGCGTCCCTTGCGGGGCGCCGTCGCCCAGGCGTGCTGGGCCGCCACGTCCGCCTTGACCTCGGCGAGCTGGACGGCGACCGCGCTGGGCGCCGTGCCGCCGCGGCCGTTGCGGGAGGCGAGGGCGCCGGGCACGTTGAGGACCGAGCGCACCTCCGGGGTGAGGTGGGCGGAGATCTTCGCGAACTGCTCGTCGGTCAGCTCGTCCAGTTCCTTGCCCTCGGCCTCGGCGGCCTTCACGCACTCCCCCGCGACCTCGTGGGCCACGCGGAACGGCACGCCCTGCTTCACCAGCCACTCGGCGATGTCGGTGGCGAGCGAGAAGCCGGCCGGCGCCAGTTCCTCCATGCGCTCGCGGTTGACCGTGAGGGTGGCCATCATGCCGGTGAAGGCCGGGAGCAGGACCTCGAGCTGGTCGCAGGAGTCGAAGACCGGCTCCTTGTCCTCCTGCAGGTCGCGGTTGTAGGCGAGGGGCAGGGCCTTCAGCGTCGCCATGAGACCCGTCAGGTTGCCGATCAGCCGGCCCGACTTGCCGCGCGCCAGCTCGGCGATGTCCGGGTTCTTCTTCTGCGGCATGATCGACGAGCCGGTGGAGAACGCGTCGTGCAGGGTCACGAAGGAGAACTCCTTCGTGTTCCAGATGATGATCTCCTCGGCGATCCGGGACAGGTTGACCCCGATCATCGCGGTGATGAAGGCGAACTCCGCCACGAAGTCGCGGGAGGCCGTGCCGTCGATGGAGTTGCCGGCGCTGCCGTGCTCGAAGCCGAGGTCGGCGGCGACCGCCTCCGGGTCCAGGCCCAGCGAGGAGCCCGCCAGGGCGCCGGAGCCGTACGGCGAGACGGCCGTGCGCTCGTCCCACTGGCGCAGCCGCTCGGCGTCCCGGGACAGGGACTGCACGTGCGCGAGCACATGGTGGGCGAAGAGCACCGGCTGGGCGTGCTGGAGGTGGGTGCGGCCGGGCATCGCCACGTCCGGGTGGGCCTCGGCGAGGCCGACCAGCGCGTCCTGGAGTTCGGCGATCAGACCGCCGATGATCCGGGCGTGGTCCCGCAGGTACATCCGGAAGAGCGTCGCGACCTGGTCGTTCCTGGACCGGCCCGCGCGCAGCTTGCCGCCCAGGTCGGGGCCGAGGCGCTCCAGCAGGCCGCGCTCCAGGGCGGTGTGGACGTCCTCGTCGGCGATGGTGCCGACGAAGGAGCCGTCCGCCACGTCCGCCTCCAGCCGGTCGAGACCGGCGATCATGCGCGTCAGCTCGTCCTCGGTGAGGAGCCCCGCCTTGTGCAGCACGCGCGCGTGGGCGCGGGAGCCGGCGATGTCGTAGGGGGCGAGCCGCCAGTCGAAGTGGACGGACGCGGACAGCTTCGCCAGGGCCTCGGCGGGACCGTCGGCGAAACGGCCGCCCCAGAGCCGTACGTCACCGCTGTTGCTGCTCACTTGCGTTGCTCCTCGGAAGTCGTCTGTGTGCGGCCGCCTCCCCACCTTTGCAGGCGGGGAGGCGGCTGTCAGGCGGTGCGCGCGAGGTGCCCCCTGCGGAGTCACCCGCCCGGGACTCAGGCCAGGTCCCGCTTGGCGGCGATCTTCGACGACAGGCTGTAGATGTCGATGAAGCCCTTGGCCGCGGCCTGGTCGAAGGTGTCGCCGGTGTCGTAGGTGGCGAGGTTGAAGTCGTACAGCGACGACTCCGAGCGCCGGCCGGTGACGACGGCGCGACCGCCGTGCAGGGTCATCCGGACGTCGCCGGAGACGTGCTGGTTGGCCTCGTCGATGAAGCCGTCCAGGGCGCGCTTGAGCGGGGAGAACCACTGGCCGTCGTAGACCAGCTCGCCCCAGCGCTGCTCGACCTGCCGCTTGTAGCGGGCCAGCTCGCGCTCGACGGTGACGTTCTCCAGCTCCTGGTGGGCGGTGATCAGGGCGATCGCGCCGGGGGCCTCGTACACCTCGCGGGACTTGATGCCGACCAGGCGGTCCTCGACCATGTCGATCCGGCCGATGCCCTGGGCGCCGGCGCGCTCGTTGAGCTGCTGGATGGCCTGGAGCACGGTGACGGGCTTGCCGTCGAGGGCGACCGGGACGCCCTCCTTGAAGGTGACGACCACCTCGTCGGCCTCCCGCGGGACGGCCGGGTTGGAGGTGTACTCGTAGATGTCCTCGATCGGGGCGTTCCAGATGTCCTCCAGGAAGCCCGTCTCGACGGCGCGCCCGAAGACGTTCTGGTCGATGGAGTACGGGGACTTCTTGGTGGTGGCGATCGGGAGCTGCTTGGCCTCGCAGAAGGCGATCGCCTTGTCCCGGGTCATCGCGTAGTCGCGGACCGGGGCGATGCACTTCAGGTCGGGGGCGAGGGCGACGATGCCGGCCTCGAAGCGGACCTGGTCGTTGCCCTTGCCGGTGCAGCCGTGGGCGACCGTGGTGGCGCCGTGCTTCTTGGCGGCGGCGACCAGGTGCTTGACGATCGTCGGCCGGGACAGGGCGCTGACCAGGGGGTAGCGGTCCATGTAGAGGGCGTTGGCCTTGATCGCCGGGAGGCAGTACTCGTCGGCGAACTCGTCCTTGGCGTCGGCGACCTCGGCCTCGACGGCGCCGCACGCGAGGGCGCGCTTGCGGATGACGTCCAGGTCCTCGCCGCCCTGGCCGACGTCGACCGCAACGGCGATGACCTCGGCGCCCGTCTCCTCGGCGATCCAGCCGATGGCGACGGAGGTGTCCAGACCGCCTGAGTAGGCGAGTACGACGCGCTCGGTCACGGGTTTCTCCTCACAGTGCATTCGCTGACATGCATGAGTATGCAGAACTCCGCATGATTCGTCAATCGCCGCTCCGGCGAGCCGGAAGTCGCGGTACGGATTGAACGGGTGAAACCGCTTTCTCGTACTCGCCCCCGAACGCAGGCGCCGCGTTGCCCGACCCGGTCTCCCGACCCCCCTCCGACCAAGTGAGGCTTCCGCATGTCCAGGGCCCTTCCTAAGTACGACAAGCGTCGCGTGGCGGTCATCGGCGGCGCGGCCGCCGTGGTCCTGTCCGGCGCGGTGATCGCCGGCTCGGCGCTGGCCGGGACGCCCGACGGGAGCGGCGGCGCGGCGAACGCCCGCACCCTCGCCGCCCCGGGCACGGTCAGCTGTCCGGACGTCGCCTCGCGGCTGCCCTCCGCACCGGCGTCCGCCAAGGCCGAGGTCGACCGCAGCCTGGCCCTGCTCCAGACCCAGATCAAGGAAGCGAACACCCGGCTCGCCGGCACCGTCGGCCAGGGCGGACCCAACTTCGTGGACAACGCCGTCCTCGGCCCCCCTCAAGGACAAACGCGCCTCCACCATCGACCGCATCGCCATCGCCGTCGGCCGCACCACCACCGAACCCACCGGCCTCGACACCCTCGCCGCCTGCACACTCACCAAGTGAGGTGACAGGCGGCCGCGGCCGCCCCGCGGACGCCGGCCGGGGTGGCCGCGGCCGGGTGGAGCCCGGACCCGAAGAGCCAAATACTTAGACAGCCGAAGGAGTTGCGCCGATAATCGTCGGACATGGGAAAGACCTACGAGCGCATAGACGGCAGGCTCCGCACGTTCATCGAGGAGCAGCCCCTCTTCTTCACGGCCACCGCTCCCCTCTCCGGCGACGGCACGGTCAACCTCTCCCCCAAGGGGCTCCGCGGCTCGTTCGCGGTGCTGGACGAACTCACCGTGGCCTACCTGGACTTCGCCGGTTCCAACGCGGAGACGATCGCGCACCTGCGGGAGAACGGCCGGATCACCCTCATGTGGTGCGCCTTCCAGGGGCCGCCCAACATCGTGCGGGTCCACGGCCGGGGCGAGCCGGTCTTCCGCGACGACCCGCGCTTCGCCGGGCTGCTCGCCCGCTTCCCGGACATCGACCCCGGCCCGCACGGACTGCGCGCGATCGTCGTCGTCCACGCCGAGCTGGTCCGCGACACCTGCGGCTACGCCGTCCCCCGCATGGCGTACGAGGAGGACCGCGATCTGCACGGGAAGCGGTTCGCGCGGGAGGACGACGCCTCGCTGAACGCGTACTTCACCAAGAAGGAGCACGTGGCGAGGAGCCTGGACGGACTGCCCGGGCTGCCGCTGCCGCTGCCCCCCTCTAGCGTCTGAGCCATGCGCCCAGGTGTCGTCCTCGCCCTCGTGTCCGCCTCCGTCTGCGTGCTCGGCCTCTCCCCCGCGCGCGGCACGGATCCGCTGCCCGCGCGGATGGCGGACACCGGCGGCGGCACCCAGCTCATCACCGCCCAGGCGCCGGCCGCCGGCTCGACGTCGGGCACGGTGACCTGGTGGGACCTGCGGGACGGCAAGTGGACGGAGACCGGCTCCGCGCCCGCCCGGTTCGGGGCGAAGGGCCTGGTGGAGGGCGGCGTCCGGGTGCAGGGGACCGACACGACGCCGACCGGGCTGTACGGCGTCCCGTTCGGCTTCGGCCTCCGGGCCGCCCCGGCCGGCACCCGGGTCTGGTACCGGCCGGTGACGGCCGCCTCCTGGTGGTGCCAGGACAACGACTCCGCCTCGTACAACCGCTGGACCGAGCCGCTGCCGGCCGACTGCCTGGCCTCGCGGTCCGAGAAGCTGGACTCCTACGATCCGCAGTACGGCTACGCGCTGGTCATCGGCTTCAACTACGACCGGCCGGTGCGCGGGCGCGGCGCCGGGATCTTCCTGCACGTGAACGGCAAGGGGGCGACGGCGGGCTGCGTGTCCGTGCCCGAGGACGCCATGCGCGCGATCCTGAGCTGGGCGGACCCGGCGCGCGAGCCGCACATCGCGATCGGGACGGCGGGCGGCGCCACGGCCGTCACCCGGTACTGAGCCGCACCGTGAAGGTCGTCGAACCCGGCTCGCTCGCCAGCTCCACGCTCCCTTCGTGCGCCTCCACCACCGCCGCCACGATCGAGAGCCCGAGGCCGGCCCCGCCACCGGAGGCGTCCGGGCGGCGGCGGTGCTCGGCGCGGGTGAAGCGCTCGAAGACGCCCGGCCGTACGTCCTCCGGGACACCGGGGCCGTCGTCGTGGACGCAGAGGCGGGCCGTGCCCTCCCCGGCGGCCAGGGTCACCGTCACCTCGGTGCCGTCGGGGGTGTGCAGCCGGGCGTTGGCCAGCAGGTTGGCCAGCACCTGCTGAAGCCGGTGCGCGTCGCCCGGCACCGTCACCGGTTCCTCGGGCAGGTCCAGCGTCCAGCGGTGCCCGGGTCCCGCGGCCCGGGCGTCCGTCACCGCGTCCAGCACCAGACGGGTCAGGTCGACCGGGCGGCGCTCCAGGGGGCGGCCCGCGTCCAGGCGGGCCAGCAGGAGCAGGTCGTCGACCATCTCGCCCATGCGCGAGGACTCGGCGGCGATGCGCTCCAGGGCCCGGGTCACCTCCGCGGGCACCGGGCCGGGGTGCAGCAGGGCCAGTTCGGCGTGGCCGCGGACCGAGGCGACCGGGGTGCGCAGCTCGTGGCTGGCGTCGGCGGCGAAGCGGCGCAGCCGCTCCTCGCTGGCGTGCCGTTTGGTCAGGGCGCCCTCGACATGGCCCAGCATGCGGTCGAAGGCGGCCGCCACCCGGCCCACCTCGCTGCCCGGGTCGGACACCGGGGCGCGCGGCGGCAGGGCGACCTCCCCGCTGGCCAGCGGGAGCTCGCTGACCCGGGTGGCGGTGGCCGCGACCCGGCTCAGCGGGCGCAGCGACCAGCGGACCCAGAGCGCCCCGGCCACGCCGGTGACCACGAGGGCCAGGCCGAAGACGATGCCGGCCACCCGTTCCAGGCGGTGGACGGTCGCCTCGACGGGCTCCAGCGGCAGGCCGACGATCAGGACGTCCCCGTCCCGGCCCGGCGAGGCGATGACCCGGTAGTCGTGCAGGGCGGACAGCCGGATGGTGTGCGGGCGGCCGTCGGCCGGGAGCCGGGCGAGCCCCCGCTGGTCCCCGGCCGTCAGGTCGACGTTCAGGTCGGCGGACGGGTCGCCGGAGCGGATGAGGCCCTTGTGGGTGACCTTGCCGTCCAGCAGGCGGGCGCCGAAGGTGCCGGTGGCCTGACGGCGGGTGTCGAGGTGCTCGTCGCCGTCGTGGTCCGTGCGCGGCGGGTTGTGCTCCATGCTCTCCGGGAACCGGGTGCCGACCTGGACGAGCTGCTCGTCCAGGCGCTGGGTCAGGAAGCCGTTCAGCTCGACGACGGCGGCGAGCCCCACGGCCGCGCAGCTCACCGCGAGCAGGACGACGAGGCCGACGGTGAGCCGGGCGCGCAGGGTGCGGGGGCGGGGCAGGCGGCGCAGGGCCCTCACCGGGTCACCGGCTTCAGCACGTAACCCGCCCCGCGCACGGTGTGGATCATCGGTTCGCGGCCGGCGTCCACCTTCTTGCGCAGGTAGGAGATGTACAGCTCGACCACGTGGGCCCGGCCGCCGAAGTCGTAGGACCAGACCCGGTCGAGTATCTGGGCCTTGCTGAGCACCCGGCGCGGGTTGCGCATGAGGAAGCGCAGGAGCTCGAACTCGGTCGGGGAGAGTTCGATCAGCTCCCCGGACCGGGTCACCTCGCGGGCCTCCTCGTCCATCACCAGGTCGCCCACGACCAGCCGGGGCCCGTCCTCCTGCTGGCGGGCCATGCCGGCCCGGCGCAGCAGGCCGCGCAGCCGGGCGACGACCTCCTCCAGGCTGAAGGGCTTGGTGACGTAGTCGTCGCCGCCCGCGGTGA
Source organism: Streptomyces sp. NPDC056580 (assembly GCF_042793175.1). NCBI lineage: Bacteria > Bacillati > Actinomycetota > Actinomycetes > Kitasatosporales > Streptomycetaceae > Streptomyces > Streptomyces sp. NPDC056580. The sequence continues at coordinate 73,507 of NZ_JBHTVE010000013.1, read as the reverse complement.
TGCCCGCGATGCGGTCCTCCACCGCGTCCCGGGCGGTGAGGAACAGCACGCACACCTCGGGCTTCACCTCGTGCAGGCGGCGCAGCACGGCGAAGCCGTCGGTGTCGGGCAGCATCACGTCGAGGACGACGGCGTCGGGCAGCAGCTCGCGCGCGGCGCTGACCGCCGAGGCGCCGTCACCGGTCGCGCGCACCTCCCAGCCCTCGTAGCGCAGGGCGCCGGTGAGCACCTCGGCGAGGTCGGGATCGTCGTCGACGACGAGGACGCGCAACGGGGTGCCGTCGGGTCGGGTGAGGGCCGGTCGGCCGGAACGGGTCGTGTTCATCGCGCCTACCAGCATCGCCCCTCGGCCGGCCGGCCGTCCGCCCCGCCCCCCTCTGAGTCTCCTCTGAGCAGGCGGGCCGCTCTCTGAGATCTCTCTGAGAAAGCCCTCCGGGACCCGGCCGAAGCGGCTTTTTCAGAGGTGCCTCAGAACTTCGGCCCGCACAGTGGCATCGCTGACGGACGAAGGGAACGGCTCTGATGACCACCGTGGATACGAGGCGGGCGGCCCCGCCCCGGCCGGGGACCGCGCGGCGTTCCCCGGCGGCCTGGGTACTGGCCGTGCTGTGGGCCGGTGCGGCGGCCGTGGTCGCGCTCTGGTGGGCGGACACCGGGTCCGTGGTCGGCACGGCCGGCTGGCTGACCGGGGGCGGGCGGATCGCCGGCCTGCTGTGCGGGTACGCCTGCGCGGTGCTGGTGGGGCTGATGGCCCGGGTGCCGCTGCTGGAGACCCGGGTGGGCTCGGACCGGGTGGCCCGCTGGCACGCGATGGCCGGCCGCTACACGGTCTGCCTGCTCGTCGCGCACGTCGTGCTGATCCTCACCGGGTACGCCGCCCAGGACAGGGCCACGCTGTGGCACGAGACGGTGACGGTGGTCCTGGACTACCCGGACATGCTCATGGCGACCGCCGGCACGGTGATCCTGCTCGCGGTCGGCGTCACGTCGGTGCGGGCCGCGCGCCGCCGCACCAGCTACGAGTTCTGGTACTACGTCCACCTGCTCACGTACGCGGCCGTGTTCCTGGCCTTCTTCCACCAGCTCACGCTGGGCGACCAGTTCAACGGCCGGCCGGCGGTCACCGCCGTCTGGTACGCGCTGTACCTCGGGGTCGCGGGGCTGGTGGTGTGGTTCCGGATCCTCGCCCCCGTCCGGCTCAACCGGCGCCACCGGCTGCGGGTGGAATCGGTGCACCGGGAGGCGCCGGGCGTGTACTCGGTCGTCGTACGCGGCCGGCACCTGGACGAGCTGGGCGCGCGGCCGGGGCAGTTCTTCCGCTGGCGGTTCCTGGGCGAGGGGATGGGCTGGACGTCGACGCCCTACTCCCTGTCCGCGCCGCCGCGTCCGGACGTGATGCGCATCACGGTGAAGGCGCTCGGCGGTCACAGCGCGGCCGTCGCCCTGCTGAGGCCCGGCACCCGGGTGTGGGCGGAGGGTCCCTACGGCTCGCTGACCGCCGACCGGGCCACCAGCCACCGCTCCCTGCTGATCGCGGCCGGTGTCGGGATCACCCCGCTGCGGGCGCTGTTCGAGACGCTGCCCGGCGAGGTCACCCTGCTGTACCGGGCGCGGTCCGCCGAGGACCTGGCGCTCGGCGCCGAGCTGGAGTCGATCGCCCGCCGGCGCGGTGGCCGGGTGCTGTACGCGCTGAACGGGCCGCGGGGCGAGCGCCCGCGCATCACGGCGGAGTCCCTGCGGGCGTCCTTCCCCGGGCTGCCCGGCCACGACGTCTACATCTGCGGGCCGCACGGCTTCGCACAGGACGTGTACGGGGAGCTTCGGGCGGCCGGGGTCCCGGACCGCCGTATCCACCACGAGTCGTTCGAGCTGTGAGGCCGCAGACGTGCACGCGTTGAACAAGAACCGCCCCTTCCGCCGCATCGTGCTGGCGAGCGCGGCCACCGTCTCCGGGATGGTGCTGCTGCTGTCGCTGAAGCCGCACGCCGCCCCGGCGCTCGCCGCGGGCACGCCCGTGCCGGCGCCGGCGCCGACGAGCAGCGGCTCCAGTGTCTCGCCGGGGTCGACGAAGGCGCCCGCCGCCGGGGCCAGGACGGTCACCGGGGACACCGTCCAGACCCGCTGGGGCCCGGTGCGGGTGCGGGTGACGATCCAGAGCGGCAAGCTCACCGACGTCACCGCGGTCACCTACCCGACGGAGAACCCGCGCGACCAGGAGATCAACGGCTACGCCATCCCCCAGTTGCGGCGCGAGGCGCTGGCGGCGCAGAGCGCGGACATCGACATGGTGTCGGGCGCCACCTACACCAGCACCGGGTACAAGCAGTCGCTGCAGTCCGCGCTGGACTCCGCCGGCGGCTGAACACCCGGCGCGCGCCGCGCGTATCTCTGGGCCAAGGGTCAAGTCCCCACGGAGGAACCGTGACCACCACGCTCGCAGGCGGACGTGCCGCCCGCCGCCAGACGATGCGCCGCATCCGCCCGCGCCGCTCCCCGGCCGTTCCGCTGCTGATCGCGGTCTGGGCGGGCGCGGCGGCCGTGCTGTGGCTCTGGTGGCACAACACCCCGGCCATCGCGGACGACAACGGCAGGATCCTGAACGCGGGCCGGATCACCGGTCTGCTGGCCGGTTACCTGATGGCGCTGGTCGTGCTCCAGATGGCGCGGGTACCCGCGCTGGAGCGGCGGGTCGGCTCCGACCGGGTGGCCCGCTGGCACGCGATGAGCGGCCGTTACACGCTCTGCCTCATCGTCGCGCACGTGTTCCTCACCATGTGGGGCTACGCGCTGCAGGCGGGCAGGTCGCTCGGAGACGTGGTCCGGCAGACCGTGGACTCGGTCGAACAGCTCCCGGACATGGGCAAGGCCGCCGTCGGCACCGGCCTGTTCGTGCTGATCGGCGTCAGCTCGGCCGGCGGGATCCGCCGCCGGCTGCCGTACGACGCCTGGTACCACGTGCACCTGCTGACGTACGCGGCCGTGTTCCTGACCTTCTGGCACCAGATCACCACCGGCAACGACTTCGCGGTCGAGCCGGTCGCCAGGACCTTCTGGTACGGGCTGTACGGCGCCGTCACGGCGCTGGTGCTCTGGTACCGGGTCATCACCCCGGTCCGGCTGAACATCCGTCACCGGATGCGCGTGGAGGCGGTGATCGAGGAGACGCCGGGCATCGTGTCGGTGCTGATCGGCGGACGGCGGCTGCACCGGATGGGCGCCGAGGCGGGGCAGTTCTTCCGCTGGCGGTTCCTGGCCCCCGGGATGCGGTTCAGCTCGCACCCGTACTCGCTGTCGGCGGCGCCCCGGCCCGACATGCTGCGGATCACGGTGAAGGCGATCGGCGACCACAGCTCCCGGCTGCGCGAGCTGGCGCCCGGCACCCGGGTGTGGGCGGAGGGCCCGTACGGGGCGCTCACCGCGCAGCGGCGCAGCCGGGGCAAGGTGCTGCTGGTGGCGGGCGGGGTCGGCATCACGCCGATGCGGGCGCTGTTCGAGACGCTGCCCGGGGCGGCCGGTGACATCACCCTGCTCTACCGGGCCAACACCACCCAGGATTTGGCACTCTGGGACGAGCTGGCCGCGATCGCCGAGGAACGGGGCGCACGGCTGATGTACGCGGTCAACAGCCCGGACGGCGAACGGCCGGACATCTCGGCGGAGAACCTCCAGCGGAAGATCCCGGACGTCGACCGCCACGACGTCTTCATGTGCGGCCCGCCCGGGTTCGCGCAGTCCGTGTACGAGGCACTGCGCGGCGCGGGAGTCCCCGCGCGCCGTATCCACCACGAGTCGTTCGAGATGTGAGCGGGAGCTGCGAAGCGATGAGGAAGAGCCACCCCATCCGGCGCGTCGTGCTGGCCACCGCGGCCACCGTGTCCGGAGTCGTGCTGCTGCTGTCGCTGAAGCCCGCCTCGGACCCGGCCGCGGCGTCGGCGGCCGGCGCGGCGCCGCAGGCGGGCGCCGCCGCGCAGCGGTCGCCCCAGGGCGGGCAGCAGGGCGGTGGAGCGGCGGCGGGCACCGTCACCGGTGACGCGGCGCAGACCCAGTACGGGGCCGTGCAGGTGCGGCTGACCGTCGCCGGCGGGAAGATCACCAAGGCGGAGGCGGTGCAGGCGCCCAAGGGCGGGGTCAGCGACCAGAAGACCGCGCTCGCCGTGCCGAAGCTCAACCAGGAGGCCGTGGCCGCCGGGAACGCCGACATCGACGCGGTGTCCGGGGCGACGTACACGAGCGCGGGGTACAAGAAGTCGCTGCAGTCGGCGCTGGACAAGGTGAAGGCGTCGGCGTCCTCCGGGTCGGGTACCGGCGCCGGTTCCGGGCCGGGCGGTGAGGGCGGCTCGGCTTCCCCGGGTGCGCGGGCAAGCGCCGGGACCCGCACCGTCACCGGCCGGGTCGCGCAGACGCAGTACGGCCCGGTGCAGGTCAGGATCACGGTCAGCGGGGGCAGGATCACCCAGGCGGCGGCCGTGCAGGCGCCCAAGGGCGGGGTCAGCGGCCAGAAGACCGCGCTCGCCGTGCCGAAGCTCAACCAGGAGGCCGTGGCCGCCGGGAACGCGGGCATCGACGCGGTGTCCGGGGCCACCTACACCAGCACCGGCTACCGGCAGTCGCTGCAGTCGGCGCTCGACCAGGCGGGTGGCTGACGAGATGAGCGAGCCGGCCGACGCCCCCGCCGCGCTGCGGCACGCTGAGGAGGTCATGGGCACCGTCTTCTCCTTCGACGTGCGCGGCGGGCGGCCGGACGCGGTGCGCGAGGCGCTGGCCGGGGCGGTCGCGGGACTGCACCGCGCCGACGCGCTGTTCTCCACCTACCGCGAGGACAGCGAGGTGTCCCGGCTGGCCCGGGGCGAGCTGACCGTGGCGCGGTGCGCGTCCGAGGTGGCCGAGGTGCTGGAGCTGGCGGCCGAGGCGGAGCGGGTCAGCGAGGGCTGGTTCAGCCCGCGGTACCAGGGCGGCCTCGACCCGACCGGCATCGTCAAGGGCTGGGCCGCGGAGCGGGCCGCCCGGCTGCTCGCCTCGGTCGAGGGGGTGTGCGGGGTCAGTGTGAACGGCGGCGGCGACGTCCAGATGCTGGGCGCGCCGGAACCGCAGCGGGCGTGGCGGGTGGGCGTGGCCGATCCGCTCCGGCCGGGCGGGCTGGCCGCGGTGATCTCGGCGGCGGGTGCGGACGAGCTGTCCGTGGCGACGTCCGGCACGGCGGAGCGGGGCGCGCACATCGTGGATCCGCGTACGGGCCGCCCCGCGGTCACCGACCTGGTCTCGGTGACCGTGGTGGGGCCGCGGCTGACGTGGGTGGACTGCTGGGCCACGGCCGCCTTCGCGATGGGGTCGCGGGCGGGACTGGCGTGGCTGGAGTCGCTGCCCGGGGTGGAGGCCCTGCTGATCATGGCCGGGGACGAGGTGCGGTGTACCGGGGGCCTGGCGGAACGGCTGGGCTGAGCGGGGCGGGCCGGTCCGGCGGGCGGCGGGTGGCGGGTGGCGGCGGGTGCTCGGCCGGCCCGGCCGGAACGACGGAAAGTTTAATTTTGGCCTTTTTGCCCCCGAACGCGATCCGAGTCGGGCCCTGGGACGTATCCAGTGCGAGACGAAATCAGGGAGGAACGCATGGCCATCTTCAGCAATCTCATGCCGGCCTACGGCCATGACCACGGCGACGAGTCGTCCTTCGACGACTTCGAGGGGCACGGCTTCGGCCACGACGAGGGTGACCGTCACGACTTCGGCGGCCGTCACGGCCACGGCGAAGGCCGCGGTGAGGGCCGCGGCGAAGGCCGCGGGCACGGCGGGCACGGCGGGCACGGCGGCTACTGATCGCACCCCCAGGCGGAGCGGACCGGTGACCGGAGGACCCGGTCCGCTCCGCCGCCGACTCCCGAGGAACGCATGCCATGGCGCAGGTCCTGCGGCGTCTGCTGTCGGTGGGTGACACCTCCGACGCCCTGGTGGCCGCGGCGCCCCCGGTGCCCCTGCGTGAGGTGTTCCGGCGGTTCTGGCCCTACACCCGTGGCGGGCGGCGCTGGCTCGTGCCGCTCGCCCTGTTCAGCCTGGCCGGACCGGTCGTGGACGCGGCCGAGATCTGGCTCTTCAAGATCGTCGTGGACGATGTGCTCGTCCCCCGGGACCTGCACCCCTTCCTGTGGATCGCCCCGGCCTACCTGGGACTCATCCTCTGCTCAGGCATCCTGGGCTTCGGCGACAACGTGACGTCCACCTGGGTCAGCGAACGCTTCCTGCTCTCCCTGCGCTCGGACGTCTTCCGGCACGTCCAGGGGCTGTCGCTCGGCTTCTTCGAGCGCCGGCGGCTCGGCGACGTGCTGTCGCGGGTCACCGGCGACGTCGACGCCGTGGAGACGTTCCTGCTGTCCGGGGTGGCGGACGTCCTCTACTACGTGATCCGCCTGGGCGTCTTCCTCGGGCTGCTGTTCTACCTGCGCTGGGACCTGACCCTGCTCGCCCTGGCCATCGTGCCGCTGTTCTGGGGCGCCGCCCGGCACTTCTCGCGGCTGATCAAGGCGGCGTCACGGGAACGCAGGCGGCGCAGCGGCTCGATCAGCGCGATCGCCGAGGAGTCGCTCGGCAACGTCGCCCTGGTGCAGGCGTACAACCGGCAGGGGTGGGAGGAGCGCCGGTTCGAGCGGGAGAACCTCGGCAGGTTCCGGGCGGCGATGGCGTCGGCCCGGATCCGTGCCGTGTACGGGCCGGTCGTGGAGATCATCGAGGTGGCCGGGGGCATCGCGGTGATGGGCCTCGGCACCTGGAAGCTGGCCCAGGGGCAGCTGACGCTGGGCGGCCTGCTGGTCTTCCTGGCACTGATCGGCAAGCTGTACGGGCCGGTCCGCGGCCTGTCCCACCTCGGCACCACCTTCTACGCGGCCTCCGCCTCGGCCGAGCGGATCATCGAGCTGCTGGACCAGCGCCCGCAGGTCGTCGAGGCTGCTGAGCCCCGGCGCATCGGCCGGGCGCGCGGCGAGGTGGAGTTCGACGGCGTCCGGTTCCGCTACCCGGGGGCCGCGTCCTGGGCCCTTTCGGACGTGTCCTTCGAGGTGGCGCCCGGTGAGACGCTGGCGCTGGTCGGGGCCAGCGGGGCGGGGAAGTCGACGGTCGCCAAGCTCCAGCTGCGGTTCTACGACCCCGACCGGGGAGCGGTCCGCCTCGACGGCCGGGACCTGCGGGAGCTCAGCCTCACCGACGTACGGGACAGCGTCGCCGTGGTGCTGCAGGAGACACTGGTGTTCCACGGCACCGTGCGGGACAACATCGCGTACGGCCGGCCGGAGGCGACGCAGGCCGACATCGTCGCGGCGGCGCGCGCGGCGGACGCGCACGAGTTCATCGAGATGCTCCCGGACGGTTACGACACGCTGGTCGGCCAGCGCGGCCGTACCCTGTCGGGCGGGCAGTGCCAGCGGCTGGCCATCGCCCGGGCGATGATCCGGGACGCGCCCGTGCTGGTGCTGGACGAGCCGACCACCGGGCTCGACGTCCGCTCGGGCCGGCGGATCATGGACCCGCTGCGCCGGCTCATGGCCGGGCGGACGACCGTCGTCATCTCGCACAACCTGCTGACCGTCAAGGACGCCACCCGCATCGTCGTGCTGGACCACGGCCGGATCGTGGAACAGGGCGCCCACGAAGAGCTGCTCGGCCGCGACGGCGTCTACGCGCGCCTGCACCGGCTGCACGCCGGCGGCGTCCCGTCCCCGGGGCGGGTGCCGTCGTGACCGCCCCGGCCCGCGCGGTCCCGCGGCCGGCGCCGGCCCTGGCACCGGGCGCGCGGCCGGTCCCGGGGTACGAGATCCTGGCGCATCTGACCCGCACCGGCTGGCTGGACGTCCACGACGCCTGGAGCGAGGAAAGGGACTGCCGGTGCGTGGTCAAGGTGGTGCGGCCGGACCGGCGGGACGAGACCCGGCTGGGTGAGCGGCTGCTGCGGGAGGGCCGGTGGCTGTGCGAGTTCAGCCACCCCCATCTGGTCCGCGGCTACGAGACCTTCGAGTCGCCCGAGCCGCTCGTGGTGCTGGAGACGCTGACCGGGGAGACGCTGTCCCACCTGGTGGGGCGGCTGCGGCACCGCGCGTCCGCCGCCGACGTGGCGCTCCTCGGCGTCCAGCTGTGCTCCGCCGTCCACTACCTCCACCGCCGGGGCCTGCTGCACCTGGACCTCAAGCCGTCCAACGTGGTGGTGGACCGCGGGCACGCGAAGGTGCTGGACCTGGGTCTCGCGCGGCCTCCCGGCCCGGCGCCGGCGGGCGTGGGCACCTTCCGCTACCTGTCCCCGGAGCAGGCGCGCGGCGAGCCGCTGACGGCCGCCGCCGACGTGTGGGGCGTGGGCGTCACCCTGTACGAGGTGGCCTGCGGCGAGCCGCCGTTCGGCCGCGGCGGGCGCACCGGGGAGGCGGACCGCCGGCGCTACCCCCAGCTGGAAGCGACCGCCCCGCCCGTCGCCGGCCGCCGCCGGCTGCCGCCCGCCCTCGCCGCCGCCGTCGACGCCTGCCTGCGCCCCGGACCCGGGGCCCGGCCCGCGCTCGACGAGCTGGCCGCCGCCCTCGCCGGCGCCCTGCCCGGCGCGCGGCGCCCCCGCGGCTGAGGCCGTCGCGAGGGCTGAGGCCGTCGCGGGCGCCCGGGATCACGCCTGGCCGGTGCTGATCCGGCCGGTCTCCAGCGGGGCGGTGGCGAGGACCGTGCCGTCCGGCGACGTCAGGCGGGCGCCGGAGACCGCGGCGGCGTCGACGGGAGCCGCCACGCCCCAGGCGCCGCGCCCGTCGCGCACCGGGAACTCGCCGAGCCGCACCGTGGTGCCGTCGGAGCGCTCCAGCAGACAGGTGACCTTGCCGTTGTACGCGGCGCCGGGGCCGGTCAGGTCGACGGTCATGAACACCCAGCCCGGCCTGCCGGAATGGGCGTAGACCTCGCCGCCGGGCCCGCCTCCGGACCGGGCCGAGGTCAGATCGCCGACCAGCATGGTCTCGGTCCCGGCGGGCGAGGCCGTGACCTGCTCGACGGCGGTGCCGATGCCCCAGCCGGCGAACCCGGACGCGACGGCGAACGCGACGGCCGCCGAGGCCAGCCGCAGCCGGGTGCGCCGGACGCGGCCGTACAGGCCCTCGCGGAGACGGCCGGGCGCTCGCGCGTGCGGGCGCCCCTCGTCGGCCGTCGCGTCCCCGGTCAGGGCGCGCGCCGCCCGGGTCTCGAAGCCGGGGGGCGGCTCGCGGCCCGGCAGCAGGCCGATCAGCCGGTCACCGACCAGGGTGAGGTGCTCGATGTACTCGCGGCAGTCCGCGCAGTGCTCCAGATGCTCGACGGCCTCGGCCCGTTCACGGCCGTCGAGCACGCCGAGCGCCAGCTCGGCGCCGAGCTCCCGCAGTCTCCCGCAGGTCACCTCACAGGACATGGTCGCCTCGCTTCGGAGCCGCGAGGGTGGTCCGCAGCTTGCCCATGGCCGCCCTGATCCGCGTCTTGGCGGTGCCCAGCGGAATCTTCTCCTGTTCGGCGATCTGCTGGGCCGTCATCCCGTAGACGCCCGCCATCACCAGCGCACGCGCCTGTTCCCGCGGCAGCCGCGCCAGGGCGCTCCGGAGCTGGGACGAGGCCTCGTCGGCAAGCGCCCACCGCTCGGGCGTCTCGGTGACGACGCCCAGGAGCGCCTCGAGGTCCTCGGGCGCCACCGCCTGCGTCCGCCGGGCGCGGACGGCGTCGATGGCGAGGTTGTGCGCGATGGTCGTCAGCCAGGTCGTGACCGACCCGCGGCGCGAGTCGTAGATCTGCGCATGACGCCACGCACGCTCGAACGTCTGCTGGGCGATGTCCTCGGCGAGCTGCGGATCACCGGTGACCGCCATGGCGACACCGAAGACCCTGTGCTGGAACCTCCGTACGAAGGCGACGGCGAGTTCCTCGTCACCGGTGGAGAGTCCGGACAGAAGAGCCTCGTCCGGAAGTCGGTCCACCGGTGACCCGTAACCCGACACACCTCTGGATACGGACGGCCGCCGCCAGGGGATTGCCCCCCGGCTCCGGAAGATCACAAGGCCATTGTCCGCCGGTCGGCCGGGACCCGCACGCGGGTCACTGCCCGTTCTGTGCCAGCCGCAGCAGATGGTCGGCGAGCGCCTGGCCGCCGTCCGGGTTCCGGCTGATCAGCAGCAGGGTGTCGTCGCCCGCGATGGTGCCGAGGATGTCGTGCAGCTCGGCCTGGTCGATCGCCGAGGCGAGGAACTGGGCCGCGCCCGGAGGGGTGCGCAGCACCACGAGGTTGGCGGAGGCCTCGGCGGAGATCAGCAGCTCCTGGGAGAGCCGCCGCATCCGCTCCTCCTTCGCCGACTCGCCCAGCGGGGCGCGCGGGGTGCGGAAGCCGCCCTCGCTGGGCACCGCGTAGATGAGGTCGCCGTCGTTGTTGCGGATCTTCACCGCGTTCAGCTCGTCGAGGTCCCGGGAGAGCGTCGCCTGGGTGACGCTCAGACCGTCGTCGGCGAGCAGCTTCGCGAGCTGGCTCTGGGACCGCACCGGCTGCCGGTTGAGGATGTCCACGATCCGGCGGTGGCGGGCGGTGCGGGTCTGCGGGACGGCGGGTCCGGCGCCCGCCGCCTGCTCGTGGTCCTGCGCCTGGCTCATCGTCGTCTCATTCCCCGGTTCGTCCGTCCCCGTCGGCTGCGTCGAGGATGCCGGGCAGTGCCCGCAGCAAGGCGCCCGCCTCGTCGTCGCGCAGGTTCAGCGGCGGCATGAGCCGTACGACGTCGGGAGCGGGCGCGTTCACCAGGAACCCGGCCTCCTGGGCCGCCTGCTGCGCCTGTGGCGCGTGCGGCCCGGTGAGCACGATACCCAGGAGCAGACCCGCGCCCCGGACGTGGTCGATCAGCGGGTGGCCCAGCGCCTCGATCCCGTCGCGCAGTTTCTCGCCCTGCCGCTTGACGTTGGCCAGCAGTCCCTCGTCCGCGATGGTGTCCAGGACGGCGAGTCCGGCGGCGCAGGCGACCGGGTTGCCGCCGAAGGTGGTGCCGTGTTGGCCGGGCCGCAGCAGCTCGGCGGCGCGGCCGAAGGCGACGGTGGCGCCGAGCGGCAGGCCGCCGCCGAGTCCCTTGGCGAGCGTGACGACGTCCGGCAGGACGCCTTCGTGGGCCTGGTACTCGAACCAGTTGCCGGTGCGGCCGACGCCGGTCTGCACCTCGTCGAGCACCAGCAGGGCGCCGGTGGCGGCGGTGATGGCGCGGGCCGCCTTGAGGTAGCCGGCCGGGGGCACCACGACCCCGTTCTCGCCCTGGATCGGCTCGATGATCACGAGGGCCGTCTCCTCGGTCACCGCGGCGGCCAGCGCCTGCGCGTCGCCGTAGGGGACGTGGGTGACGTCGCCGGGCAGCGGCAGGAACGGCTGCTGCTTGCCGGGCTGGCCGGTGAGCGCGAGGGCGCCCATCGTGCGGCCGTGGAAGCCGCCCCGGGTGGCGACCATGTGGGTCCGCCCGGTGAGCCGGCCGATCTTGAAGGCGCCCTCGTTGGCCTCGGCCCCGGAGTTGCAGAAGTAGACCCTGCCGTCCCGGCCGAAGAGCTGCAGCAGGCGCTCGGCGAGGGCGACCGGCGGCTCGGCGACGAACAGGTTGGAGACATGGCCGAGGGAGCCGATCTGCCGGCTGACGGCCTCCACCACGGCCGGGTGGGCGTGGCCGAGCGCGTTGACCGCGATGCCGCCGACGAAGTCGAGGTACTCCTTGCCGTCGGCGTCCCACAGCCGGGCGCCCGCACCGCGCACGAGGGGCAGCCGGGGGGTGCCGTAGTTGTTCATGAGCGCGCCCTGCCACCGCGCGGTCAGTTCCTGGTTGCCCGTCATGACTGCTCCCCCTCGGTCTCGTCGGGCACGACCATCGTGCCGATGCCCTCGTCGGTGAAGATCTCCAGCAGGATCGAGTGCTGCACCCGGCCGTCGATGACGCGGGCGGTGCGCACGCCGCCCCGCACGGCGTGCAGGCAGCCCTCCATCTTCGGGACCATGCCCGCGGACAGCTCGGGCAGCAGTTTCTCCAGCTGGGATGCGGTGAGGCGGCTGATCACCTCGTCGGAGTGGGGCCAGTCCTCGTAGAGGCCCTCGACGTCCGTGAGGACCATGAGGGTCTCGGCCCCCAGTGCCGCAGCGAGTGCCGCAGCCGCCGTATCAGCATTGACGTTGTAGACATGTCCGTCATCCTGTGATCTGGCGATCGAGGACACGACCGGGATGCGGCCGTCGGCGAGCAGTGCCTCGATGGCGCCGGTGTCGATCTCGGTGATCTCGCCGACCCGCCCGATGTCGACCAGCTCGCCGTCGATCTCGGGCTGGTGCTTGGTGGCGGTGATGGTGTGGGCGTCCTCGCCGGTCAGGCCGACGGCGAGGGGGCCGTGCTGGTTGAGCAGGCCGACCAGCTCGCGCTGCACCTGCCCGGCGAGCACCATCCGTACGACGTCCATGGCGTCCTCGGTGGTGACCCTGAGGCCCGCCTTGAACTCGCTGACGATGCCGTGCCGGTCGAGGGCGGCGCTGATCTGCGGACCGCCGCCGTGCACGACGACCGGTCTGAGGCCGGCGTGCCGCAGGAAGACGACGTCCTGGGCGAAGGCGGCCTTCAGGTCCTCGTCCACCATGGCGTTGCCGCCGAACTTGATGACGACCGTCCTGCCGTGGTGCCGGGTCAGCCAGGGCAGCGCCTCGATGAGGATCTGGGCCTTGGGCAGTGCCGTGTGTTTCCGCGTCGTGGTCATGAGGAGTAGGCGCTGTTCTCGTGGACGTAGTCGGCGGTCAGGTCGTTGGTCCAGACGGTCGCGGTCTCGTCGCCCGCGGCGAGGTCGGCGACGATGTGCACCTCGCGGTAGCGCATGTCGACCAGCTCGCGGTCCTCGCCCACGGAACCGTTCTTGCAGACCCAGACGCCGTTGATGGCGACGTTCAGCCGGTCCGGTTCGAAGGCGGCCCTCGTGGTGCCGATGGCGGACAGGACGCGGCCCCAGTTCGGGTCCTCGCCGTGCAGGGCGCACTTGAGCAGGTTGTTGCGGGCGATCGAGCGGCCCACCTCGACGGCGTCGTCCTCCGTCGCCGCGTTGACGACCTCGATCCTGATGTCCTTGCTGGCGCCCTCGGCGTCGCCGATGAGCTGCCGGCCGAGGTCGTCGCAGACCTGCCGGACGGCCTCGGCGAACTCTTCGTACCCGGGGGTGACGCCGGAGGCGCCGGAGGCGAGCAGCAGCACGGTGTCGTTGGTGGACATGCAGCCGTCGGAGTCGACGCGGTCGAAGGTGACCCGGGTCGCGGCGCGCAGGGCCTCGTCCAGCGCCTCGCCGCCGAGGTCGGCGTCGGTGGTGAGGACGACCAGCATCGTGGCGAGGCCCGGCGCGAGCATGCCCGCGCCCTTGGCCATGCCGCCGACGGTCCACCCGTCCCTGGTGACCACGGACGTCTTGTGGACGGTGTCGGTGGTCTTGATGGCGATGGCGGCCTTCTCGCCGCCGTGCTCGCTCAGGGCGGCGGCGGCCGTCTCCACCCCCTTCAGGACCTTGTCCATCGGGAGCAGCACACCGATGAGCCCGGTGGAGCAGACGGCGACCTCGACGGCGCCCCGGCCGAGCACCTCGGCCGCCTTCTCCGCGGTGGCGTGGGTGTCCTGGAAGCCCTTGGGGCCCGTGCAGGCGTTGGCGCCGCCGGAGTTCAGCACGACGGCCGACACCTGGCCGCTTTTGAGGACCTGCTCGGACCACAGCACCGGGGCGGCCTTCACGCGGTTGGAGGTGAAGACGCCGGCGGCGGCACGGCGGGGCCCGTCGTTGACCACGAGGGCCAGGTCGGGGTTGCCGTTCTCCTTGATCCCGGCGGCGATGCCCGCCGCCGTGAATCCCTTGGCTGCCGTGACGCTCACGGTGCGACTCCGATCGTGGAAAGTCCCGTGGTCTCCGGGAGACCCAGGGCGAGGTTCATGCTCTGCAGGGCGCCGCCGGCGGTGCCCTTGGTCAGGTTGTCGATGGCGCTGATCGCGATGACCCGGCCCGCGGCGTCGTCGTAGGCGACCTGCACCTGCGCGGCGTTGGAGCCGTACACGGACGCCGTGGCCGGCCACTGCCCCTCGGGGAGCAGATGGACGAAGGGCTCGTCCGCGTAGGCCTTCTCGTAGGCGGTGCGGACGGACTGCGCCGTCACCCCGGGGGCGGCCTTCGCGCTGCACGTGGCGAGGATGCCGCGCGGCATCGGCGCGAGGGTCGGGGTGAAGGAGACCGAGATCCGCTCCCCCGCCACCTGGCTGAGGTTCTGGACCATCTCGGGGGTGTGCCGGTGGCCGCCGCCGACGCCGTACGGCGTCATGGAGCCCATCACCTCGCTGCCGAGCAGGTGCGGCTTGGGCGCCTTGCCCGCGCCCGAGGTGCCGGACGCGGCGACGACCACCGCCTCGGGCCCGGCGAGGCGGGCCGCGTAGGCCGGGTAAAGGGCGAGCGAGACGGCGGTCGGGTAGCAACCGGGTACCGCGATGCGCTTGGACCCCTCCAGCGCGGCGCGGGCACCCGGCAGTTCGGGGAGGCCGTAGGGCCAGGTGCCGGCGTGCGGGGAGCCGTAGAACCGCACCCAGTCGGCCGGGTCCCGCAGCCGGAAGTCGGCGCCCATGTCGACCACGAGGACGTCCGGGCCGAGCCGCTCGGCGACGGCGGCGGACTGCCCGTGGGGCAGCGCCAGGAAGACGACGTCGTGCCCGGCGAGGTTCTCCGGCGTGGTCTCGGCCAGCACCCGGCCGGCCAGCGGCAGCAGGTGCGGCTGGAGCTCGCCGAACCGCCGGCCGGCGTTGGAGCTTGCGGTCAGGGCCCCGATCTCGACCTCGGGGTGCGCGAGGAGCAGCCGCAGGACCTCACCGCCCGCGTATCCGCTCGCTCCGGCCACCGCCGCACGTACCACCATGTCCATCCTCCTCCGGATGGCATGACTATACGTATCGCTGCACTTTTATGCAATCGTCAGGCGATGCCCAACAGGTCGAGCGGGCGAGTGAAGGGCTCGTAGGAGGCGTGCCGGATGCCGGCCGCGATGTTGCGGTGTCCGGCGCCGCGGAGCGCGTTGATCGCCAGGTTGCGCAGGGTCGACATGTTCTCGGGACCGTGACCTCGCCGCCGGCGGCACCGTCACCGGCCCGGTCAACCGCACCGGCCTGGGCGACGACCCGTCCTTTCGGCCCGGCGCGTGGCCGCGCAAGCAGGCGAAGGCCCGCACCGAAGGGAAGCTGACCGAGCAACAGACTGCGCTCCTGGACGCACTTCACGCTGCCGAGGCCGCCGCCGGCTGACAGCGCCGGTCCGGGGCGGGATCTGCCGTCACGGCGAGGTGGGGCGCACCGTGGCGTCAGGACGTGATGTCCACCAGGACCTTGCCGACTGTGCCGCTCTCCACCGCGCGGTGCGCGTCGGCGGTGCGGTGGAGCGGAAAGCGGGTCAGTGGCAGGCCGTGTTCCTCGCCGACCGGCAGGGCGCCGTCGCGGACCGCGGCGGCGATGTCCTCGGCGGCCGCGGCGCGCGCCTGCGGACCGGCCGTGTAGAGCACCAGGAACTGGAGGCGCGTGTTGAGCACCATGTTGTGCCGCACGTCCAGTTCGACCGGCTTGCCGCCGTCGTTGGCGTAGGTTGCGATCGTGCCGCGCGCCCGCAGCACGGCCAGGTCCAGTGCGATGTTCGCGCCGAGCGCCACTTCGGCGACGATGTCGACGCCGTCCGGGGCGATCCTGCGGATCTCGGCGGCCGGATCCCCCTCTCGATAGTTGACCACGTGGTGGGCGCCGGCGGCGGTGGCCAGTCGGGCCTTCTCCGGTCCGCTGACCGTGCTGATCACGGTCGCGCCGGCCCAGCCGGCGAGCTGGATCACGGCGTGCCCGACCGCCCCGGCCCCGCCGGCGGCGAGCACGACCGTGCCGTCCAGCGCCCCCGGCCGCAGGCGGCGCGGGCCGTCCTCGGCGACGGTGAGCGCGCGGTGCGCGGTCAGCGCGGGGACGCCGAGTGCGGCGCCGACATCGAAGCCGGCCTCGTCGGGCAGCGGCACGGCCCGCTCGGCCGGTACGACGGTGAACTCGGCGGCGGTGCCGGTGGGCCGCCCGGCGGCAGCCATGAACAGCCAGACCCGCTGGCCGACCCGGCTCCGGTCGACTCCCTCACCGACGGCGTCGATCACGCCGGCGCCGTCCAGGTGCGGGGTGACCTCGGAGAACTGCTTGGTATGGGCGAGGCCGGAGCGGGCCTGCCAGTCGGTCGGGTTGATCCCGGACACGGCGACCCGGACGCGGACCTCGCCGGAGCCGGGCAGGGGCAGGTCGCGGTCGACGAGCCGAAGAACGTCGGGGCCGCCGTTGTCGCGGTAGACGATGGCTTTCATGATTCCGTCCTGGTCGGGGGGCTGGTCAGCCGATGGGGACTTCGACGGAGCGGGACTCAATGGCGTCGAGGGTGGCCAGGGTGGCGGCGTCGAGAGTGATCCCGCCGGCGGCCGTGTTGGCCTCGAGGTGAGCGGGGTTGGCGGTGCCGGGGATGAGCAGCACGTTGGGGGCGCGGTGCAGTAGCCAGGCGAGGCCGACCTGGGAGGGTGTGACGCCCAGGGATTCGGCCACGGCGTGCACCGCCGGCTCGTCGGTCGCCTTGGGCAGGCCCGGGAAGGACCCGCCGAGTGGGAAGAACGGCACCCAGGCGATGCCCTCGGCCGCGCACAGCCGCAGCAGGTCCTCGTCGTCGCGGGAGACGAGGCTGTACGCGTTCTGCACGCAGGCGATGCCCGCCGGCAGGGCGCGGCGAAGACCGTCGAGGGTGACGCAGCTAAGGCCGATCGCGCCGATCTTGCCCTCGTCGCGCAGGGCGGTCATCACTTCGAGCTGGTCGTCGAGGTCGACCACCTGGTCGCCGTCGGGGCGCAGGCCGGGGCCGGAGTCGAGCCGGCGGAGGTTGACCACAGGGAGCCGGTCGACGCCGAGGCTGCGCAGGTTGTCCTCGACGCTGGCGCGAAGCTGTTCGGGGCGCTGCGCGAGACGCAGTGGCAGAGGCCCGCCCGGGTCGGGGTCGGCCCCTACCTTCGTGACGACCAGGACGCCGTCCTCGGGGCGCAGCGCCTCGCGGATGACCTGGTTCGCGAACCCGAAGCCGTAGAACTGGGCGGTGTCCACGTGGTCGACGCCCAGCTCGACCGCGCGGCGCAGCAGGGCGACGGCCTCACTGCGGCTGTGGTGCAGGCGTTCGAGTTGCAGGGCGCCGTAGCCGACCCGGAAAACGGTGCGGCCTGCGAACGGAGCGGTCAGGGTGGTCATGGCGCGGTCTCCTCGGCCGGTGACTGCAGGGCGGTGTACAGCAGTTGGGCCAGGTAGAGGCTCTGCACCTGATGGGCAATCGGGGTGGCGCGCTCCTGGGCCTCGGCCGGCTCGAGGTGTTCGACCTTGACCAGCCAGGCGGTGACGCTGTCGTGCACCATCGCGCGCATCCGGTCGATCGTGTCGACGACGATGTCGTGGATGGCCGGGTTGTTGGTCGCCTCGCTCCAGGTCTGCACGCCGACCCGGGCTTCGACCGGGTCGATGCCGGCGATCAGGCGAGTGAGCAGTTCGTCGGGGTCGGGCGGGGTGTCGCTCCCGGCGTACTCGCCGAGGGCCTCCGCGCGTTTGGCGAGCACCGCGTGGGCGGAGGCCTGAACCAAGTCGGCCTTGTTGCGGTAGTGGGCATAGATCGAGCCTGTTGACAGGCCGGACTCGGCCGTGATGTCGGCGATCGAGGTCCGCTCCAGGCCGTTGCGGCTGAAGCAGCGTACGGCGGCCTCGGTGATCTGGGCGCGCCGGAGTTCCTTGCGTGCGTCGGTGAGTCGCGGCACCGCACCTCCCACAAAAAGAATCTCGGTTCTGCTTGTTAGCTCAACATACAGAACCGCTGTTCCGTTTGCTGCGCGGGCGGATGTGGCGGGGATCACGTTTCGGGAAAGACCTGCGGCCCGGCCCGGGCGTCTAGGAGGCGTGAGATCAGTCAGGGCAGCGCTGCACGAACTGGACGAGGAACGCCTCGTCCAGCTGGGAAGGTCACCCCGTTCAACCGGAGCTTCGATGCGTTCGTGACGGCCCGGCCCGTACTCCTCGCACCGCCGCGACCTGCGGACTCACGCGATCACCGGGACTTTGAAATGCCCCTGGACCAGGCCAGGAGCCAGCACCTCCATATCCCGGATTCGGGCGTTACCGGTCGAGCCTCCGGCCTGGCCAGCGTCGCGCAGCTCCGCCACCTGCAACGCTCAGTGGCCAACTACGACGCTCAGTCACACTTGGCCAAGCGCCGTGGGGACCCGGTCCCCGGGAACAGCGTTGGCGGCAGGGACCTTCGGGGCACGGGGAGTCGTCATGGGATCTGAAGCGGCGCCGTCCGGGAGTCCGCCCTGCGCGACAGGCAGGAGCAGTTCCGGAAGGTGTCGCCCAGGATCAGGACGGGGCCGGTCTCACCACGGGTCAAGTGCCGGCCGGGTGGGGTCCGGCCCGGCGGCTCGGGCGCGGCCGTCGCGTCAGCGGCCCCGCGGGGCCGTCCGGGCCGGGACGCTCCGCCAGGCGAGGGCCGCGGCGCACAGGTAGGCGAGGGCGCCGACGGCCATGGCGGTGCGCAGGCCGGTGCCGTAGTCGGTGCCGGTGGCCAGGAGGCTGCCGCCCAGGGCGACGCCGGTGGCGCTGCCGATCTGGCGGGTGGTGTTGAACAGGGCGGAGGCGGCGCCCGCGTACGCCGGGGGCGCCGCGCCCATCACGGTGGCGGTCGAGCCGGTGAGCGCGAAGGACGTGCCGAATCCGGCGGCCATCATGGGCAGCACCAGCAGCGGGTAAGCGGGATCCGGCCCGGCCGCGGCCCAGCCGGCCAGCCCCAGGGCGCCCAGGAGCATGCCGGAGACCACCAGCGGACGGTCGCCGGTGCGGCGGGTCAGCCGCCCGGACAGCACGGAGGCGAACATCGTCATCGCCACCGCGGGGAAGAGGGCCAGCCCGGTCCGCAGGGCGCTGTAGCCGCGCTGGTGCTGGAAGTACAGGCTGGCGGTGAACACCATGCCGTAGAAGCCGAAGTTGAACAGCAGGCCGACGACGGCCCCGCCGCTCATCGCCCGGGAGCGGAGCAGCACCGGCGGAAGCGCGGGAGACCGGGCGAGCCGCTCGCGCACGGCGAACGCCGCGACGGCGAGCGCGGTCAGGGCGAGACCGGTGAGCACGGCGGGGTCGGTCCAGCCGCGCCGCCCCGCCTCGTTGAGCGCGGCGGTGAGCAGCGCCACGGCCGCCACCACGGCGCACTGGGCCGGCCAGTCCAGGGCCCGGCCGGGGTGCCGCGGCGAGGGCGCCACGAACCGGGACGTCAGCACCAGGCAGACCACGCCGACCGGCAGGTTGATCAGGAAGACCCAGCGCCAGCCCACCGTGGAGACCAGCAGCCCGCCCAGCAGCGGCCCGGCGGAGGCCGCGATGCCGGCCATCGATCCCCAGAGCCCGAAGGCCCGTGAGCGGGCCGCCGGCTCCGGATAGGCCTCCTGGAGCAGGGCGAGCGAGCCGGGCACGATCAGGGCCGCGCCGAGCCCCTCCAGCAGCCGGGCCGCGACCAGCGAGGAGGTGTCCGGCGCGGCCGCGCACGCCGCCGAGGCCGCCGTGAACACCCCGGTGCCCGCCCGGAAGACGCGCCGGTTGCCCAGCCTGTCGCCCAGCGCGCCGCCGGTCATCAGGAACCCGGCGAAGACCAGGGTGTACCCGTCCGTGATCCACTGGATGCCGGTGAGCGAGGCGCCGAGTTCCCGGCCGACCACCGGCACGGCCACGTTGATGATGGTGACGTCCAGGATGACCATGAAGTACCCGGCGCACACGGCCAGCAGCGGCGCCATGGAGCGCGTCGCCGCCGACGGGGCCGGGCCGGGGGGCGCGGGCCCACCGCCGGCGGACTCAGCGAAGGGCACGTCGCCGACTCCGTCCTCGGTCCGGGGAACCCTGAGCGGTGAGCATGCTAGGCGGCGCGGGCGCGCCGATCGACGACCCCGGGCCGCCGGGCGGCCCGCATGGACCGGACGGCCCAACCGGCCGCGGCCGGTCGGGTCCGCGGCACGGTCCGCTCAGCGCCGCCCGCCGAACTCCCAGTCGTGGACCTCGACGGCGGCGTACGCGCCCGGGGCCAGGACGGCCCGGGCGGTCTCCGGGTCCGGGGCCCGGACCAGGGCCGCCGTGCCCAGCCAGGTGGCGCCGTCGTCGGACAGCAGCGGCCCGAACGCGATCAGGTCGTCCCGGCCGGGCGGCAGCTCGGGCCCGGTGGTCCCCCGCGCACCGAGCCCGAGCACCAGGTACCGGTTGCCGCCGGCCGCCCCGCCGGGGAACTCCCACATGGTGCGCCCCAGCAGATCGCGCCACCGGCGCAGCAGCACGTCCCGGTACACGCCGGCCTGCTGGTTGGGCTCGTCGAAGGCGAACGCGCGGGCGGCGGCGGGGCCGGGCAGGTCGACGATGTGCACGCTGCCCGTGGGCGCGCCGCCCCCGGCGGCGAAGGTGGGGCCGCGCGCGATCAGTTCCGCCGCGTACCGGTCCATGTACGACCAGTGCTCCTCGGTCAGTTCGCCGCGCAACGCCTCGGAGCCGGGCCGGTCGCGGTGGTAGCAGAAGAACTCCATGCCGTGGACCCTGGCGCACCGCGGGCCCGTGCCTCAACCGGATTCGTTCGTCACGCCGAGACGCGCGGCCGGTCGCCGGCGCTCCTGCCGCCCGGCAGCATGATGCGGCGGGACACCACGAACGTCACCGGGATGGCGGCGGCCGAGGCGAGCAGCGGGGCGAAGCGGTTCCCGGCGTGCAGGACGTCCACGATCACGTACACGCCCGCGGTGGTGACGAGGAAATTGGTGACGTTCGTCAGCGGGAACAGCAGGAATTTCCGCAACGTGGGCCGCGTCCGGTAGGTGAATCGCGCGTTGAGGAAGAAGGATCCGACCATGCTGAGCAGAAATGCCACAGCGTGCGCGCCGAGATAGGGGAGCCAGTGCAGGAACAACAGGTAGAGGCCGTAGTACACGGCCGTGTTGACGACACCGACCACGGCGAAGGTGACGATCTGTCTCGGAATCAAGGGATGAGGTCTTTCGTTCGTTCCACGTTGGTCGCCTTGACCAGGAAGTGCGGACGCCCCTTCACCTCGTAGTAGATGCGGCCGGTGTACTCCCCGATGACTCCCAGCATGACCATCTGCACGCCGGCGAGGGCGGTGACCGCGGTGATGATGGTCACATAGCCGGGGGTGTCGACGCCGTTGACGAGTGCGGCGCCCACGATCCAGGCGGTGTACAGGCCCGCGCACAGCAGCAGGCCCGTGCCGAGCCAGAGGGCGGCGCGCAGCGGCCTGTTGTTGAAGGACAGCAGGCCGTCGAGACCGTAGTTGAGCAGGCTGCGCATGTTCCAGGAGCTGCGGCCCGCCTCGCGCGTCGCGTTCTCGTACTCGAAGGTGGTGCTCGGGAAGCCCACCCAGGCGAACAGGCCCTTGGAGAAGCGGTTGTACTCGGTGAGGGCCAGCACCGCGTCCACCACGCGGCGCGACATCAGGCGGAAGTCGCCCACGCCGTCGACCAGTTCGACGTCGACCAGGCGGTTGACGAGCCGGTAGTACAGGCGGGCGGTGAGGGTGCGGGTGAGCCGGTCGCCGGAGCGGGTGCGCCGGGCGATGACCTGGTCGTGGCCCTGCTCGCGCAGCCGGACCATCCGCTCGATCAGCTCGGGCGGGTGCTGGAGGTCGGCGTCCATCACGACGACCGAGTCGCCGCCGGCGTGCCGGAGGCCGGCCAGCAGGGCCGCCTCCTTGCCGAAGTTGCGGCTGAAGGAGACGTACCGCACCCGGGAGTCGCGCCCGGCGAGGTGCTCGAGCACGGCGAGGGTGCGGTCGCGGCTGCCGTCGTCGACGTAGACGAACTCCATGTCGTGCCCGAGCGGCAGCAGTTCGTCGGCGGTCCGCTGGACCTCCTCGTGGAACCGCTCGAGGACGGCCTCCTCGTCGAAGCAGGGCACGACGATCGATATCAGCATGGCGGATCTCCCCCAGGGCGCGGTCGGAGCGCGGTGGTCACGCGTTCGCGTGGCGGTGTGGTCGGGTGCGGTGCCGGGACGCGCCGGCGGCGCACGGCCCCGAGCACGGCGAGCACGGCGAGCGTCAGGAGCGAGGCCGCCCCGACGGCTGTGCCCAGCCGCAGGCCGGGCGGGTGGAAGGTGCAGGTCAGTGAGGTGGAGACGCCGTCGAGCGGGACGGCGATCAGTCCGTGGTACGACTCGGCGGGCCGGGGCCGGCCGCCGCCCGCCGCGCACCGCCAGCCGGCGGTCCGGGGGACGGCCACGACGGCGGTCCCCCGGCTGCGGGCGGGCAGTTCGGCGTGCAGGGTGCCGTCGGAGACGGTGACCCGCGTGGCGCCGGTGGCCGTCAGGCGGGCGGCGGCGGCACGCAGGCGCCCGGTGTCCAGGCAGCCGACGGCGCCGCCGGGGACGCGGCCGGGCCGGTCGGGGGTGAGCGTGACGCGCAGCCGCCCGGACGCCGGGGCGGGTCCGAGCGGCTCCATGGCGGCGCGGTTGCGCGGGTGGGCGAACCGGAAGCGCGCGCCGGCCCGGGCGCGGTCCAGGCGCGCGGTGCCCGAGAAGTGCGGGGCCCACAGGAACACCTGGCTGCCGGCCGGGCAGCCGGCCGTGACCGTCGGGTGCGCCAGCGCGTTCCGGGTGCCGACCCGGCCGCCCGGGGCGGGCCGCCCCGCGTCGTCGTGCACGGTGGTGCGGGGCACGGTGTAGACGCGGCTGCCGAGCAGCAGTTCCTGGTTGCGGTAGGGCGAGGGTCCGAACGCGGCCCGTGCGGGGGCGCCGCGCACGGTCACCAGGGGCGGCACGTCCCGCCGGGTGACGGTGAGCGGGCCGCCGCCACCGTCGTGCGGCGGCCTCGACTGGTGCGGGTCCGGCGGGGAGTGCACCCGGGCGCCGACGGAGAAGACGACGTCGGTGACGGGGTTGTCCAGGCTCTGCACGCTCCTGCCGCGGGAGGTCCAGCCGCCGCCGAGCGCGGTGAGGGTGCGGCTGAGCACGTCGGAGGTCAGGCTGCTGTAGTACTGGGCGCCCTGGCCGCCGACCAGCAACGGGTCGTTGGCGACGGTCTGCTCGCGGCCGGGGTCGGTGCGGTACCGGGGCCACCCGTCGGCCAGGGCGATCGCCGCCGCCTGCCGCTGCTGCCGCTGCCCCCAGGGCGCGTAGTCGTCAAGGTGGGCGAGGCGCGCCCGGGTGGCCGCGGCGGAGGTGGCGGCGCTCTCGCCGAGCTGTGCGCCGAGCAGGAGTACGGCGGCCAGCCCGGCCAGGGCCCGCGCGCGCCGCCCGGAGTGCGCGCGGCCCAGCAGGGCCAGGCCGCCGAGCGCCCCGGCGGCGGCGAGCAGCAGCACCGGCCAGGTGTGCGGGCGCACCAGGTGGCTGCGGCCGGCGAGGACGGTGGCCAGGGCGAGCAGCGCGGCTGCCGCGGCCAGGACGCGCCGGGGTGGCGGGCCGTACGAGAGGGTGTGCCAGGCGGCGATGACCAGCAGCCCGCACACCACGAAGGCCTGCCGGTAGGGGCTGCCCTGCGGCGTGGCGAAGGCGTGCCAGAGGAGATGGGTGGGCGTCCACTGCAGCGACAGGGTCGCCACGAGCACGAGCAGGGTCCAGCCGGTGCGCACCCGGGCCGGGACCGCGCGGTGGAACGGCAGGGCGAGGGCGAGCAGCAGGGTGGTCAGGCCCACGTAGAGGGCCGGGGAGCCGAAACCGTAGGTGGCCGGCAGCAGCCGGGCCAGCAGGTCCTCGTCCGGTACCGGGCTGAACGCGTGGAACCGGCCGGGGTAGGCGTGTTCGGTGCCGAAGTAGACGACGGCGACCAGCGGGGCGGCGAGGCCCACGCCGAGGGCGGCGGTGAGCGCGGCACGGCCGGACGCGGCGAGCGCCCGCCGGCGCGGCAGGTCCGCGAGCAACAGGCGCAGCAGCAGGACCAGTCCGGCGCCGAGAGTGGCCATGTAGGCGGTGTAGAAGTTGGCGGTCCAGGCGAGGGCCACGACGAGTGTGCCGAGCACCATACGGCGGCCGGCGAGCGCCCATTCGCCGGCCAGGCAGAGCAGCGGCAGGGCGATGAGGCCGTCCAGCCACATGGGGTTGTACGAGGCGTCGGCCACGCTCCAGCCGCACAGGGCGTAGGAGGCGCCGAGCAGACCGGCCGCCCACCAGCGTCCGGGGCGCAGGGCCAGGAGCAGCCAGGCCATGGCGGCGCCGGCCGACGCGGTCTTCAGGACGGTGATCACGTAGACCGCGAGGTCGATCTCGTTCCGCGGGAAGACGGCGACTAGCAGGGCGAACGGGCTGCCCAGGTAGGTGCCGAGGTCGGGCAGGAAGCCGGCGCCGTAGCCGGACTGCCAGTTGACGAGGAGGCCGCCGTCGGCGCGGCCGTGCAGCAGGTCCCACAGGTGGGCGTGGAACGGTATGTACTGGTTGCCCAGGTCGTTGACGTCACGGGTGCGGGGGCCGAAGGGCCGGCTGCGCGCGAGGACGTCGGCGGCGCAGAAGGCGGTGACGGTGACGACGGCGGCGAGCAGGGCGGCGCGTGCCGTCGTGCGCGGCCCTTCGGGCCGGGTCGTGCGGTCCATTGTCCGGCAGGCCCCCAGCGAATTCGAATTCTTCGTTCTCCTCGTTTTCGCCGTATCAGACGGGGTCTGATCAGGGATGGTTGTGCGCACGTCGAGAAGTGGGGCCTCCCGTTCCGAATAGTCTGAACACGTCGTGAATTTCTCGAAGCCCCGGCAAACACGGAATTTCGGGAAGGTGTTTTCAAGGTAAATCGACGTTTCGCACGGCGCGGGCGAGAGGCGTGCTCGGCGGACCTTGACCTGGAGTGCGCTCCAGCTCCTAGCGTTCCGGTGACGGCGAACGGCGGCCGCGTCCGGCGGCGGCCCGGAAGGGATGTACGACATGAGCGAGAGCACCACGCGTGACGAGCGCTTCGCCCACGGCCTGGCGGTTCTGCGGAAGGTGGACGGCGAGGCCGGGCAGCGGGTCGTCGACTCGCTCGCGGACGTCAGCCCGGAGCTGGGCCACCAGGTCGTCTCCTGGGCCTTCGGGGAGATCTACGACCGGCCGGGACTGGCGCCGCGCGACCGCCAGCTCGTCACGCTGGGTGTGCTCACCGCACTCGGCGGCTGCGAGGCCCAGCTCGACGTGCACGTGGGCGCGGCCCTGAACGTGGGCCTCACCCCTGAGGAGATCACGGAGGCACTGCTGCACTCCGCCGTGTACTGCGGCATGCCGAGGGCGCTGAACGCCACGTTCGCCGCGAAGAAGGTGTTCGCCGAGCGCGGGCTGCTGCCGGTGGGACAGCCGCCCGCGCCCGGGGCCTCTTCCGCTCGGCCCTGAGGAACGCGGCGGAGTCCGCCGGGAAGGCGTCGCCCTGAAAGGCGCGCGCGCCGGGGCCGCCCCGGCGCGGCACGGGACCCGCTCGTAGACTCGGGGCATGCATGAGCCGATGCCTCGCCGGCCGGCCGGGCGGCAGTCGCCCGGCCGGCCGCCGGACGGCCCGCGGCCGGGGTACCGGGAGGGCCGGCGGTGAGCGGGCTCGTGCCGGTGCCCGACGTACTGGCCCATCTGGCCGGGCGCTGGCGGGTGGAGCGCCGCGTGCGGGACCTGGCGGGCGGGGACGAGGGGCGGTTCACCGGGGTCACCGTCTTCAGCCCGCTCGACGGCGGCGGCCTCCTGCACGAGGAGTCCGGGGAGTTCACCTGGCGGGGCGTGACCCGGCCCGCGACGCGGACGCTGCGCTTCCTGCCGGGGCGGGAGCCGGGCACGGCTCACGTGCGGTTCGCGGACGGCCGGCCCTTCCACGAGCTCGACCTCACCTCGGGGCGGTACGTCGCCGCCCACCCCTGCGCGGCCGACTTCTACCGCGGCGAGTTCACCGTCACCGACGCCGACCGCTGGCGCACGGTGTGGCGGGTGGGCGGGCCCGCGAAGGACTTGGTGCTCACCACGGACTACGTGCGCGAGGGCTGAGCGAGGACGCCGTCCAGACGGAGGTTCCAGCGGCCCGAGCGGCCCGCCACGGTGGTCACCGACAGCGGGCGGACGTCGATGTTCCAGTACGCGGCGGGCGGCGCCTTCAGGGCGTACACCAGGGCCGCGCGGATCACCGAGGGCTCCGTGACCGCGACGATCCGGCCGCCCTCGTCGGCGGGGCGCGTCTCGAGCCAGCCGCCGACCCGGGAGATGAAGGCGAGCAGCGACTCGCCGCCGTGCGGGGCGGAGCGCGGGTCGGCGAGCCAGGCGTCCACGGACTCCGGCTCGCGTGCCATCGCCTCGCCCAGCGTCAGCCCGCGCCAGCGGCCCATGTCGCAGTCGCGCAGGGCGAGCTGGACCAGCGGGGCGTATCCGAGGGCGTCGCCGGTGGCGCGGCTGCGCGGGGTCGGTGAGCAGTAGCGCAGTTCGGCCGCCGCCAGCGGCAGCAGGTCCCCGGCGGCGCGCTGCACCTCGTCCCAGCCGGCCTGGTCCAGCGGCCGGTCGTCCTCGAAGCGCTCCGCGAGCAGCGGGGAACTGCGCGCGGCGGCGACGAACGTCACCCGAAGTGGCATGCCGTGATGGTGGGCCCAGGGGTTATCCAGGTCAAGGGCTGCCGTACGGCTGTTACCGAGGGTAATAAGTCGTTCACTCGAAGGAATGGACCATCCAGTGGTCGGGGCGGTCGACCGGCCGGAAGCCGAGCCTGGCGTACACCTCCTGCGCGTCCTCGGTGGCCAGCAGGATGCGGCGCAGCCCGTACGGCCGCAGGTGCTCGCGGATCAGGCCGACGAACGCCGTGCCCACCCCCTTGCCGCGCACGGCGGGGTCGACGTACACGTCGGCGAGCCACGCGAACAGCGCCCGGTCGGTCACCACCCGCGCGTACGCCACTTGCTCCCCCGAGGCCGCGTCGTACACGCCGAAGTTGACCGACTCCGCCATGGCGCGCTCGTGCTTCTCGCGGGGCCTGCCGAGCGCCCAGTAGGCGTCGGACGACAGCCAGCCGTGCACGCGGTCCACGTCCACGCGGCCGGTGTCGGCGGAGAACTCGTAGCCGTCGGGCAGCTCGGGTGCGTCGCTCATGCCGGCATCCTCACAGGCCGCCGGGCCCGGCGTCGACCCCGTTTCACCCGCCGGACCAGGGGGTGCGGGCCTCGGCGTGCCGCGGCGGCCGGCGGCCGGCCGGCTGCCCCGCGGGTGCCCCGGGGTCAGCGGGCGCCGGGCCGGAACACCTCGTCGCAGGCGGTCCGCAGCCGGCGCACGCCCTCCGCGATCTCGCCGGCGCCCGTGACCGCGGCGAAGCTCAGGCGGAGGTGGCTGGCGGGGGGCTCGGCGCTGAAGTAGGGGCGGCCCGGGGTGACGGCGACGCCCGCGCGCAGGGCGGCGGCGGTGAGGGCGGACTCCGCCCCGGGGCCCGAGCCGCCGGCGCCCGCCGTGCCGTCGGGGAGGCGGACCCAGAGGTGGTACCCGCCGGACGGGATGTGGGGCAGGGACAACTCGGGCAGGTGGCGGGCGAGTTCGGCGGTCATGGCGTCGCGGCGCGCTTTCAGCTCGGCCGACAGCGCCCGCAGGTGGCGCGGCCAGGCCGGGGAGCCGACGAGCTCAAGCGCGGCCTCCTGCAGCGGCCGGGGCACGAAGAAGCTGTCCACCACCTGGATGGCCCGCAGCCGCTCCAGCACCGGCCCGCGGGCGGCCAGCGCGCTCACCCGGAAGCTGGGCGAGGTCGCCTTGGTCAGCGAGCCGACGTGGACCACGACGCCGTCGGGGTCGTCGGCGGCCAGCGGGCGGGGCAGCGGCCCGGCGTCCGCGTGCACCATGCGGCGCACGAAGTCGTCCTCGACCACGAAGGCGCCCGCCGCCCGTGCGATGCGCAGCACCTCGGGGCGGCGGCCGGGGGCTAGGACGGCGCCGGTCGGGTTCTGGAAGAGCGGCTGGCAGACGAAGACCCGCGCGCCGGTCGCCCGGAAGGCGTCGGCGAGCAGGTCGGGGCGCACCCCGTCGGGGTCGACCGGCACCGGGACCGGGCGCAGCCCGGCGGCGCGTGCCAGGGCGAGCATGCCCGGGTAGGTGGGCGACTCGACGAGCACCGGGGCGCCGGGCGGGGCGAGCGCCCGCAGGGCGGTGGCAAGCGCCGACTGTCCGCCGGCCGCGATGAGCACCCCGGCGGCGGTGACCGCGCCGCCGATGCCGCGCGCGAACCACTCCCGCAGCTCCGGCAGCCCCTCCAGCGGGGGTCTGCCCCAGGCGCCGGGCCGCCGCCCGGCGCGGGCCAGGGCGGCGGCCATCGCCCGCTCCGGCTGCAGGGAGGGGTGCGGGTAGCCGCCGCTGAACTCCAGCACACCCGGCGGCGGCGCGGCCAGCGAGACCGTGACCCCGGAGGCGTCCACGGTGCGCGGCGCCGGCTCGGAGCCGTCGGCGCTCAGCGCCACCTCCTGCCAGGAGGTGTCCCCGGTGGGCTCGGCGGCGGCGCGAGGGCCGGCCCGGAAGGCGCCGGCGCCGGGCCGGGTCACCACCAGTCCCTCGGCGGCGAGCTGCGCCAGGGCCCGGGAGACGGTCACCGGGCTCACCCGGAACCGCTCGACCAGTGCCCGGCTGGACGGCAGCTTTCCACCAGGTGAGTAGCGGTTCATTTCCCGACGGAGCTGTTCTGCCAGTTCGCCCACGCTGCTACGCTCATGCATGAGAGCACAGAGTAGCGCTACTGCCGCGACCTCGATAGCAGTCACCGCCCCCGCCGCCGAGCGCCGGGGCTTCGGCACCGGACAGGCCGCGCTCGGCGTCCTCGCCTTCTCCCTGACCTTCCCGGCCACCGCCTGGGGCCTTGAGGGCTTCGGGCCGTGGACGCTGGTGGCCGTCCGCAGCGTGCTCGCCGCGCTGGTCGCGGGCGGGTGTCTGCTGGCCCTGCGCGTGCCGCTGCCCGAGCACCGCCATCTGCCGGGCCTCGCGGTCGTCGCCGCCGGCGTGGTGTTCGGCTTCCCGCTGCTCACCACGCTGGCCCTGCAGACCTCCACCACCGCGCACGCCGCCGTCGTGGTCGGCCTGCTGCCGCTGACCACCGCCGTCTGCTCCGCCCTGCGCACGGGCCACCGCCCCGCCCGGCGGTTCTGGCTGGCGGCGCTGGCGGGCGCGGCGGCCGTGGTCGCGTTCACGGTCGGCCAGAGCGGCGGCGCGCTCACCGCCGCCGACGGCTACCTCTTCGGCGCGCTGCTGGTGTGCGCGGCCGGGTACACCGAGGGCGGCAGGCTGGCCCGGGTGATGCCCGGCTGGCAGGTCATCGGCTGGGCGCTGGTGCTGTGCCTGCCGCTGAGCGTCCCGGGTGCCGCGCTCGCGCTGTCGTACGAGCCGGTGCGGCTGACCGCGCACGGGGTGACCGGCCTGCTGTGGGTGGCGCTCGGCTCGCAGTTCCTCGGGCTGGTGGTCTGGTACCGGGGCATGGCGGCCATCGGCATCCCGAGGGCCAGCCAGTTGCAGTTGGCCCAGCCGCTGCTCACACTGGTGTGGTCGGCGCTGCTGCTGGGCGAGGACCTCACGGCGGCCGCTCCCCTGACCGCCGTCGCCGTGCTCGTGTGCATCGCCGTCACCCAGCGGTCGTGACGTGAGGAGGAGGGCTCCTATGCATGCATCCGTGGGAGACCAGCTTGTCCAGCACGGCAGGGTTGTCGGCCAGCACGACCACGTGTCGATAGTCGTCGAGGTGATGGGCGCGGAGGGCAACCCGCCCTACCGGGTCCGCTTCCCCGACGGACACGAGGCCGTGATGTCTCCCGGCCCGGACTGCCAGATCAAGCACAAGGAGAAGGAACAGCAGCTCTAGCTCAGCGCGGGGTCCTCGCCGGCTGCCGATAGTGGTCGGCGACCACCCGCGCCATCGCGCCGATCGGGTCCGCCGCCACCTCCCTGGCCGCGAAGAAGACGTGTCCGCGCACCTGCGGGTACCGGGCGGCCAGCGTGAGGTGCCGGGACAGCTCCACCGGGTCCTGCCACTGGGACGGCTGACCCGCGGCGCCCGCCTTGTACAGCGCCTCCCCGACGTACAGCCGGGTGCCGGTGCCCCGGGCCACCTCCGCCCACCACTCGACCAGGGTCGCGTAGTCGGCGGCGGCGAAGCCGATGTGCCAGTAGAGCTGCGGGACGATGTAGTCGATCCAGTGGTTGCGCACCCAGGCGCGGGTGTCCGCGTGCAGGTCGTCGTAGGTCTGCACGCCGGCCCGGGTGTCCGAGCCGAGCGGGTCGGTCGTGGCGTTGCGCCACACCCCGAAGGGGCTGATCCCGAACCGGGTGCCGGGCCGGACCCGCCGGATGCCGGCCGCCGTCTCGCGGACCAGCCGGTCGATGTTGTCCCGGCGCCAGTCCGCCCGGGAGGCGAAGTCGCCGCCGTACCGGTCGTAGGAGGCGTCGTCGTCGAAGGTCTGGCCGGCGACCGGGTACGGGTAGAAGTAGTCGTCGAAGTGGACGGCGTCGACCGGGTACCTGGCGACGGCGTCCAGCATGGCCCGCTGCACGAAGGCGCGGACGTCCGGCCGGCCCGGGTCGTAGTAGAGCTTGCCGCCGTAGGGCACCACCCACTCCGGGTGCACACGGGCCGGGTGGGACGCGACCAGCCGGCCGGGGTCGGTGTGGTTGGCGACGCGGTACGGGTTGAACCAGGCGTGCAGCTCCAGGCCGCGGGCGTGCGCCTCGTGCACGGCGGTGCCCAGCGGGTCCCAGCCGGGGTCCTGCCCCTGGGTCCCGGTGAGATACTCGGACCAGGGCTCGTACGGCGAGGGCCACAGGGCGTCGGCCGTCGGGCGCACCTGGAGGATCACCGTGTTGAGCCGGTCCCGGACCGCCCGGTCCAGATGGGCGATCAGCTCCGCGCGCTGCCCGGCGGCGGTGAGGCCCGGCTTCGAGGGCCAGTCCCGGTTGGTCACGGTCGCGAGCCACACGCCCCGCATCTCGGCGGCCGCGCGGTGCCGGCCCGCCGCGGTCCGCCCGGCGCCGGCGCCCGCGCTGCCGGACGCCGCGTACGCGTCCTGGGCTCCGGCGGCCCCGGCCGCCGCCAGTGTCGACAGCGCCGCGGCCGCGAACGCCCGGCGTGAGATCCGCCCCATACCCGCACCCCCATACCCTCCGGATCCGCGCCCTCACGGATCGTCCCGCGCCCCAGGATGCCCCCACCCGCGCGATCGATCATCGATACTTGGCGGTAACGTGCACGATCGGAGCAGGCGCCGACCAGGAGGCCTGCCACACCCGGACAAAGCCGGAGAACCAGCGAAGGGGACGATGTGACCGACATCGAGCGCGTCGGAGTCGTGGGCTGCGGCCAGATGGGCGCCGGCATCGCCGAGGTGTGCGCCCGCGCGGGACTGGACGTGAAGGTCGCCGAGACCACCGGCGAAGCCCTGGAGATCGGCCGCACCCGGCTGTACAACTCCCTGGCCAAGGCCGCCGAGCGCGGCAAGATCACCGAGGAGGAGCGGGACGCCACGCAGGCGCGGCTCAGCTTCACCACGGACCTCGGCGAGTTCGCCGACCGCGACCTGGTGATCGAGGCCGTGGTGGAGAACGAGCAGGTCAAGACGGAGATCTTCCAGGTGCTCGACCAGGTGGTGACCCGTCCGGACGCCATCCTCGCCTCCAACACCTCCTCCATCCCGCTGGTGAAGCTGGCGGTCTCCACCTCCCGGCCCGACCACGTCGTGGGCGTCCACTTCTTCAACCCGGCCCCGGTGCAGAAGCTGGTGGAGCTGATCCCGGCGCTCACCACCTCCGAGGGCACCCTCAGCCGCGCCCAGGCCTTCGCCGAGAAGCTGCTCGGCAAGCACGCGATCCGCGCCCAGGACCGCTCCGGCTTCGTGGTCAACGCGCTGCTGGTGCCCTACCTGCTCTCCGCGATCCGGATGTTCGAGTCCGGCATCGCCAGCCGGGAGGACATCGACAACGGCATGGAGATGGGCTGCGCCCACCCGATGGGCCCGCTGAAGCTGTCCGACCTGATCGGCCTGGACACCATCGTCTCGATCGCCAACTCCATGTACGCCGAGTACAAGGAGCCGCTGTACGCCGCTCCCCCGCTGCTCCAGCGCATGGTCGAGGCGGGCCGGCTCGGCCGGAAGACGGGATCGGGCTTCTACAGCTACTGATTACCGTCCGCTACGCCCGTGGGCCCGGCACCGGTTTCGGTGCCGGGCCCATCTGTTTCACACGCCGTGTGCGCGCCGGGCCCGCATATGCCCGTCACACACGCTCCCCACGCGCCCACCAGCCGAGTTGACTCTGCATGCGCATGCAAGGGGTGCGGAACCCCTACGTCCGACTACGGAAAGGAGTGGACCCGTGAGCGCCGAACCGGAGCATCCCGTGGTCCATGGTGAACTCGCAGAGTTACGGCGCCGTCTCGACGTGGCCTACGCCCGCGTCGAGGGAGGACTCGCCCTGCTCAGTCACCGCGCCGAGGAGACCGCCAAGGAGGTGGACGACCTGCACACGCGCATGGCCTCGCTGGAACACGCGCGCTGGCCCCTGCCCTCGCTCGCCGTCCTCACCGCCCTCGGAGCCCTCGTCGTGACGGTCTGGCAGGCGCTGGCCCGCTAGCCGGCGACGTCGCCGGCGAGCCTCATGTGGTGCAGCAGGAGTAACGCGGCCGCCATGTTGGCGGCCGGGACCTCCCCCCGGGCGATGAGGTCGGGGACGACCTTGAGCGGGACCCACTCCCGGCGGTCCGACTCGAAGTCGTCCACGGGATGCCCGACGTACTCGCCGCGGTCGGACCAGTAGATGTGGTGCCGGGCGTCGGTGAGGCCGTTGGACGGCTCCACGCTCATCAGGTGGTTCAGCGGTCCCGGCCGCCAGCCGGTCTCCTCCTCCAGTTCCCTGGCGGCCGCGCTCGCGATGTCCTCGTCGTCCTCCACCACGCCCGCGGCCAGTTCCCAGCCCCAGCTGTCGGTGATGAAGCGGTGCCGCCACAGCAGCAGGACCTCGTTGGCCTCGTTGACGACCGTGGCGACGGCGACCGGCCGCAGCCGGATCAGGAAGTGGTCGAGGTGCCGGCCGTCCGGCAGCTCCACATCCGCGAGATTGACGCTGAACCAGCGGTTTTCATACACAGTTTGTTCGTTCTGTTTCGTCCACTGCACGGTTCTGCCACCTTCCGCCGAGTAAGGGGCAATATCGCAGCAGGGGCTGTGTACCTACAGTGGGCCTACAGCGGTACGCGCGGTACGCCTACAGCGGTACGCGCAGTGCGCCGTCGATGAGTTCGGCGGCTTCGGCGGTCCCGGCCGAGCCGCAGCGCACCAGGTGCTCGCGCACCGCGCGGAGTCTGTCGCGCAGCCGCTGGGACTCCATCCCGCGCGCCTGCTCGGCCATCCGCACGGCCGTGGCCACCGCGTTGTCGGCGTTGCCCTGGCGCAGCTCGATCGTGCTGAGCATGGCCAGCCGGTGAACCCGGCCGCGGTCGTGGGCCGGGTTGTCCACCGCGGCCGCCGCGTGCTCCCGGGCGGCGGCCAGTTCGCCGAGGCTCAGCAGCGCCTCGGCCACCTGGACGTTGACCAGGCCGGGCTGGACGTAGCCGGTCTCGTCGGGCTCGTACCCGCGCCGGATGCGGTCGGCGGCCGTCTCGGCCCGGCGGATGCAGGACAGGGCGCTGCCGGAGTCGCCGAGGTGGGCGTACGCCTTGGCCTGCATCGCGTACAGGTCGGAGGCGAGGGCCGGGGTGATGTGCCTGCCGGCCGCGCGCAGGGCCGCCTCGGCGAACGCGACGGCCTGCCGGTACTCCCGCATGAACAGCGTTTGGTTGACCAGCAGCGCGATCACGTAGGCGCCGAGTCCCCGGTCCCCGCTGGCCTTCGCCAGCCGGAGCGCCTGGTGGAAGTAGCGCTGGGCCAGGCCGTGCGCGTCGGAGTCGTAGGCGCAGATGCCGGCGATCGCCACCAGCCCGCCCGTGGCCCGGTGCAGCTGGCGTCCGGTGGCGTCGGTGTAGCCGCCGCGCAGCAGCGGGGCCGCCTCGGCGTTGAGGAAGCCGACGATCCGCGCCCGGGTCGCGACGCCGCCGGCCTTGCGGTACATCTGCTCGTAGTGGCTGCGGGCGGCGCGCAGCAGTTCGAGGTCGGCCGCGGTGACCCGGTGCCGGCCGCCCCGCGAGACGTCCACGTCCTCGGGCGGGTTCTCCCACTCCCACACCGGCATGACGGCGGGGGTGCCGGTGACCGCGGGCGCGCCGAGCACGTGCGGGCGCTGCTGTTCGTCCGAGCGCCACAGCGCGGTGGCCCGCTCCACGAAGCCGGACAGCGAGCCGGTGTGCGGGGTGCTGGGCTCGCCGGGCACCCCGAGGCCGATGTCGTCGAGCGTGACCGGCCGGTGCAGCCGTCCGGCGAGCACCTCGCAGATCAGGTCGGGCACCTGGCCGCGCGGCCGCTGGCCCTTCAGCCACCGCGCCACGGCCGTGTGTTCGTAGCGCAGCGCCAGGCCCCGTCCGCGCCCGGCCTGGTTCACGTGGGCGGCGAGACCGGCGTGCGAGATGCCCGCCTCGTCCAGGATGGCGTCGAGCAGAGTGTTGGGCTGCATGAGTGCCCCCCGAGTGGCCTGGTGACCGTCAGCGTAGTGGCTCGGCCTTCACACGGGGTGTGAACGGAGTGCGCGCACCCGGGCCGTGTGCGCGCTGTCGCGGAGCGTGGTCCCGCCGCTTGACTGGTCGCCCGGCCAAGCCGCCGGCTCCCCCTCGAAAAGCGGTGGCTTGGCCGGGTCGGCCACGGCGGCTCGGGGGCGGTGGGCGAAGACGGACGGACCGGCCCCGCAGGGCCGGTCCGTCCGCCGCCGGCGGGCACGCGGCCCGCGCGGCGGGCCGCCTCGACGCGGGTCAGCCCCGCAGCACCGCTCCGGTCCGCTCGCCCGCCAGGGCGACCGCGGCGTCCCGGGCCGCGGACGCCTCGTCCACGGTCAGCGTCCGGTCACCCGCGCGGAACCGCAGCGCGTAGGCCAGGGACTTGCGCCCCTCGCCGAGCTGCTCCGCGTTCTCGTACACGTCGAAAAGCCGGATGGACTCCAGCAGTTCGCCCGCGCCCTCGCGCAGCGCCGCCTCGACCTCGGCGGCGGGGACCGGCCTGTCGACCACCAGGGCGACGTCCTGCGTCGCCACCGGGAAGGTGGAGATGGCCGGCGCCTGCGGAACGCCGTGGCCGGCCGCCGCCAGGGCGTCCAGGTCCAGCTCCATCGCGCAGGTGCGCTCGGGCAGGCCGAGCGCCTTGATGACGCGCGGGTGCAGTTCGCCCGCGTGGCCCACGACCCGCTCGGCGCCGTCGGCGACGACGAGCAGCTCGGCGCAGCGGCCGGGGTGCCAGGGGCCGTACTGGCCCTTGCGGACGATCAGGTCGGCACCGGCCTCCCGGGCGACGACGCGGCCGGCCTCGATCGCGTCGGCCCAGTCCGCCGGGCGGCCCTTGCCCCACCAGCCGGCCTGCTCGCGGGCGCCCGTGAGCACCACGGCGACGTGCCGGGGCTGCTCGGGCAGCGCGGCGTTCAGCGCGGCGACGTCCTGGTCGGTCGGGCGGCGGTCGACGGGCAGGTGCACGCCGGGCAGCCGCTCCTCGCGCGGCTGGAACACCAGTCCGGTCTCGAACAGGGCCAGGTCGTGCGAGCCGCGGCCGTCGTTGCGCCGCAGGGCGCCCAGCAGGCCGGGCAGCAGCGTCGTGCGGAGCGCGGGCTCCTCGTCGTTGAGCGGGTTGACCAGCTTCACCACGCGGCGGGCCGGGTCATCGGGCTCCAGGCCGAGCTGGTCGAAGACCTGCTCGCCGAGGAAGGGGTAGTTCGGCGCCTCGACGTAGCCCTCGCCGGCCAGCGCGCGGCCGACCCGGCGGTGCAGCCGCTGGCGGTGGGTCAGGCCGCGGCCGGAGGGCGGCTTCGGCAGCGTGGAGGGCAGGTTCTCGTAGCCCTCGAGGCGGATGACCTCCTCGGCCAGGTCGTTGGCCTCGGTGAGGTCGGGACGCCAGGACGGCACGGTGACGACCAGGTGGTCCTGGCCGTAGACGTCGCAGCCGATCTCCTGCAGCCGGCGCACCACCGTCTCGCGGCCGTACTCCACGCCCGCGACCCTGTCCGGGTGGTCCGCCGGGACCGTGATGGTCCGCGGGGCGGAGGGCGCGACGACTTCGGTGACGCCGGCCTCGGCCGTGCTGCCCGCGAGCAGCACCAGCAGGTCCACGGTGCGCTGCGCGGCGGCCGCCGCGGCCTGCGGGTCGACGCCCCGCTCGAAGCGGCGGGAGGCCTCGGAGGACAGCTTGTGACGGCGGGCCGTGCGGGCGATCGAGACCGCGTCGAAGTGGGCCGCCTCGATGACCACGTCGGTCGTGGCGTTCTCCACGTCCTCGTGGTCGGCGATCTCCGTGTTGGCGCCGCCCATCACGCCGGCCAGGCCGATCGGGCCGCGCTCGTCGGTGATGACCAGGTCCTCGGAGTGCAGCGCGCGCTCGATGCCGTCGAGGGTGACGAGCTTCTCGCCCTCCTCGGCCCGGCGCACGCCGATGGTGCCCTGGATCAGGCTGCGGTCGTAGGCGTGCAGCGGCTGGCCCAGCTCCATCATCACGTAGTTCGTGACGTCGACGGCGAGCGAGATCGGGCGCATGCCGACCTTCTGCAGCCGGCGCCGCAGCCAGATCGGGGAGCGTGCCTCGGGGCTCAGGCCGGTGACCGTGCGGGCGGTGAAGCGGTCGCAGCCGACCGGCTCCGCGACCTTGACCGGGTAGCCGAAGGCGTTCGGGGCGGGCACGTCGATCAGCGCCGGGTCGCGCAGCGGCAGGCCGTAGGCGATGGCGGTCTCGCGGGCGACGCCGCGGATGGACAGGCAGTCGCCGCGGTTGGCGGTGACGGCGATGTCCAGCACCTCGTCGACGAGCTGGAGCAGCTCGACGGCGTCCTTGCCGACCTCGGTCTCCGGCGGCAGCACGATGATGCCGTGGGTGCCGTCGTCGCCCATGCCCAGCTCGTCGCTGGAGCAGATCATGCCGTGCGAGGTCTTGCCGTAGGTCTTGCGCGCGGCGATGGAGAAGCCGCCGGGCAGCGTGGCGCCCGGGAGGACCACGACGACCTTGTCGCCGACGGCGAAGTTGCGGGCGCCGCAGACGATCTCCTGGGGCTCGCCGGTGCCGTTGGCCTCGCCGACGTCGACGGTGCAGAAGCGGATCGGCTTCTTGAAGCCCTCAAGTTCCTCGATCGTGAGCACCTGGCCGACGACCAGCGGACCCTTGAGGTCGGCGCCGAGCTGCTCGACGGTCTCGACCTCCAGGCCTGCCGAGATGAGTTTGGCCTGGACGTCACGGCCGGTTTCGGTCGCCGGCAGGTCGACGTACTCCCGCAGCCAAGAAAGCGGGACCCGCATCAGATCTCCATCCCGAACGGCCGGGTGAACCGGACGTCACCCTCGACCATGTCTCGCATGTCTTCGACGTTGTGGCGGAACATCAGCATCCGCTCGATGCCGAACCCGAAGGCGAACCCGCTGTACTTCTCCGGGTCGACGCCGCAGGCGGCCAGCACCTTGGGGTTGACCATGCCGCAGCCGCCGAGCTCGATCCAGCCCTCGCTGGAGCAGGTGCGGCAGGGCCGGTCGGGGTTGCCGACGGACTCGCCGCGGCAGACGTAGCACACCATGTCCATCTCGGCGGACGGCTCGGTGAACGGGAAGAAGTTCGGCCGCAGCCGGGTCTTCATGCCCTCGCCGAACAGCGACTGGACCATGTGGTCCAGGGTGCCCTTGAGGTCGGCCATGGTCAGGCCCTCGTCGACGGCGAGCAGCTCGACCTGGTGGAAGACCGGGGTGTGGGTGGCGTCCAGCTCGTCGGTGCGGTACACGCGGCCGGGGCAGATCACGTAGACCGGCAGCTCGCGGCTGAGCAGCGAGCGGATCTGGACGGGCGAGGTGTGGGTGCGCAGCACGACGCCGGAGTCGGCGGTGCCGCCGGGGCCCTCGACGAAGAACGTGTCGGCCTCGCCGCGGGCCGGGTGGTCCGGGCCGATGTTGAGCGCGTCGAAGTTGAACCACTCGGCCTCGGC
Source organism: Streptomyces sp. NPDC056580 (assembly GCF_042793175.1). NCBI lineage: Bacteria > Bacillati > Actinomycetota > Actinomycetes > Kitasatosporales > Streptomycetaceae > Streptomyces > Streptomyces sp. NPDC056580. Next base: position 35,453 of record NZ_JBHTVE010000013.1, on the reverse strand, counting down.
CTCGGGGCCCTCGGCGACCTCGTAGCCCATGGCGACGAAGACGTCCTCGATGCGCTCCGAGAGCGTGGTCAGCGGGTGCCTCGCGCCCGCGGGGACGCGGTCGTACGGCAGCGTGACGTCGACGTCCTCCTCGACCAGCACGCGGGCGTCCCGCTCGGCCTCGAGTTCGGCCTGGCGGGCGGCGAGGGCCTTGTTCACGGCGCCGCGGGCCATGCCGACGCGCTTGCCGGCGTCGGCCTTGGCGTGCGGGGGCAGGGCGCCGATCTCGCGGTTGGCGAGCGCCAGCGGGGAGGCGGGGCCGGTGTGGGCGACCTTCGCCTCGTGGAGCGCGTCGAGGGAGTCCGCGGCGGCGAAGGCGGCGAGCGCCTCGTCCCGCATGCGCTCGATCTCTTCCGGTTTCAACGCCTCGACCTCGACAGGGTCGTACGACTTATTGGGTGCCGACATTTCTTCCCGTGCTTCCGATTGGCTGGCGGACGGTCCCCGTCACCGACTCCGAGACGGCGGTGGCTCGCTGCGGGCCGTGTACAGGACACAGTGGTGCCAAAGGCCGAGTCTAACGGGGCGGGGGTGGACGAATGGCCCGTGGGCCGCTAGGCGAGATACGCCGGCGCGCACACGGGCAGCGTAAATCGGAACTCGGCGCCGCCGCCGGGGGCGCGACCGACCGTGATGGTGCCGCCGTGGGCCTCGACGATGCCCTTGACGATGTACAGCCCGAGACCGGTGCCGCCGCGCTTGCTGCCCCGCCAGAAGCGGGTGAAGACGCGGTTCATGGACTCCTCCGGGATGCCGGGCCCCTCGTCGCTCACCGTGACCGACGTGGCCGTTTCCTCGCCCTCGCGCGGGGATGCCGCGGGCGTGATGTCAATGGTGACGGTTCCCTCGCCGTGCCGCACCGCGTTTTCCAGCAGGTTGCTCAGCACCTGGTCGACCTTGTCGGGATCGGCCCACAGCGCGGGCAGCGGCTGCTCGACGCGCAGCAGGAAGCGGTCGGCCCGCAGGCCCGCTGCGACGTAGGCCTGGATGTGCCGGCCGACGGCCGCGCCGATGTCGACGGGCTGCCGGCGCACCTCGAGCCGTCCGCTGTCGATCCTGGAGATGTCCAGCAGCTCGGCGATGAGGCGGGTGACGCGGTCCGCGTCGGCGTCGACGGTCTCCAGCATCAGCCGCTTCTGGTCGTCGGTGAAGCGTTCCCACTTGGCGAGCAGCGTGGCGGTGAAGCCCTTCACGGAGGTGAGCGGGGAGCGTAGCTCGTGCGCGACGGTCGCTATCAGCTCGGCGTGGCTGCGCTCGGTGCGGTGCCGGGCCTCGGTGTCCCGCAGGGAGACGATCACCCCGCGCACGGGCCCGAGGGGTTCGGCGCGCACGTACCGCGCGGAGACCAGCACCTCGCGTCCGCCGGGCAGCAGCAGGTTGCGCTCCGGCTGCCGCACCCGGATGGCGAGGCCGCCGTAGGGGTCGGTGAGCTGCCACCAGCGCCGCCCCTCCAGGTCCTCCAGGGGGAGCGCCTTCTCCAGGTGCCGGCCGAGGGCGTCCCCGGCGCGGATGGCGGTGATGCGTTCGGCGGCGGCGTTGAAACAGGTCACTCGGCCGTGTTCGTCGGCGGTCACCAGGCCGTCGGGCAACTGGTCGGGGTCGATGCCGGCCTGGTCGGCGTGGAGGGGCGCGGGCGCGCGGCGCACGTCGCGCCCGTCCGGCGCGGTGCTGCTGCCGACCACCCTCATCCCCGTACCCCACCTCTCAGACGGCGCAGGGCCCCGAGCTGGCCACCCTACTAGCTCTCGGTGACGGAGCGGCACCCTCCGGAGGCGCGCTGGGCGCGCGCCGACGCGTAGAGACATACGGCGGCGGCGGTGGCGAGGTTCAGGCTCTCGGCCTTGCCGTGGATGGGGACGCGCACGACGGCGTCGGCCAGCGCGCGGGTCTCCTCCGGGAGCCCCCAGGCCTCGTTGCCGAACACCCAGGCGGTGGGGCCGCCCATGGTGCCCCTGTCGAGTTCCTCGTCCAGGTCGCGGTCGCCCGCCCCGTCGGCTGCGAGGATGCGCACTCCGGCGTCCTTCAGTCCCTCGACGGCCCGCTCGACGGGCACGCCGACGGCGACCGGCAGGTGGAAGAGGGAGCCGACGGAGGCGCGCACGGCCTTGGGGTTGTAGAGGTCGACGGAGGCGTCGGTGAGCACGACGGCCTCGGCGCCCGCGGCGTCGGCGCAGCGCAGCACGGTTCCGGCGTTGCCGGGGTCGCGCACGTGGGCGAGCACGGCGACCAGCCGGGGCCGGGCGGCCAGCACGTCCTCGAAGGGGGTGTCCAGGAACCGGCAGACGCCGACCAGGCCCTGCGGGGTGACGGTGGTGGAGATGTCGGCGATGACGTCCTCGGAGGCGAGGTGCACCCGGGCGCCGGCCTCGCGGGCCGCTGCGACGATGTCGGCGTACCGTTCCGCGGCCTCGACCGTGGCGAACAGCTCGACCAGCGTGGGGACGCCGTCCGCGCGGTGCCCGGCGGCCTCCCTGACGGCCTGCGGGCCTTCCGCGAGGAACAGCCGGTCCTTGCCCCGGAAGTTCCGCTTGCCGAGCCGCCGGGCGGCGACGACACGACCGGACCGGGCCGAGATCAGCTCGGGACTGACGGGGGGCATCTTCTTCTTCACCTTCGGGGAGAGCTCGGAGGGGCGCCCCGCAGGGGCGCGGGGAACGGCGCGACCAGCCACGGCGTACCCGCAGCGGGCCGAAGACCCCAACGACTGGACCCGCAAGCCTCAAGAGGCTTGCGGGTCCATGAGCCGGCCTGGAGCCGGCGCGGCGTCACGCGGCCTTGGGCGCGTTCACGTCGCTCGGCAGAGCCTTCTGGGCGACCTCGACGAGCGCGGCGAACGCGGTCCCGTCGTTGACGGCCAGCTCGGCCAGGATCTTGCGGTCGACCTCGACGTTCGCGGCCTTCAGACCCTGGATGAAGCGGTTGTAGGTCATGCCGTTGGCGCGGGCAGCGGCGTTGATGCGCTGGATCCACAGCTGACGGAAGTCGCCCTTGCGCTTCTTGCGGTCGTTGTAGTTGTAGACCAGCGAGTGGGTGACCTGCTCCTTGGCCTTGCGGTACAGGCGCGAACGCTGACCGCGGTAGCCGGAGGCCTGCTCGAGGATCGCCCGGCGCTTCTTGTGGGCGTTGACTGCCCGCTTGACGCGTGCCACTTCTTAACTCCTTGTAGCGGGGCCGCGGGGATACTCACGCGGCCCGGAAACGAATGGGTCCCGGTTCAGACGTACGGCGTCGCCCTGGCGACGCCGGGGCGTCACTTGCCGAGAAGCTTCTTGATCTTCGCGGCGTCGCCCGGGGCCATCTCGGCGTTGCCGGTGAGGCGACGCGTCACACGGGACGACTTGTGCTCGAGCAGGTGGCGCTTGCCGGCGCGCTCACGGAGCACCTTGCCGGAGCCGGTGATCTTGAAGCGCTTGCTGGCACCGCTGTGCGTCTTGTTCTTCGGCATAGCGCCGTTATCTCCTCGTCGGTGGCACTCCGGTGCCCGGTCGTGAAAACCGGGCACTGTGGAGCGTCGCTCTTGTTTCGGTTACATCCTCGGGGACTCGTGTGTCCCCCGGGATCACGCCTCGGCAGGCTCCTCGGCAGGCTCCTCGGCCTCGGCAGGGTTCTGCGACCGGCCGGGGTTGGCCTTCGCGTCCGCCTTGCGGGCTTCCTGCGCCTGGCGTGCCTCGGCCATCGCCTCGGTCTTCTTCTTGTGCGGACCGAGAACCATGATCATGTTGCGGCCGTCCTGCTTCGGGTTCGACTCCACGAAACCGAGGTCCTGGACGTCTTCCGCGAGACGCTGCAGCAGTCGGTAGCCCAGCTCGGGGCGGGACTGCTCGCGGCCACGGAACATGATCGTGATCTTGACCTTGTCGCCCTGCTTGAGGAACCGAACGACGTGACCCTTCTTGGTGTCATAGTCGTGCGGGTCGATCTTCGGCCGGAGCTTCATCTCCTTGATGACCGTGTGCGCCTGGTTCTTGCGCGCCTCACGGGCCTTCATGGCCGACTCGTACTTGAACTTCCCGTAGTCCATGAGCTTGCACACGGGCGGACGGGCGTTCGCCGCGACCTCGACCAGGTCCAGGTCGTACTCCTGCGCAAGCTCCAGTGCCTTGGCCAGCGGGACGATGCCCACCTGCTCGCCACTGGGACCGACAAGTCGCACCTCGGGAACGCGAATCCGGTCGTTGATGCGGGGCTCGGCGCTGATGGATCCTCCTCGGTAGCACCACGCGACCGCCTGGCGGACAGCCGCGTATGTCTGTTTTCTACAGACCTAACCGCGCCGAGGCACAAAAAATGCCCCGGACGATCACAGGCGGGGCTCCCACGGCTACCGGAGCACCGCCGCGGGGACCGCGGGGCGCACATCGGACGGCTCCATCGTCCGTACGGAACGATGGTGGCCGTCTGACCGGATGACCCGCCGCCCCGGAGGACGGTCAGGTGGGAGATCGGAGCCTCCACTTGTGGGCCGGGCACAGCGTGTCCGGCCGGTCGTCATCAAGGTTAGCAGGATCGCTTGACAAGGGCTAATTGAGGAGGGGGGACGGGGAGCGCCTATCGTGTGGGGCATGAGTGACACCCCTCCTGAGTCCCCCGACTTCGACGCGATGACCCGGGACATCGCCGAGGTCCCCGCCGTCGAGGTGATCGTGACGGTCGCCGTCAACCTGATGAGCGCCGCCGCCGTGAAGCTCGGGCTGAGCGAGGAGGGCGAGAAGTACAAGGACCTGGACGAGGCCCGCAAGCTGATCGGCGCGCTCGCCGGCCTTCTGGACGCGAGCGCCACCGAGGTCAGCTCCTTCCACGCGGCCCCGCTGCGGGACGGCCTGAAGTCGCTGCAGCTCGCGTTCCGCGAGGCCTCGATCGTGCCGGACGAGCCGGGCCAGGGCCCGGGCGAGAAGTACACCGGCCCGATCTACGGCTGACCCCGGCGCGGCACCGGTCCCGTACCCGGCCGCGTCCTCACTCCCGCACGAACAGGGGCTCGCCCGGAGGCGTGGTCCCGGCCGGCAGCAGTGCCAGGTCGAGGCCGCCCACCAGGCGGCCCCTCAGTGTCTCGTCGGCGGCCAGCCGCCCGGCGACCGCGCGGGCGGCCCCGGCGGGGTCGGCGGCCGGGTCGAGGACCAGGGCCAGGGTGCCGTCGGCCCGCCCGGGGCCGAGGTGGGCGCGCAGGACCGCCGGCTCCGCGGCGACGGCGCCGCGCACGGCCCGGAGCACGGCCGGGTCGGCGAGCGGGTCGGTGCTGGTGCGGCCCTCGGCCAGGGCGAGCAGCGCGGGGCCGGTCAGCTCGAAGGGCACCGGTCCGGCGAGGTCGAGCACGACCGTGTCCGCCTTCTCGTGCGCTGCGGCCTCGAGCGCCTGGTGCAGGGGTACGGCGACGGGCCGGGCCGCCGGGTCCCAGCGGGCCAGGGACTCGGTGGAGGTGAAGGCGGGCAGGGCGGTGCGGTCGCCCGCCTTCAGGGTCGGCACCGCCATGTCGCTGGTCTTCTCGCGGCGCAGCCCGTTCTCGTCCTCCTCGACCTCGCCCAGCACGGCCACCACCGGCACCAGCAGCCGGGCGCCCTTGAGCGCCGCGAGGACCGGGCCCACGGCGGCGCGGTCCCCGGCCCAGGCGGCGAGCGCGGCGCTCAGCCGGGGGTCGGCGGAGCCGTCGTCGTCGGAGTAGCCGGGGTCGGGAATGTTCTTCTTCGCCACGGTCCCGACCCTATAGGGAGGCCAGGCCCGGTCCCGGGCCGGGCCGGACCGGGGGTGGGGGCGGGGCGGGGCTGGGCCGGGGCTGGGGCCGGATTCACAGCAGGCCCCGGCCCTCGCTGACGTCGAGGGGACCTCGCCGGTGGAGGCGGCCGCGAGGGCGGCGGTGTCGGCCTTCGCGGCCGCCTCCCCGGGGACCGGCCCGGGGACCGCCGCCGGGTCGTGGGGCGGGTCAGCCGTAGGCCAGGCTCAGCGCCAGGTAGCAGGCGAAGGTGGACAGGACGTAGTAGGCGGCGGACGCGGCCGGCCAGCGCGGGGCGCGGGCCCGGAAGAACCGCCAGCAGGCCCGGGCGGGGAGCAGCAGCGGCAGCAGCGCCAGCGGCACCAGCAGCGCCTCCGGGCGGGCCTGCGTGACCAGCAGCAGCACCGACAGCACGGGGGCCGCGAGCGCCACGGCCACCGTGCCGCCGAGGCCGAGGGTGCTGACGTAGCTGCGCTCACCGGGCCTGAGCCCGCGGGTGATCTTCTTGGCGAACTCCAGGTGGACGGTGACCAGCACGGTGATCACGATGGCCAGCACTCCCCCGCGGCCGGCGCCCTGCCCGGTGTCGCCCAGGTAGCGGGTGTACAGGTAGACGTGCAGCAGCAGTTGGGCGGGGAAGCTGATCAGGAGGCTGAGCAGCAGCCGGTCGCCCGGCGGCCAGGCCAGGGCCCGGTCGGCGGCCAGCACCAGGGCGCAGTAGAGGAGTTGCCCGGCGAGCACGGCGAGGGCGGCCGGGCGGCCCGCGTTCAGGGCGAGGACGAGGACCGCGCCCACGGCGCACAGCGCGAGCAGGTCGCGCTCGCGCACGGCCCCGGCGGCCAGCGGCCGCCCGGGGTTGAACGCGCGGTCGTAGGCGAGGTCGCGGATGTCGTCCACGGCCCGCATCAGCAGCAGCGTGACGGTGAGCGTGAGCGCCGCGGTGAGGGTGCCGGGGCCGGGGCGCCACGCGGGGTGCGCGGGCTGGACGACCGCGAACAGCCCGGAGACGCCGTAGGCCCACAGGAACGCGAACGCCACGGACGGCAGCGGCGGGTAGCTGCCCGCCACGAAGCGGGCCCAGCGGCTCAGCACGGCCGTGCCTGACTCACGGGGCGGACGCGTACCGGCAGTTCCCACACGCCGCGCATGAACATCCGGTCGCGCCAGTTCAGTTCGGCCGGGTCGGCGGCGAGTTCCAGTCCGTCGAGCCGGGCGAGCACGGCGGTGAGGCCCTCCTGGAGCTCCACGCGCGCGTGGGCCGCGCCGAGGCACAGGTGGCGGCCGTGGCCGAAGCCGATGTGCGGGTTGGGCGAGCGGCCGGCGCGGAAGACGTCCGGGTCGGGGAAGACGGCCGGGTCGCGGTTGGCGGCGTCGGTGAGCGGGACGACCACCTGGCCCGCGGGCAGGACGCGGCCCGCCAGGCGCACCTCCTCGGTGGTGACGTGCGGCTGGCCGCCGGTGCCGGCGAACCAGACCCAGCGCACCAGTTCCTCCACGGCGGCCGGGACCGCCGAGGGGTCGCGGCGCAGTTCGTCGGCGAGGCCGGGCGTGGTGAGCACGTGCAGCACGCACATGGCGAGGTGGGAGGCGGTGGTCTCGCCGCCCGCCATCATCAGGCCGAAGCCGAAGACGGCGATCTCCTCGTCGCTGAGCCTGGAGTCCGGCGGCGCGGTCAGCAGCTGGGTGAGCAGGTCGTCGCCGGGCCGGCCGGCCTCGACGGCCGCGCGGCGCTCGGCCAGCTGTCCGAAGAAGTAGTCGTACATGAAGGAGTGGGCCCGTGCGCTCTCCTCCGGGGTGAAGCGCCCGGCGGACATCATGACGGTGACCTCGGGCAGCAGCCGGTCCAGGTCGGCGACGGGCACGCCGAGCATCTCGCAGATCACCCGGTAGGGGAACGGGGTGGTGAACTCGGCGATCAGGTCGACGGGGCCGTCGGCGGCGCGCAGCCGGTCCAGGAGTTCGGCGGCGATCGCCGCGATGCGGGGCCGGTCCTCCTCGGCCCTGCGGTGGGTGAAGCGGGCCTGGACCCGGCTGCGGCGCCGGGTGTGGGTGGGCGCGTCGCTGGTGACCAGGGCCAGGGCACTGGACTTCCGGGCGAAAAGGGTGCCGCCGGCCCAGGCCTCACGGCTGAAGCGGTCGTCGGACAGGACGGTCCTGACGTCCTCGTGGCGGGTGACGAGCAGTGCGTCCCGGCCGTTCCCGAGCCGCACCGGCACCAGCGGCTCCTGGCGGAAGCGGGCGAGCCGGCCGGGGTCGAGGCAGACGCCGGGCAGGTCCGGGAAGGGGTAGGCGGGCGGCTGCCGGTCGGCGCCGGCCCCGGTGACGGGGCACCGCACGGTGGACGTCCCGGTCACCGCAGCCACCCCTCGGCGGGCTCGAGCTCCTGGTCCGGGGCGCCGTGCCAGTACTCGTGGAAGGAGGCGCAGCGGCCGTCGGCGGCGAACCGGAGCACCAGGCACCCGGCCGCGTTGCGGGGCGCGCCGGTGGCCGGGTCGTACAGGACGCACCACCACTCCACGGCGGCCCGCCCGCCGGAGACGACGGGCTCGCCGAACCACATGCGGGCGTCCTTCTGCCGGGACAGGGTGTTGCGCCAGTGCGCTGCGACGGCGTCGCGGCCGGTGTGCGGGGCGCCGTAGGGGCCCTGGTGGTAGACGGCGTCGTCGGTGAAGAGGGCGGCGATGGCGTCCGCGTCGCGGGCCCGCCAGCCGTCCGTCAGGGCGTCGATCCACCGTTGCACGGCCGTGGTGGCCCCGGGCGCCGGGGCGAGGGTCTGCGGCTGGGTCATGTCCGTTCCTTGTACGGGGAGGGCGTCCCGGTGGCCCAGGACGGGGTGGCGGTGATCTCGACGACGGCGGCGAACAGGGAGACGCCGAAGCTGTTGTTGAGCATCAGCACCCGGTCGCCGGGACCGACCTGGCGGGTCTCGACGAGGTGGTGCAGGGCGGCGAAGTGGTCGCTGGTCGTCATGTGGCCGAGGGCGCGCCCGAAGTCGAGGACGCCGCGGGCCGGGTCGATTCCGAGGGGTTCGAGGACCGAGCGGATGTACTCGGGGCCGCCGGACAGCACGTGGGTGACGCGGGTGATGTCGCCGGGCCGCAGCCCGGCGTCCTCGATGGCGCGCAGTCCGGTCTCGGTGCGGGCCGCGTCCACGGCCTTGCGGGCCAGGGTGGCGGCGCCGGGGTCGCTGCGGGCGTAGTCGATCATCCGGGCGACCAGGTCGATCCGGCCGGTGCGGGTGCGCGAGGGCGGGAAGAGCGCGCCGCGCGGGCGGTTCATCTCCTCCAGTTCGGGCAGCGAGCCGGAGACCAGGGACAGGACCCGGGCGAAGCCGCCGCGGGTGGACAGCACCACGGCGGTGGCGGCGTCGCCGAGGATGGAGGGGCGTTTCATCCGGGCGCCGCTCTGGTAGCGCCAGCGGTCGACGCGTTCGGTGCCGAAGTTCTCGGCCGCGGTCACCAGCGCGGCCGTGCGGGACGGGTCGGCGCTGAGGTGGCCGTGGGCCAGTTCCAGGGCGCCGAGGGCCGCGTTGCAGCCCTGCCGCACCTCCATCGCCGGTACCCGGGTGCCGACCGCGTGCCGGAGCACGTACTGGTGCGGGGTCCACAGTTCGGGGCCCTGCTCGTGCAGTGAGGCGTGCAGCACGAGCGCGATGTCGGCGGCCTGGTGCGCGGAGCGTTCCAGGGCGGTGCGGGCGGCCTCCACCGCCATCTCGGGCGGCGAGACGTCGCCCGCCACGGCGGCGCCGGTCCAGCCGCCGGCCCGCCACTCGTCCTCGGCGTACCGGCCTTCCGCCACCGCGCGTTCGGCCGGGTAGGGCCGGGGCAGGTAGCAGCCGAGGCCGTCGATGAACAGGTCGGCTACGCGCACGGTCCGTCCTCCTCCGCCGCGGTGGCGTCGCCGGGCAGCAGGCGTACGGTGCCCGCCGCGCCGTCGATCTCGATCCAGGCGCCGTCCTCGATGGCCGTCATGGCCTCGCGGACCGCGACGACGGTGGGGACGCCGAGCAGCCGGCCGCTGATGGCGGTGTGCGAGACGAGACTGCCGCGCTCGACGACGATGCCCTTGGCGGCCATCATCAGGGCCAGCCAGCCGGGGTCGGTCTCCTTGGCGACCAGGATCCGGCCCACGCACTCCTCGGGCGGCACGTCGGTGCCCCGGACGACGAGGGCCCGGCCGCGTGCCGTGCCGCTGCTGGAGGCGATGCCGCGCAGCACGCCGTCCGCGTCGGGGCCGCCGGCCGCCGCGGTCTCCTGGCGGGAGGCCAGCGCGACCGGCACCGGCAGGCCGCCGGGGACGGTGAAGTAGGCGGGCGGGTCGGCGGCGGCCGCGCTCTCGGCGGCCCGGGCGGCGCGCCGGCGCACCAGGGCGCGCAGGTCGGTGTCGGGCAGGGTGCCGTCGAAGGTGCCGAGCACCTCCTCGGTCTGCAGGTGGACGACGTCCTCGGCCCGGTCCAGCAGGCCCGTCTCGACCAGGCGCCGGGCGAGTCCGCGCATCACCTCGCGGGAGACGCCGTAGAGCTGGCTGCGGCAGAACCGGGTGTCCTCGCGGGCCTTGACGCTGAACCGCAGCGAGGCCAGCACGGCGCCGAGGGCGGCCCGCTTGAGCGGGGCGGGACAGGCTTCGCGCAGGGCGCGCCGGGCGGCGTCGCGGGCGGCGGCCTCGTCGGCCTCGTTGGCGGCGACGGTCAGGCCCTGGCCTATGTAGGGGCGCAGCGCGGTGACGATCTGCCAGGGTTCCTGGCGCGGGGTCAGGACCTCCAGTTTGAGGTCGTGCAGCGCGCGGTCGCCGTAGGTGCGCAGGTGCCGGGCGAAGGCGTCGGCGGTGCCGGCGCCGTACTTCCCCTCGGCGATCTCCCGCCAGACCTCGGGCGCGGGGCGTTCCAGGACGGCGGCGCGCAGGTCCGGGTCGGCGGCGGCGCGTTCGGCGAGGGCGAGCGCCGAGCGCACCGAGGCGAGCGTGCGGTTGGGGCGGCCGCCGCCCATCAGCCGGGGCAGCAGCGCGCGGCCGTCCGGCACCCAGCGCTCCAGGAGGGCGTCGGCGCAGGTCAGGGAGACCAGGGCGAAGTAGCTTGCGACCATGGTGACGCCCCAGCGGTGTTCGGCCTCGGTCCACATGGTGCGGTAGCGGGCGATGAGCTCGTCGGCGGTGCAGTCCTCGAAGGAGGGCCAGCGCGCCATCAGGTCGTCCCACCAGCGCAGGAACTCGCGCAGCCGGCGCGGCTGGGTGACGTAGGCGCGGGTGAGGCGGGGGGCGGCGCGCAGCACCTGCTTCCAGGCGCGGCGGCGGGCCGCCCGGTCGGGGGCGGTGTCCTGGTCGCGTTCGGTGAGGCCGAGGGAGCGCTGCCACATCGGGCGGATGAGGTCGAAGCCGGGGATCTGGCCGTGCAGCGCGAACCAGGCGTCGAGCCGGTAGTAGACCCGCCCGTCGAGGTGCCCGATCATCCGGCTGAGGTGGTGCTGGTTGCGGCGCAGGGAGTCCTCGGGCACGCCGAGCCGCCGGTAGAAGTCGGCGAAGCCGGTCCGGTAGAAGACGCGGGCCTGGGAGTAGGTCAGCGTGGAGGTGACGCCGGGGAAGGACTCGGTGAGGTTGTGGTTGGTCCACGGCACCGGCGGCGCGCTCTCCCGGGGCGGGGCCGCGGCGCGCACCACGGGCCGGGCCTGGACGAGGTGGATCCGGCCGTCGGCGGTGAGGGTGCCCTCGATGTCCTGGGGGCCGCCGAACAGTTCCTCGGTGCGGGCGGCCAGTTCGCCGACGGCGCGTACCTCGTCGTCGGACAGCACGGGCGGTCCGCCGAGCGCGTCCGGGACGGGCAGCAGCACCGGGCCGGCGTCCGGCCGGGCCGGGTCGAGGCCCGCCATCACGGACTTGACGGCGAGTTCGGCGTGTACGGCGCCGGTGGCGCGGTCCACGAAGAAGTGGTCGATGTCGGCCTTCTCCTGCACGATGCCCTCGCCGATGCCGTGCGCGGCGGCGACCACCGCCTGGTCGGCGCCGCCGCGCGGGTCGCTGGTGAACATCACGAAGGACCGCACGCCGGGCACCATCCGCTGAACGCCGACCGCGACCCGCACGGCGGTGGCGTCGACGCCGCGCCGCACGCGGTAGAGCACGGCCTCGGGGTTGTAGGCGGAGGCCCAGCAGTCCGCGACGCGGTCCAGGAGGGCTTCCCGGCGGACGTAGAGGTAGCTGTCGGAGAGTCCGGCGAACGGGTCGTCGGCGCCATCCTCGCCGCTGCCGTCCGCCTCGGCGGCGACGCAGCCGCGCACGGCCACCAGCCCGCCGGGGCCGGCGAGTTCGTCGAAGCCGGCGAGCACCTGCCGGGCCAGGCCGGGCGGCAGCGGGGTGGCGCGGACCTCGTCGCGGGCCGCGCGGGCCCAGTCGGTCAGCTCCGCGGTGCCCGCCCCGGCGCCCGGGAAGCCCGCGGGCACCGGCACGCAGGCGGTGTACGCCTCGGCGGTCAGCGCGAAGAAGGCGGGGACGGGCAGCCCGGCGTGGCGCATCTCGTGCTGCCGGGAGAACTTGTGGCCCACCAGGGCCGGGTCGGCGAGCGCGGCTTCGTCGGCGCCACCGGCGCCGGCCAGCAGCGGGCCGCTCGCGGTGGCCGGGCCGGTGCGGGCGAGCGGGGTCGTGGAGGTCATCGGCTACCACACCCCCGGCAGCAGCCGCGCCCGGCCGCCCGCGTATCCGGGGTATCCGGGTACGGCCCACAGGACGCGTTCCTCGACCCGGATCCGCCACACGATCACCGCGGCGAGGGCGAGCAGGAACAGCACGCTCAGCGGGTTGCAGAAGAAGGCCACGAACGCGGCGTTGGCCAGCAGCATCCCGGTGTACGCGGGGTGCCGGACGTGCCGGTAGGGGCCGTGGGTGACGATGGAATGGTCGGAGTAGCGGACCACGTGGTGGGAGTAGAACCGGCCGAGGGTGCGGATGGCGGTCAGGCGCAGCGCCACGGACGCGGCGAACACCACGGCCGGCACGGTCAGCCACACCGACCAGGCGTGCCAGGGCAGCGGCCACAGCACCGCGGAGACGCCGGTGCCGGCCCGGGCCAGGGCGTACGGCAGCAGGGTGCTGTTCTCGGCGGCTGACTGCTTGGGGTGGCGTACGGTGATGCCGGTCTCGGCGAGGATCCACAGCACGTAGAGGCCCGCGAACAGGGCGGCCTCCGTGTGCGGCCCGGTGCTGTCCGAGGTGAGCTGCAGTGCGATGGCTAGGGCGAACAGGGCGCAGGTCAGCGGCAGCAGGGCGCGCAGGACGAGGACGACGAGGCGCTGGTTCATGCCGCGACCCCGGCGCCGGCGCGGAAGTCCCGGTAGGCCTCGGGGGTCAGGCCCTTGCTGACGTAGACGAGGCTGCCGATCCTGGTGCCCGCTCCCTCGCCCGCGACCAGCTCGAAGGTGAGCCGGGCCTTGTCGTCGGACATGCGGGTCTGCCGCCAGCGCAGGGCCAGCGGAAGCGTGGCGGGCAGGTCGGCGGGCAGGTCGGCGGTGAGCCGCAGCCACAGCATCTGCACCTCGTCCGGCCAGCCGCCGACCCGGTGGGAGAGCCAGGTGGCGAACTGCCGGCCCGCCTCGACGACCGACTTCACCGAGCGACGGCCCGGGCGGCGGCTCACCAGGGTGTGCCCGGCCCCCGGCAACAGGACCGCGGCGGTGAACACGCCGTCCTCGGCGAGGGGTTCGCCGAGCATGACGTTCTCCGGGCGGGTGCGGTGCACCAGGCAGGCGCCGGCGGGCTCGCCGGCCGGCGCGTGCGCTGCGGCCGCCCCGCCGGGCCGGCCGGCCTCCGGGTCGCCGGTGAGCGTGAACCAGCTGTCCGAGACGACGGTCGGGCCCTGGGTGACGCGCAGGGTGTGGCGGCCGTCCTCGGGCGGGGCCGCGTAGAGCACCAGCCCCGGGGAAAGCTCGGGCATCACCCGGAAGTTGACGACCCACTTCACGCGCGAGCCCGCCGGGATGTCGACGCGGTCGGCGACGGCGTCCGCCATGGCGCACGCCAGGAGCATGCCGGGGACGTGGTCCAGCGGGTGGTCGTAGAAGAACGGGTCGCTCTGGTCGACGGTCAGGTCGGTGAGCCAGGAGTCGGCGTCGTGGTCCCGGGCGGTGCGGGGCCGGTCCCCGGCCGGCTCGTGGCCGGTCCGCTGAACGCGTGTCTGGGCTCGGGTCGTTGGCGTGGTCATCCGTCTTCCTCGATTCCTGACTGTGCTGCTGCTCGGCTCGGGCCGGCCCGCGGCGTCGGTTCCGCGCTCGCGGTGGCGGCGCGACGCCCGGCCCCCGGTCCGTCACGTGGGGCCGCGTCCGCGGCGCCGGGCCCGGTGCCCGGCCGCATCGGTGCGGGCCGTGTCCGGCCCGGTGTTCGCGGCAGTCTTGACGAGGCGCCTGACATGCCGCTGACCCTTGCCGGGAGCAGCGGCGCCCGGCATGACAGCGTTGTCCGCGTGTCAGCGGCGGGTCAGCGGTCCGGACCACGATCGGTCCTCTGTTCGCTTGTCGAGGGACCGGACGCGGGCGCGGGCCGTGGCGCGGCCGGCGGCGCGCGGGCCCCGTGATCCGGCTGGGGAGGCCTCCGCATGATTCTGGTGACGGGCGCGACCGGAGTGGTGGGCGGCGAGGTGGCGCGGAGGCTGGCGTCGGCCGGTCCGGTGCGCGTGTTCTGCCGTGACGCGGCGCGGCTGCCGGCGCTGGGCGCGAACTGTGCGGTGGCCGTCGGGTCGTACCAGGACCACGGCTCGCTGCTGCGCGCGCTCGCGGGGGTGGACCGGGCGTTCCTGGTCACCCGCGATCCCGGCGGCGACAGCGACGCGCGTTTCCTGCGGGCCGCGGAGGCGGCCGGGGTGCGGCACGTGGTGAAGCTGTCCGCGTACGCGGCCGGCGAGGACGACGCCGACGACCTGATCACGCGCTGGCAGCGGGACTGCGAGGACCTCCTGCGCTCCTGCGGTCTGGAGTGGACGCTGCTGCGCCCGCGCGCGTTCATGTCGAACACGCTGGCGTGGGCGGGCTCGATCCGCTCCGAGGGCGTGGTGCACGCCCTGCACCCCTGGGCGCCGAGCGCCTGCGTCGATCCCCGGGACATCGCGGAGGTCGCGGTGGCGGCGCTGACCTCATCCGGGCACGAGGGCCGGATCCACCGGCTCACCGGTCCGGAGGCGATCTCCGCCGCCGACCAGACCCGGGAGCTTTCCAGGATGCTCGGCGTCCCGCTGGTGTGCCGCGAACTGACGGCCCAGCAGGCCGCGGCCCGCTGGTCGCGCCGGCATCCGCCGCACGTGGTCGAGGCTCTGCTGCGCGGCGCCGAACGGCAGTCCAGGGGCCGGAAGGCCATCGTGGACCCGGCGTTCACCCGCCTCACCGGCCGGGCGGCCCGGTCGTACGCGCGGTGGGCGGCGGATCACCGGGACGCCTTCGGGCCGGTGCCCGCGCCTGCGGTGCTCGCCGGGGCCGCGCGGCCCCGGTAGGACCCGTCCGGCGGTTCCCGCCGTCCGCCGCCGGGGGCGGGCGGGAAGCGCCGGGCCTCAGTACTCCTCGCCGTACTCCTCGTCGCGCCGCCGGCCCTGGTCGCGGCCCCGCCACAGGACCACGCCGGCCACCAGCAGCACCGCGCCGGCGCCGCCCGCGAGCGGGCCCGCCCAGCCGGAGGCGGAGCCGGTGGCCGTGTCGGTGTCCGGGCCGGGGCCGAAGTACTCCTTCCCGTAGGACGCCGGGCGCAGGCTCCGGGGTTCGAGGCGGGCCGCGGCCTTCAGGGCCGCCGCGGGGTCGATCATGCCGAAGCCCCGTGAGTCGTCCCGGCCGCCGACCGGGGCGTCGCGGGCGGTGTCCTCCAGCAGTTTCTTCACCTGGGCCGGGGCCAGCCCCGGACGGGCCGCCTTGATCAGCGCCGCGGCGCCCGAGACGTAGGCCGCGGCGGCCGAGGTGCCCCAGCCCTCGTAGTACTTGTGGTCGGGGTCGGCGATCACGACGTTCACGCCGGGCGCGCTGACCGCCGCGTACCAGCGGCGGGTGGAGAAGGAGGCGCGGGTGCCGTAGCGGTCGACGGCGGTGGCCGCGATGACTCCCGGGTAGGCGGCCGGGTAGGAGACGTGGTCGCCCTTGGCGCCGCCGTTGCCCGCGGAGGCCACGACCACCACGCCCTTCCTCAGGGCGTACTGCACGGCCTCGTCCTCGCTGGGCTCCGGGTGGGCGGAGTCGGAGTCGTCGCCGAGGGAGAGGTTGATGACGTCGGCGCCGTGGTCGGCGGCCCAGCGGATGCCGTCGGCGAGGGCGTTGCCCCGGGTGGTGCGGGCCTTGCCGCGGGCGGAGTCGCCGTCCTCGAGGATGACCCGCACGGGGAGGATCTTCGCCTCGGGGGCGACGCCCATGACGCCGTCGGTGTGGCCGGCGCCGTGGCCGTGTCCGGCGATGATGCCGGCCATGGCGGTGCCGTGCCGGGCCCACTCGCGGTCTCCTGGGCCGGCGCCGAAACCGATCATGTCCTTGGCGGCCAGGACGTTGCCGGTGAGGTCCGGGTGTCCGGCGTCGACGCCGGTGTCCAGCACGGCGACGGTGACGCCCCGGCCCTTGGTGGTGTGCCATGCCTCGTCCAGGCGCAGGGCGGACAGGCTCCACTGCTGGGCGCGGATGCCGTCGGCGCGGGCGGCGGCGGACGGCAGCAGGACGAGGGAGCCGGCCAGCAGCAGGCTCACCGCGGCCCCGGTCCCGCTCAGGCGCCGGCCGCGGTGCGCGGGTCGCCTCATGAGGGGCTCGCCTTGGCCGGTCCGGCGGTCTGGCGCAGCCGGCGTTCGACGCGGTCGGCCAGGCCCTGCGCCTCCTGCCCGAGGCCGGCCTGGGCGGCCGCCGAGGCGGCGCCGGCCCGTACGGCGTCGGCGGCGGGCTGCGGCGAGTCGACGGTACGGCCGTCGGCCCAGCCGGAGACGGCGTAGGCGACGACCGGGGCGTCGGTGAGGACGGAGACGGTCCAGGCGGCGCGCTGCCCGTCGCCGAACAGGGCCGCGGCGGTGCCCTTGGCGGCGTACGGCCGGGGCATCAGGTCGGTGCGCCGGTCCAGGCGCTCGTCGCGGAAGCGGGCGGCGAGGGCGGACATGGCGGCGGGGTCGCCCTTGGTGAACATCAGGCCCACGGTGGTGACATGGCTCTGGGTGGCGTCGGTGTACGTGGCGCGCAGCAGCCTCCGGCAGCCGACCGGAGCGAGGACCTTGCGCAGCAGCGGGTCGAAGGCCTCGGCGCAGCCGCTGTCCGGGGCGACGGCGATCCGGGTCCAGGTCCGGTCGGCGCCGCCGGGGCCGGCGCCGGTGCCCTGCACGGTGGGCGGGAACAGCTTGTCCACGGGGACGCTGTGCCACAGCGCGCCGGCCGCGCTGAATCCGGTGCCTGCCTTCCCTTCGGCGCCGTCGCCGGTGAGCCAGCTCCCGGTCGCCGCACCGCCGACGAGGCCGAGACCGAGGACCAGGCAGGCCGCTGCGGCGGCCGCGCGGGGCCGCAGCCACGCCGGGGTCAGGGTCCGCGGCCGCTCACCGTACTCGGGCACCGCGAACGACACGACGGGCCGCCCGGCCCCATCGGCGCCCCACGACAGACCGGGGTCCGGCGACACCGGTCCGGGGCTCACGGGGTACGCCGGATCAGCGGGACTCCACGCGGCTCGCGCGTCCCGGGCGGCGGACCCGGAGTGCGGCGCGGACACCGACGAGGCTCCTGCCCCGGGGACCGTCGCGGGCCGGGGCGGGACGGCCGGGTGGGCGGGGGCGGGCGGCTGCGCTGGCGCCGGGTGGGCGGGGGCAGGCTGTGCGGACGGACGCGCGGAGGCGGACGGCTGCACTGACGCCGGGTGGGCGGGGGCAGGCTGTGCGGAGGCAGGCTGTGCAGACGGACGCGCGAAAGCGGGCGGCTGCTGTGAAACGGGGTCAGCAGGAAAGCGGGTGGGCGCGGGCGGTTGCGCTGAGGACGAGCGGGTGGGCGCGGGCGGCCGCTCGGGAGCGGAACCGCCGGGACCCGCCGTCGAGGCAGAGCCTGCGAGGCCCGTGGCGGCGGGCCCCGGGGAGGATCCGGAACGGCGCTGCTCGGGCGCCGGCGGGATCGGCCGACGCCGGACCGGCGTCTCCGACACGGCGGCGGGAGCACCGGGCCGCGTCGGCGCCGGGACGGCCGAACCGGAACGGCGCTGCTCGGGCGCCGACGCAACCGGCCGCAGCCGGGTCGTCGTCTCCGACAGGGCCCCGGCCGGGGGGCCCGGCCGGCGGGACGGCGGGGTGTCGGGGAAGCGGGCGGAGGCCGGCGGCGGAGGTGGGCCGGCCGGGTCGGTGGCGCCTGGCTGGGCGGCGCCGGGGAACACGGGGAGACGGGGCCCCTCGCCCCCGTCGGCTGCGCCGGACCACTCGCCGCGCCGTCGCGTCCGCGCCGTGTCCTGGCCGACCTGGTTCCGCGCGGCGCGCGGCGCGAAGACCGAGGGCTCGTCGTCGTCGGCGTCGTCACCCGACAGCTCAGCGGGCACAGCACCGGCGGGGACTCCTTCGGTCCGGCCCGGACCCGGCTGCCCCACGGCCCCGCGTGCGGCCCCCCGGCCACCGGCCGGGTCGCCCTGCGAAGCAGCGGGCGCGGCGGCGGCAGAACGCGGCGCGCCGTGTCCCCGCTCGGCGGTGGCTTCGGCGCCGTCCCCGGCCACCGCACCGTTCCGGCCGTACCCGGCCCACGCCTCACCACCCCGGCCACGCGGCGCAGCAACGGGAGCGGGCGACTGGCCCCCGGCCCCCGGCCCACGCCGGACGCCCGACTCGACCGCGCCCCCGGTCGCCGCACCATCCCCGCCCGCGACCCCGTACCCGGCCCACGCCTCACCACCCCGGCCACCCGGCGCAGCAACGGGGGCGGAGGTGGGGCCCGTCCGGCGGCTGTCCGCGGCGCCCGGCTCGGTGTTGTCGCCCGGCGAGGCGGGTGCCGGGTGGGGCCGCTGGGCCGGTGCGCCGTTGTCCCGGCCGGTGTCCGCACGGCCGGGGGCAGGGGCGCCCGCTCGGGCGCCCGGGGGCGGGGCGGCGGGGCGCGGCGGAATCGGGGCGCGGCGCGCTTCCGTGCTCATGCACCCCCCGTTTCCTCGTACCCGGGCCGTTGTCGTCAGCGGATCGCTGTGCTCTCGGCCGTGCCCGGTACGAAGCTCCGTCCGGGCACGCATACCCGTACGGCTGGACCGGCATCCCGGTTCAGGCGATCCGGCCGGGCGCGTTCCGCCGTCGTGCGCGTCACTCTACGGGTTCTCCCGGAGGGAACGGGCACCAGTCCACGAGCCCGGGGCATCTGCCCGTATCGTCCCCCTACCCTGCGGTAATCCTGTCTGGCAGGCTTCCGTCATGACTGCGCGCGCCGGCGACCGGGCCCGTTACGACCGGGCCACCGCCCATCTCGACGCCCCCCTCGCGATCGTGGACCTGGACGCGTTCGACGCGAACGCCGACGACCTCCGGCGCCGGGCCGGCGGCAAGCCGATCCGGGTGGCCAGCAAGTCCGTGCGCTGCCGTGCCCTGCTGGAACGGGTCCTGGCCAAGGACGGTTTCCAGGGCGTCATGTCGTTCACCCTCGCCGAGTCCCTGTGGCTGGCCCGCTCCGGTTTCGACGACGTCCTCCTGGCCTATCCGTCCGCCGACCGGGCGGGCTTCGCGGAGCTGGCCGCCGACCCCAAGCTCGCCGGCGCCGTCACCGTGATGGTGGACGACGTGGCCCAGCTCGACCTGATCGACGCGGCCCGCGACGGCGGACGCGAAGTGGTGCGTGTGTGCCTGGAGTTGGACACCTCGCTGCGGCTGCTGGGCGGCCGGGTGCGGATCGGCGCCCGGCGCTCGCCGCTGCACTCCCCCGCCCGACTCGCGGAACTGGCACGGTCGGTGGCGCGGCGGCCGGGCTTCCGGCTGGTCGGGATCATGGCGTACGAGGGCCATGTCGCCGGAGTAGGGGACGCGGTGGCCGGACGGCCGCTCCGTTCGCGGGCGATCCGGCTGATGCAGGCCGCGGCGCGGCGCGAACTGGCCGAGCGGCGCGCGGCGGTGGTCCGGGCGGTACGCGCCGTGGCGCCCGGCCTGGAGTTCGTCAACGGCGGTGGGACGGGCAGCGTGCAGCACACCGCCGCCGAGGACGCGGTCACCGAGATCGCGGCCGGTTCGGGGCTCTACGTGCCCCGGCTGTTCGACAACTACACGTCCTTCACCGGACGTCCGGCCGCCCTCTTCGCGCAGCCCGTCGTGCGGCGGCCCGGCGTGGGCGTCGTCACGGTGCTGGGCGGCGGCTATCCGGCCTCCGGCGCCGCCGGACCCGACCGGCTGCCGGTGCCTCATCTGCCGGAGGGGCTGGCGTACGACCCGCAGGAGGGCCCGGGCGAGGTGCAGACCCCGCTGCTCGGGCCGCCCGCCGACGACCTGCTGATCGGCGACAAGGTGTGGTTCCGGCACGCCAAGGCGGGCGAGCTGTGCGAGCGGTTCGACGTCCTGCACCTGATCGAGGGCGACGCGGTCACGGCCACCGTGCCCACCTATCGCGGCGAGGGCCACACCTTCCTGTGAACCGCCGGGGCGCGCACCCCAGGGCCCTGACCGGTGGCCGCCCCGGTGAGCCGCGGCCGCCGTCCGCTCAGGGGGTGCGGCCGGCCTGGTCCGGCACCACCGAGCCGTCGGGGCGCAGGAGCGGTCCCGGCGTGCCGTCCGGCGCGGTGTAGGCGGTGGCCGAGCACGGGTACGGCGCGGTACGGCGCGGCAGCGGGTCGATGAACATGGGGTTCACCAGCCAGCGCCCGTCGGCGTCGTCGTAGGCCCGGCACATCAGTTCCGGCTTGTCGCGGTCGATCACGAGGTGGGCGCCGGTGGCGTCGCCGACGAAGGTGACGTCGGTGTCGGCGTCGCCGGCCGCGAGGGCGGGCCGCCGCTGCCAGGGCTGCCGCTGCCAGGCGGCGGCGCCCCGCACGCCGTAGACCTCCTGGTTGATCCAGCAGCGCTTGCCGTCGATGTACGGGATCACCGCGCCCCGGGTCGCCGGGACGCCACCGCAGCCCTCGTTGCGGGTGGTGATCCGGCCCCGGCGGTCCAGGACCGGGCGGATGGCGATCGTGTGGGCCGCGTCCACGCCGACGCCCCTCGACCACACCTCGGTGATGGGCTCGGCGCCCGCCGAGACGACGTAGACCCGGAATCCGGCCCGGCGCAGGGTGCGGATGAGGTCGCGCTGCTGGGCGTAGTGGCGGACGTAGGCGGGGACGGTGCGGGTGCCGAGGGCGCGGGTCGCGCCGACCGGGGCGGCCAGGGCCTCGCGGCGGGCGGCGCGGGCGTAGGAGGCGAGTTCGGCGGGGGTGCGGCCGGCGAACAGCTGGGGGATCCAGGCGTACTGCGGCACGGTGCGCCGGTGGTTCCAGTGGCCCGCGAAGGCGGGGGCGCCGCTCATGGTGGTGGCGTTCTCGCGGATCTCGAGGATCTCGTCCGTGCAGCGGGGCTCGGCCGAGGTGCGCAGGGGCGCGCCGGCCCCGGTGCCGCAGGCGGCGGTCAGGGCCCGGTCGGCGGCCTCGGTCAGCCAGGCGCTGGTGTCCTTCCAGCGGGCGGGGCGCGGCAGGCGGTCGTGGCGCAACGCCCAGGAGAGGGTGGCGTCGGTGACGTCGTTCTTGGTGACGGTGTTGTCCCAGTCGAACGCGGCGACCGCGCCCGTGTGCCCGGAACAGGTGCCGCGGGCGTCGATGACGCGTTGCAGCCGGGCGCGGTTGTCACCGTGCCAGGAGGTGGTCAGCCGGGGGC
Source organism: Streptomyces sp. NPDC056580 (assembly GCF_042793175.1). Classification (NCBI taxonomy): domain Bacteria; kingdom Bacillati; phylum Actinomycetota; class Actinomycetes; order Kitasatosporales; family Streptomycetaceae; genus Streptomyces; species Streptomyces sp. NPDC056580. Next base: position 13,947 of record NZ_JBHTVE010000013.1, on the reverse strand, counting down.
AGTGGGGACGCGCCGCCGGCGCGGTGGGCGCGGCCGCCAGGGCGGCGGCCGCTGCCAGGGTCCACGCGAGAAGTTGTCGCATGTGCGCGGACCGTACACCTTTATCCCCTACAGGGGGGTGACGTACGCGCCCGAGATCCCGCCGTCCACCAGGAAGTCGGTGGCGTTGACGAAGGAGGAGTCGTCGCTGGCCAGGAAGGCGACGGCGGCGGCGATCTCCTCGGCGCGGGCGAACCGCCCGGCCGGGATGTGCACCAGGCGGCGCGCGGCCCGCTCCGGGTCCTTGGCGAACAGCTCCCGCAGCAGCGGGGTGTCGACCGGCCCCGGGCACAGGGCGTTGACCCTGATCCCCTCCCGGGCGAACTGCACGCCCAGCTCACGGGACATCGCGAGCACGCCGCCCTTCGAGGCGGTGTAGGAGATCTGCGAGGTGGCCGCTCCCATCCGGGCCACGAAGGACGCGGTGTTGATGATGGAGCCCCGGCCCTGCCGCCGCATGTAGGGGATGGCGGCCTTGCAGCACAGGTAGACGGAGGTGAGGTTGACCTCCTGGACGCGCTTCCAGGCCTCCAGGCCGGTGTCCAGGATGGAGTCGTCGTCGGGCGGCGAGATGCCGGCGTTGTTGAAGGCGATGTCGACGCTGCCGTAGGTGTCGTACGCCGCCGCGAACAGCGCCTCGACCTGTCCGGGGTCGGTGACGTCGGCCTCGACGAAGAGTCCGCCGGTCTCCTCGGCGGCGGCCTTGCCGGTCACCTCGTCGACGTCGCCGCAGACGACGTGGGCGCCTTCGGAGGCGAGCCTGCGGGCACTGGCGAGGCCGATGCCGCTGCCGGCTCCGGTGACGACGGCGGTGCGGCCGGCCAGGCGGCGGCAGACGGGTTCTGCGTTCACTGTGCGGGGCCCTCCGTGCTGATGAAGACGTTCTTGGTCTCGGTGAAGGCGGTCAGGGCGTCGGGGCCGAGTTCGCGGCCGAGTCCGGACTGCTTGAAGCCGCCGAACGGGGTCCAGTAGCGGACGCTGGAGTGGGAGTTGACGGACAGGTTGCCCGCGCGGACGGCCCGCGAGACGCGCAGCGCGCGGCCGACGTCCCGGGTCCACACGGAGCCGGACAGGCCGTAGGGGGTGTCGTTGGCGAGGCGGACCGCGTCCTCCTCGTCGGTGAACGGCAGCAGGACGGCGACCGGGCCGAAGATCTCCTCGCGGGCCGCCGGGGAGCCGGGCCGCTCGCCGGTGAGCACGGTCGGCGGGAACCAGAAGCCGGGGCCGTCGGGGGCGGCGCCGCGCAGGGCCGGCGCGTCGTCGGGGACGTAGGACCGTACGCGGTCGAGTTGCCGCCGGGAGATCAGCGGGCCCATCTGCGTCTTCTCGTCGGCCGGGTCGCCCACGACGACGGCGGCCAGCGCGCCGGCGAGGAGTTCACGGGCCTCCTCGTACACCGCATGCTGGACCAGGACGCGGGTGCGGGCGCAGCAGTCCTGGCCGGCGTTGTCCAGGAAGGAGAAGGGGTCGAGGGCGGCCTCCAGGTCGGCGTCGGCGAAGACGACGTTGGGGCTCTTGCCGCCGAGTTCCAGGGTGACCGGCTTGACCAGCCGGGCACAGCGCTCCATCACCTCGCGGCCGGTGCCCGTGGAGCCGGTGAACACGATCTTGGCGACGTCCGGGTGGTCCACCAGTGCGCGGCCTGCGGTGTGGCCGTGGCCGGGCAGCACCTGGAACAGGTCCTCCGGGAGCCCTGCTTCCAGGGCGAGTCCGGCGAGGCGGAGGGCGGTGAGCGGGGTGGTCTCGGCGGGCTTGAGGACGACGGCGTTGCCCGCGGCGAGCGCCGGGAAGGAACCCCAGGCGGCGATGGGCATGGGGAAGTTCCAGGGGGCGATCACCCCGATGACGCCGAGGGGTTCGTGGAAGGTGACGTTCCAGCCGCCGGGAGCGGGGATCTGGCTGCCGAGGACGCGCTCGGCGCCGCCGGCCGCGTACAGCAGCAGATCGCGGGCGTTGCCGGCCTCCCAGCGGGCGTTGCCGATGGTGTGCCCGGCCTCGCGGACCTCGAGCCGGGCCAGTTCCTCCAGGTGACCGTCGACGGTGTCGGCGAAGCGGCGCAGCAGCCGGGCGCGGTCGGCGGGCGGGAGCGCGGCCCACTTCGGCTGGACGAGGGCCGCCCGCGCGACGGCGGCGTCCACGTCCCGCGCGCCGGCGGCGGGGACGGTGGCGACGACCTCCTCGGTGGCGGGGTTGAGGACCTTCAGCTCGTGCGGGTCGGACACGTGAGGACCTTTCACAGGCGTTCGAAGGAGCGGCGCAGTTCCCAGTCGGTGACCGCGGCGTCGAAGGCGGCCAGTTCGACGCGGGCCATGTTCCGGTAGTGGGCCACCACCTCGTCGCCGAAGGCGGCCTTGGCGACGGGGCTGTTCTCCCAGAGTTCGGCGGCCTCGCGCAGGGTGGTGGGCACCTGCTCGTAGTCCGCGGTGTAGGCGTTGCCGGGGCAGGGCTCGGGCAGTTCGAGTCGCTGCTCGACGCCGTGCAGTCCGGCGGCGACCAGTCCGGCCACGGCGAGGTAGGGGTTGACGTCGCCGCCGGGCAGGCGGTTCTCGAAGCGCAGGGAGCGGCCGTGGCCGACGACGCGCAGCGCGCAGGTGCGGTTGTCGTGGCCCCAGGCGACGGCGGTGGGCGCGAAGGAGCCCGGCTGGAACCGCTTGTAGGAGTTGATGTTGGGGGCGTAGAGGAGGGAGAAGTCGCGCAGGGCCGCGAGCTGCCCGGCGAGGAAGTGCCGCATCACGTCGGACATCCCGTCGGGCCCCGCCATGGCGTTGGCGCCGTCGGGGCCGGCGAGTGAGAGGTGGATGTGGCACGAGTTGCCCTCGCGCTCGTTGTACTTGGCCATGAAGGTGATGGAGACGCCCTCCTGGGCGGCGATCTCCTTGGCGCCGGTCTTGTACAGGGCGTGCTGGTCGCAGGTGACGAGGGCCTCGTCGTAGCGGAAGGCGATCTCGTGCTGGCCGGGGTTGCACTCGCCCTTGGCGGACTCGACGGTCAGGCCGGCTCCGGCCATGTCGTTGCGCAGCCGGCGCAGCAGGGGCTCGACACGGCCGGTGCCGAGGATGGAGTAGTCGACGTTGTACTGGTTGGCCGGGGTCAGGCCCCGGTAGTCGGCGTCCCAGGCCTGCTCGTAGCTGTCCTTGAAGACGATGAACTCCAGCTCGGTGCCGGCCTGCGCGGTGTAGCCGAGCCCGGCGAGCCGCTCGAGCTGGCGGCGCAGGACCTGGCGGGGCGCGACGGCGACCGGGGAGCCGTCGCTCCAGGCGAGGTCGGCGACGAGCAGGGCGGTGCCGGGGTGCCAGGGGACGCGGCGCAGGGTGGCGAGGTCCGGGCGCATGGCGAAGTCGCCGTAGCCGCGGTCCCAGGAGGACATCGCGTAGCCGTCGACCGTGTTCATCTCGGTGTCGACCGCGAGCAGGTAGTTGCACCCCTCGGTGCCGTGGTGCAGGACCTCGTCGAGGAAGAAGCGGGCGGCGAACCGCTTGCCCTGCAGCCGCCCCTGCATGTCGGGGAAGGCCAGGACGACCGTGTCGATCTCACCGCCGGCGACGAGGGCGCGCAGTTCCTCGACGCTCAGCGGGGGTGTGCGGTCTGCCACGGAGATCCTCCTTCGGCTGTTCGGCGCTTTTTCGGCCGGACCGGGAGCCATAAGGTATTGCCGGGAACCATTGGCTGGGAAGGGGGCACGGCCGCATGCCGCGGGAAACGGACGCGCGGGGGGCGCACGAGAGGGCGGTGCGGGACCGGCTCGCTCCGGTGCTGCGGCCGGTACGGGCGGGCAACGGCTTCGAGGAGGCGCTGGAGCAGATCCTCCAGGTGGTGCGGCTAGGGCTGGTGCCGGGCGGCGAACGGCTGCCTGCCGAGAGGGAGCTGGCGGAACGGCTCGGCATCAGCCGGGTGACGCTGCGCGAGGTGCTGAAGGTGCTGCAGGACCAGGGCCTGGTGGAGTCGCGGCGCGGCCGCTACGGCGGGACGTTCGTGCTGCCGCGCACGGACGCGGGCGGCGAGGACGAGCTGCGGCGGCGGATCGCCGAGGTGGACATCGAGGACGTGCTGCGTTTCCGGGAGGTGCTGGAAGTGGGCGCTGCGGGGCTGTGCGCGGCGCACGGGCTGGCCCCGGAGCAGGCCGGGCGGCTGCGCGAGGCCCTGCGCCGCACCCATGAGGCGCCGCTCGCCGACTACCGGCGGCAGGACACGCTGCTGCACCTGGCGCTGGCCGGGCTGTGCGGTTCGCCGTCGCTGGCCGCCCGGTACGCGGCGGTCCGGGCGAGCGTCAACGACCTGCTGGACTGCATCCCGCTGCTGGTGCGCAACCTGGAGCACTCGCAGCGGCAGCACACCGCGCTGGTCGAGGCGGTGCTGGACGGGGACGCGGACGGGGCGCGGGAGATGATGCGCGAGCACTGCGCGGGCACGGCGGCGCTGCTGCGGGGGTTCCTGGCATGAGCGGCCGCCGGAAAGGTACGCGGACGAACCTTTGCACTTCGGGAAGGGCGGTGGAGACGTGCGGCCGCTGATCGGCGTGAGCACCTACCTGGAGCCGGGCGCGCGGTGGGGGGTGTGGGAGCTTGAGGCAGCGCTGCTGCCGGCCGCGTACCCGCGGCTGGTGCAGCGGGCCGGAGCGCTGGCCGCCATGCTGCCGCCGGACGAGCCCGCGCTGGCCGCCGCGGCGGTCGCCCGGCTGGACGGGCTGGTCGTCGCGGGCGGCCCGGACGTCGACCCGGCGCGCTACGGCGCCGAGCGGTCCCCCCGGACGGGGCCGCCCGCGCCGGAGCGGGACGCCTGGGAACTGGCCCTGATCGAGGCGGCGTTGGCGGCGGGGGTGCCCCTGCTGGGGATCTGCCGGGGCATGCAGCTGCTGAACGTCGCCCTCGGCGGCACGCTCGTGCAGCACCTCGACGGGCACGCGGAGCTGGTCGGCGTCTTCGGCGGACACGCGGTGAAGCCGGTGCCGGGCACCCTGTACGCCGGGATCGTCCCGGAGGAGCTGACCGTGCCGACGTACCACCACCAGGCGGTGGAGCGGCTCGGCGCGGGGCTGGTGCCGTCCGCCCACGCGCCGGACGGAACCGTGGAGGCGGTCGAACTGCCGCCGGAGGAGGGGTGGGCGCTCGGGGTGCAGTGGCATCCGGAGATGGGGGACGACACCCGGGTCATGCGGGCACTGGTACGGGCCGCCACGCCCTGAGACATCCCGCGCCCGTCCGCCGGGCGGGGGGCTGGGGCCTGTTGCGGGCCTACAGGGCCTGTCTGACGATTCCCACCGGGCCCGCGACGCCTGGCGGCGCCCCTCGCCGCGTCGTCGGGTACGCCCACGTACATCCAGTACGAGGGCGACGCTCCGCCTTGCGATGCCCGGCACCAGACCCCGCCGGCTGATCCGACGCGAATCGTCAGACAGGCCCTACCCCTTCGTCAGCGACAGCAGTTCGCGGGCCGGTCCGGTGGGCCGGTGCCCCGTCGGCCAGACCGCGCGCAGTTCACGGCGCAGGGCGACGCCCTCGACCGGTATGCGCACCAGACGCCGCATCGCCAGCTCCTCCCCCACCGCCAGCTCGCTGAGCACCGAAGGGCCGGCGCCACTCACCGCCGAGGCCTTCACCGCCGTGGTCGAGGACAGCTCGATCAGCGGCCGGGCCAGACCGCCCAGTGCCGTGTCCAGCACCTGGCGGGTGCCGGAGCCGCGTTCGCGCAGGATCAGCGGGGTGGCCGCCAGCTCCGACGGGGTGAGCGGGCGCCGGCGGCGGGCCCAGGGGTGGCCGGGCGCCGTGACGACGATCAGACGGTCCCGGGCGACCACCGCCGAGTCCAGGCCGGCCGGGATCGTCAGGCCCTCCACGAAGCCGAGGTCCGCCTCGCCGCCCAGCAGCAGTTCCGCGACCTTCGCCGAGTTGCCCGCGAGCAGGGACACCGCGGTGTCGGGCCGCTCGGCGTGCAGGGCGAGCAGCCAGCCCGGGAGCAGGTACTCGGCGATGGTCATACTCGCCGCGACCCGCAGCCGGGAGTCCCGCCGGTCGCGCAGCGCACGCGCGCCCGCGTCGAAGGCCGCCGCCGCCTCCACCACGCGCCGGGCCCAGTCGGTCACGAGGGCGCCCGCGTCCGTCAGCCGGGAACCGCGTGGCGAGCGGTCGACCAGGGCCACGCCGAGCTGCCGCTCCATGGAGCGCAGGCGGCTGCTGGCGGCCGGCTGCGTGATGCCGACCTCCCGCGCCGCCGCCCCCAGGCTGCCCAGCCGCGCCACGGCCAGCAGCAGCTCCAGCGCGCCGAGATCGGGCACCCGGTGCGCCAGCGAGCCGCCGGCCGGGCCGTCGTCCGTCGCGTTCCGCTCGCTCATAAGACCAGCTTATGCCCGGCGCTCGCCTGCACTCCCGGGCCGGCCCGGACCGGCGACCGGAGTGCGCGTCCAAGCCCCCTGCGCCGGCCACCGAGCCGCCCGGCGAGCGTCACGGGGCCAGCGGCCGGCACGGGATCGGCGACCGTCACGGGATTGGCGCCCGTCACGGGCCGGGGCCCTGCAGGACCGGCGACCGTCGCGACACCGGCGACCGTCAACAGGGCCGGCGACGGACACGGGCCAGGGTCGTAGCTGGACCGGCGACCGTCACCGCGCCAGAGGCCGCCCCGCCGACGGCCGCCACGAAGCCTGCGACCGTCACTGGGCCAGGGGCCGTGGCACGACCGGCGACCGTCACGACACCCCCCACCGCCCCGGACCGGCGACCGCCACGAGGCCAGAGGCCGCCGCGAGACCAGCGACTGCCGCAGCACCGACGGCCGCCACCAAGCCTGCAACCGTCACCGCGCCAGAGGGCGCCCGGAAACCGGCGGCTGTCACTGGGCCAGAGGCCGTGGCACGACCGGCGACCGTCACGACACCCCCCACCGCCACGGGACCGGCGACCGCCACGGGACCAGGGGCCGTCGCGAGACCGGTGGTCGTCACGGAGCCGGCGACCGCCACGGGATCCGTGACCGCTGTCCGCGGCCGAGGCGGGGCCGAGCAGCGGCGGGCCGCTCGAACGGCACCCGTAGGCCCTGCCGTAGGCCGGCCGACCGCGTGACCGGCGGGCGCGGGGGGGGGGGGGGGGGGGGCCGGTCCGGGCCCCCCCCCCGGCCCCCCGGGGGGGGGCCCCCCCCCCCCCCCCCGGGGGGCGGGGGAGTTGCGGGGCGTACCCGGTCAGGTGGCGCCCGCGGACCAGCGCGCCGGG
>NZ_JBHTVE010000013.1:0-6696 GCF_042793175.1 Streptomyces sp. NPDC056580 | reverse complement strand
GCGCCCGGGCGGGGGGGGGGGGGCGGGGGGGGCGCCGGCGGGGGGGGCCCCCCCCCCCCCCCCCCGGCCCCCCGGCCGGGGCCCCCCCCGCGGGGGGGGGGGGGGGGGGGGGGGGGGGGGGGGGGGGGGGACGGTACGGGCCGCTCAGCGGCGCGCCGCTGCGAGGGCCTCGCCCAGCACCCGCGGCGTCTCGGTCAGTGACGGTCCGTACCAGGTCAGGTGGCGCCCGCTGACCAGCGCGCAGCGCAGTCCGGGGAAGGCCTCGGGGCCGTCGGCGGCGGTGAAGCGGTAGGGCTCGTCGGGCAGGACGACCAGGTCCGGGGCCGCCGCCACCAGCTCCGCCGGCGGCACCCGGGGGTAGCGGTCGGGGTGCCCGGCGTACACGTGGTCCACGCCGAGGCGGGCCAGGACGTCGCCCGCGAAGGTGTCCCGGCCCAGCACCATCCAGGGGCGGCGCCAGACGGGCACGACCGCCGTCGCCCGGGCCGGCGGCTCCGGCAGGTTGGTCCAGGCGGCCTCCGCCCGGTCCAGCCAGCGGGGCCGTGCCGGGGCGCCGCAGGCCGTCAGCACCCGGTCCAGCTCGCGGAACGCCTGGGGCACGGTCCGCACCTCGGTGACCAGCACCCCGAGACCCGCCGCGCGCAGGGCTTCCAGGTCGGGGACGCGGTTCTCCTCCTCGTTGGCGATCACCAGGTCGGGGGCGAGGGCGAGGATCCGGTCCACGGCCGGGTTCTTGGTGCCGCCGATCCGGGCGGCCCCGAGACCAGGCGGGTGCGTGCACCAGTCGGTGGCCCCCACGAGTGCGCCGGGCAGCGTCGCGGCCACCGCCTCGGTCAGCGACGGCACCAGGGAGACCACGCGCACCACGGTTCCTAGCGCGCCCGGTCCTGCACGGCCTCGATGTGCTCGGCGACCGCCACCACGATCACCCGGGTGTCCGGGACGGTGGCGCGCCAGCGGTGGCGGACCCCGCCGGTCAGGTACAGGGTGTCGCCGCGGCCGAGGCGGTAGGCGCGTCCCTCGGCCTCGATCTCCACGGCGCCGTCGGCGACGTACATCAGCTCGTCGTTGCGGTGCTGGAACTCGCGGCCGGCGTCGTGGTCGCCGGTGAACTCGGAGGCGTGCAGCTGGTGGTGGCCGCGCACCAGGGAGCGGGTGCGGGGCAGGAAGTCCGACTCGGTGACGGGCTCGGCGCGCACGACGTCCACGCTGGCAGCCGGGTCGGCGGCGGCGAGGAGTTCCACGGCCGTGGTGCGCAGCGCGTCGGCCAGCTTCTCCAGGGAGCCGCGGCTCGGGCGGGCCTTGTCGTTCTCGACCTGGCTGAGGAAGGGCACCGACAGGCCGGTGCGCTCGGCCACGACGGCGAGGGTGAGCTCCAGCGCGCGACGGCGCCGCCGTACGGCCGCGCCCACCCGCACGGGCTGCTGCTCTTTGTGGTCGCCCATCGCTCCGGCTCCCTCCTTCACTCGTCGTGCCGCCGGCCGGACGCCCGCCACCGGGCGATCCCCTGAGGAGTTGTCTGCACCCTACGCATGTTCGGCAAACCGTTTCACGCGCCTGTCACATCCCTGACACGCCGCCGGGCCCGCACCCCCACGGTTCGCGCCAGTGCGGCGGCGCGCGGTGCGGGACGGGTCTCCCCTGGTTCAAGGCTCGCAGGACCCCCGATGTTCCGCCGGAGCGGGGTCCATGACGCTCCGCGGTTGGCCGGATCCTTGCCGTGGACGGTCATGGGGGCGTCGGGAAGGCGTCCGGGCCGGGCCGGGGGCCGGTCATGCCGCGAGGGGCGGGCGGCGGTCGGGACGGTCAGGTCACCCGGCCGCCTGGCTCTCGGTGCCCTTGCGGTCGATCGGCGCCCACTTGTCGGCCAGGCCCGGGTTCCGCTTCAGCCAGGCGCGGACGGCGTCCTGCTCCTTGCCCTTGCCGGCCTTCTGGATCTGCGCCTCCAGCCCGGTGAGCTGCTTCTCGGTCATCGAGAAGTTCTTCAGCCAGGCGCCGACCTCGGGGTTGTCGTCGGCGAAGCCCTTGCGGGCGAGGGTGTGCACCCCGTCGCCCTTGCCCCAGGCGCCGGCCGGGTCCTTCAGCTTCTTCAGGTCGTAGTCGCTGTACGCCCAGTGCGGCGACCACAGGGTGACGACGACCGGCTGCTTCTTGGCGTAGGCGCGCTTGAGCTCGGCGAGCATCGCGGGCGTGGAGCCGTCGACGACCTCGTACTTGCCCTTCAGGCCGTACTGCCCCAGGACCTTGTCCTTGAGCAGGCCCATCATGCCGGCGCTCGGCTCGATGCCGACGATCCTGCCGCCGAACTCGGAGGCGTGGTCCTTGAGGTCCGCCAGGGAGTTCACGTCCTTCACGTAGGACGGGACGGTCAGCTCGAGGGAGGTGGGGCCGAACCAGCTGCCGAGGTCGTCCAGCTTGTCGCCGTACTTCTTCCAGTACTCGGCGTGCGTGACGGGCAGCCAGGAGTCGGTCTCGAAGTCGAGCTGGCCGGTGGCGAGGCCGGTGTAGAGGGGGCCGGCGGCGTACTGGGTGGTGTTCACCTTGAAGCCGCGCTGCTCCAGGAGCTCCTTCCACAGGAACGTGGAGGCGATGCCCTCGTCCCAGGGGATGTAGCCGATGTTGATCTCCTTGCCCCGGCCGATGTCGGTGCCGGAGGCCTCGGAGGTGCCGGAGGAGCCGAAGACGCCCAGGCCGCCGGCGACGAGCGCGAGGGCGGCCACACCGGCGACGGCGACCACCGGGCGCGGCCGGTACGACCAGGTGGTGGTCCGGGTCTTGGCGGCGGCCCTGCGGCCCAGCGGTGAGAGCTGGGTGCCGAGCGCCCCGGTGACGCGGTCCAGGTAGATGGCGAGGACGACGATGCCGACGCCCGCCTCGAAGCCGTAGCCGATGTCGAGCTGGCCGATGGCCTCGTTGACCGCGCCGCCCAGGCCGCCGGTGCCGACCATGCCGGCGATGACCACCATGGACAGGCCCAGCATGATCACCTGGTTGACGCCGGCCATGATGGTCGGCAGCGCGAGCGGGAGCTGCACGCGCCACAGGGTGTCGCGCGGGGTGGTGCCGAACGCCTCGGCCGCCTCGACGAGTTCCGCGTCGACCTGCCGGATGCCCAGCTCGGTCATGCGGACGCCGGGTGCGAGCGCGAAGATCAGGGTGGCGACGACGCCGGCGGCGGTGCCGAGGCCGAAGAACAGCATCGCGGGGATCAGCAGGACCATCGAGGGCATCGTCTGGAGCAGGTCCAGGACGGGCCGTACGGCCGCGCTGACGGCCTTGGAGCGGGCGGCCCAGATGCCCAGCGGGATGGAGATCACCAGGGCGATCACCGTCGCGACCAGGACGAGGGCCAGCGTGGACATCGCCCGGTCCCACAGGCCGAGCGAGTCGACGAGCGCGAAGCCGGCGAAGGCGAGGACGCCGCCGAGCAGGCCGCGCAGCCACCAGGCGATCACCGCGAGGATGCCGGCCATGAGCAGCGGCGCGGGGGCGGCGAGGACGGCGTCGATGCCGTCGTACATGCCCTCCATGACCGCGCGGATCGCGTCGAAGAGCCAGGACAGGTGGTCGACGAGCCAGTTGACACCGGAGTCGACCCAGTCGCCGAGATGGATCCTAGGCATGGGCGATCACCTTCCCGCCGTTGTCGTCGCCGCAGGCGGTGGGGTCGCCCTGTTCGTCGCCGATGAGCCCGACCAGGCGCCTCCGTGGCACGACGCCGACCAGCTCGCGGCCGGCGTCCAGGACGGCGACCGGGTGGCTGAGCCGGGCGCTGATCGCGCACAGCTCGGTGAAGGGCGTGTCCGGCGCGGCCGTCTCACAGCCGCAGTCGGCCTCGTCGCCCCGCACGTCGGTGTCCATCACGGCGGCGGCGGTCAGCACCCGGGAGCGGTCGACGTCCTGGATGAAGGAGGTCACGTAGTCGTCCGCCGGGCGCAGCAGGATGTCCTCGGCGGTGCCGGTCTGGACGATCCGGCCGTCGCGCATGACGGCGATGCGGTCGCCGAGGCGCATGGCCTCGTTGAGGTCGTGGGTGATGAAGACGATGGTCTTCTTCAGGGTCTTCTGCAGTTCGAGGAGCTGGTCCTGCATGTCGCGGCGGATCAGCGGGTCGAGGGCGCTGAAGGACTCGTCCATCAGCAGCAGGTCCGCGTCGGTGGCCAGGGCGCGGGCGAGGCCGACGCGCTGCTGCATGCCGCCGGACAGCTCGTCGGGCCAGGAGTCCTCCCAGCCGGCCAGACCGCACAGGGCGAGCGCCTCGTCGGCGCGGCGCTCGCGCTCGGCGCGGGGCACGCCCTGCACGGACAGGCCGTAGGCGGCGTTGTCGCGGACACTGCGGTGCGGGAAGAGCGCGAAGTGCTGGAAGACCATGCTGATCTTCTTCGAGCGCAGTTCGCGCAGGTCGTGGTCGCTGAGCCCGGTCAGGTCCCGGCCGTCGAAGCTGACGCGGCCGGCGGTCGGCTCGAGCAGACCGTTGAGCATCCGCAGCAGGGTGGACTTCCCGGAGCCCGACAGCCCCATGACGACGAAGATCTCGCCCGCCTCCACCGTGAAGGACGCGTCGATCACGGCGGCGGTGGTGCCGTCGGCGCGCAGCTCCTCCCGGTCGGCGCCCTCGCGCAGTCTCCGCACTGCCTGGTCCGGTCGTCTGCCGAACACCTTGAACAGGTGCTCGGCCTCAAGCCTTGGTCGCACGCGTGCCTCTCGTCTCGGCCGTACATGACAGAAGCCGCGCCTCCCCAAGTTCGCATTGGTCAAACTTTTAAGTGTCTTACGTCACATCCGGGCCGTGTCAGTGGCGTACGGCATGATGCGAGGCGTGACCGGACGACTCATGCTCCTCGACACCGCCTCGCTCTACTTCCGCGCCTACTTCGGCGTGCCGGACTCCGTGAAGGCGCCCGACGGCACCCCGGTGAACGCCGTGCGCGGGCTGCTGGACTTCATCGACCGGCTGGTGCGGGACCACCGGCCGCAGCACCTGGTGGCCTGCATGGACGCCGACTGGCGGCCGCGGTGGCGGGTGGAGCTGATCCCGACCTACAAGGCGCACCGGGTCGCCGTCGGGCACGAGGGCGCGCGGCCGGACGAGGAGGAGGTGCCGGACACGCTCTCCCCGCAGGTGCCGGTCATCGAGGCGGTGCTGGACGCCGTCGGCATCGCCCGGGTGGGCGTCGCCGGGTACGAGGCGGACGACGTGATCGGCACGTTCACCGCGCGGGCCGGCGGGCCCGTGGACATCGTCACCGGCGACCGCGACCTGTACCAGCTCGTCGACGACGGGCGCGGCGTCCGGGTGCTCTACCCGCTGAAGGGCGTCGGCACGCTGCAGCTCACCGACGAGGCGGTGCTGCGCGAGAAGTATGGGGTCGACGGGCGCGGGTACGCGGATCTGGCGCTGCTGCGCGGCGACCCGAGCGACGGCCTGCCGGGCGTGCCCGGGATCGGGGAGAAGACGGCCGCCAAGCTGCTCGCCGAGTTCGGCGACCTGGCGGGGATCATGGCGGCGGTCGACGACCCGCGGGCCAGGCTCACGCCGTCGCAGCGCAAGCGGCTGACCGAGGCCCGGCCCTATGTCGCCGTCGCGCCGAAGGTGGTGCGGGTGGCCGGCGACGTCCCGCTGCCGGACGTCGACACCGCCCTGCCGCGCGCCCCGCGCGACCCGGCGGCCCTGGAGGCGCTGACGGCACGCTGGGGGCTGGGCGGCTCCCTCGGCCGACTGCTGACGACGCTCGGTACGTGATGCTAACTTAGGTAAACCTAACCAATGCAGCAGGAGGCCGTGATGGCAGAGCGTCCGGGACGGAAGCCGCGCAAGCCCTATACCGCCCAGGTGGTGCGGACCGAGCGGCTGACCCCGCACATGCAGCGCGTGGTGCTCGGTGGCGAGGGTCTCGCCGGGTTCGCCGCGGACACCTGCACCGACCACTACGTGAAGCTGCTGTTCGGCCCCGAGGGCGTCACCTATCCCGAGCCGTTCGACCTGGAGCGGGTCCGTGCGGAGTTCCCGCGCGAGCAGTGGCCGGTGACCCGGACGTACACCGTGCGGGCCTGGGATCCCGGGCACCGGGAGCTGACCCTGGACTTCGTGATCCACGGCGACGAGGGGCTGGCCGGGCCCTGGGCCACCCGGGCCCGTCCCGGTGAGACGGTGCGCTTCATCGGCCCCGGCGGCGCCTACGCCCCCGACCCGGGTGCCGACTGGCATCTGCTCGCCGGTGACGAGAGCGCGCTGCCCGCGATCGCCCGCGCCCTGGAGACGCTGCCGGCCGGCGCCCGGGCGCACGCCTTCGTGGAGGTGTCGGGCCCCGAGGAGGAGCAGAAGATCGACTCCGATGTGCAGGTCGTCTGGCTGCACCGCGGGGACCGGCCGGTGGGCGAGGCCCTGCTCGAGGCCGTACGGGCGCTGGAGTTCCCCGAGGGCCGGCCGCACGCCTTCGTGCACGGCGAGGCGGCGTTCGTGAAGGAACTGCGCCGGATGTTCCGGGTCGAACTGCAGATCCCGCGCGAGGACCTGTCGATCTCCGGCTACTGGCGCCTCGGCCACGACGAGGACGGCTGGCAGGCCTCGAAGCGGGAGTGGAACGCCAGGATCGAGGCCGAGCAGGAGGGCGGCGGCGCGGCCGCCGCCTGAGCCCGGCCCGCGGCCGCCGCCTGAGCCCGGCCCGCGGCGGCCGCCAGGGCCCGCCCCGGCGG
>NZ_JBHTVE010000012.1:0-296122 GCF_042793175.1 Streptomyces sp. NPDC056580 | reverse complement strand
CTTTGTACTCACCCTCTCGGGCTTTCCTCCGGGCGCTTCCCTTCGTTCTTGCGTTTCCGACTCTATCAGATCTTTTCTCGACCCGATTTCCTCGGTGCTTTCCAGGTTCCCGCTTCCGCGTTTCCCTTTCCGGCGGTTCCGACTTTATCAGATCCTTTCGGCGTCCGATTCCCTGTCGGCGGGATTTGCCGGCGGCCCTGGGCGTTCACCCGTCGGCCTTTCGGCATTCACTACGTTAGCCGATTCTCCCGGCGACTCATAATCGAGTCCGGCGAGTTCGAATTGCAACGCGCGGGCGCGCCACAATCGACCCCGCTCAGGGGTTGTAGCTAGGTAGTGGGTTGGCCGCTCCGGCTGCAGGCGATCACCGTACCCGGTTCAGCGGCTTGGGCTACATTACGCACCTTCCGGGGCGGAGTCAACTGCGGCGCCGTCTCGGCACGTGGGCCCGGTACGGGCTCACGGTCGGATCGTCGGCCACCCAGAAGCGCCACGGGTGGACGTCGCCATTGCCGCCGTCGCCGGCGACCCCGGTGCGCGGACCGCTCCTCACCTGGTCGGAAGGGATCGGGGCGCCGGTCAGCATCCTCAGCGGCGTCTCGCCGGCGGCGCACGCGTCGGTGCCGTCGAGGGCGCGGTCCACGCCCAGCGCCGTGGCGAGGCGGGCCGGGCCCTTGGCCAGTTCCTTGTCGTTCCGGGCCGAAACCCTGCGTTCGCGGGCCAGCTCGGCGCCCTCGACGACCTCGCCGGCCCGCAGCAGCACGGCGCTCGCCGTGCCCTCGGGTCCGCACACCAGGTTCATGCAGTGCCACATGCCGTAGGTGAAGTAGACGTACACGTGTCCCGCGGGGCCGAACATCACGTCGTTGCGTGCGGTGCGGCCGCGGTAGGCGTGCGAGCCGGGATCGTTGGGGCCGTCGTACGCCTCGACCTCGGTGAGGCATACCGCGATCGGGCCGTCGGGGGTCGCGCGGACCAGGATGCGGCCGAGCAGGTCGGGTGCGACCTGGAGCACGGGGCGGTCGAAGAAGGCTCGGGGCAGTGGCTTACGGTCCGGGGGCGCGATCATGCCCTCCGAGGGTAGCCCAGGCGAGTGGCCGTCCGGCCGGAACCGCCGGTGGTCCGATCGCGTTTGTACGGGGCGAGGGTCCTTTCGTATAGGGAGAGTCATGGCGTTCAAGAAGCTGCTCGCGAGTCTCGGGGCCGGCGGGGCCTCGGTCGAGACGGTGCTCACCGAGGTCAACGTCGTCCCGGGCGGTGTCGTCCAGGGCGAGGTGCGGATCCAGGGCGGGTCCGTGAACCAGGACATCGAGGGCCTGTCCGTGGGACTGCAGGCCAAGGTCGAGGTGGAGAGCGGCGACCAGGAGTACAAGCAGGACATCGAGTTCACCAAGGTGCGGCTCGGTGGCGCCTTCGAGCTGCAGGCGGGCGCCGTGCACGCGGTGCCGTTCGGGCTCGAGATCCCCTGGGAGACGCCGGTCACGATGATCGACGGGCAGGAGCTGCGCGGCATGCACATCGGTGTGACCACCGAACTGGCGATCGCCCGCGCGGTGGACTCCGGCGACCTCGACCCGGTCAACGTGCACCCGCTGCCGGCGCAGCAGGCGATCCTGGACGCCTTCATCCAGCTCGGCTTCCGCTTCAAGAGCGCCGACATGGAGCGCGGTCACATCCGGGGCACGCGGCAGCGGCTGCCCTTCTACCAGGAGATCGAGTTCTACCCGCCGTCGCAGTACCGGGGGCTGAACCAGGTCGAGCTGAGCTTCGTGGCCGACGAGCACGCCATGGACGTCGTCCTGGAGATGGACAAGAAGTCGGGGCTGTTCAGCGAGGGCTCGGACAGCTTCCGTTCCTTCCAGGTGGGTCTGAACGACTACCACGGGACCGACTGGGCGGCCTACCTCAACCAGTGGCTGTCCGAGGTCGGATCCCGGCGTAACTGGTTCTAGGCTCGGAATTGCTGATTCCAGTAACCGATCAGGAGGTACCGAGGTGACCGAGCTCAAGCGGCGGCCGCTCCCCCACGACTTCCATCCGCCCGTTCCGTCGTTCACGGTGACGAGTGAGGACTTCGAGGAGGGCGCGACGCTGAAGAGCGCCCAGGTCCACGCGGAGGGGAACACCTCGCCGCAGCTTCGCTGGGAGGGGTTCCCGGCGGAGACCAAGAGCTTCGCCGTGACCTGCTACGACCCCGACGCGCCGACCGGCAGCGGGTTCTGGCACTGGGTCCTGTTCGACATCCCGGCCTCCGTGACGGAGCTGCCGGCGGGTGCGGGCAGCGGCGGGTTCGAGGGACTGCCGGAGGGTGCCGTGCACGTCCGCAACGACTACGGGTCCAGGGACTTCGGCGGCGCCGCTCCGCCGCCGGGCGACGGCCCGCACCGGTACGTCTTCACGGTGTACGCGGTGGACCAGGAGAAGCTCGGTCCGGACGCGGACGTCTCTCCGGCGGTCGTCGGTTTCAATCTGCGGTTCCACGCGATCGCGCGTGCCCAGCTCATCGGTGAGTACGAGACGCCCGCCGGGGGCTGACGCACCGCGCTGATCCAGCCAAGCGTTCATGGAACGTTTGCCCGCCTCTGGTCTTGGAATTGATCAGGGGCGGGCATTTTTTATTGCGTTGTCCATCTCGGCGCGCCCGTACAGAGTTGATCCGAGCCCGCCGGGGGGTGGGCAGGTGCGCACGGGAGGTGGGCTGGATGCGTGACACGCTGGTTCTGAACGCGAGCTTCGAGCCGCTGTCGACGGTGACTCTGAACCGGGCCGTCGTTCTGGTGCTGCAGGACAAGGCCGTCGTCGAGCAGGCCCATCCCGTGCTGCGCATGCGCGGGGCCGATGTCGACATACCCGCGCCCCGGGTGATCAGGCTCTGCAGATACGTACGGGTGCCGTTCCGAAGACAAGCGCCGTGGTCGAGGCGGGGGGTGCTGGTCCGGGACCGGCACCGGTGCGCCTACTGCGGGCGCAGGGCGACGACCGTGGACCACGTGCTGCCGCGGTCGAAGGGCGGCCAGGACACGTGGCTGAACACGGTGGCCGCGTGCGCCGAGGACAACCACCGCAAGGCGAACCGGACTCCGGACGAGGCCGGTATGGCTCTGCTGCGGGAGCCGTTCGAGCCGACACCGGCCGACGCGATGCTGCTGGCCCTGGGGCAGGAGGACATCACGGCCCTTCCCCAGTGGCTGGCCCGGGACGCGGCCTAAAGCCTGTTTGACGATTCGCTTCGGATCGGCCCGCGGCGCCTGGTGCCGTGCATCGCAAGGCGGAGGGTCGCCCTCGTACTGGACGTACCTGGGCGCACCCGTCAACGCGGCGAGGTGCGGTGCCAGACGCCGTGGGCACGGCGGGAATCGTCAGACAGGCCCTGGTCGTCCGCCGGCGGCTCGTCCGCGGCGGCGGGTCGCCCTCGGCCGTTCGCGCGGTTCCCCGCGCCCCCGAGGAGGCGCGGCGGGAACCGGCGTGGTGAGGAGCCCCTAGTCGATGCTCGGCTTCTCGCGGCGTTCCGTGCGGGGGCCGTTGTTCTGGGGCGGGACGGAGTTGCCGCCGTTGCCGGGCTGACCGCCGCCCAGGGGGCCGAAGTTGCCCATCGCGCCGGACAGGCCCTTGAGGGCGTCGCCGATCTCGCTGGGCACGATCCAGAGCTTGTTGGCGTCGCCCTCGGCGATCTTCGGGAGCATCTGGAGGTACTGGTAGGAGAGGAGCTTCTGGTCGGGGTCGCCGGCGTGGATGGCCTCGAAGACCGTGCGGACGGCCTGGGCCTCGCCCTCGGCGCGCAGCGCGGCGGCCTTGGCCTCACCCTCGGCGCGCAGGATCTGGGACTGCTTCTCGCCCTCGGCGGTCAGGATGGCGGCCTGGCGCGTGCCTTCGGCGGTGAGGATCGCGGCGCGCTTGTCGCGGTCGGCGCGCATCTGCTTCTCCATCGAGTCCTGGATGGAGGTGGGCGGCTCGATGGCCTTCAGTTCCACGCGGTTGACGCGGATGCCCCACTTGCCGGTGGCCTCGTCGAGGACGCCGCGCAGGGCCGCGTTGATCTCCTCGCGGGAGGTCAGCGTGCGCTCGAGGTCCATGCCGCCGATGATGTTGCGCAGGGTGGTGACGGTGAGCTGCTCGATGGCCTGGATGTAGCTGGCGACCTCGTAGGTGGCGGCCCGGGCGTCGGTCACCTGGTAGTAGATGACGGTGTCGATGTTGACGACCAGGTTGTCCTGGGTGATCACCGGCTGGGGCGGGAACGGCACGACCTGTTCACGCAGGTCGATGCGGTTGCGGATGGTGTCGATGAACGGGACGACGATGTTCAGGCCCGCGTTCAGGGTCCGCGTGTAGCGGCCGAAGCGCTCGACGATGGCGGCGCTGGCCTGTGGAATGACCTGGATGGTCTTGATCAGGGCGATGAAGACCAACACCACCAGAATGATCAGGACGATGATGACCGGTTCCATCGTGTTCCCCGTACCCCTCTCCGCCTCGGCACCTTCAACGGATCCAGTCGCCGTTGAGGATCTTGCTGGTCGAGTCTGACAGACCGTGGCCCAACTCGTGGGCAGGACGCCTCAGATGACGATCGCGGTGGCCCCTTCGATGTCCACGACGTCCACCTCCTGGCCGACATCGTAGGCGCGGCCGGTGTCGAGCGAGCGGGCCGACCAGATCTCCCCGGCGAGCTTGATGCGTCCGCCGGAGCCGTCGACGCGTTCCATGACGACCGCCTGTCTCCCCTTCAGGGCGTCGACGCCGGTGGCCAGTTGGGGCTGTCTGCCGTGCCGGGCCGCGATGGGGCGGACCACGGCGATCAGGGCGACCGAGACGACGGCGAAGGCGAGCACCTGGATCACCACGCCGAAGCCGAGCCCGGCGGCGACCGCGGCCGCGACCGCCCCGACCGCGAACATGCCGAACTCCGGCATCGCGGTGACCACGAGGGGGATTCCGAGCGCCGCCGCGCCGACGAGCCACCACACCCATGCGTCGATGTCGTTCACATGGTCATGGTAGGTCCGCGGTTCCGCGGCGGACAGGGCGCGAACGGGAGCGCGGCGGGCGTCAGGACAGGGGCAGACCCTGCGCGGTCCAGCGGTCGCCGACCTGCTCGACGACGAGCGGGAGGCCGAAGCAGAGGGAGAGATTGCGGGAGGTCAGTTCCAGCTCGATCGGGCCGGCGGCGAGGACCTTGCCCTGGCGGATCATGAGGACGTGGGTGAAGCCGGGGGCGATCTCCTCGACGTGGTGGGTGACCATGATCATCGAGGGGGCGATGGGGTCGCGGGCGAGGCGGCCGAGGCGGCGCACCAGGTCCTCGCGGCCGCCGAGGTCGAGACCGGCGGCGGGCTCGTCGAGCAGCAGCAGCTCGGGGTCGGTCATCAGGGCGCGGGCGATCAGGGTGCGCTTGCGCTCGCCCTCGGAGAGGGTGCCGAAGCGGCGGTCCAGGTAGTCGCTCATGCCGAGGCGGTCGAGGAAGGCGCGGGCGCGCTGCTCGTCGACCTCGTCGTACTCCTCCTGCCAGCCGGCGGTCATGCCGTAGGCGGCGGTGAGGACGGTCTGCAGTACGGTCTGGCGCTTGGGCAGCTTCTCGGCCATGGCGATGCCGGCGACGCCGATGCGGGGGCGCAGTTCGAAGACGTCGACCCGGCCGAGGGTGTCGCCGAGGATGGTGGCGGTGCCCTTGCTGGGGAAGAGGTAGCTGGAGGCGACGTTCAGGAGGGTGGTCTTGCCGGCGCCGTTGGGGCCGAGGATGACCCAGCGCTCGCCCTCCTTCACCGACCAGGAGACCTGGTCCACCAGAGCCCGGCCCTCACGGACCACGGATACGTCCTGAAGCTCCAGAACATCGCTCATGAGCGCGTTGTCTCCCCTTGCAGTGTGGCCGGTCTCGGCTGGTCGCTTACGCCTGTGGCTCGGGCCGCCGCGCCGGTGGGCGCAGCCCCTATGAAATCTACGCCACGAGTGCCCCGCACCATTCCATCGGTCCGGTCCTTAGGGTGGGGGCATGCTCTCGGAACCGCGTTCAGGACGCCTCGCCGCTTGGGGAAACGCCCTTCTGGCCGGACTTGTCTCTCCGGACGACGCCGCGCTCGCCATCGTGGGCGAGGACGCCGTGCACCGGGTGCGGGGGCTGCCGGGTGAGCAGGGGCCCGCGGGGCTCACCCTGGCGCTGGGGCGGCTGCGGGCGCTGGGGGTGACCGGTCTGCGGGTGGCGCTGCCCGCTCCCGGCCATCCGCTGGGGCTGAGCGGGCCGCCGGAGTTCAACGACCGGGCGCTGGACGCCGAGGAGGCGGTGCTCTGCTTCGGGGCGGCCTTCGGACTGGTCCCGGAGGTGTCCGAGGCGGGCCCGGACGGTGATGTGCACGTCGAGGTGGTCTGGCATGTACTGCCGGTGCGGGAGGCGCCGCCCGCGGACGTGCCCTCGCTCGGTGAGGCCGAGCGGGAACTGGCCGAGGCGCTGCGCGAGGCGACCGAGGTGCTGTCGAAGCTGGACGTCGCCGGGTCGGGTCCGGTGGCGGAGGCGGCGATCGACGCCTACCGGGCGCGGTCCGAGCGGGGTCGCGAGGTGCTGGCGCCGGGGTACCCGCCGCGTGCGGTGCGGGTGCTGGAGCTGGCGCAGCGGGTGGGGCTGCTGGTGTCCCTGGCGTACGGCAAGGGGCACGGCGGTGCGGTGAGCGCGTCGGAGATGGCGGCGCGGGGCGCGGCGCTGCAGCCGGTGGAGCGGACCGCCCGGCGGGCCCAGGTGGCGGCGTACAACTCCATGCTGGAGGAGCGGGAGCGGGGGGTCCGCTGAGGCGTCGGCCGGGCCGTCCTGGGGATCCCCCGGACGGCCTGGCCGTTCAGCCGGCCACGCCGTGCCGTACGGCCCACAGGGCGGCCTGGGTGCGGTCGGCGAGGTCGAGCTTCATCAGGATGTTGGACACGTGCGTCTTGACGGTCTTCTCGGAGAGCACCAGGGCGCGGGCGATCTCCCGGTTGGAGCGGCCGTCGGCTATCAGGCCCAGCACCTCCCGCTCCCGGTCGGTGAGCGAACCCGCCCGGCCCTGGCCGGTGCCGGCCTCGTCCTGGGAGAGCAGGGCGCCGGCGATCTCGGCCTGGAGCAGGACGTGGCCGGCGTGCACGGAACGGATGGCGCCGGCGAGCGCGTCGGGGTCCACGTCCTTGTAGACGTATCCGGCGGCGCCCGCGCGCAGGGCGGGGACCACCGTGCGCTGCTCGGTGAAGCTGGTGACGATCAGCACGCGCGCGGGGTTGTCGAGTTCGCGGAGCCGGCGCAGGGCGTCGATGCCGTCCGTGCCCGGCATCTTGACGTCCATGAGGACGACGTCGGGCCGCAGTTCCTCGGCGCGGGCGACTCCCTCGTCGCCGTCCGCGGCCTCGCCGACGACCTCGATGTCGTCCTGCACCTCCAGGAAGGTGCGCAGGCCGCGGCGGACGACCTGGTGGTCGTCGACGAGCAGCACTCTGATCGGGTCAGCCACCGGGTACCTCCATCTCGATCGTGGTGCCCCTGCCGGGCTCCGCGTGCACGGTGAGGGTGCCGCCGACGCCGTCGGCCCGGTCCCGCATGGAGACGAGCCCGAGGTGGCGTCCGGCCCGGCGCACGGCGCCCGGGTCGAAGCCGCTGCCGTCGTCGGCGACGCGCAGCACGGCTCCGCCGCCGCGCCGGTCCACGCTCACCCGGACGTGCTCGGCGCCGGAGTGGCGCAGGGCGTTGTGCAGGGCCTCCTGGGCGACCCGCAGCACCGCCTCCTCCTGGGCGGCGGGCAGGGCGCGGAAGCCGTTGCCGGCGAAGGTCACGCGCGCGCTGTGGGCGCGGTCGAGGACCTGTACTTGGGTGCGCAGGGTGGCGATCAGGCCGTCCTCGTCCAGGGCGGCCGGGCGCAGCTCCACGACCGCGGCGCGCAGTTCGTCGGTCGCCTCGGCGGCGAGGGCGGCGACCTGGTGCAACTCGCCCTTGGCGCGGGCGGGGTCGCGGTCGACCAGTGCGGCCGCCGCCTGGGCGGTCAGGCGCAGCGAGAAGAGCTTCTGGCTGACCGCGTCGTGCAGTTCGTGGGCGAGCCGGGAGCGTTCCTCTGCGATGGTCAGCTCGCGACTGCGCTCGTACAGGCGGGCGTTGGTGAGGGCGATCGCGGCGTGCTGGGCGAGGATGGCGAGCAGTTCCTCGTCCTCCTCGGTGAAGCCGCAGCTCCCCTCGGGCTTGGGGCAGCGCTTGTTGGCGAGGAAGAGGGCCCCGATGACCTCCTCGCCGTCCCTGACCGGCAGGCCCAGGAAGTCGGACATGTCGGGGTGGGCGGACGGCCAGCCCTCGAAGCGGGGGTCCTTGCGGACGTCGGCGAGGCGCTCGGGGCGGGCCTCGTCCAGCATGGCGGCCAGGATGCCGTGCCGGCGGGGCAGCGGGCCGATGGCCTTCCACTGGGCGTCGCTGACGCCGTCGACGACGAACTGCGCGAAGCCGCCGTGGTCGTCGGGGACGCCGAGGGCGGCGTACTGCGCGTCCAGCAGCTCACGGGCCGAGGCGACGATCGTCTTCAGGACGTCGCGCACCTCCAGGTGCCTGCTCATGGCCAGCAGCGCGGAACTCACCGCGGCGAGGCCGGACCGGGGGCCTTGACTCATGTCCTCACGGTACCGGCGGGGTGCGGCGGCGCGGATCGGACCGGTGGCGGCAGGGCCTCCGTCGCGAGCCCTAGGGCGCTGGGGGTAGGTCCTGCGGCCCCGGGCGTCGGGCGTACGCCGAAGGACCCCGCCGCTCTGGTGCCCGCGTCCGAGGCGGTGCCGGGGCGGCCGTTCCTAGGTTGTGGTCACCGCCCGGCGGGGCGGCAGGCGAGAGAGGGGACGGTTGTCATGCCGGTAGCGATCATCACGGGAGCCTCCAAGGGGCTGGGGCGGGCGCTGGCGGAGGGGCTGGCCGCGCGCGGCTGGGACCTGGTGCTCGACGCCCGCGGCGCCGGGCCGCTGAAGGAGACGGCGGAAGCGGTCGCCGGGCACGGCACGAGGGTGACGGCGGTGCCCGGGGACGTCACGGACGCCGGGCACCGGGCCGCGCTGGTGGCCGCCGCGCGGCGGCTGGGCGGGGTCGACCTGGTGGTGAGCAACGCGAGCGCGCTCGGCGCCGAGCCGCTGGTGCGGCTGGCGGAGCTGCCCGTGGAGGGGCTGCGGCGGGCGCTGGAGGTGAACGTCGTGGCGGCGCTCGGGCTGGTCCGGGAGGCGCTGCCGCTGCTGCGGGAGTCGGCGGCGGGGGCGGTGGTCGCGGTCAGTTCGGACGCGGCGGTCGAGGCGTACGAGACGTGGGGCGGCTACGGCGCCTCGAAGGCGGCCCTGGACCAGCTCGCGGCGGTGCTCGGCCGGGAGGAGCCGGGCCTGCGGGTGTGGGCGGTGGATCCCGGGGACATGGCGACGGACCTGTACGCGGCGGCCGTCCCGGACGACGAGGACGCGCGGCCCGAGCCCGCGCGCGTGGTGCCGGCGTTCCTGCGGCTGCTGGACGAGCGTCCGGCGAGCGGGCGGTACACGGCACCGGCGCTGACGCCGGCGCCGGTGGAGGGGCGATGACCACCGCGGTGACGGTGCCCGACGAGCTGTCGGCACGCGTGCCGGCCGAGCAGCGCGGGCCTGGTCTGGACCGGGACGCCGTCCGGCTGATGGTGTCGCGCGGCACCGAGGTGGCGCACCACGCCTTCCGGGAGTTCCCGGACCTGCTGCGGGCCGGTGACCTGCTGGTGGTGAACACCTCCCCCACGCTGGCCGCCGCGGTGACCGGGCGGATCGGGCACGCGCGTGTGGTGGTGCACTTCTCCACCCGCGGGGACGACGGCCGGTGGGCGGTGGAGCTGCGGGAACCGGACGGGCGGGGTACAACGCGCGCGCGTGCGGGCGTGCCCGCGGGTGCAGCGGTGCGGTTGCCCGGCGGCGCCCGGCTGGTGCTGGAGGAGCCGCTGAGCGGGCGGGGCGACCGGCTGCGGTGGGCCCGGCCGGCCGGGGCGGAGGTCCTGCGGGTGCTCCGGGAGCACGGGCGGCCCATCCGTTACTCCTATACGGACCGGGACCAGCCGCTGTCGGTGTACCAGACGGTGTTCGCGCTGCCGGCGCCGGACGGGGCGGGCAGCGCGGAGATGCCGAGCGCGGCGCGTCCCTTCACGGAGCGCCTGGTGGTGGAGCTGGTGAGCCGGGGGGTGCAGTTCGCGCCGGTGACGCTGCACACCGGGGTGGCCTCGGCGGAGGCGCACGAGCCGCCGTATCCGGAGCGGTACCGCGTCCCGGAGGCGTCGGCCCGGCTGATCAACGCCGCCCGGTCCGGTGGCGGGCGCGTCGTCGCGGTGGGCACGACGGCCGTGCGGGCGGTGGAGTCGGCGGCCGGGCCGGACGGGGTGGTGCGGGCGGCCGAGGGCTGGACCGATCTGGTGGTCACGCCCGGGCGCGGGGTGCGCGCGGTCGAGGGGTTGCTGACGGGCCTGCACGAGCCGGAGGCCTCGCATCTGCTGATGCTGGAGGCGGTCGCGGGGCGGGCCGCGGTGGGCCGCGCCTACGAGGAGGCGCTGCACGGGCGCTACCTGTGGCACGAGTTCGGGGACGTGCACCTCCTGCTACCCCCCGAAACCACTCACTGAGAGCGTTGCGACGGCAACTCGCGGTGAGACCTGTGCGCCGCCGGTGTGAGCCCGCGCATAGGGTCCACGTCACGTACGAAAGGGCATAGGAGATAAACCACCCGTAGATGAACGGGACAGACGCCCTGTCTGTCCCGTTTTGCCCTCCCCTGATCCACTATATGGCTTCGTACGTCACACCTTTGCCTGGGCATTTTGCGCTCGCTAAGAATTGCTTCCGTCGCTCGGTGCCGCGGTTTCCCGCCGCGGCCCTCGTGCGGGAGGAACCGATTCCCCCGGCGGACGCAGGAGAGCGACCTCCGCGCTATCGAAGAGGTCCATCAAGCTATGCCCAAGAACATCCTCACCCGTGCTTATAGTCGTACGCTGACCAAGCAGCGCAAGATCGCCATCGCCGGTGTCGGCGCCCTCGGTGCCGCCGCCCTGGCCTTCACGACCGTCCCCGGCAACGCCCAGACCGTGACCACCGACGCCGCCGCGGCGCAGCAGGTGCACTACGCCGACACGCCGGTCAAGGACGTCAAGGGCTCGCTCACCGACCGGCTCGCCGGCCAGACCGTCAAGCTCGACGCCGTCGCCAAGCAGCAGGCCGAGGCGAAGAAGCAGGCCGACGCCAAGAAGCAGGCCGACGCCAAGAAGGCCGAGGCGCAGAAGCAGGCCGCGCAGGAGCGCGCCGACAAGGCCGCGAGCCGTTCCGTCCAGCGCCCCGCGGTGCAGATGGTCGCCGCGAAGACCTACTCGAACAACCTCGACGGCTGGATCCGCCAGTCCCTGGACATCATGAAGTCCAAGGGCATCCCGGGCAGCTACCACGGGCTGCACAAGAACATCATGCGGGAGTCCTCCGGCAACCCGATGGCCATCAACGACTGGGACGTCAACGCCGTCAACGGCATCCCGTCGAAGGGCCTGCTGCAGGTCATCCCGCCGACCTTCACGGCGTACCACGTGGCCGGGACCTCGTGGAACATCTACGACCCGGTAGCCAACATCACCGCCGCCGCCAACTACGCGGCCGACAAGTACGGCTCGATCGACAACGTCAACAGCGCGTACTGAGGCCGGCGCGGACCTCTGAGACTACGCGGAAGGGCGGCACCCCTGGTGGGGTGCCGCCCTTTGTGTCGTACGGCCGCGCGCCACGCGGCCCGCGGTCACTTCCGCATGACCTCCGGCTCGTGCCGCCGCAGGAAGCGGGCGACGAGGAAGCCGCAGATCACACCGAGCACGAGCAGCGCGGCCATGTCCAGGCCCCAGGCCGAGGCCGTGTGGTCCCACAGCGGGTCGGTGCTGGTCGGGTCGTCGGTGTTCGGAGCGATCTTGTTGAAGTCCAGCGTGGCGCCGGCTGCGGCCACCGCCCAGCGGGACGGCATCAGGTACGAGAACTCGTTCACGCCGAGCGTGCCGTGCAGGGTGAAGAGGCAGCCGGTGAAGACGACCTGGATGATCGCGAACATCACCAGCAGCGGCATGGTCTTCTCGGCGGTCTTCACCAGCGAGGAGATCACCAGGCCGAACATCATCGAGGCGAAGCCCAGCGCCATGATCGGCAGGCACAGCTCGAACAGCGTCGAGCCGCCGAGCACCAGCCCCCGGCCTGGGATCTCCCGGCTGGAGAAGCCGATCAGGCCGACCATCAGGCCCTGCAGCACCGTGACGGCGCCCAGCACGACCACCTTGGACATCAGGTACGCCGAGCGGGACAGGCCGGTCGCGCGCTCCCGCTCGTAGATGACCCGTTCCTTGATCAGCTCACGCACGGAGTTCGCGGCGCCCGCGAAGCACGCGCCGACGGCGAGGATCAGCAGCACGGTCGTCGCCGTGCCGTTCGGGACGGGCACACCGGTGCGCGGGTTGACCGGGTTGACCAGCAGGCCCTTGTCCGAGTCGATCAGCAGGCTGACCGCGCCCAGCACGGCCGGCAGGATCACCGTGAGCGCCAGGAACCCCTTGTCGGACGCGATGACCGCCACATAGCGCCGGATCAGGGTCAGGAGCTGCGAGCCCCAGCCCTGCGGCTTGGGCGGCTTGATGGCCTGCGGCGGCGGCATGTGTACGGACTGCGGGGCGACCGCGTCGATGTCCGCGGCGTACATCTGGTAGTGCTGCGAACCCTTCCAGCGGCCCGCCCAGTCGTAGTCGCGGTAGTTCTCGAAGGCGGAGAAGACGTCGGCCCAGGTGTCGTAGCCGAAGAAGTTCAGCGCCTCGTCCGGCGGGCCGAAGTAGGCGACCGCGCCGCCGGGCGCCATCACCAGCAGCTTGTCGCACAGCGCCAGCTCGGCCACGGAGTGGGTGACCACCAGGACCGTACGGCCGTCGTCGGCGAGACCGCGCAGGAGCTGCATCACATCGCGGTCCATGCCCGGGTCGAGGCCGGAGGTCGGCTCGTCCAGGAAGATCAGCGAGGGCTTGGTCAGCAGCTCCAGGGCGACCGAGACGCGCTTGCGCTGGCCGCCGGAGAGGGAGGTGACCTTCTTGTCCTTGTGGATGTCCAGCTTGAGCTCGCGCAGCACCTCGTCGATGCGGGCCTCGCGCTCGGCGGCCGTGGTGTCGGCCGGGAAGCGCAGCTTGGCCGCGTACTTCAGGGCCTTCTTGACGGTCAGCTCCTTGTGCAGGATGTCGTCCTGCGGGACCAGACCGATGCGCTGGCGCAGCTCGGCGAACTGCTTGTACAGGTTGCGGTTGTCGTACAGGACCTCGCCCTGGTTGGCGGGCCGGTAGCCGGTGAGCGCCTTCAGCAGCGTCGACTTGCCGGAGCCGGACGGGCCGATGACCGCGATCAGGGACTTCTCCGGGACGCCGAAGGAGACGTCCTTCAGGATCTGCTTGCCGCCGTCGACCGTGACCGTCAGATGGCGCGCCGAGAAGGAGACCTCGCCGGTGTCGACGAACTCCTCGAGCCGGTCGCCGACGATACGGAAGGTGGAGTGGCCGACGCCGACGATGTCGTTCGGGCCGAGCAGCGCCGAACCGCCCTTGGCGATCGGCTGGCCGTTCACGTAGGTGCCGTTGTGCGAGCCAAGGTCGCGGATCTCGAAGCGCCCGTCGGGCGTCGAGTGGAACTCGGCGTGGTGCCGGGAGACCTGCAGGTCGGAGACGACCAGCTCGTTCTCCAGGGCACGGCCGATGCGCATCACGCGGCCGACGGCGAACTGGTGGAACGTGGTCGGGCTGCGGTCGCCGTAGACCGGTGGCGCCCCCGCCGCGCCGCCGGGCGTCTTCTGCACCGGGTTCTCGGCCGGACCGCCCTGCTGCTGCGGGAACGCCGGCCGCTGCTGTGACTGCTGCCAGTCGGCCCGCGGCGCCTGCTGGTGAGCGGCGGCCTGATGCGGGATCCCCTGCTGGGGGGTCTGCGGTTGCGCCCAGCCGGGTCCCGCGCCCTGAGCCGCGTACGGCGCGGACTGCGCCGGCTGCTGGGGCTGCTGGGGCTGGGCGACCGCGGCCGTGGCGCCCGAGAGGTTCAGCCGCGGTCCGTCGGTCGCGTTGCCGAGGAACACCGCGGATCCCGGGCCGAGTTCCACGTGGTGGACCCGCTGGCCCTGCACGAACGTGCCGTTGGTGCTGCCGTGGTCCTCGATGACCCAACTGCGGCCGGTGAAGCTGACCGTGGCGTGACGCCAGGAGACCCTGGCGTCGTCGAAGACGATGTCACCCTGCGGATCGCGGCCGAGGGTGTAGGACCTGGACGGCTCGAGCGTCCAGGTCCGTCCGTTTGTTTCCAGTACGAGTTCCGGCACTCCATGCCCCACTGAGTTGTCCCCCGAATTTCCCCCATCACAGGGAGTCTAGGGATGTCGAACATCGTGGGGAACTATTCCAGGCAGGGACCCATGACCGAAAGTCGGGCCTTGCGCAGCACGCCGGCACACGCTTCAACTCGCCCCGTTGACGGGGTTGAAACCCGGCCGGAGAGTGGTAATCCCCCCGCGAGGGGGACAAGCGCGGCAGCGGTGCCGCGCCGCGGATCGGGGGGTCTGCCATGAGCGCTGCCACGGGTGCCGGGACCGAGCGGCCGGGTACGCCGCTGCCGTGGGCGGACATCCTGCTGTCCGCGGTCGCCGCGGTGAGCTGGGCGACGGTGGGGATGACGGCCACGGCGGCGCTGGGACTGCACCTTCTCAAGGCGGACGCGGCGGGCTCACTGGGCCCGATGACCGCGGCCGTCGTGGCTCTGGGGGCGGGTGGTTCGGTCTCCCCGTCCGCGGACGTGTCCGCCTTCGGGCTGAAGGGCGGGGAGGCGCACACCGCCGTCGAGATCACGCCACTGGGCGTGAGCCTGGCCGGGGCCCTGCTGCTGGCGTGGTTCTTCCTGCGGTCCCTGCGGGCGGCGGGAGTTGTGATCGCGCCGTCCGAACTCCTCGCGCGCGCGGGCGCGGTGGCCGCCCTCTTCGTGGCGGTGCTGGCCGGGCTCGCCTGGGCCGGGCACGACGTCGTCACCGTCGACGGCGGCTCGCTCGGCCTCGACGGGCTGTCCGGCGGGGGCGGCGACGGCATCCCCGGCCTCGGGGACCTGGGCGACCTCGGCGGCCTCCTTCCGGACCGGGTCGGCGACCTCGTCCACGCCAAGGCGGCCGTCGGCTTCTCCGTGGACACCGCGCCCACCCTCCTCGGCGGGCTCGGCTGGTGCGCCGGCGTCCTGCTGATCTCGCTGCTGGCCTCACGCCGCACTCCCCTGCCGCCCGGCTGGGACGCCGTGCACCGGGTGGTGCGGCCGGCCGTCTCGGCGCTCGTCACCGTGCTGCTGGTGGCCGTGGCCGCCGGGTTCGCCGCCGCGGCGTACGCGGCGGCCGGCGACGACCACCCCGGGCGGGTCGCCGGCGCCGCCCTGCTCGGCGCGCCCAACGGGGTGTGGCTCGGCATACCGCTCGGGCTCTTCGTCCCCTGGGACGGCAGGGCCACCGGCGCCCTGGCCGGTGTGCTCCCGCACCCGCTGGACCGGCTGCTGGGCGCGGGACCGGACCAGCCCGTCACCGTGGGCCGGCTGGCCGGGCTGGACGGCCGGGTGTGGCTGCTCGCGGTGGCGGCCGGCGCGGCGATGCTGCTGGCGGGGGTGCTCACGGCGGTGCGCACACCCGTGCCCGGCGGGGCGGGCACGGCCGGCTTCGCGGGACGGTGCGCCCTGCGGCTCGGGGTCGCGACCGCGCTCGCCCTGCCGTTCCTCGCCTGGCTGACGGACGTCTCGGTGGACGCCTCGCTGTCCGTGCTGGGCTTCGACGCGTTCGGCGCGGGCCTCGAACTGCACGGCCGGCTGGGCACGGCGCTGCTGCTGGGTGCCGTGTGGGGCGGAGGCGCCGGCGCGGCGGGAGCCCTGCTCGCCCGGGGGCTGGGCGCGGCGGGCACCCGGGTGGCCGGCCCGGCACGCGCCCGGGACCACGGGACGGTCGCGGCGGGCGGCGGCGCGGGGGCGGAGTACGGGGACGGGTTCGGGGGTGGAGCCCGGGGGGCCGGGCGGTCCCGGGCCGGGGACGGTCCCGGGCGGACCGCGCCCGGGGGTGGGCCCGGGGCCCGGGCCGGCGACGGCTTCGCAGAGGCCGGGCCCGGAGGTGGCGCCGGGCCCTACTCGCCGGGCAGGCCGTACCGGCCGCCGAATCCGGCCACGAACCCCTATCTCCGGATGCCGGAGGAAGTGCGGGCGGAGCCCGAGGACGCGCGGCCGGCCCCGGCCGTGGACGACGTGTACGGCGCGCCGACGATCTCCCGCCGGCTGGATCCGCCCCCGCCGCGGGGCCGCCCGGTGCGGCCTGCGCGCGATCGCTCGCCGGACGCCCCGGACGACGGCCCGCCCCCGCCCCCGCCGCCGCCACCGCGTCCGGGGTCCGGTAGGTGACCCGCGCACGGGTATGAGTGCGGGGACAGCACCGGGCAAGGTGCGGGACACCCGCCGGACACCTGTTGTTCCGTGTCCGTCAGGCGGACCGCACGGGCGGAAGGCACTGGGTGCCGGATACGGTGGTGACACCATGAGCGCTTCGCAGACTCCCGAGGTCCCCACTCTCCTCGTCAAGATCTTCGGCAAGGACAGGCCGGGCATCACGGCCGGCCTCTTCGACACCCTTGCCGCCTTCCTCGTCGACGTGGTCGACATCGAGCAGGTCGTCACCCGGGGCCGCCTGGTGCTGTGTGCGCTGGTCACCCAGCCGCCGGCCGGTCTCGAGGGCGATCTGCGGGCCACCGTGCACAGCTGGGCCGAGTCGATGAAGATGCAGGCGGAGATCATCTCCGGGCACGGCGACAACCAGCCCCGCGGCCTCGGGCGCTCCCTGGTGACCGTGCTCGGTCATCCGCTCACGGCGGAGTCGACGGCGGCCATCGCCGCCCGTATCGCGAAGACCGGCGGCAACATCGACCGTATCTTCCGGCTCGCCAAGTACCCCGTGACAGCGGTGGAGTTCGCCGTCTCCGGGGTGGAGACCGAACCACTGCGCACGGCTCTGGCCTCGGACGCGGCGGCACTGGGTGTCGATGTCGCCGTGGTCTCGGCCGGCCTGCACCGGCGGGCGCAGCGCCTGGTGGTCATGGACGTGGACTCCACCCTCATCCAGGACGAGGTCATCGAGCTGTTCGCCGCGCACGCGGGCTGCGAGGACAAGGTCGCCGAGGTCACGGCGGCGGCGATGCGCGGGGAGCTGGACTTCGAGCAGTCGCTGCACGCGCGGGTGGCGCTGCTGGAGGGGCTGGACGCCTCCGTGGTGGAGAAGGTGCGCAACGAGGTGCGCCTGACGCCCGGCGCCCGCACGCTCATCCGCACCCTGAAGCGGCTCGGCTACCAGGTCGGTGTCGTCTCCGGCGGCTTCACCCAGGTGACGGACGACCTCAAGGAGCGGCTGGGGCTGGACTTCGCCCAGGCCAACACGCTGGAGATCGTCGACGGCAAACTCACCGGGCGGGTCACCGGGGAGATCGTGGACCGGGCGGGCAAGGCGCGGCTGCTGCGCCGGTTCGCCGCCGAGGCCGGGGTGCCGC
Organism: Streptomyces sp. NPDC056580; assembly: GCF_042793175.1. NCBI lineage: Bacteria > Bacillati > Actinomycetota > Actinomycetes > Kitasatosporales > Streptomycetaceae > Streptomyces > Streptomyces sp. NPDC056580. Next base: position 278,561 of record NZ_JBHTVE010000012.1, on the reverse strand, counting down.
TGGCGCAGACGGTGGCGATCGGCGACGGCGCCAACGACCTGGACATGCTGAACGCGGCCGGGCTGGGCGTCGCCTTCAACGCCAAGCCGGTGGTCCGCGAGGCCGCGCACACGGCGGTGAACTTCCCGTTCCTCGACACCGTGCTCTACCTGCTGGGCGTCACCCGCGAAGAGGTCGAGGCGGCCGACACGCACGACGAGGGCTGAACCGCCGGCCGGAAAGCGCTCGCGCCCGGGATGGCCCGGACGAGCGGAGGGCCCGGACGAGCGGAGGGCCCGGACGAGCGGAGGGCCCGGCGCCGTGGCAGTGCCGGGCCCTCCCGTCGTCGGCCGTCACTCGGAGGGCGCCCAGTAGTCCACCAGCGTGGCCACGCCCGGCTCCAGGCTCTTCCAGCTGCCGTCGAAGGTCAGCACCACGAAGGCGGCGGCCGGGAAGCCGCGCCGCTCCATCCGTTTGCGGGCGTCGCCCCCGGACTCGCCGGCCAGTACCTCGGCCAGGCCGTGCACACCAGGGTTGTGACCGATCAGGATCAGGTTCTGCACGTCGTCCGGGACCTCGTTCAGCAGGGCGATCAGCTCGCCGGGAGACGCCTCGTAGACCCGCTCCTCGTAGACGGTCTTCGGCCGGTGCGCGAGTTCGTGGACGGCGAGCTTCCAGGTCTCGCGGGTCCGGACGGCCGTGGAGCACAGGGCGAGGTCGAACGTGTAACCGGTGTCGGCCAGCTTGCGCCCCGCGACCGCGGCGTCCTTGCGACCCCGCTCGGCGAGGGGGCGTTCATGGTCGGACACCTGCGGCCAGTCGGCTTTCGCATGCCGGAAAATGGCGATCCTGCGAGGCTCTGCGACGCTCATGAGACCCAGCTTCGCATGAAACAGGCCACCCGGCGCAGGGAGTTGACATGGGGATTCGCCACGGGCGGAGGCTCCGGGTCAGCGGGCGAGGAGCCGCTGCGCGCGTTCGAGGAGCTGGGCGATCGCCGGGTCGCCGCTCGCCGCGTGGGCCTGAGAGGGGTTGAGTATCAGCGCCAGCAGCACAGCGAAGGCGAGGACGGGCAGAGCGAGCGCCCACCAGGGCAGCCGGATGTCGACGCCGCCCGCGGGGCCGGGGTGGGGCCGGGTGTGCGTACGGACCGGCATGGTCGCCTCCGTGGGGTCCTCGAGTGTTCCTGGCCGCCTGCCGCGGTCATGTCCCGAAGGTACGGAGTCCGGGGCCGCCGGCCCATCCGGTGACCCACCCATTCGACCCTGACCCTGACCCCCTAGGGGATGGTGGGGGCAGCCCCACCATCGGGGCGGGCCGGGTCAGGGTGAGGCGATCGTCGCGATGACGCTGATGATCACGAAGATGGCGAGGAACGAGCCGAAGACGAGCAGCAGCTTCTTCTGGCCGTTCTTGGGGTTCGGGTCGAGCACAGGCTGCATGCGCCCAGTCTGACACCCTTCGTCCGGGACGGACCGTCCGGGGTGCCGCCGGGCGTCGCGCGGCAGGGGCCACCTTCGCTACAGGCCCTGGGCCCGTCCCGCCTCGTCCTCCACCGTGCGGTCGCGGCCCGCGACGAAACCGACCACCATCTGGGGCACCATCAGGCCCGCCATCAGGGCGATCGGCAGTCCCCAGCCGCCGCTGTGCTGGTAGAGCACGCCGACCAGCAGCGGTCCCGGGATGGAGATCAGATAGCCGGTGCTCTGCGCGAACGCGGAGAGCTGGGCCACGCCGGCCCCGGTCCTGGCCCGCATGCCGACCATGGTCAGCGCGAGCGGGAAGGCGCAGTTGGCGATGCCGAGCAGCACGGCCCAGGCCCAGGCGCCGCCGGCCGGCGCCAGGTACAGGCCGGCGTATCCGGCGAGGCCGCACACGCCCAGGGCCAGCACGATCGGGCCCTGGTGGGGCAGCCGGGTGGCGAGGCGCGGGATCACGAAGGCCAGGGGGACGCCCATCACCATGGTGACGGCGAGGAGCAGGCCGGCGGTGCCGGCCGGGACGCCGGAGTCCCGGAAGATCTGCGCCATCCAGCCCATCGTGATGTAGGCGGCGGTGGCCTGGAGCCCGAAGAAGACCGCGAGCGCCCACGCGGTGCGGCTGCGGGTGATGCGCAGCGGGTGCGTCTCCCGGCCGTCCGGCGCCGTGCGCACCGGCTCCTGGGCGGTGGGCTCGTCCCGCCTGCGCACCAGCGGCAGCCAGGGCAGTACGGCGGCGGCCGCGAGAGCCGCCCACACGGCGAGGCCTGGCTGCCATCCGCCGCCCAGCGCGCCGGTCAGGGGCACGGTGACCGCGGCGGCGACGGAGGTGCCGAGGGCGAGGGCCATCGAGTACAGACCGGTCATGGAGCCGACCCGGTCGGGGAACCAGCGCTTGACGATGACCGGCATCAGCACGTTGCTGACGGCGATGCCCATCAGGGCGAGCGCGCTGGCGGCGAGGAAACCGGCCGTCCCGCCGGCGTAGGGGCGTATCAGCAGGCCCGCGGTGATGGCGGCCATGCCGGCGCAGACCACGGCGGCCGGCCCGAAGCGGCGGGCCAGCCTGGGAGCGGTGACGCCGAAGACGGCGAAGCAGAGCGGGGGCACGGAGGTGAGCAGTCCGGCCACGCTGCCGCTCATGCCGAGTCCGTCGCGGACCTCCTCCAGCAGCGCGCCGAGGCTCGTGATGGCGGGGCGGAGGTTGAGCGCGGACAGCACGATGCCGGCGACGACGAGGCGGGTCGCCCAGGCACGTGCGGGCGGGGTCGCCCGGGTTCCCGGGGGTGTACTCGTGCCGCGTCCGGTCGAGGGCATCTCCGTACGGGTGTCCGCGATCCGCGTTTGCTCACTGGCCATGCCGCACATCATAGAATCATGGGATGATTGGTTGTCCACTCCCCCGGCGGCAATGTCCGGGAACCACGTGCGAAGGTGTGCCATGCCTCTGAGCCACCCGCGCCGTTCGGCGCTCTCCGAGCAGGTCATCGCGGAGCTGCGGGCGCAGATCGCCTCCGGCGAGTGGCCGGTGGGTTCGCGCATCCCGACCGAGCCGGAACTGGTGGAGCAGCTCGGCGTCGCCCGCAACACCGTCCGCGAGGCCGTGCGGGCGCTCGCGCACAACGGTCTGCTGGACATCCGGCAGGGCTCGGGGACCTATGTCGCGGCGACGAGCGAGCTGGCCGGCGTGATGCACCGCCGTTTCGCCGGGGCCGACCCGCGGCACATCGCGGAGCTGCGCTCGACGCTGGAGTCGGCGGCGGCGCGGCTGGCCGCCGAGCGGCGCACCGAGAAGGACCTCAAGCAGCTCGACGCGCTGCTGGTGCGACGCGAGGAGGCCTGGGAGTCCGGCGAGGCGGAGGCCTTCGTGACGGCCGACGCGACCTTCCACCTGGCGGTGGTGGCGGCCTCCCACAACGACGTCATGACGGCGATGTACGCCGACCTCGGCGAGGTGCTGCGGGACTGGCTGCGCGCCGACGTCGGCGGCGGCCTGACCCCCGAGACGCACATGGACCACGCCCGTCTGGTGGACGCGATCCGCGCCGGTGACGCGCGTGCGGCGGCCGAGGAGGCCGCGAGCTATCCGTTCCTGTGCCGGCCGGGCAGGTTCAGCGCGCCTTCTGGTGGCTGATCCACACCGAGCGGACCTCCTTCCAGCAGCGGCCGGTCAGCCGCACCGTCAGGGCCGCGCCGGTGTTCACGGGCGCGCTGTCGGTGTCGATGTCCCACCACCGGGCGCACTCGATGTGCAGGCGCACGCGGTCGGTGTCGACGTAGGGGTTGTGGCAGTAGGCGACGACGCGCGAGCCGGTGACGGCCGTGCGGCAGGCGGCGCCGAACAGTTCCGGCGCGGGCGGCTTGCCGTCGCTCCCGCGCGCGTGGCACAGCGTGGCGTACGGCAGACAGAGCACGAGCGCCGCGGCCACGGTCACCGGGGCCGGGCTGCGGGACAGGCGCACAAGGGGACCTCCTCGGCCGGGCTGCGGAGGGATGCGCGGGGTGACGCTGCCTCCAGGGTGCGCCGCCGGCCACCCGCCCCGCCCGGCCGGATACGCCGGACGAGTGACGCCCCGCTCCCCACGCGCTGCGGGGAACGGGGCGTCGGCGGCGTACGGGGCTCACCCGCGCGGTGCGCGGGTCACCGTGTGCCGTGCGCGGCTCAGGCGCCGATGGCGTGCAGGCCGCCGTCCACGTGGACGATCTCGCCGGTGGTCTTCGGGAACCAGTCGCTCAGCAGGGCGACGATGCCGCGGCCGGCCGGCTCGGGGTCCTTGAGGTCCCACTCCAGCGGGGAGCGGGTGTCCCACACGGCGGCGAGGTCGCTGAAGCCCGGGATGGACTTGGCGGCCATGGAGCCGAGCGGGCCCGCGGAGATGAGGTTGCAGCGGATGTTCTGCTTGCCCAGGTCCCGGGCGATGTAGCGGCTGGTGGCCTCCAGCGCGGCCTTGGCCGGTCCCATCCAGTCGTACTGCGGCCAGGCGAACTGCGCGTCGAAGGTGAGGCCGACGACCGAGCCGCCGTTCTGCATCAGCGGCAGGCAGGCCATGGTCAGCGCCTTCAGGGAGAACGCCGAGACGTGCATGGCGGTGGAGACCGACTCGAACGGCGTGTTGAGGAAGTTGCCGCCGAGCGCGTCCTGCGGCGCGAAGCCGATGGAGTGCACGACGCCGTCCAGGCCGCCCAGCTCCTCGCCGACGAGGTCGGCCAGCCGCCCGAGGTGCTCGTCGTTGGTGACGTCCAGCTCGATGACCTTCGCGGGCTTCGGCAGCTTCTTCGCGATGCGCTCGGTCAGCGTGGGCCGCGGGAAGGCGGTCAGGATGACCTCGGCGCCCTGCTCCTGGGCCAGCTTCGCGGCGTGGAAGGCGATGGAGGCCTCCGTCAGCACACCCGTGATCAGGATGCGCTTGCCCTCGAGAATTCCGCTCATGGTGATCAGTGACCCATTCCCAGTCCGCCGTCAACGGGGATGACGGCTCCAGTGATGTACGAGGCGTCGTCCGAGGCGAGGAACCGCACCGTCGCGGCGATCTCCTCCGGCTGCGCGTAGCGGCCGAGCGGCACCTGGGACACGATGTCCTTGCGCTGCTCGTCGGTGAGCACCTTGGTCATGTCGGTGTCGACGAAGCCGGGCGCGACGACGTTGAAGGTGATGTTGCGCGAGCCCAGCTCACGGGCGAGGGAGCGCGCGAAGCCGACGAGGGCGGCCTTGGAGGCGGCGTAGTTCGCCTGCCCCGCCGAGCCGAGCAGGCCGACCACCGAGGAGATCAGCACGACGCGGCCCTTGCGGGCCCGCAGCATGCCGCGGTTGGCGCGCTTGACGACGCGGAAGGTGCCGGTGAGGTTGGTGTCGATGACCGAGGTGAAGTCCTCCTCGGACATGCGCATCAGGAGCTGGTCCCGGGTGACGCCGGCGTTGGCGACGAGGACCTCGACGGGACCGTGCTGCTCCTCGATCTCCTTGTAGGCCTGCTCCACCTGCTCGGGGTCGGTGATGTCGCACTTGACGGCGAGGAAGCCGGCCGGCGGCTCACCCGAGCGGTACGTGATCGCGACCTTGTCGCCGGCGTCGGCGAAAGCGCGGGCGATGGCGAGGCCGATGCCCCGGTTGCCTCCGGTGACGAGAACCGAGCGGCTCAACGGATCACCCTTTCGATAGCGGTCTGATGCGGTACGGCACCCGCCCGAACACCTCGATGACAGGCGGCTTCATCGAAAACCTATCGGTAGCGCCCCTTCCGTGGGCAAGCGGGCACCGACAGTGGCTGAAGTGCGTCACTGTCGGGTCCCTACAGAAAGCACACCGGGCGGAGCGAAACCTGTGGTCCGCCGACCCGCTGTCGGGACATGATCGGACCGACAGGCCACGACAGCAGGGAGACCTCCGTGCCTCATTCCATCGACGAAGCCTTCACGGCGCTGCCGCTGAGGGCCCTGGCCGACGCCGCGCTGGCACGCGCGCGGGCGCTCGGGGCCGAGCATGCGGACTTCCGGTTCGAGCGGGTGCGCAGCGCGTCCTGGCGGCTGCGGGACGCCAGGCCCGCGGGATCGTCGGACACCACCGACCTCGGCTACGCGGTCCGGGTCGTGCACGGCGGTACCTGGGGCTTCGCGTCCGGGGTCGACCTGACCATGGACGCGGCCGCCCGGGTCGCCTCCCAGGCGGTGGCGATGGCGAAACTCTCCGCGCAGGTCATCAGGGCGGCCGGGTCGGACGAGCGGGTGGAGCTGGCCGACGAGCCGGTGCACGCGGACCGGACGTGGATCTCGTCGTACGAGATCGACCCGTTCTCGGTGCCCGACGAGGAGAAGGCCGGACTGCTGGCGCAGTGGAGCGCCCGGCTGCTGGCGGCGAACGGCGTGGACCACGTGGACGCCTCGCTGCTCACCGTGCACGAGAACAAGTTCTACGCGGACACGGCCGGCACCGTGACGACCCAGCAGCGGGTACGGCTGCACCCGCAGCTCACCGCGGTGTCGGTGGACGAGTCGAGCGGCGAGTTCGACTCCATGCGGACCATCGCGCCGCCGGTGGGCCGGGGCTGGGAGTACCTGACGGGCACCGGCTGGGACTGGGACGCCGAGCTGGAGCGGATCCCGGAGCTGCTGGCGGAGAAGATGCGGGCGCCGAGCGTGGAGCCGGGCCTGTACGACCTGGTCGTCGACCCGTCCAACCTGTGGCTGACCATCCACGAGTCCATCGGGCACGCCACCGAGCTGGACCGCGCCCTCGGCTACGAGGCCGCCTACGCCGGCACCTCCTTCGCCACCTTCGACCAGCTCGGCAAGCTCAGGTACGGCTCCGAGCTGATGAACGTCACCGGCGACCGCACCGCCGAGCACGGCCTCGCGACCGTCGGCTACGACGACGAGGGCGTCGAGGCGCAGTCCTGGGACCTGGTGAAGGACGGCACGCTGGTGGGCTACCAGCTCGACCGGCGGATCGCCCGGCTGACCGGGTTCGAGCGGTCCAACGGGTGCGCGTTCGCCGACTCGCCGGGGCACGTGCCGGTGCAGCGGATGGCCAACGTGTCGCTGCGGCCGGACCCCGCGGGGATGTCCACCGAGGACCTGATCGGGGGCGTGGACCGGGGCATCTACGTGGTCGGCGACCGCTCCTGGTCGATCGACATGCAGCGCTACAACTTCCAGTTCACCGGGCAGCGCTTCTTCCGGATCGAGAACGGCCGGATCACCGGGCAGCTCAAGGACGTCGCCTACCAGGCGACGACCACCGACTTCTGGGGCTCGATGGCCGCCGTGGGCGGCCCGCAGACCTATGTCCTGGGCGGCGCCTTCAACTGCGGCAAGGCCCAGCCGGGCCAGGTGGCCGCCGTGTCCCACGGATGCCCCTCCGCGCTGTTCAGGGGCGTCAACATTCTGAACACCACCCAGGAGGCCGGCCGATGAGCGCCCGTACCAACAAGCCGCACGAGGTCGTCGAGCAGGCGCTCGCGCTGTCCCGGGCCGACGGCTGCGTGGTCATCGCCGACGAGCAGTCGACCGCGAACCTGCGCTGGGCGGGGAACGCGCTCACCACGAACGGTGTGACGCGTGGCCGTACGCTCACTGTGATCGCGACCGTGGACGGCAAGGAGGGCACCGCGTCCGGCGTCGTGTCCCGGTCCGCGGTGACGGCCGCGGAGCTGGAGCCGCTGGTACGGGCCGCGGAGGCCGCCGCGCGCGGGGCCGGGCCCGCCGAGGACGCCCAGCCGCTGGTCGGCGACGTGCCCCCGTCCCCGGACTTCACCGACGCGCCCGCCGAGACCTCCTCCGCGGTGTTCGCCGACTTCGCCCCGGCGCTCGGCGAGGCCTTCGCCCGCGCCCGGGCCGGCGGCCGTGAACTGTACGGCTTCGCCAACCACGAGCTGGTGTCGACGTACCTGGGCACCTCCACCGGGCTGCGGCTGCGGCACGACCAGCCCACCGGGACGCTGGAGATGAACGCCAAGTCGCCGGACCGCACCCGTTCGGCGTGGGCGGGCCGGTCGACGCGCGACTTCAAGGACGTCGACCCGGGCGCGCTCGACGCCGAGCTGGCCGTGCGCCTGGGCTGGGCCGAGCGGCGCGTGGAGCTGCCCGCGGGCCGGTACGAGACGCTGCTGCCGCCGACCGCGGTCGCCGACCTGCTGATCTACCAGCTCTGGTCGGGCTCGGGCCGGGACGCGGCGGAGGGCCGCACGGTGTTCTCCAGGCCGGGCGGCGGCACCCGGGTCGGCGAGAAGCTGAGCGAGCTGCCGCTGACCCTGCGCAGCGACCCGCACGAGCCGGGCCTGGAGTCCGCGCCGTTCGTGGTCGCCCACTCCTCCGGCGGCGACCAGTCGGTGTTCGACAACGGGCTGCCGGTGCGGGCCACCGACTGGATCGACGAGGGCGTGCTGCGGAACCTGACCACGACCCGGCACAGCGCGGGCCTGACCGGGCTGCCGGTCGCCCCGGCGCCCGGGAACCTGATCCTCGACGGCGGTCAGGACCGCTCCCTGGAGGAGATGGTCGCGGACACCGGACGCGGGCTGCTGCTGACCTGCCTGTGGTACATCCGCGAGGTGGACCCGGCGACGCTGCTGCTCACCGGCCTCACCCGGGACGGCGTCTACCTGGTGGAGGACGGGGAGGTCACCGGCCAGGTGAACAACTTCCGGTTCAACGAGTCGCCGGTGGACCTGCTGGGCAGGGCGGAGGAGGCCGGGCGCACCGAGAAGACGCTGCCGCGCGAGTGGAGCGACTGGTTCACCCGGGCCGCGATGCCCGCGCTGCGGATCCCGGACTTCAACATGAGTTCGGTCAGTCAGGGCGTATAACCTCGTAGTCGGCTGTCACCCGACCGCCCGAAGATCTTCAAGGAGACACGAGAACCGTGACGGACATCGTCGACGAGCTGAAGTGGCGTGGGCTGTTCGCCCTGTCCACCGACGAGGACGCCTTGCGCAAGGCGCTCGCGGACGGTCCCGTCACGTTCTATTGCGGTTTCGACCCGACGGCGCCGTCGCTGCACGTGGGGCACCTGGTGCAGGTGCTGACCGTGCGCCGGCTCCAGCAGGCCGGGCACCGGCCGCTGGCGCTGGTCGGCGGCGCGACGGGGCTGATCGGCGACCCGCGCCCGACCGCCGAGCGCACGCTGAACGACCCGGAGACGGTGGCCGGCTGGGTGGGCCGGCTGCGCGGCCAGATCGAGCCGTTCCTGTCCTTCGAGGGCGAGAACGCCGCCGTCATGGTGAACAACCTCGACTGGACGGAGGGCCTGTCCGCGATCGAGTTCCTGCGGGACATCGGCAAGCACTTCCGGGTGAACAAGATGCTCACCAAGGACTCCGTGGCCCGCCGGCTGGAGTCCGACCAGGGCATCAGCTACACCGAGTTCAGCTACCAGATCCTGCAGGGCATGGACTTCCTGCAGCTCTACCGGCGGTACGGCTGCACGCTCCAGCAGGGCGGCAGCGACCAGTGGGGCAACCTCACGGCCGGCCTGGACCTGATCCACCGGCTGGAGCCGGACGCCGACGTGCACGCCCTGGCCACCCCGCTGATGACCAAGGCGGACGGCACCAAGTTCGGCAAGACCGAGGGCGGGGCCGTCTGGCTCGACCCGGAGATGACCACGCCGTACGCGTTCTACCAGTTCTGGCTGAACGTGGACGACCGGGACATCTCGCGGTACATGCGGATCCTGTCCTTCCGGTCCCGGGAGGAACTGGAGGAGCTGGAGCGGCAGACCGAGGAGCGCCCGCAGGCCCGTGCCGCCCAGCGCGCGCTCGCCGAGGAGCTGACGACGCTGGTGCACGGCGCCGGTCAGACGGCCGCGGTGATCGCCGCGTCCAAGGCGCTCTTCGGCCAGGGCGAGCTGGCGGAGCTGGACGACAGGACGCTGTCGGCCGCTCTGTCCGAGGTGCCGCACGTCCAGGTCACCGAGCTGGGCCCGGTGACCGACCTGTTCGCCGAGGTCGGTCTGGTGGCCAGCAAGTCGGCCGCCCGCCGGACGGTCAAGGAGGGCGGCGCCTACGTGAACAACGCGAAGGTGACCGCGGAGGACGCGGTGCCCGCCCGGGAGGACCTGCTGCACGGGCGCTGGCTGGTGCTGCGCCGGGGCAAGAAGAACCTGGCCGCGGTCGAGCTCAAGCCGGCCTGAGACACGCCGGAGGCCTGAGACAGGCCGGAGGGCGGCTCCCCGTCGCGGGGGGCCGCCCTTCGGTGTGTCCGCCGTCAGACGCGCTGCCGTTTGTGCTTGCCGATCGTCGCCATGTAGAGGGCGTCGATCACGGCGACGATGATGATCGCGGCGACGATCTGGAAGATGTGCCGGCTCCAGTCGATGCCCTTGGTCTGCGCGACGCCGAGGGCGGCCGCGATCGCGTTACCGGCGATGGCGCCGAGGATGCCGCCGATGGTGGTCAGCCACAGGGGGCTGTGCTGCTTGCCGGGGATGACCGCCTTGGCGATGAGGCCCAGCACGAAGCCCACGATGATCGCCCACAACCAGCCCATGGCTTCCTCCTCGTACCGATCGGCGTGAGCACTACGGCAAGTTTCCGCGTGCGGGCCGTACGCCGCATGTCGGGTGCGCCCGTACGTGGTCCGACCCACGGCCATCGCGGGGACGGGCGGCGCCCCGGTCTCGTGGGCGATCGGGTCGCGGCGTAACGTGGAGATGTTCCGCACGGGCCCCGCGCCCACGCGGACGACGGTTTGCGGGCCATGGGAGTCCGATGCGGGCGGATGGTGGAATGTGATGCGGAAGCAGCACGGCGGCGACGTCCAGGTGTTCCGGATCACGGGCGCCCGGACGGGTCTGGCCGAGGACGTGCGGGGCCGGCAGCGGCGGTACGTCATCTCGATGACGATCCGGACCGCCTCGGTGATCCTCGCGGCGACCCTGTGGAACGTCGAACGGTACGTGGCCATCGTGGCCCTGGTGCTCGGCGCGGTGCTCCCCTACATCGCGGTGGTGATCGCGAACGCCGGCCGGGAGCGGCCGCCCGCTCTTCCGTCGACCTTCGTCACGGCTCCGACGCGGCCGATGATCACGCCGCCGCGCGCGGAGGACGGGAGCGCGAAGGCGGAATCCGTACCGGAGGACCTGTCGGCGGAGCCGGGAACGCGGGGGTCCGGCGAGCGGCCGGGACGGGCCTGACAAGGCGGCCACGGGACGGTGGACCGGACCCGTCGCCAAGCTCAAGAAAAGCTCAATTCATTCGTGCGGTTCGGTGCCGGACGCAGGGTGACCCATGACATACTGCGTACGCGCTCCGCATCCCCCGTCGGAGCGACGGACCGACGCCGGGCAGCTCCCCCCGTGGCTGCTCGGCGTCGCCTTGTTTACGGGGGCCCGGTGAGACGGAACCAGTGAAGAGCCTGTGAGTGACGAGACCCCCATCTGCTCCGCCAAGGGCTGCCGTGCCACCGCCGTGTGGGTGCTGGCCTGGAACAACCCGAAGATCCACACGCCGGAGCGGCGCAAGACGTGGCTCGCCTGCGAGGAGCACCGCGAGCACCTCTCGCAGTTCCTCGGGGTCCGGGGGTTCCTCAAGGACGTGGTGAGGTTCGAGGAGTGGCGGGCGGCCGAGGAGTCGTGAGCCCCCGTCGCCGGATCACCGTCCGCCGTTCTCGCGACAGGCCCTGACAGGCCCTGACAGGCCCTAGCCGCCGATCGCCGACATCGGCCGGTCCGGCTGGACGAACGACGGGTCGTCGAGGCCCGCGCCGGCCTTCTTGCCCCACATCGCCAGGCGCCAGAGGCGGGCGATCTCCTCGTCGGGGGCACCGGAACGCAGGGCCGCTCGCAGGTCGGTCTCCTCGGTGGCGAACAGGCAGGTCCGTATCTGTCCGTCGGCCGTGAGCCGGGTGCGGTCGCAGGCGGCGCAGAACGGGCGGGTGACCGACGCGATCACGCCGACGCGGTGCGGGCCGCCGTCCACCAGCCAGCGCTCGGCCGGCGCCGAACCCCGCTCGTCCGCCCCCTCGGGGGTGAGGTCGAAGCGGGTGCGCAGGGAGGCCAGGATGTCGCCGGCGGTCACCATGCCGTCGCGCTTCCAGCCGTGCTGGGCGTCGAGCGGCATCTGCTCGATGAAGCGCAGTTCGTAGTCGTGCTCCACCGCCCAGGCCAGCAGGTCCGGGGCCTCGTCGGCGTTCAGCCCCGGCATCAGGACCGAGTTGACCTTGACCGGGTCGAGACCCGCCTCGCGGGCGGCCTCCAGGCCCTCCAGGACGTCACGGTGGCGGTCGCGGCGGGTGAGTGTCTTGAAGACGTCCGGGCGCAGGGTGTCCAGGGATACGTTGACCCGGTCCAGGCCCGCCGCCTTCAGGGCGGAGGCGGTGCGCCGCAGACCGATGCCGTTGGTGGTGAGGGACATCTGGGGACGGGGCTCCAGCGCGGCGACCCGCTCGACGATGCCGGCCAGGCCGGGGCGCAGCAGGGGCTCGCCGCCGGTGAAGCGGACCTCCTCGATACCGAGCAGGGCGACCGCGATGCCGATGAGGCGAACGATCTCGTCGTCCGTGAGCAGGTCGGGCTTGGCCAGCCACTGCAGGCCTTCCTCGGGCATGCAGTAGGTACAGCGCAGATTGCACCGGTCGGTCAGCGAGACCCGCAGGTCGGTGGCGACTCGGCCGTAGGTGTCGATGAGCACGTGGGCCCCCTCCCTCGGTACCGGACATCATTCTCCGTCACGTGTGAGCCTACGTGAGAGGACCGACAACGGCGGCGGCCCGATCCCACGAGGCATGGCGGGGCCGCGTCGTAGGACCGTACGATCCCGCACGACGCGGCCCGTCGTCACCAGGGTCAGTGCGCTCCCGTGCCGGTCAGGGACCGCACCTCCAGTTCCGCGTACTTGCCCGTGTCCGGGACCTCCTTGGAGAGCAGGGTGCCCACCGCGCCCAGCAGGAAGCCGACCGGGATCGAGATGATGCCCGGGTTCTCCAGCGGGAACCAGTGGAAGTCGGCGTCCGGGAACATCGAGGTCGGCTTGCCGGACACCACCGGCGAGAACAGCACGAGGCCGACCGCGGTGACCAGGCCCCCGTAGATCGACCACAGGGCGCCGGAGGTGGTGAACCGCTTCCAGAACAGGCTGTAGAGGATGGTCGGCAGGTTGGCGGAGGCGGCGACCGCGAAGGCGAGGGCGACCAGGCCGGCCACGTTGAGGTCGCGGGCCATGGCGCCGAGCACGATGGAGACGGCGCCGATACCGACGGTCGCCCAGCGGGCCGCGCCGAGTTCCTGCTTCTCGGTGGCCTGCCCCCTCTTGATGACGTTGGCGTAGATGTCGTGGGCGAAGGAGGACGACGAGGCGAGGGTGAGGCCGGCGACCACCGCGAGGATGGTGGCGAAGGCGACGGCGGAGATGCTGGCGAGCAGGATGGCGCCCCAGTTGGAGTCCACTCCGCCGAGGTGCAGGGCGAGGAGCGGCGCGGCGGTGTTGCCCGCCTTGTTGGAGGCGATGATCTCGTCCGGTTTGATCAGCGCGGCGGCGCCGAAGCCGAGGGCGAGGGTCATCAGGTAGAAGGCGCCGATCAGGCCGATCGCCCAGATGACGGACTTGCGGGCGGCCTTGGCGGTCGGGACCGTGTAGAAACGGATCAGGATGTGGGGCAGGCCCGCGGTGCCGAGGACCAGGGCGATGCCGAGGGAGATGAAGTCCAGCTTCGTGGTGCCGGTGCCGCCGTACTTCAGGCCGGGTTCCAGGAACGCCGAGCCCTTGGCGCTGTTGTCGGCGGCCGTGCCGAGCAGGTCGGAGATGTTGAAGTGGAACTTCAGCAGGACCAGGAAGGTCAGCAGCAGGGCGCCCACGATCAGCAGCACCGCCTTGACCATCTGGACCCAGGTGGTGCCCTTCATGCCGCCGATGGTGACGTACACGATCATCAGGACGCCGACCAGGGCGACGATGCCGATCTTGCCGCCGTCGCTGGTGATGCCGAGCAGCAGCGAGACGAGCACGCCGGCGCCGGCCATCTGGGCGAGGAGGTAGAAGATCGACACGACGATGGTGGAGGTGCCGGCGGCGGTACGGACGGGCCGCTGGCGCATCCGGTAGGCCAGGACGTCGCCCATCGTGTAGCGGCCGGAGTTGCGCAGCGGTTCGGCGACCAGGAGCAGGGCGACCAGCCAGGCGACCAGGAAGCCGATGGAGTACAGGAAGCCGTCGTAGCCGAAGAGGGCGATGGCGCCGGCGATGCCGAGGAAGGACGCGGCGGACATGTAGTCGCCGGAGACGGCCAGGCCGTTCTGGAAGCCGGTGAACTGCCGTCCGCCGGCGTAGAAGTCGGCGGCGTCCCTGGTCTGCCGGCCGGCCCAGACGGTGATCACGAGGGTCGCGGCGACGAACACCGCGAACAGGGTGATGATCAGCGTCCGGTGCTCGCCGGCCTCGCCTGCGGCGAGCAGGGTGTGCTGTGCGGGGCTCATGCTCCGCCCTCCATCCGGGACTTGATGGCCTCGGCCCGCGGGTCGAGCTTGGCGGCGGCGTGCCGCGCGTACCACCAGGCGATGAGGAACGTGGTGAGGAACTGTGCGAGGCCCAGGACGAGGGCCACGTTGACGTTGCCGGCCACCTTGGTGCCCATGAAGCCGCCCGCGTAGCAGGACAGCAGCACGTACAGCAGGTACCAGGTGATGAAGGCGATGGTCAGGGGGAACGCGAAGGAACGGTTGGCCCGGCGCAACTCGCCGAACTCCGCGCTCTGCTGAACCTCGACGAACTCCTCGGTGGAGGGAAGGTGGGCTTGCGGTTTCGCGGGTGGCGGTGTCTCGGTGGCCACGGGCTCTCCTCGCGTCGGACCTGCGCTGCGTCGACCTCAGGGACGGGGAATCACGTTACCGGCAGTCGCCGGGCGACTGCGGTGAGTGGTTCCGCTGGGGGGCCGGTGGTCGTTGCGGGCCCTCCGTCCACGGTCACGGCGCCGGGTGCGGACCGGTTCAAGTCGGCCTGCCCCTTTCGGAGATCAGATCGGCGGGATAGCTTCGGCCTGCACCACCCGTCATGTACGCGCCCGGGCACCACCTGTGTCTCGGGCGGTTCCGTATCCGGATGATGTGGAGATCCCATGGTTCATTCGCGCTCCAGACGCCGCCTGGCGCTCGCCGTGCCGGTCGTGCTGTCACTGACCGCCTCGCTCGGTTTCCTGCCGACGGCGGCCTCGGCGTCGACCGAGGCGGCCACCACGGCACGGGCGGCGGACGGCCCGGCCCTGGCGTACGTGGTCAACACCAGGACGGACCACCGCACGATCGAGTCGGTGGAGCGGGCGGTCTCCCGCAACGGCGGCACCGTCGTGGCGAGTTACGACCGGATCGGGGTGATCGTCGCGCACTCCGCGCAGGCGGACTTCGGCGCGCGGATGCGCGCGGTGCGCGGCGTGGAGTCCGCGGGCGCCACCCGTACCGCCCCGCTGAGCGCGGCGGGCACGACGGACGAGGGCGCGGTCCAGGTCCTGTCGAAGGCGGAGGCCGCGAAGGTGGCCCGGGGCGCGGCGGCGGGCGAGGAACCCCTCGAGGCCGACCAGTGGGACCTGCGGTCGATCGGCGCCGACAAGGCCGCGGCGATCAACCCGGGCAGCAGGAACGTGACCGTCGGCGTGATCGACACCGGCGTGGACGACACCCACCCGGACATCGCCCCGAACTTCTCCGCGTCGCAGTCGGCGAACTGCGTGAGCGGCAAGGCCGACACGACGTACGGCGCCTGGCGGCCGGCGGACGCCGACCACTACCACGGCACGCACGTCGCGGGCGAGATAGCCGCGGCCCGCAACGGCATAGGCGTGGCCGGCGTGGCGCCCGGGGTGAAGGTGGCCAGCATCACGGTGGCCCAGCCGGACTCGACCTCGCTGTTCTACCCGGAGAGCGTGGTCTGCGCCTTCGTGTTCGCGGCGGACCACGGCATCGAGATCACCAACAACAGCTACTACGTCGACCCTTGGCTGTACAACTGCATGGACGACCCCGATCAGCGGGCCATCGTCGACGCGGTCAACCGCGCCCAGCTGTACGCACAGCGCAAGGGCACGCTCAACGTTGCCTCGGCGGGCAACTCCAACGACGACCTCGACTCCGACGCGATCGTGGACGACTCCAGCCCGGACGACTCGACCGCCACCACCCGCACGGTCGACCCGCACAAGTGCTTCGACATCCCGACCCAGCTGCCGGGCGTGGTCACCGTGAGCGCGGTGGGCGTCAAGGGCGCAAAGTCGTACTACTCCAGCTACGGCAAGGGCGTGGTCGACGTGGCGGGGCCGGGCGGCGACCGGTACCAGATCCCTGACACGCCGTCGAAGAACGGCCGCATCCTGTCCACGCTGCCGAACAACCAGTACGGCTTCCTGCAGGGCACGTCGATGGCGTCGCCGCACGTGGCCGCCGTGGCCGCGCTGCTGAAGTCGGCGCACCCGCACGCCACTCCGGCCCAGTTGCAGGCGCTGCTCAAGGCCCAGGCGGACAACCCTGGCTGCCCGGCCGGACCCTACGACGGGGACGGTGACGGGGTCGTGGACGCGACCTGCGTCGGCGGCAAGCGCGTCAACGGGTTCTACGGGCACGGCGTCGTCAACGCGCTGCGCGCGGTGCGCTGACCGGTCCCGGAGCACGGGTGCCGCCGGAAGGCCTCCGGCGGCACCCGCCTGGCCGTACTCCGGGCCCACCCCCTCCATATTGATCCGGTCAATACTGCATAGTGCAGTCATGACGGATATCGAGTACGCCTGGACCGCGCTGGGCGGCGATCCCGCCCTCTTGTCGCGGGTGTCGGTCGTCGAGCGCGAGGGCGCCCTGGCTGCCCGGCTGCCGGTGCTGCGGCTGGCGCGCGCGTGCGTCGGCGTGTGCGCGCTGGCCGCCGCCGAGCTGGGCGCCCGGCGGGCCGGACTCGCCCGGGTGCCGCGGGCCGAAGTGGACGACGGCGCGGTCGCCGCCGCGTTCCACAGCGAGCGGCTGCTGCGGGTGGACGGCCGGGCGCCGGTCGCCTTCGCCCCGCTGTCCCGGTTCTGGCGGACCGCCGACGGTTGGGTGCGCACCCACGCCAACTACCCGCACCACCGCGTCCGGCTGCTCCGCGCGCTCGGCCTGCCCGAGGGCGCGGCGGTGGCAAGGGCGGAGGCGCGGATCGCCGAGCGGTCCGCCCTGGAGGTGGAGGACACGGTCCACCACGCCGACGGGCTCGCCGTGGCCCTGCGCACCCCGCGGGAGTGGGCGGCGCACGGTCAGGCCGCCGAGGTGGCCGCACGGCCACTGGTCGAACGCGAGCGGCTGGACGCCTCCCCCGCGCGCGTGCCGCGCCCGCTCGACCCGGGCGCGGCACGGCTGCTGCCCGCCGACGGGCTGCGCGTCGTGGACCTGACCCGGGTGCTGGCCGGACCGGTCGCCACCCGCACGCTGGCGCTGCTCGGCGCGGACGTACTGCGCCTCGACCACCCGCGGTCGCCCGAACTCCCCGACCTGCACGCCGACACGGGCTTCGGCAAGCGTTCGGCCACCCTCGACCTCACCACCGGCCGGGACGCCCTCGAGGAGCTGCTGGCCGCGGCGGACGTCGTGGTCACCGGCTACCGGCCCGGCGCCCTCGACCGGTTCGGGCTCTCCCCCGAGGCGCTGGCCGAGCGGCACCCCGGGCTGGTGGTGGCGCAGGTGTCGGCGTGGGGCGCGTACGGGCCCTGGGCGGGGCGGCGCGGCTTCGACAGCCTGGTGCAGGCAGCGGCCGGCATCGCGGTCACCGAGGGCTCGGCGGGGTGGCCCGGCGCGCTGCCCGCGCAGGCGCTGGACCACGGCACCGGGTACCTGCTGGCGGCCGGCGTGCTGCGGGCGCTGACCGAGCAGTCGTACGACGGGGGCGGCCGGCTGGTCCGGACGGCGCTCGCCCGTACCGCGCACTGGCTCACGGAGGGGATCCCGCCCGGCCCCGCCGCGGGCGGCGGCCCCGCGTACGAGGGCCCGGACGCCTGGCTGGCCGAGACCGCCGGCCCGCTCGGACGGCTGAGGCACGCCCTGCCGCCGGTGTCCTTCACCGGCGGCCCGGCCGGCTGGACGCGGCCCCCGGCGCCCTGGGGTGCGGGCCCGGCACGCTGGGAGTGAGCAGGCGGGCGGCCCGGACCGCGCACGCCCCGGCACGGCGCGGCGCCGGTCGTCCTCCCGGACTTGCCCGCTTCCGCGCCGGCTGGCGAGGATCACGGGGTGACCCTGATACGACGGACCGCCGGGGCGGCCGGCGCCGCGCACCGGACGGGCGCCGGGCCGGGCCGTGGCCGTGCTGGTCCTCGTGGCCCTGGCGGCACTGATCCCGCTGCTCGGGCCGTCCGCCGCGCTGCACGGCACCGGGGAGGCCGCCCGCGCCCGGCGCGGGCGGCATCGCGCTGCTGCGCGGGGTGCTGTTCGCCGCCCTGTGCGTCCCGCTCGGCGAGCAGTTCGTGCTCCGGCTGGTCCGGCGGCTGCCCGGCGCCCCCGCCGGACGACCGCGGAGCTGGGCGCGGGCCGCGAACGCCGCCGGCCTCCTCGCCGCGCTGGCGCCGGCCGCGGTGGTCTCGGCCGGCAACCTGGTCCCGCACGGCCTCGGCCAGATCGACGCCGGCGGCCTGTACGACTCCCGCGACGGCAGGCTGGCGCTGCTGGAGGTCAACGGCTTCCTGCTGGCGGGGCTGTGCACGGCGGCCCGCCGGCCGGCGGTCCAGGTGTGGCCGCTGGCCGCGGTGGTGGTCGCGGAGGCGCTGCGCGCGCACCCCACGGCCGCGCAGAGCCCGCTGGCCGGCTCAGGTCTGACGCTGATTCACCTGACCTGCGCGTCGCTGTGGGCGGGCGGGCTGCTGCACGCGCTGCGGCTCCTGCGCCGGTGGCGCGGCGAAGCGGCCGGCCCGCTGCTGCTGGGGCGCTACGCGCGCGTGGCGGCCGTGCTGCTCGCGGCCCTCACCGCCACAGGCGTGTGGAGCTCGCTGCGCCGCATGCCGGCGGCCACGGTGCTGGACCAGCTCACGACGACGGCGTACGGCCGCGCCCTGCTGGCCAAAGCGGTCCTGGTAGCCGTCGTCGCCGGGCTCGCCCTGTGGGCGCGGACCCGGCTGAGCCGCGCCGCCGACCCGCTGACCGCGTACGCCCCGGCGCGGGCCGAGGTGATCGCACTGGGCGCGGTCGTCGTGGTCTCGGGCCTGCTGACGGCTCTGCCGCTGCCGATCCGCTGGTCCTGGCCACTGGTCCTGGCCGCTGCCCATCCGTTGGTCCTGGCCACTGGTCCTGGCCACTGGTCCTGGCCACTGGTCCTGGCCACTGGTCCTGGCCGTCTCCCGGCCGGGCCCCGGCCGGGCCCCGGCCGGGAGACGTGGCCAGGTGCTAGCCGTTGGTGACGAGCACCTTGAGGGCGGTGCGCTCGTCCATCGCCTTGTAGCCGTCCGGGACGCCCTCGATGCCGACGGTCAGGTCGAACACCGGTGAGGGGTCGACGGTGCCGTCGAGGACGTCGGGCAGCAGTTCGGGGATGTAGGCGCGGACCGGCGCGACACCGCCGCGCAGGGCGATGTTCCGGTCGAACATGACGCCGAGGTCCAGGCCGGTGCCGCTGCCGTGCGGCACGCCCACGAAACCGATGGCGCCGCCGTCGCGGGTGATGTTCACGGCCGTCCGCATCGACTGCTCGGTGCCGACCGCCTCGACGACGGCGTGCGCGCCCTGGCCGCGGGTCAGCTCGCGGACGGCCTCGACCGCCGCGTCCCCCCGCTCGGCGACGACGTCGGTGGCGCCGAAGCGGCGGGCGATGCCGGTGCGGACCTCGTGCCGGCCCAGCGCGATGATCCGCTCGGCGCCGAGCCGCCTGGCGGCCAGCACGGCGCACAGGCCCACGGCGCCGTCGCCGACCACGGCGACCGTGGCGCCCGGGCGGGCGCCCGCGCCGAGGGCCGCGTGGTGGCCGGTGCCCAGCACGTCGGAGAGGGTCAGCAGGGCGGACAGCAGGTGGTCGTCGGAGGCGGCGTCCTTGGGCAGCCGGACGAGGGTGCCGTCGGCGAACGGCACGCGCACGGCCTCGCCCTGGCCGCCGTCGTAGCCGACGGAGCCCCAGAAGCCGCCGTGCTCGCAGGAGGTCGTCAGGCCCTCGCGGCAGTAGTCGCAGACGCCGTCGGACCACATGAAGGGGGCGACCACCAGGTCGCCGCGCCGGACGGCGGACACCTCGGAGCCGGTCTCCTCGACGACGCCGAGGAACTCGTGCCCGATGCGCTGTCCCGGCTGCCGGGCCGCCTCACCCCGGTAGGCCCACAGGTCGCTGCCGCAGATGCAGGCGCGCAGCACCCGCACCACGGCGTCGGTGGGCAACTGCACCACGGGCTCGGGGACGTCCTCCACGCGCATGTCGTACGGGGCGTGGATGGTGGTGGCGCGCATGGCGAGGGTCCTTCTCGTGCGGGGACGTGCGATGCGCCCGGGGGGTTGGTCGGGCGCACCTCACCGTACGTCCTGGTGGCGGTGGGCCGCGCGGGCGGGGCCCGGCACGCTCTCCGGCCTGCTACACCCCCGCCGCGCCCAGCAGCGTGCCGGCCAGGTACGTCACCCCCATCGCGAGGGCGCCGCCCACCGCGTTGCGCAGCACCGCGCGGCCGGGCGCGGCGGCGCCGAGCCGGGCGCTGGTCCAGCCGGTGAGCACGAGCGCGGCCAGCACGGAGAGCACGGTGACCGGGAGCCGCAGGCCGACCGGCGGCAGGACGATCGCCAGCAGCGGCAGCAGCGCGCCGACCGTGAAGGCCAGGAAGCTCGCCCAGGCCGCGTGCCAGGGGTTGGTGAGTTCGTCCGGGTCGATGCCCAGCTCCACGCGCGCATGCGCCCTCAGCGCGTCCCGCTCGGTGAGCTGCTCGGCGGCCTCCCGGGCGATCTCCCGCGACAGGCCGCGCTCCTCGAGCAGCTGGGTCAGCTCCTCCAGTTCCGCGGCCGGCTGCTCGCGCAGCTCCCGCCGCTCCTGGGCCAGCGCGGCCTTCTCCGAGTCCCGCTGGGTGGACACCGACACGTACTCCCCGGCCGCCATGGACATGGAACCGGCGAGCAGGCCGGCCAGGCCCGCGGTGAGCAGGGCGGCGCGGGAGTCGGTCGCACCGGCCACGCCGACGACCAGTCCCGCCGTGGACACGATGCCGTCGTTCGCGCCGAGGACGGCCGCCCGCAGCCAGTTCAGCCGGGAGCCCAGCGCGCCGTGCGTCTCGTCATGGGTTGGTTCCGTCACAGCACGGAGAATCGCACAGTCGCGCCCACGCCCGGCGCCCGGACCGGGGCCGGCCGCGGGCGCCGGTGTACTCCGCCGCCTGCGCGCCGAGTTCGGGCACGGCCACGGGAACTTCCGTCCGTGCCGCGCGCGTTCGCGCACGCACGCCTGTGCGGCCGCCGAGCGGGGTGACGGGCCGGGGGCGCCGCCGCCGGACCTGGGGGACGGCGCTGTCGGTGGTGGCCCGTATCCTCAGTGACCATGCTCGAAGACCGTGCGACCGCAGTGTCCTCCGCCACCCGGTGGCCGGCCGCGTATCCGAAGGGATACGCGGTCGTTGACGTGGAGACCACCGGGCTGGCCCGCGACGACCGGATCATCTCCGCGGCCGTCTACCGGCTGGACGCGCGCGGCGAGGTCGAGGACCACTGGTACACGCTGGTCAACCCGGAGCGCGATCCGGGGCCGGTGTGGATACACGGTCTGACGAGCGAGGTGCTCGAGGGGGCGCCGCTGTTCGGGGAGGTGGCGGAGGAGTTCGCGGCCCGTCTCGACGGCCGGGTGCTCGTCGCGCACAACGCGGTCTTCGACTGGCAGATGATCGCCCGCGAGTACGCGCGCGCGCGACGCGAGGCGCCGGTGCGGCAGCGGCTGTGCACCATCGCGCTGTCGAAGGAGCTGGGGCTGCCGCTGCCCAACTTCAAGCTGGAGTCGCTGGCCGCGCACTTCGGGGTGGTCCAGCAGCGGGCGCACCACGCGCTGGACGACGCGCGCGTGCTCGCCGAGGCGTTCCGGCCCAGCCTGCTGGCCGCGGCGGCGGGCGGCGTACGGCTTCCGCTGCTGGAGTGCCGGCCGCTGACCGAGTGGTCGGACACGCCCCGGATCGGCCGGCAGGCGAGCGGCGGCTACGGCGGCTCGCGCCAGGGCAGTTGGCGCCCGTCCCGGAAGCGGCCCGCCTGCCCCTACCCCAACCCCGGGCGCTACGAAGCGGGCAAACGCCTCAAACAGGGCATGCGGGTGGCCTTTTCGGGGGACACCTCCACCGAGCGCGAGCTGCTGGAGGACCGCGCGACCGAGGCGGGACTGCACGTGGCGACCAGCCTGTCCCGGCTGACCAGCCTGCTGGTCAGCAACGACCCCGACTCGGGCACCTCGAAGGTGGTCAAGGCGCGGCAGTTCGGGACGCCGGTGGTCGACGAAGCCGCGTTCGGGCAACTGCTGCGGGACGTGGAGCCCGCCGACTGGTGACCGCACGGACGGGTGACCGTACGGACGGGTGATTGACGGGCGACTCGCCCCGCGCCCGCTCGCCCGGGGGTCGGCCACGGCTCACGCTGTGCCCCATGGCGACATGTGAGGTATGCGGCAACAACTACGGAATGACCTTCGAAGTGCACGCGCAGGGCGCCGTGCACGTGTTCGACTGCTTCTCCTGTGCGATCCATCGCATGGCCCCGATCTGCGAGCACTGCCGGGTGCAGATCATCGGGCAGGGCGTGGAGGTGGAGGGGCACTGGTTCTGCGGCGCCCACTGCGCCCGGGCGGAGGGGAAGACGGGGGTGGTGGACCGGGTGTGACCCGGTACCCGACCGAATGCACCCCACGGCCCGGATGTACCGTCGTGGGGTGCACCGCTACCGCTTCCTGCTGACCCGCCAGTGGGTGATCCTCACCATCATCGCGATCGCGCTGATCCCGACGATGATAAAGCTGGGCTTCTGGCAGAAGCACCGGTACGAGGAGCGCACCGCGCGCAACGACCTGGTCTCGCGGGCCCTGCACGCCGAGCCGGTCCCCGTGGAACGGCTCACCTCCCCCGGCCACTCGGTGACCCGCACCGAGAAGTACCGCACGGTCACCGCGACCGGCACCTTCGACCCCTCCCGCGAGGTGGTGGTCCGGCGCCGGACCAACGCCGACGGCGAGGTCGGCTTCCACGTCCTGACCCCGTTCGTGCTCACCGACGGCCGGGTGCTGCTGGTCAACCGGGGCTGGGTCCCGGCGAACGGCGTGCAGACCGACTTCCCCGAGGTGCCCGCGCCGCCCGCCGGCCGGCTCACCCTCACCGGGCGGCTGAAGGCCGACGAGACGACCTCGGCGAGCGGCATCAAGAACGTCAAGGGCCTGCCGGACCGGCAGATCATGCTGATCAACAGCGCCGAGGAGGCGCGGCGGCTCGGCGCGAAGGTGCTCGGCGGCTACGTCGAGCAGACGGCGCCCGGGGCCAGGGGCGGCAGCCCGGAGCAGATCTCCGACCCGGGCAGCGAGGACGCCCCGCTGAACTACGCGTACATGATCCAGTGGTGGCTGTTCGCGGCCGGCGTCCCGGTGGGCTGGTGGTTCCTGGTCCGGCGCGAGATCCGGGACCGGGACGAGGCGGCCGCCGAGACGGCCCCCGAGAAGAGCGAACCGGCCACCGTGTGACGGCCCCGGCCGGCAGGTGACCGCCCGGGCCCCGGTGCGCCGGTCACTCCCCCGGCGCACCGCCTGGTTGGCCCCGGGGGCCCCCGGGAAACCGCATGCTGTGAACGAGCGCATCGAGGACTACGCCGTCATCGGGGACGAGCAGACCGCGGCCCTGGTCGGCCGGGACGGCTCGATCGACTGGCTGTGCCTGCCCCGCTTCGACTCCGGCGCCTGCTTCGCAAGGCTCCTGGGCGACGAGGACAACGGCCACTGGCGGATCGTGCCGAAGGGCGCCGACACCTGCACCCGCCGCGCCTACCGGCCCGACACGCTGGTCCTCGACACCGAGTGGGACACCGCCGAGGGCACCGTGCGGGTGACCGACCTGATGCCGCAGCGCGACCGCGCGCCCGACGTCGTACGCATCGTGGAGGGCGTCAGCGGGCGGGTCACCGTCTGCAGCGAGCTGCGCCTGCGCTTCGACTACGGCTCGATCGTCCCGTGGATGCGCCGCTCCGACGGCCACCGGGTGGCCGTCGCCGGGCCGGACTCGGTGTGGCTGCGCGCCGAGCCCCATGTGCGCACGTGGGGCGAGGACTTCTGCACCCACTCCGAGTTCACCCTCGCCGAGGGCGAGCGGGTCGCGTTCGTGCTGACCTGGCATCCCTCGCACGAGCCGCGTCCCGCGCTGGTCGACCCCTACGCGGCGCTGAGCGCCAGCGTGCGGGACTGGCGGCGCTGGACGGCCCGCTGCCGCTACACCGGGCCGCACCGGGACGCCGTCGTCCGGTCCCTGATCACCCTCAAGGCGCTCACCTACGCCCCGACCGGCGGGATCGTCGCCGCGGCCACCACCTCCCTCCCGGAGGAACCGGGCGGTGTGCGCAACTGGGACTACCGGTTCTGCTGGCTGCGCGACTCCACCCTCACGCTGGGCGCCCTGCTCGCCGCCGGCTACCACGGCGAGGCCGAGGCCTGGCGCGACTGGCTGCTGCGGGCGGTGGCCGGCGATCCGGCCGACCTGCAGATCATGTACGGCGTGGCGGGCGAACGGCGGCTGCCGGAGTGGGAGCTGCCCTGGCTGCCCGGCTTCGCCGACTCGGCGCCGGTGCGGGTCGGCAACGGGGCCGTCGACCAGCTCCAGCTCGACGTGTACGGCGAGGTCATGGACTCGCTGTTCCTGGCCCGCGCCTCCGGCCTGTCCCCCAAGCCGCACATGTGGTCGCTGCAGTGCGAGCTGATGACGTTCCTGCGCTCGGCGTGGCGGCAGCCCGACGAGGGCCTGTGGGAGGTGCGCGGCGGCCGGCGGCACTTCGTGCACTCCAAGGTGATGGTGTGGGTCGCCGCCGACCGGGCGGTCCGGACCCTGGAGCGGTACCCGGAGCTGCCCGGCGACATGGACGGCTGGCGGGCGATGCGCGACGAGGTGCACCGCGAGGTGTGCGAGAAGGGGTACGACCCCGGCCGCAACACCTTCACCCAGTACTACGGCTCGCGCGAACTGGACGCCTCGCTGCTGCTGATCCCCTACTACGGCTTCCTGCCACCCGACGACCCGCGGGTGATCGGCACGGTGGACGCGATCCGGGACGACCTGGAGCACGGCGGGCTGGTGCGCCGTTACGACACCGACGCGGTCGGCGTCGACGGCATGCCGGGCGGCGAGGGCGCCTTCCTCGCCTGCTCCTTCTGGCTCGCGCAGGCCCTGCACATGACGGGCCGCACGGCGCAGGCCCGGGAGCTGTTCGAGCAGCTGGTCGGCCTCGTCAACGACGTGGGGCTGCTCGCGGAGGAGTACGACCACGAGCTGGGCCGTCAGCTCGGCAACTTCCCGCAGGCGTTCAGCCACATCGCGCTGGTGAACACCGCCCTCGCCCTGTTCGGCGGCGAGGGGGCAGGATAGGTGTCATGGATCTTGGACTGAAGGACCGGGTGTACGTCGTCACCGGCGCGACGCGGGGGCTGGGCAACGCCGCCGCGCGGGCGCTGATCGCCGAGGGGGCGAAGGTGGTCGTCACCGGCCGCGACGAGAAGCGGGTCGCCGACGCGGCGGCCGAACTGGGCCCGAACGCGGTGGGCGTGGCCGTCGGCAACGCCGACCCGGAGGCCGCCGAGCGGCTGATCACGGCCGCCCGGGAGCACTTCGGCGGCTTCCACGGCGTGCTGGTCAGCGTCGGCGGCCCGGCGCCGGGGTTCGTCTCCGACAACACCGACGAGCAGTGGCGGGACGCCTTCGAGTCGGTGTTCCTCGGCGCGGTGCGGTTCGCCCGCACGGCGGGGGCCGAGCTGGAGCCGGGCGGTGTCATCGGCTTCGTGCTGTCCGGCTCGGTGTACGAGCCCATCCCGGGGCTGACCATCTCCAACGGGCTGCGGCCGGGGCTCGCCGGGTTCGCGAAGTCGGTCGCCGACGAGCTGGGGCCGCGGGGCGTCCGGGTCGTGGGTCTGCTGCCGGGCCGCATCGACACGGACCGGGTGCGCGAGCTGGACTCGCTGTCGGCCGATCCGGAGGCGACCCGGGCGGCGAGCGAGTCCCGGATCCCGCTGCGCCGCTACGGGGCGCCGGAGGAGTTCGGCAGGGTCGCGGCGTTCCTGCTGTCCCCGGCGGCCTCCTACCTCACCGGGATCATGGTGCCGGTGGACGGCGGCATGCGGCACGGCTTCTGAGGTCCGCGCGAGTCGGCGGTCAGGGACCCGTTCCCAGGCGCGAGTCGGCGGTCAGGTGACCCGTTCGGCGCGGTGCCTGACCGCCCGCAGCCGCACCTCCGCCGGGAGCGAGGCCAGGCCCGCCGACTCACGCGCGCGGGTCAGGGGCCCGGCGGTGAACTCGCTCAGCGCCGCGGCCGGATCGGCGGCCGGCTCCAGACGCAGCCCGGCCCTGGCCGCGGGCCTCGTGCGGCGGCCGGTCAGCACGGCCTCGGCGTGGGCGACGCCCGGCTGCCGGGCCGCGTCCTCGGTGAGCGCCGACGCCAGGGCCGGTCCGCGCAGCAGGGCGCCCTCGCCGTCCCCGGTGTCGACCAGGACCTCGGCCGGGCGGCGCCGGCGCAGGTTCGCGGCGAGCCACCACAGGGCGAGCAGGACGAGGACGGCCAGGCCCCCGATGACCGCCGGCCACCACCAGCCGGCGTCCCGCCACCGGGTGCGCTCGGCGGCGCTGAGCAGGACGTCGTGCGGGCCGGCGTGCAGCCAGCGGCGCGGCGTCCGGACGCCGAGGCCCACGGCGAGCACCGAGCCGCCCACGGCGAGCAGCAGGAGCCCCAGGAGACAGAGCAGTACGCGGTTCACCCGTCCGGTGCGCACCGTCGTCACCCCTTCCGTCCTGGCCGCCGGACGGAGACCGACAGCGTCGGCGGCCGGCTCAGCCCGAGCCCGCCGACCGCGTCGCCGAGCACGGTGTCCAGGTCTGCCCGCACGTCCTCCAGCTCGCGGAAGTGGGCGAGCGCCCGGACGCGGGCCCGGCGGCGGCGCATCCGCACCCGCGCCGCGCGGACGCCTGAGACCGTGAGGGCGCGGTCGCGCAGCACCAGGGCGGCCGCGTCGCGGCGCAGGCCGGCGCGGACGTCGGCGTGCGGACGCCGCATCGGCAGCAGGGCGCGCAGGCCGGGGGTCAGGGCGAGCACCACCAGCCAGAGGCCGAGGGCGGCGGCCACGCCCGCGCCGGTCAGCACCCACACGTCGTCCAGGGGACGCTCGGCGAGCTGCCGGGCCAGTACGCGGCGCCAGTGCATCGCGGGGTGGTGGACGCGTACGGCGACCACGTCGTACAGCAGGACGCCCGCGCCGGCCAGCAGGAGCAGGGCGACGACACACGCGGGGACACGGCGCGGCGACCAGAAGCGGCCGCTGCCCCGGTCGAGCAGGGGCGGTGGGCCGCCGGCGGCCTCGTCGGGGCCGGGCACGGGCGGTCGCCGGGTTTCCTCGGGCGGGTGGGGCCCGGTCATCGGGCCCTCCCGTGCAGGGTGCCGGGCCGCGGCGCCAGATGCAGCCGCTCGACCCGTACGGCGACCTCCAGCACCTCCATGCTCGCCAGCTCGCCCACCCGCTCGGTCACCCGCCTGCGCACGGCGGCGCAGCGGGAGCCGATGTCGGCTGGGTGGGCGAGTTCGACCTGCACGCGGACGCGGGCCCTGCCGACGGGGCTTCCCACCCCGGAGCCGGCCCGGGGGTGGGAGTGGACGACCACCGCGGCGTGCGGGGCGGCGGCGCCCGCGGGCAACGGGCCGACCGCCTCGCGGGCGGCCCGCGAGGCGATCTTCGCCACGACCCGGTCCGCGATCCACAAGGCACCGCGTTCACCGGCCGGCACCGGGGTCAGCGGCGGGCGTGCCGTGCCGGTCTCGGTGCTCAAGGCGGTCATCTCCGCCGCTCGCGCCGGACGCCACGGCCCCGGAAGAGGTCTCCGGGCTCCAGGTCGCCCTCCAGATACCGGCCGGCGACGAACCCGACGGCGCCCAGCGCCGCCACCAGCAGGAAGGCCCCGAAGCCGCCGAAGTACCCGGCGAATCCCAGCGCCATTCCGGCGATCATGCCGACCATGGCCATGCTCATGCAGCACTCCTTCAGTCCGTCGGCGGGGCGGTCCCGGGGGCGCGGCCCCGGGCGGCCGGGGCGTCACTGGATGCGGGGCGGCTCGGGCTCCTCCTCCGCTTCGTCGGGCAGCTTGACGTCGCTCACCGCGATGTTGACCTCGACCACCTCGAGTCCGGCCATCCGCTCGACGGCGTCGACCACGTTCTCCCGCACCGAGCGGGCGACGTCGGAGATGGACACGCCGTACTCCACGACGATCTCCAGGTCCAGCGCGGCCTGCACCTCGCCGACCTCCGCCTTCACTCCCCGGGTCACGGACTTCGAGCCGCCCGGCACCCGGTCGCGCACCGCGCCGAAGGTCCGGGCCAGTCCGCTGCCCAGGGCGTACACGCCGAACACGTCGCGGGCGGCCATCCCGGCGATCTTCTCCACGACACCGTCGGAAATGGTGGTCCGCCCCCGGGTCGCCGGGTCTCCGCCACCGCGCCGGGTGGGCTTGCGGGTCGTGCGCTGTGGCTCGTTGTCACCGTCTGGGGTCGTCGTCATCTCGGTCATCGCCGCACGTCCCTTTCGGTCGTCGTTCTCCGACCACCGTAAGCAAGGTTGCGCGATTGCGCGCCGTGGATGCGGCAGGCTGGAGGAATGACGGCAGAAGACCGGTGGACACGGGTGGCGGGGCAGCGGCCGGGCCTGGGCAGACTGCTGCCGCTCGGCGGCCCGCGCGACGGCGCGTGGATCGTCCAGCGGGCGGTCGAGGCGGTGCTGGCGCGTGCCGCGGGCGCCGTGCGGGGGGTGCGCCTCGGCACGGTGCGGATCACGCTCGCCGATCCGGACGACGTCCACGACCCCGTCGTACCGCGGCCGCCCGGTGCGCTGCCCGCGGGTGGCCTGCGGATCGCGGCGGACTTCGCGGCCCCGGCCGCCGAGCCGCTGCCGGCGACGGCGTCCCGCCTGCGGCTGGCCCTGCTGACGGCGGCGACGGACGTCCTGGGCCTGGTGGTGACGGAGGTGGACCTGCGGGTGACGGATCTGCTGGAGGCGGCGGACGGGCCGGGCACGCCGGTGGACGCCCCGCGGCCGCCGGCCGCCCGGAAGCCCGCGGACGGCGACGAGGCCCGCGCGGCGGCGGCCGCGCTGTCCGTCCCCGGGGTCACCCGGCTGACCGGGTCGCTCGGCGGTCTCGGCCGGGCCGTCCACATCGAGCGGCTCGCCGGGGACGCCACGCTGCCGCACCGGCACGTCCGGGTGGAACTGGCGACTGACGGCACCCACCAGGCCCTGGAGGTGGCCCGGCGGGTCCGCGAGGCGGTGCGGGACGCGCTGGACGATCACCCGACGGTGGCCGTCCTGATCACCGGCGTGACCTGACCGGCAGCACCCGGGCCGCCGCACCACCACGTCCACGTCCACGTCCACGTCCACGTCCCGCCTGCGCCGGCCCGGGGATCACCGGGCGTAGAGGTGGCCCCGGCAGGTCCGCGAGGCGGTACGGGACGCGCTGGACGATCACCCGACGGTGGCCGCACTGATCACCGGCGTGAACGGACCGGCGGCACGCATCGCACCGCGCGCCGGGGGCTCACTCGCCGACACCGGCCAGGTCCCGCAGCCGCCGGGCCTGGGCGGCCCGCTCGGCGGCCCGCTGGGTGTCGTAGTCCCGTTCCGGGACGCCCCGCAGCAGCGCCTTGGTCTCCACCACCGCGTCGCGCGGGGCGGCCAGCAACGCCGCGGCCAGGTCCCGTGCCGCGCCGTCGAGTTCGGCCGCGGGCACCGCGAGGTTGGCCAGCCCGGAGGCCACCGCCTCGGCGGCTCCGACGAACCGGCCCGTCGCGCAGATCTCCAGCGCACGGGCGTACCCGACCAGCCCGACCAGCGGATGCGTGCCGGTCAGGTCGGGAACGAGGCCGAGCGAGGTCTCGCGCATGGCGAACTGCACGTCGTCCGCGACGACCCGCAGGTCGCAGGCGAGCGCGAGCTGGAACCCGGCACCGATGGCATGCCCCTGGACGGCGGCGACGGACACGATGTCGTTGCGTCGCCACCAGGTGAACGCCTCCTGGTATTCGGCGATGGTCGCGTCGAGCCCGGCGTCGTCACGACGCGCGAGTTCGATGAAGGTCGGCTCGCCCGGGATACCGTCCGGCGTGAACATCCTGCGGTCCAGCCCGGCGGAGAAGGACTGGCCCTCGCCGCGCAGCACCACGACGCGGACGGAGCCCGGCAGCAGCCGGCCGGCCTCGGTGAGCGCCCGCCACATGGCGGGGCTCTGCGCGTTGCGCTTGGCCGGATTGGCCAGCGTCACCGTGGCGAGCGCGTCGTCGACGGTGAGCCGTACGCCGTCCTTGTCGAGTACTGGAGCGAGGTCCTGGTCGGGCGAAGCCATGGGGCGCCTCCGATGGGTGCGGTCATCACGCATTGCCGTACGGCATGCTAAGTGACTGCACAGTAACCACCCGGCCGTTCAGACCGCCGGCCGGGTGGCCACCATCGAAGCCGATGGGCCGCCCGGAGTCAGGACGTCGCGGCCTTCTTGCCCCGGGTCGCTCCGCCACGCCCACGGAGCGTGACGCCCGACTCGCTGAGCATCCGGTGTACGAAGCCATACGAGCGGCCGGTCTCCTCGGCCAGCGCCCGGATGCTCGCACCGGAGTCGTACTTCTTCTTCAGGTCTGCCGCGAGCTTGTCGCGCGCGGCGCCGGTCACCCGGCTGCCCTTCTTCAGAGTCTCGGCCACCCGTGCCTCCTCATGGGAAGTGCGCTCTGGTCTCCTCATGATCACCCCTCCGGGGCGGGATGGCCACCCATTCGGCAAGGTCCGTGAGACATCGCCGTGACGACAGGAGCGCATCCCCACATACGGAATCCCGGATTCCATGATCTCGGGGACACACGGCCGAACGGGTGGTTCCGCGAACTGCCAGGTCAGGGACGCGAGGCGGCCGATCCCTTGGTACTGGGGGGATCGGCCGCGAAATCGGTGTACGACACACGTCGGTACGAGGAGATCTCACACAGATGATGGATCACGGCTCGGCCGAATGATCCATACGCCGTGGATCAGGCTTTCGATCAAGCCAGGGCGACGAGATCGGCGTAGCCGGAGCCCCACAGGTCCTCGACCCCGTCCGGCAGCAGGATGATCCGCTCCGGCTGCAGCGCCTCGACCGCGCCCTCGTCGTGGGTGACCAGGACGACCGCGCCCTTGTAGGTGCGCAGGGCGCCGAGGATCTCCTCGCGGCTGGCCGGGTCCAGGTTGTTGGTCGGCTCGTCCAGCAGCAGGACGTTGGCGGAGGAGACGACCAGCGTGGCGAGGGCGAGGCGGGTCTTCTCGCCGCCGGAGAGCACCCCGGCCGGCTTGTCGACGTCGTCGCCGGAGAACAGGAAGGAGCCGAGCACCTTGCGGACCTCGACCAGGTCCATGTCGGGCGCCGCCGAGCGCATGTTCTCCAGGACCGTGCGCTCGGGGTCCAGGGTCTCGTGCTCCTGGGCGTAGTAGCCGAGCTTGAGGCCGTGGCCGGGGACGACCTCGCCGGTGTCGGGCTGCTCGACGCCGCCGAGGAGGCGCAGCAGCGTGGTCTTGCCGGCGCCGTTGAGACCGAGGATGACGACCCGGGAGCCCTTGTCGATGGCCAGGTCGACGTCGGTGAAGATCTCCAGTGAGCCGTACGACTTGGACAGGCCCTCAGCCATCAGCGGGGTCTTGCCGCAGGGTGCGGGCTCCGGGAAGCGGAGCTTGGCGACCTTGTCGGACTGCCGGACGGCCTCCAGTCCGGAGAGCAGCTTGTCGGCGCGGCGGGCCATGTTCTGCGCGGCGACCGTCTTGGTGGCCTTGGCGCGCATCTTGTCGGCCTGCGAGTGCAGGGCGGCGGCCTTCTTCTCGGCGTTGGCGCGCTCGCGCTTGCGGCGCTTCTCATCGGCCTCGCGCTGCTGCTGGTAGAGCTTCCAGCCCATGTTGTAGACGTCGATCTGCGCGCGGTTGGCGTCCAGGTAGAACACCTTGTTGACGACCGTCTCGACCAGGTCGACGTCGTGGGAGATCACGATGAAGCCGCCGCGGTAGGTCTTCAGGTAGTCGCGCAGCCAGATGATCGAGTCGGCGTCCAGGTGGTTGGTCGGCTCGTCCAGCAGCAGGGTGTCCGCGTCGGAGAACAGGATGCGGGCCAGCTCGATGCGCCGGCGCTGACCGCCGGAGAGCGTGTGGAGCGGCTGGCCGAGGACCCGGTCGGGCAGGTTGAGCGCCGCGGCGATGGTGGCGGCCTCCGCCTCGGCCGCGTAGCCGCCCTTGGTGAGGAACTCGGTCTCCTGGCGTTCGTACTGCTTGAGCGCCTTCTCCCGGGTGGCGCCCTGGCCGTTGGCGATGCGCTGCTCGTTCTCGCGCATCTTGCGCAGCAGCACGTCGAGGCCGCGCGCGGAGAGGATGCGGTCGCGGGCGAGGACGTCGAGGTCGCCGGTGCGGGGGTCCTGCGGGAGGTAGCCGACCTCGCCGGAACGGGCGATCTGGCCGCCGGCCGGGATGCCCTCTCCGGCCAGGCACTTGGTGAGGGTGGTCTTTCCCGCGCCGTTGCGGCCTACGAGGCCGATGCGGTCGCCCTTGGCGACACGGAAGGTGGCGTTCTCGATGAGGACGCGCGCACCGGCGCGCAGCTCGATACCGGAAGCGGAGATCACGGACAGACTCCAGGGCGTACTGGGGATTGGCGGTGGGCGGCTGAGGACGTTCCCGCCGTCTAATGCGCGAGGAGAATGGCCATGGGCCAAGTCTAACGGGACCGTGCAAGCGGTTTTCCTGGGTCCGTCCCCCGCGCCCGCCGGTGGACGTCGGCGGCGGGGCGGTGAGACTCGGGACGGCGGGGGCGTGGGCCGGCGCGCGTGGCAGTGATCGGCGTGGCGGGGACGGGCGGACGGCCGGGCGTCGTCCCGGCGGTGCCGTACACGGACGCGAAGGCGGCGATCAGGCAGCTCACCGAGGCCTTCGGCCTCACCGCGCGGTCGGTGCACGAGACGGCGGACTGCATGGTGACGCACCGCGGGCCGGTCCGGGGCGAGAGCGCGGCGACGGTCGGCTCCGGGGGCCGCGGCACTCTCTTCGACACGGCCGTGCGGGGTGCGGGACCCGCGGGGGTGTACGTCGTCGTGGACGACCCGGACGACTCGGACGACGCTGACTCCCACCTCCGGCGGGCCGTCGAGCACGGCGCGGAGAGCCTGATGCCCCCGACGGACCTGGAGCACGGCTCGCGGGACCAGACGGCCCGGGACGCCGAGGGCGATGTCCGGAGCGTCGGCACGTTCGCGCCCGGGATCCGGCGGCTGACCGGCCGGGAGCCGCCGGCGCGCCCGCCGGGACGCGGCGGCCGCCGGCGCTTCCCGGCCGGTCGGGCGCTCCGGGTCAGCCGCCGGTGTGCACCTGGAAGGCGGCCCGGCGGACGGCCTTGGCGAGGGCCGGGTCGGGGTGGGCGGCGGCGAGGGCGACCAGGACCTGCACGGTGCGCGGGTGGCCGACGGCGCGGACCTCGTCCAGCAGCGTGGGGACGGTCGGCTGCACCGCGGCCTCCAGGTGCCGTATCAGCATCGACGTCTCGCCGTGGTCGGCAACGGCCGCGGCGGTGTCGACCCACAGCCAGGTGGCCTCCTCGCGGGTGAGGACCTCGTGGGCGTCCTCCGGGTCGACGCCGTCGTGCTCGGCCAGCCACAGCAGCGCGTACGGCCTGAGGGCGGGATCGTCCAGGACCGCGTGCACCTCGGGTTCGGCGGGGGCGCCGACGACGCGCAGCGCCTCGAAGGCGAGGCCGCGCAGCAGGGCGTCGTCGCCCCGGGCGGCGGCGAGCAGCTCGGTGACGGCGCTGCCGACGGGGCGGGCGGCGAGCCAGGCGCGGTACTCGGCGCGGGCGGCGTTGGGGCGGAGCTGGGCACAGCCGCGGAGCATGTCCTCGGCGGACTGCTCGATGTTGCCGGCCGGGCTCTGCGCGGCCACGCAGATCTGCTCCAGCTTGACCCAGACCGCCCAGCTCCCCAGCGGGGTGAGCGTGGCCTGGCCGTCGCCGTAGGTCAGGGCGCCGACCGCGGCGAGGGCGGTGAGGGCCCAGTCCAGGAGCGGGGCGAGCGGGGTGTCAGAGGCGGGCTGGGTCTCGGCGGGGCCCGAAGCGCCGGCGGCGCCGGGCTCGTAGGAGACCTCGCAGCGCTCGGTGCGCAGTTCGGTGACCCGCTGCTGGAGCAGGTCGAGCAGTTGCTCCACGGGCACGGGGCCGGCGGACAACTGCAGGAAGGACAGCACCTGGGGCATGGCGGAGACGACCTCGGCGACGGCGGCCGGCTCGAACTCCGCGGGCTCCGGGCTGGCCAGCGACCAGGCGTCGAACAGGGCGACCCAGCCGCGCAGCACGGCGCTGTCGTCGCGGTCCCAGGCGCGCAGCCGCCAGCCGGGGCGCGCGTTGTCCTCGTGCACCTCGATGAGTCCGGCGAGCCGGGCGGTGTCCCAGTCGGCCCGGACCCGGTCGGCGTCCAGGCCGAGGCCGGCGGCGGCCCGTTCGGCGGTCGCGTCGGAGAGGGTGGCCTTGCCGTCGGCGGTGGCGGCGTCGCTGCCGGGGCCGAGGGCGGAGTCGGCCCAGCGGGCGACCCGGACCGCGCCGGCCAGACCGGTGCGCGCCATTCTGGCCAGTTCGGCCGGGGCGGGGGTGCCCTCCGGCGGCCGGGGTGCGGGGCGGCGCGGGCGCCGCTGGTTCACAGCTCTGGGGGCGGCGGCCAGGGGTCGCGGTCGGACGAGTCGAAGCCTGGAGTCGCGCGGGATACGGGACGTCACGGGTGCAGTCTTCCGGTTGACGGTCCGAAAACCCAAACGGAATGCCCCGGGGGGCGCCGGGGCCGGCCCGCGCACCCGGTCGGCGGGTGGCCCGGAGGCGGGATCAGGCCAGGGTCGCGGCCTTCGACGGAACGGCCGGCGGCGGGCGGACCCGCGCCGCACCGGAGTCCGCCGCCGGCCGTCACATCAGCGGGGTCAGGAACCGGCGCAGCCGCTCCTGGTACTCGTCCGGGTCGGCGTTCCACATGGCCGCGTGCGGGGCCCGGGTGACGGTGTGCAGCGCGACGAGGTCGGAGCGGCGGGCGGCGAGGCGGCGGGAGTACTCCCACGGGGCCACCACGTCGTCGGGGCCGTGGATGATCAGGGTCGGCACGGCGAGCCGGCCGGGGTCGGTGGCCTGGGCGCCGCGGTCGGGGTGCAGTCCGGCCCGGCCCTGCGCGGCCCGCACCGCGAGCGGCAGCAGGGCGTCGGGGGTGTGCCGGGCCCGGGCGAGGGCGCGCAGCGTGGCCTGCCAGTTCAGTACCGGCGAGTCCAGGACCAGCCCGGCGACGCGGTCGCGCACGGCGGAGTGCTCGGCGGCGCGCAGGGCCATGGTGGCGCCGGTGGACCAGCCGAGGAGGACGACCCGGTCGGCGCCGCAGCGGACGGCGTGCCGGATCGCCGCGTCCACGTCCCGCCACTCCGTCTCGCCGAGGTGGTTGAGGCCGTCCGGCGGGCGCGGGGCGCCGAGGTCGCCGCGGTAGGCGAGGGCGAGGACCGGGACGCGGCGGCGGTGGAGGTACGTCATGACGTTCAGGGCGTGCTCACGGGTGGTGCCGAGGCCGTGCACCGCGATCACCCAGGTGTCCCGGTGTCCGGGCACGAACCAGGCGGGCAGCGTGCCGAGTTCCCCGGGCACGTCGATGTCGGCGTGATCGAGGCCGAGTGCGGTGCCCGGGTCGCCGACGTGGACGTTCGGGGTGAACCAAACCGGGTCGCCGGGTGCGAAGGTGCCGTGGGTGACGCGTATCAGGCGCCTGACGACGCTGTCGGCGGTGTGCTCGGCCGAGTCCAGCAGCGGCCCGACGACCGCGTGGGAGCCGTCGCCGGCCAGGCCGTAGGTGCCGGGGCGCAGCGACGCCAGGTCCCGGGTGAGGGCGATCCGCCCCGCGGAGGTGCCGTGCACGGTGAGCCGGGGTTCGGTGGGCAGCGGCCGGCCCGGTGCCGCCTTCAGCGCGGCGTCGCTGGCCAGCCGGCCGGCGGCCACGGAGGCCGCGCCGGCGGCCAGGACGGCGCCGAGGGCGGCGGCGGTGGCTCTTACGGTGCGCACGGCTCCAGTGTCACGGGGGGCGCCGGAGCCGGCCAGCCGGAGGGCCGGGCCGGACGGCAGGGGCCGGCGCCCGAGGGCCCGCCGGGTCAGGGGCAGCCGGGCGGCTGGGGGACGGAGCGGATGGCTGTGCGACGACAAGGGGTCACCTCCGTTGGCCGTACCCCTTCAAGCGTGCCCCGGCCTCCGCGATGTGTGCCTCCGTCAGCAGAGCGGGCGTCAGTCCCGGCACGGAGGAGGCCGTCAGCCACAGCCGGCACATCCACTCGAGCTGGGCGGTGCGGTCGTAGGCCTGGTCGAGGGTGGCGCCGTGGGTGACCATGCCGTGGTTGCGCAGCAGGCACCCGGAGCGGCCGGCCAGCGCGGCGAGCATGTTCCCGGCCAGTTCGTCGGTGCCGTAGGCCGCGTAGGGGGCGACCCGGATGGGGCCGCCGAGGGCGGCGGTCATGTAGTGGATCGGGGGCAGCTCGGTGACGAGGGTGGAGACGGCCGTGGCGTGCACGGCGTGGGTGTGGACGACGGCTCGGGCGCCGGTGGATCGGTATACGGCGAGGTGCATCGGCAGCTCGCTGGTCGGCACGAGGGCGCCGAGCACCTGCCGGCCGTCGAGGTCGACGGCGGTGACGTCGGCCGGGGTGAGCCGGTCGTAGGGCACGCCCGAGGGGGTGACCAGCACGAGGTCCCCCACGCGTGCGGAGACGTTGCCCGAGGTGCCGACGACCAGCCCGTCGGTCACGGTCCGGCGGGCCGTGGCGACCAGCGCCGCCCAGACCCGCTGCTGCTCTTCCGTGTCGCGCCCCTGTTCAGCCATGCCGCGATCCTGCCAGCCCGCCGGGCGCGGGGCGGGCCACCCGCTGTCGATCGCCCGTCACAGCACGTCAGGACCGGATCACCGACCTGTGGAGGGTCGTGATGGCTGTCCCGGCGGCACGGCAGGAGGGCGGTTCGCGAAGTGACCGGAATCTCTTTCCCGGGTCACGGGGCCGGCCGCGGGCCCTCGCGCGCGCCCGGAGGCCAAGGGGCGTCCGGGCGCCGGCCCGAAGCGGAATCCCGAACCGCCGTTCCCGACACTCCCGCGCCCGGCCCAGTTCACCTTCCGTTCACCCAGGTTGCCTACGTTCAACCCGCCAATGACGCTCGAACGATTGCCTGGGTAAATGGAAAGCTTCTCGCTGATCCTCGCGATTGTGGTGGTAACCGCACTCGCGTTCGATTTCACGAACGGTTTCCACGACACCGCCAACGCGATGGCCACCACCATCTCGACCGGTGCGCTCAAGCCCAAGGTCGCGGTGGCCATGTCCGCCGCACTGAACCTGGTGGGCGCTTTCCTCTCCGTGGAGGTCGCCAACACGATCTCCAAGGGTCTCGTCGATGAGAACGGCATCCGTCCCGAGGTCATCTTCGCCGCCCTGGTCGGCGCGATCCTCTGGAACCTGCTGACCTGGCTGGTGGGACTGCCCTCCAGCTCCTCCCACGCCCTGATGGGCGGCCTGATCGGCGCCACCGTCGCCTCGGCGGGCTTCGGCGCCGTGCACGGCGACGTCCTGGTCACCAAGGTGCTGCTGCCGGCGGTCGCCGCCCCGGTCGTGGCCGGCCTGGCCGCCATGCTGTCCACCCGCTTCTCCTACGGGATCGGCGGCAAGGCCGAGGGCGAGGCCACCCGCAAGGGCTACCGCGCCGGCCAGATCGCCTCCGCCGGACTGGTCTCCCTCGCCCATGGCACCAACGACGCCCAGAAGACGATGGGCATCATCACCCTGGCGCTGATCGCGGGCGGTGCCATCGCCCCGGGCTCCAACCCTCCCACCTGGGTGATCCTCTCCGCCGGCCTGGCCATCGCGCTCGGCACCTACATCGGCGGCTGGCGCATCATCCGCACCATGGGCAAGGGCCTGACCGAGCTGGAGCCGCGTCAGGGCTTCGCCGCCCAGACCAGCGCCGCCACCGCCATCCTGGCCTCCTCGCACCTTGGCTTCTCGCTGTCCACCACGCACGTCGTCTCCGGTTCGGTGATGGGCGCGGGCCTGGGCCGCAAGGGCGGTGTGGTCCGCTGGTCCACCGCCACCCGCATGGCCGTCGCCTGGGTCCTGACCCTGCCCGCCGCCGCCCTGGTCGGCGCCCTCGCCGAGTCCGTCACGGGCCTGGGCGACTGGGGCACCGCCCTCGTCGCGGTCTTCCTGGTCGGCTCCAGCGCCGCCATCTGGAAGCTGTCCCGCCGCGAGGTCGTCGACCACACCAACGTCAACGGCACCGACGAAGCCGCTGAGCCCGCCGGTGTGGTGACCACCGCGATCGCCGCGGTGGCCCCGCCGCCGGCCGGCGCCGCCGCCCTCGGCGAGGGCCCGGTCGTCAGCTTCCCGGAGCAGTCCGGCGGCCCGGCCCCGGTCGTCGTCGTCGAAGTCACGGCACCGGCCGCACCGGCCGTCCCGCCGGCCGCCACCGTCTGACCCGGTTACCGGAGGAAAAGCAACATGAAGATCGACTGGGCGGCCATCGGATCCGTCTTCGGCGTCAGCCTCGCCTTCGCGGTGGGCCTGGTGGCCCTGTTCACCCTCGGCATCGGCGGCCTGGCCCGCCGGGAGCGGGCGGCGGCGCAGGGCGGGTCCGCCGGGCTCGCCGTGACCGGCGCCTACGTGTGCTTCGCCGCGTGCGCGGCGGCCGTGGCGTACGGCATCTACCTGATCGTGGCCAAGCCCTGACCCGAGCCGTTCCCGAGAAGGCTCCCCGCCGGTGTGTGTTCCGGCGGGGAGCCTTTTTTCCGCCCCGATCGCGCCGGTGTGGGGCTCAGCACACTCTCCCCGCGCAGGTCAAAGGCAAGTTGACGGCCCTTCGGGGGGCGTGGTGGACTGCCCGGGCCATGTACGGCGGCAGGAGAGGAAGCCGGTGCGAATCCGGCGCGGTCCCGCCACTGTGACCGGGGAGCGATCCCCGGGAGCCAGGAACTCTCACCGCCGGCTTCGTCGAACCAGGGCGTGGACACCCTGAGTGAG
This sequence comes from Streptomyces sp. NPDC056580, assembly GCF_042793175.1. NCBI lineage: Bacteria > Bacillati > Actinomycetota > Actinomycetes > Kitasatosporales > Streptomycetaceae > Streptomyces > Streptomyces sp. NPDC056580. The sequence goes on along the minus strand of NZ_JBHTVE010000012.1, from coordinate 239,413 downwards.
GACACATATCGCCATGCTCGGCCGCAGATCGAGGACAGCCGCCAGGACCGCCCCTGTGCCCACGGCCGGCTGAGCCGATGGGTGCCGATCGCGCTTACGCGTACGGCGCCGCCGCCGGCCTTCTCGGCGACCTGCTCCTCGGCGATCCCCGCCGCGGGCACCCGGTCGCCGTGTTCGGGCGGGCGGCCGCTGCCGTGGAACGCGTGCTGTGGCACGACCACCGCGGCTGGGGCGCGCTGCACACCGCCGTGTGCGCCGGCGGCGCCGTAGCCGCCGGACTCGTCGCCGAACGGGCCGTGCGCCGCTCCCCCGTCGCCTCCGCCGCGCTGACCGGCGTGGCCACCTGGGCCGTCGTCGGGGGCACCTCCCTCGCCCGCGAGGCCCGTACCATCGGGCGCGCCCTGGAGGCCGGGGACGTGACGGCGGCGCGGGCGCGGCTGCCCCGCCTGTGCGGCCGGGACCCGCAGGCGCTGGACGCCGACGGGATCGCCCGGGCCGTGGTCGAGTCCGTCGCCGAGAACACCTCCGACGCCGTCGTGGGCGCGCTGGTGTGGGGCGCCGTGGGCGGGGTGCCGGGGCTGCTCGGGTTCCGGGCCGTCAACACCCTGGACGCCATGGTCGGTCACAAGTCGCCGCGGCTGCGCCGGTACGGCTGGGCCTCCGCCCGGCTCGACGACGTCGCCGGGTGGCCGGGGGCCCGGCTGACCGCGGTGCTCGCCGCGCTCGCCGGGCCGGACCCGCGGGGCGCCGTGCGGGCCTGGCGGGCCGACGCGGCCAAGCACCCGAGCCCCAACGCCGGGCCCGTGGAGGCGTCGTTCGCCGGCGCCCTCGGAGTGCGGCTCGGCGGGACGCTCTCCTACGCCGGGCGGGTGGAGCACCGGCCCGTGCTCAACGGCGGCGCCGGGCGGGCCGTCCGGGCCGCCGACATCGAACGGGCCGTACGGCTCTCCCGCCGGGTCGGCCTGCTCGCGCTCGGTGTCACCGCCGGCGCGCGCCTCCTCGTGAAGGGACGTGGCAAGTGAACGGCGGTCTCCTCGTCGCCGGCACCACCTCCGACGCCGGCAAGAGCGTCGTGACGGCCGGGATCTGCCGGTGGCTGGTGCGCCAGGGCGTGAAGGTCGCGCCGTTCAAGGCGCAGAACATGTCCCTCAACTCCTTCGTCACCCGAGAGGGCGCCGAGATCGGGCGGGCGCAGGCGATGCAGGCGCAGGCCTGCCGGGTGGAGCCGACCGCGCTGATGAACCCGGTGCTGCTCAAGCCGGGCGGGGAACAGAGCAGCCAGGTGGTGCTGCTGGGCAGACCGGTGGGCGAGATGAGCGCGCGCGGCTACCACGGCGGTCGGCAGCAGCGGCTGCTGGGCACGGTGCTGGACTGCCTCGCCGAGTTGCGGGGCACGTATGACGCGGTGATCTGTGAGGGGGCCGGATCGCCCGCGGAGATCAACCTGCGGCGGACGGACATCGTCAACATGGGCGTCGCGCGCGGCGCGCGGCTGCCCGTGCTCGTGGTCGGCGACATCGACCGGGGCGGCGTCTTCGCCTCCTTCTTCGGCACCGTCGCCCTGCTGGCGCCCGAGGACCAGGAACTGGTCGCCGGGTTCCTGGTGAACAAGTTCCGCGGGGACGTCTCCCTGCTGGAGCCCGGCCTGGACATGCTCCAGGGCCTCACCGGGCGGCGCACGTACGGCGTGCTGCCGTTCCGGCACGGGCTCGGCATCGACGAGGAGGACGGACTGCGCGTCTCGCTGCGCGGCGCCGTCAGGGAGTCCGCCGTGACGCCGCCGGCCGGCGAGGACGTGCTGCGGGTCGCCGTGTGCGCTGTCCCGCTGATGTCCAACTTCACCGACGTGGACGCGCTGGCCGCCGAACCGGGCGTCGTGGTGCGGTTCGTGGACCGGCCGGAGGAACTCGCCGACGCCGACCTGGTGGTGGTCCCGGGCACCCGCGGGACCGTACGGGCGCTGGCGTGGCTGCGCGAGCGCGGACTCGCGGACGCGCTCGCGCGCCGGGCCGCGCAGGGCCGCCCGGTGCTCGGGATCTGCGGCGGCTTCCAGATCCTCGGCGAGCACATCGAGGACGAGGTCGAGTCCCGCGCCGGCGCCGTCGCCGGGCTCGGCGTGCTCCCCGTGCGGGTGCGGTTCGCCCGCGAGAAGACCCTGGCCCGGCCGGCCGGCGAGGCCCTGGGCGAGCGGGTCGAGGGGTACGAGATCCATCACGGGGTCGCCGAGGTGCTCGGCGGCGAGGCCTTCCTGGACGGCTGCCGGGTCGGCTCGGTGTGGGGCACGCACTGGCACGGCTCGCTGGAGTCGGACGGCTTCCGCCGGGCCTTCCTGCGCGAGGTGGCGGCCGCCGCGGGGCGCCGCTTCGTGCCGGCCCCCGCCACCTCGTTCGCCGCGCTGCGCGAGGAGCAGCTCGACCGGCTCGGCGACCTGATCGAACAGCACGCGGACACGGACGCGCTGTGGCGGCTCATCGAGTCGGGCGCGCCGCAAGGACTGCCTTTCATTCCACCGGGAGCGCCCGCATGAGCACAGTGTTGTTGTTGTCGACCGCCGACACCGATCTGCTGGCGGCCCGGGCCTCCGGCGCCGGGTACCGGATCGGCAATCCGGCCCGGGTGGACGTGGCCGGGGAACTGCCGGGGCTGATCGAGGGCGCGGACCTCGCGGTGGTACGGCTGCTGGGCGGCAAGCGCGCCTGGGAGGAGGGGCTGGCCGCGCTGCGGGCGTCCGGCGTCCCGACCGTGCTGCTGGGCGGCGAGACGGTGCCGGACGCCGAGCTGATGGCCGAGTCGTCCGTGCCCGCGGGCGTGGTGGCTCAGGCGCTGAGGTACCTCGTCGAGGGCGGCCCGGAGAACCTGACCGAACTCGCGCGGTTCCTCTCCGACACCGTCCTGCTCACCGGCGAGGGGTTCGAGGAGCCGCGCAGGATGCCGGAGTTCGGCGTCCACGGCTCGTACGAGCTCCGCGACGGCCGCCCGACCGTGGGCGTGCTGTTCTACCGGGCGCACGAACTGAGCGGCAACACCGCCTTCGTGGACACGCTGTGCGAGGCGATCGAGGCGCGCGGCGCCAACGCCCTGCCGGTGTACTGCGGTTCGCTGCGCGACGCGGACCCGGGGCTGTACGAGCTGCTGGGACGGGCCGACGCCCTGGTCGCCACCGTGCTGGCGGCCGGCGGCACGCACGCCTCGCGGGCGTCCGCCGGCGGCGACGAGGAGTCCTGGGACGTCGGGGCGCTCGCCGGCCTCGACGTGCCCGTGCTGCAGGGGCTGTGCCTCACCTCGTCGCGGGCCGCCTGGCTGGAGTCGGACGCCGCCCTGTCCCCCATGGACGCGGCGATGCAGGTGGCCATCCCGGAGTTCGACGGCCGGCTCGTCACCGTGCCGTTCTCCTTCAAGGAGCAGGGCCCGGACGAGGTCCCGGTGTACGTCGCCGACCCCGAGCGGGCCGCGCGGGTCGCCGGGATCGCCGTCCGGCACGCCGGGTTGCGGCACAAGCCGAACGCCCACAAGCGGATCGCGCTGGTCTTCACCGCCTACCCGACCAAGCACTCCCGGGTCGGCAACGCGGTCGGCCTGGACACACCCGCCTCGGCGGTGCGGGTGCTGGACGCGCTGCGGGACGCCGGATACCTGGCCGAGGGGTACCCGGACAACGGCGACGAGCTGATCCACCGGCTGATCGAGGCCGGCGGGCACGACGTGGAGTGGCTGACGGAGGAACAACTGGCCGCCGCGCCCGCCCGGGTGCCGCTGGCCGCGTACCGGGAGTGGTTCGGCCGGCTCGACCCCGGGCTGCGGGAGGCGATGCTCGAGGCGTGGGGCGAGCCGCCGGGCAGCCTGTACGTGGACGGCGAGGACATCGTGCTCGCCTCCCTGCGGTTCGGGAACGTCGTCGTGATGATCCAGCCGCCGCGCGGCTTCGGTGAGAACCCGATCGCGATCTACCACGACCCCGACATGCCGCCCTCCCACCACTACCTGGCCGCCTACCGCTGGCTGGAGGCCGCGCCGTCCGAGGGCGGCTTCGGCGCCGACGCGATCGTGCACATGGGCAAGCACGGCACGATGGAGTGGCTGCCGGGCAAGGGCCTGGGCCTGAGCGGCGGCTGCGCCCCCGACGCCGTGCTCGGCGACCTCCCGCTGGTCTACCCGTTCATCGTCAACGACCCCGGTGAGGGCACCCAGGCCAAGCGGCGCGGGCACGCCACGGTGGTCGACCACCTGGTGCCGCCGATGGCACGCGCGGACACCTACGGCGACCTGGCCAAGCTGGAACAGCTCCTGGACGAGTACGCGCTCGTCTCCGACCTCGACCCGGCCAAGGCGCCGGCGGTGCGCGCCCAGATCTGGACGCTGGTCAAGGCGGCCGAGCTGCACCACGACCTGCACGTGGACGAGCAGCCGGACGACGAAGCGTTCGACGAGTTCGTCATGCACATCGACGGCTATCTGTGCGAGATCAAGGACGTGCAGATCCGCGACGGACTGCACGTCCTCGGCGGCGGCCCCGAGGCCGGGCCGCGGGTGAACCTGGTCCTGGCCGTGCTGCGCGCCTCCCAGGTGTGGGGCGGGCAGGCGAACGCGCTGCCGGGGCTGCGGGCCGTGCTGGCCCGGCACTTCGGGCTGGTGGAGAAGGACCTGCTGGCCGAGCCGGGCGCGCCGGTGAAGGCGCCGGTGGAGCTGACCGACCTGGTGGACGGTCCGTCCAGGACCGCGGCCGACGCCGTCGACCTGCTGGAGCAGCTGTGCCGGCGGATCGCGGAGGGGCTGGAGGCCCGGGACTGGGACCGGGCGGCCGTGCCCGTCGTGCTGCGCGACGCGCTCGGCGCCGAACTCCCCGACGCCGTCGCGGTGCTCGAGTTCGCCTGCGCCGAGGTCGTGCCGCGACTGGCCCGGACCACCGACGAGATCGGGCACATCCTGCGGGCGCTGGACGGCGGTTACGTGCCGGCCGGCCCGTCGGGTTCGCCGACCCGCGGCCTGGTCAACGTGCTGCCGACCGGCCGGAACTTCTACTCGGTCGACCCGAAGGCGATCCCGTCCCGGCTGAGCTGGGAGGTCGGCCAGTCACTCGCGGACTCGCTGGTCCAGCGGTATCTGCAGGACACCGGGGAGTATCCGAAGTCGGTCGGCCTGACGGTGTGGGGCACCTCCGCGATGCGCACCCAGGGCGACGACATCGCCGAGATCCTGGCGCTGCTGGGCTGCCGTCCGGTCTGGGACGACGCCTCGCGCCGGGTGACCGGCTTCGAGGTGATCCCCCCCGAGGAGCTGGGCCGGCCGCGCATCGACGTCACGGTGCGCATCTCCGGCTTCTTCCGGGACGCGTTCCCGCACGTGGTCGGGCTGATCGACGACGCGGTCCGGGCGGTGGCCGAACTGGACGAGCCCGCCGGGGTCAACCACGTGCGGGCGCACGTGGACGAGGACACGGCGGAGCACGGCGACCGCCGGCGGGCGACCGCCCGCATCTTCGGCTCGAAGCCGGGCGCGTACGGCGCCGGACTGCTGCCGCTGATCGACGCCCGCAACTGGCGCTCCGACGCCGACCTCGCCGAGGTGTACGCGGTGTGGGGCGGTTACGCCTACGGGCGCGGGCTCGACGGGCGGGCGGCGCGCGGGGACATGGAGACCGCGTTCAAGCGGATCGCGGTGGCGGCGAAGAACGTCGACACCCGCGAGCACGACCTGGTCGACGCCGACGACTACTTCCAGTACCACGGCGGCATGGTCGCCATGGTGCGGCACCTGACCGGCGCCAACCCCGAGGCGTACGTGGGCGACAGCGCCGTACCCGACCAGGTGAGGACCCGCACGCTCGGCGAGGAGACGCACCGCGTGTTCCGGGCGCGGGTGGTCAACCCGCGCTGGATGGCGGCGATGCGCCGGCACGGCTACAAGGGCGCCTTCGAGATGGCGGCGACCGTGGACTACCTGTTCGGCTACGACGCCACGGCGGGCGTGGTCGACGACTGGATGTACGAGAAGCTCAGCGCGGAGTACGTCTTCGACCCGGAGAACCGGGACTTCATGAAGAAGTCCAACCCGTGGGCGCTGCGCGGCATCACCGAGCGGCTGCTGGAGGCGGCGGACCGCGGGCTGTGGGCGGAGCCGGACGCGGACACGCTGGAACGGCTGCGCGCCACCTACCTGGAGCTGGAAGGCGACTTGGAGGGCGACCAGTGACCACCCCGTTCCCTTTCACGGCCGTTGTCGGCCAGGACGACCTGCGGCTCGCGCTGCTGCTGAACGCCGTCTCGCCGGCGGTCGGCGGTGTGCTGGTGCGCGGCGAGAAGGGCACCGCGAAGAGCACGGCCGTCCGTGCCCTCTCGGCGCTGCTGCCGCGGGTCGCCGTCGTCCCCGGGTGCCGTTTCTCCTGTGACCCGGCGGCACCGGACCCGTCCTGCCCGGACGGTCCGCACCGGACCGGCGAAGGCGCCGAACGGCCCGCGCGCATGGTCGAGTTGCCCGTGGGCGCGTCCGAGGACCGGCTGGTCGGCGCCCTGGACATCGAGCGGGCGCTCGCCGAGGGCGTGAAGGCGTTCGAGCCGGGCCTGCTGGCCGACGCCCACCGCGGGATCCTGTACGTGGACGAGGTCAACCTCCTGCACGACCATCTCGTGGACCTGCTGCTGGACGCGGCCGCGATGGGCGCCTCCTACGTCGAGCGCGAGGGGGTCTCGGTCCGGCACGCCGCCCGGTTCCTGCTCGTCGGGACCATGAACCCCGAGGAGGGCGAGCTGCGGCCGCAGTTGCTCGACCGGTTCGGGCTGACCGTGGAGGTCGCCGCCTCGCGGGAGCCGGACCAGCGGGTGGAGGTGGTACGGCGCCGGCTGGCGTACGACGACGACCCCGGCGCCTTCGCCGCACGGTGGGCCGGCGAGGAGGCCGCCGTCCGGCAGCGGATCGTCGCCGCGAGGGAGTTGCTGCCGCGGGTGCGCCTCGGCGACGGCGCGCTGCGGCAGATCGCGGCGACCTGCGCGGCCTTCGAGGTGGACGGCATGCGCGCCGACATCGTGATGGCCCGTACCGCGACCGCGCTGGCCGCGTGGGCGGGGCGGACCGATGTGCTCGCCGAGGACGTCCGGCAGGCCGCGCTGCTCGCGCTCCCGCACCGGCGGCGGCGCAACCCCTTCGACGCGCCGGGGCTGGACGAGGACAAGCTGGACGAGACGCTGGAGCAGTTCTCCGGCGAGGGCGAGAGCGACGACGACCCCGACCCCGGCCCCGGGGGCCCCGGCGGCGGTGGCGGGCAGCCGGCGCCCGACAGCGGCCCGCCGGACGACGGCGGCGCGGCCGCGCCGCCGGAGAACGGTGCGGGCGGGCAGCCGCAGCCCTCCGGGGGCCAGGAGCAGCCGGCCGCCCGGGCCGCCGAGCCGTTCCGCACGAAGGTGCTGAGCGTGCCGGGCATCGGTGAGGGCGCGGCCGGCCGGCGTTCGCGGGCGCGTACCGAGCACGGGCGGACCACCGGGGCCAGGCGGCCCCGGGGCGCGCTGACCAAGCTGCATCTGGCGGCGACCGTGCTGGCGGCGGCGCCGCACCAGCGGGCGCGGGGGCGGTCCGGGCCCGGTCTCGTGGTCCGCAGGGACGATCTGCGGCAGGCGACCCGGGAGGGGCGGGAGGGCAACCTCGTGCTGTTCGTGGTGGACGCCTCCGGGTCGATGGCGGCCCGGCAGCGGATGAGCGCCGTGAAGGGCGCGGTGCTGTCGCTGCTCCTCGACGCCTACCAGCGGAGGGACAAGGTGGGTCTGGTGACCTTCCGGGGGTCCGCCGCCGACCTGGCGCTGCCGCCGACCTCCTCCGTCGACGCGGCCGCCGCCCGGCTGGAGTCGCTGCCGACCGGCGGCCGTACGCCGCTGGCGGCGGGGCTGCTGAAGGCGCACGAGGCGCTGCGGGTGGAACGGCTGCGGGATCCGGCGCGGCGGCCGCTGGTCGTGGTGGTGACGGACGGACGGGCCACCGGCGGTCCCGAGCCGGTGGCCCTGGCGGGGCGGGCGGCGCGGCTGTTCGCGGCGGAGGGCGTCGCCTCGGTGGTCGTGGACTGCGAGTCGGGGCCGGTGCGGCTCGGGCTCGCCGGGCGGCTCGCGGGCGACCTGGGCGGCACCGCGGTGACGCTGGACGAACTACGGGCCGACTCGATCGCCGGGCTGGTCAGGGATGTGCAGGGGACTTCGAGGAGGGCCGCGTAATGCCGCAGGGGCAGCCGAGTGTCGTACCGGACGACGGGCTGACGACCCGTCAGCGCCGCAACCGTCCGCTGGTCGTCGTGCACACCGGCGTCGGCAAGGGCAAGTCCACCGCCGCCTTCGGGCTGGCGCTGCGGGCCTGGAACCAGGGGTGGCCGATCGGGGTGTTCCAGTTCGTCAAGTCCGCCAAGTGGAAGGTCGGCGAGGAGAACGCGCTGCGCGTGCTCGGGGCCTCCGGCGAGGGCGGGAGCGTCGACTGGCACAAGATGGGCGAGGGCTGGTCCTGGGTGCAGCGGGACATCCAGGGTGACAACGCGACCAACGAGGAGAAGGCCCGGGAAGGCTGGGAGCAGGTCAAGCGGGACCTGGCGGCCCAGACGTACCGGCTGTACGTGCTGGACGAGTTCGCCTACCCGATGCACTGGGGCTGGGTGGACACGGACGAGGTCGTGGACGTGCTGCGCGCCCGGCCGGGCACCCAGCACGTGGTGATCACGGGGCGCAACGCGCCGGAGAAGCTGGTGGACCTCGCCGACCTGGTCACCGACATGTCCAAGGTCAAGCACCCCATGGACGTGGGCCAGAAGGGCCAGAAGGGCATCGAGTGGTGATGTCGCCGGTGCCCCGGCTGGTCGTCGCCGCGCCCTCGTCGGGCAGCGGCAAGACCACCGTCGCCACGGGGCTGATGGCCGCGTTCGCCGCGCGGGGGCTCGCCGTGTCCCCGCACAAGGTCGGGCCGGACTACATCGACCCCGGGTACCACGCGCTCGCCACCGGGCGGACGGGCCGCAACCTGGACGCGTACCTGTGCGGGCCGGAGCTGGTCGCTCCGCTGTTCCTGCACGGGGCGCGGGGGTGCGACCTCGCCGTGGTCGAGGGCGTGATGGGGCTGTACGACGGGGCGGCGGGCCAGGGCGAGCTGGCCTCCACCGCCCATGTCGCCAAGCTGCTGCGGGCGCCGGTGGTGCTGGTCGTGGACGCGTCGTCGCAGGCGCGGTCGGTGGCGGCCCTGGTGCACGGGTTCGCCTCCTGGGACCCGGAGGTGCGGATCGGGGGCGTGATCCTCAACAAGGTGGCGTCCGACCGGCACGAGGCGCTGCTGCGGGAGGCGCTGGACGCCTCCGGGGTTCCGGTGCTGGGCGTGCTGCGGCGGGCTCCCCGGGTGGACGCGCCGTCGCGGCACCTGGGGCTGGTCCCGGTCGCCGAGCGGCGGGCCGCGGCGGTGGACGCCGTGGCGGCCATGGCGGCCGCGGTGTCCGAGGGCTGCGATCTGGACGCGCTGATGCGGCTGGCGGGGAGCGCGGGCGCGGTGCCGGGCGCGCCCTGGGACCCGGCCGAGGCCGTGGCCTCCGCGGCCGGGCCGGCCGGGAGGCGGGGGCCGGTGGTCGCCGTCGCCGGCGGCCCGGCGTTCACCTTCTCCTACGCGGAGCACGCCGAGCTGCTCGCCGCCGCCGGCGCCGAGGTCGTCACCTTCGACCCGCTGCGGGACGAGGAACTGCCCGCGGGCACCGCCGGGCTGGTCGTCGGGGGCGGCTTCCCGGAGGTGTACGCGGCCGAGCTGTCCGCCAACGAGCCGCTGCGCGAGCAGGTCGCCGGACTCGCCCTGGGCGGCGCTCCGGTGGCCGCGGAGTGCGCGGGGCTGCTCTACCTGTGCCGGGAGCTGGACGGGCAGCCCATGTGCGGGGTGCTGGACGCCGGCGCCCGCATGGGCGAACGGCTCACTCTCGGCTACCGGGAAGCGGTGGCCGTCGGCGACAGTGTGCTGGCCGTTGCGGGGACGCGGACGCGCGGGCACGAGTTCCACCGCACGGTCGTCGAGCCGGGCGCCGGCGCCGCTCCCGCCTGGGGGCTCACGGCTCCGGTCCGGCGCGTCGAGGGTTTCGTACAGCAGGGCGTGCACGCGAGTTATCTGCACACGCACTGGGCCGCCGCGCCCGGTGCGGCCCGTCGGTTCGTGGAGAGGTGCCGGACGTCATGAGCAGCAGGCTGGTCGGAGTCGGGGTAGGGCCCGGCGACCCGGAGCTGGTGACCGTCAAGGGGGTCAACGCGCTGCGCGCGGCCGAGGTGGTCGTCGTCCCGGTGATGGACACCGGCGAGCGGGGCCGGGCCGAGGCGACGGTGCTGCACTACGTGCCCGTGGAGAAGGTCCTCCGGGTGGTGTTCGCGCTGAACGAGCGGACCGACCGGGCCCGCCGGGAGGCCGCCTGGGACGCGGCGGGCGAGCGGGTCGCGGGGCTGCTGGAGCGGCACGGGTCGGTCGCCTTCGCCACCATCGGCGATCCGAACGTGTACTCGACGTTCACGTATCTCGCGCAGACGGTCGCCGAGCTGGTGCCGGGCACCGTGGTGGAGACCGTGCCCGGGATCACCGCCATGCAGGATCTGGCGGCGCGGTCCGGCGCGGTGCTGACGGAGGGCACCGAGCCGCTGACGCTGGTGCCGGTGACGGCGGGCTCGGCGGCGCTGCGGGAGGCGCTGGCGGGGCCGGGCACCGTCGTGGCGTACAAGTTCGGGCGGCAGGCCACCGAGGTCGCCGAGGCGCTGCGGGAGACCGGGCGGATCGGGGACGCGGTGTGGGGCTCGGCGCTCGGGCTGCCTGAGGAGTCGGTGCGGCCGGCCGCCGAGCTGGACGGGGCGCCGCTGCCGTACCTCTCCACGCTGATCGCGCCGCCGCGGCGCGACGGCGGGCGGGGCGGGAAGCTGTGACGCGGCCCGTGCGGTCAGCCCCCGGAGACGCCGACCACCAGCCAGATGAAGGCCGCGCCCGCGACCGTGCACAGCAGGGTGGAGCGGGCGGGGTGCTCGTGGTGGGCCTCGGGGAGGATCTCGGCGGCGGCGAGGTAGAGCAGCGCGCCGCCGAAGAGGCCGAGATAGCCGCCGAGCACCGGCTCGGGGATGTGGAAGAAGATCGTCGACAGCGCGCCCAGCAGCGGGGCGCAGGCGTCGGCCAGCAGCATGCCCATCGCCCGGCGGCGGGCGTTGCCGTACAGGCTCGTGATGGTGAACGTGTTGAAGCCGTCGGCGAAGTCGTGCGCGATCACGGCGAGCGCCACGGACGCGCCCATGCCGCCGCCCACCTGGAAGGCCGCGCCGATGGCCACGCCGTCCATGGCGCTGTGACCCACCATCGCGGCCGCCGCCGTCAGGCCGACCTCGGGCGCGCGGTGCACGTGCTCGTCGCCCCCGTGCGAGGCCTGGCGCGCGGCCAGGGTGCGCTCCACCAGGTGGGCCAGCAGGAACCCGGCCACGAACAGCAGCAGGGCCGCCGGCACGCCGAAGATCTCGCGGTCCGCCGCGTGCAGCGCCTCCGGGAGCAGGTCGAGGCCGACCACGCCCAGCATCAGGCCGCCGGCCAGACCCAGGACGAGATGGCGACGGTCGGTCACGCGCTGTGCCGTCCAGCCGCCGGCCAGCGTCATCAGGAACGCGCCGAGCGCGACGAAGACCGCCATGGGCCCTTGCTATCCGATGAAGGCGCCTTCGCGCACATCCGGCGCCTTCCGCACTCCCCCAGACCCTGACGTTCCACCCCATAACAGACCTGCGTCTTTCCCACGAGAGGACCCCTTCCCATGGCCATGGCCGATGCCCCCGCCGGCAAGGTGACGTTCGTCGGTGCCGGCCCCGGCGCCGCCGATCTGCTGACGTTCCGGGCCGCGCGCGCGATCGCGGCGGCCGACGTGGTGATCTGGGCGGCGAGCCTGGTGCAGGCCGAGGTCCTCGAGCACGCCCGGGACGACGCGGAGGTGCTCGACTCGGCGGCCATGTCGCTGGAGGACGTGGTGGCCGTCTACCGGCGGGCGCATGCCGAGGGGCTGAGGGTCGCGCGGATCCACTCCGGTGACCCGGCGCTGTGGGGCGGCACCCAGGAGCAGCTCGACCGGTGCGCGGAGATCGGCATCGCGACGGAGGTGGTGCCGGGGGTGTCCTCGTTCTCCGCCGTGGCCGCCCTCGCCCGGCGGGAGCTGACCATCCCCGAGGTGGCCCAGTCGGTCGTCCTGACCCGGCTCGGCGGCGGCAAGACGCCGATGCCGCCCGGCGAGGAAGTCCGCGAGTTCGCCCGGCACGGCACCACGATGGCGGTGTTCCTGTCGGCGGCGCGCAGCGGCCAGCTCGTGCGGGAGCTGCTGGAGGGCGGCTACCCGACGGACACCCCGGTGGTCGTCGCGTACCAGGCCACCTGGCCGGAGGAGCTGGTCGTCAAGTGCACGATCGGGACGCTGGAGGAGACGGTCAAGGAGCACAGGCTCTGGAAGCACACCCTCTTCCTGGTCGGCCCGGCCCTGGACGCCCAAGGGACCCGCTCGCACCTGTACCACCCCGGCCACTTCCACGGGTACCGCAAGGCCGATCCGGAGGCGCGGCGGGCGCTGCGCGAGCAGAGGGCGAAGAGTTGATCACGGTCGTCGGCACGGGGACGGGGGCGCCGGTCCCGGGCGAGGTGCTCGCCGGGGCCGCCCTCGTCGTGGGCGGGCGGCGGCACCTGGACGCCGTGGACCTGCCCGAGGGGGCCGGGCGCATCGTCCTGGGGCCGCTGGCGCCCGCCCTGGACGCCGTCGGGGAGTACGCGGACCAGGGGCTGCCGGTGGTCGTGCTGGCCTCCGGGGACCCGGGGTTCTTCGGGATCGTGCGGGCGCTGGCCGAGCGGTTCGGGGCGGGGCGGCTGGACGTGCGGCCGGGGGTGTCCTCGGTGGCCACGGCGTTCGCACGGCTGGGGCTGCCGTGGGACGACGCGGTCGTGGTCAGCGCGCACGGGCGGGACCTGCGCACGGCGGTCAACGCCTGCCGGGCGCACCCGAAGGTGGCCGTGCTGACCGGGCCGGGCGCCGGGCCGGCCGAGCTGGGAGCCGCGCTCGGCGGCGGCCGGCTGCTGGTGGTGGCGAGCGCGCTGGGCGATCCGGAGCGCGAGCGCGTGGAGCGGGTGACGCCCGCCGAGGCCGCCGCCCGGGACTGGGGCACGGCGGTGAGCGTGGTGCTGTGCCTGGACGAGACGCGGACGCTGGGCGCCGTGCGGACGGTCGCCGGGGCGGGGGCACGGCCCGCCGGATGGGCCCTGGACGAGGGCGAGTTCGCGCACCGCGACTCGATGATCACCAAGTTCGAGGTGCGGGCGCTGGCGCTGGCCCGGCTGGGCCCGCGCCTGGGCGACCTGGTGTGGGACGTCGGGGCGGGTTCGGGTTCGGTGGCCGTGGAGTGCGCGCGGCTCGGCGCGGCCGCCGTCGCCGTGGAGCGGACCGCGGACGGGGTCGGGCGGATCCGGGCCAACGCCGCCGCCCACGGGGTCGACGTGGAGGTGGTGCACGGTGCGGCGCCGGGCGCGCTGGACGGGCTCGACGACCCCGACGCGGTGTTCGTCGGCGGCGGGGGGCGCGAGCTGCCGGACATCGTCGGCGCGTGCGCGCGGCGGGCCCGGCGGACCGTCGTCGTCGCCCTGGCCGCGCTGGACCGGGTGCCGGCCGCGCGGGCGGCGCTGACGGGCGCGGGGCTGCGCTGTGACGGCGTGCTGCTGCAGTCGTCCCGGCTGGCGCCGCTGCCCGGGGACGTGACCCGGCTGGCGGCGGCCAATCCCGTTTTCCTGCTGTGGGGCGTCAGGCCCCCGGCGACCAGTGAAGGAGTAGCGAAGTGATCGGCCTCATCTCCGCCACCGCGGCGGGCGCGGCGGCGCGGGACCGGCTGGCCGCGGCCTGGCCGGACCGTACGCGGGTGTACGACGGCGGCGCCGGGGAGGCCGTACGGGCCGCGTTCGCCGAGTGCGAGCAGCTCGTCTGCTTCCTGGCGACGGGAGCGGTGGTACGGCTGCTCGCGCCGCTGCTCGGCGACAAGGCGGCCGACCCCGGCGTGGTGTGCGTGGACGAGGGCGGCCGGTTCGCGGTGTCGCTGCTCGGCGGACACGGCGGCGGAGCCAACGAACTCGCCCGCGAGGTGGGCGGGCTGCTGGGCGCCGAGCCGGTGGTGACGACCGCGACGGACGCGGTGGGGCTGCCGGGCCTCGACACCCTCGGCCTCCCGTACGAGGGCGCTGTCGCCGCGGTGTCGCGGGCCCTGCTGGACGGCGAACCGGTCGCCCTGGAGGCCGAGGTGCCGTGGCCGCTGCCCGCGCTGCCGGTCTCGCCCGGGGGCGCGTACACCGTGCGGCTCACCGACCGGGCCGTGGCCCCGGGCGAGCGGGAGGTGCTGCTCAGGCCGCCGTCCCTGGTGGTCGGCGTGGGCGCCTCCCGGGGCGCGCCGGCGGACGAGGTGCTCGCCCTGGTCGAGGAGGCGCTGCGGGAGGCGGGCCTGTCACCTCGGTCGGTCGCCGAACTGGCCACCGTGGACGCCAAGTCCGAGGAGCCGGGCCTCGTGGCCGCCGCCGCGCGGCTGGGGGTGCGGCTGGTGACGTACCCGGCGCCGGAGCTGGCGGACGTGGCGGTGCCGAACCCGTCCGGTGCGCCGCTCGCGGCCGTCGGCACGCCCTCGGTCGCGGAGGCGGCGGCGCTGGCGCGCGGCGGCGAACTCCTGGTGCCCAAGCGGAAGTCGGTGCGCGCCGACGGCCGCCCGGCGATGGCGACCTGCGCCGTGGCACGGCGTCCGGGCCGCGGCCGGCTCGCCGTGGTCGGGCTCGGTCCCGGCGCCCGGGACCTGCTCACCCCCCGCGCGACGGCCGAGCTGCGCCGGGCCTCGGTGCTGGTCGGCCTCGACCAGTACGTCGACCAGATCCGCGACCTGCTGCGGCCCGGCACCCGGGTGCTGGAGTCGGGGCTGGGCGCGGAGGAGGAACGGGCCCGTACCGCCGTCGAGGAGGCCCGGCGCGGGCACGCGGTGGCGCTGATCGGCAGCGGTGACGCGGGCGTCTACGCGATGGCGTCGCCCGCGCTCGCCGAGGCCTCCGACGACATCGACGTGGTCGGCGTGCCGGGCGTGACCGCCGCGCTCGCCGCGGGGGCGGTCCTCGGGGCGCCGCTCGGCCACGACCACGTGTCCATCAGCCTGTCCGACCTGCACACGCCGTGGGAGGTCATCGAGCGGCGGGTGCGGGCGGCGGCCGAGGCGGACATCGTGGTCACCTTCTACAATCCGCGCTCCCGCGGCCGCGACTGGCAGCTCCCCAAGGCGCTCGCCGTCCTCGCCGGCCACCGGGACCCGGCGACGCCGGTCGGCGTGGTGCGCAACGCCTCCCGGCCGGACGAGTCGAGCCGGCTGACCACGCTCGGCGGACTGGACCCGGCGACGGTCGACATGATGACGGTCGTCACCGTGGGCAACACCGCGACCCGGAACATCGCCGGCCGCATGGTGACCCCGCGCGGCTACCGCTGGCAGGAGGAGCCGAAGTGAACCGTGTCGTCCACCCCATCGAGCAGGAGTCCTACCGGCGGCTGCGCGCCCGGCTGGACACCTCGCACCTCCCGCCGCTGACCCGGGCGGTGGTGGAGCGGGTCGTCCACTCCGCCGCCGACCTCCAGTACGCGAGCGACCTCGTCACGGACGAGGGCCACCTGGAGGGGGCGCACGCCGCGCTGCACGCCGGGGCGCCGGTCGTCGTGGACGTCGGGATGGTCGGGGCCGGCATCACCCGCCGGGAGACCGTCTGCCGGCTGGGGGACGCCGTGGCCGGGCCGGGGCTGACCCGTTCGGCGCACGGGATTCGGCTCGCCTTCGAGGAGGTGGGGCCCGGCGCCCTCTGGGTGATCGGCAACGCCCCGACCGCCCTGGAGGAGCTGCTGACCCTGGAGGCCTCCCCCGCACTCGTCATCGGCCTGCCCGTCGGCTTCGTCGGCGCGGTCGAGTCCAAGGAGGCGCTGCGCGCGAGCGGGCTGCCCGCCGTGAGCAACGTGTCCGAGAAGGGCGGGTCGGCGGTCGCCGCCGCCGCGCTCAACGCCCTGCTGTACCACCCGATTTCCCCGAAGGAGACCCCGTGACCACCCCGCCGCCCGCCCTGCTCATCGCCGGCCACGGCACCCGGGACGAGGCCGGAGCCGAGGCGTTCCGCGACTTCGTACGGGAGCTGGGCCGCCGCCACCCCGAACTGCCCGTCGCCGGCGGCTTCATCGAGCTGTCCCCGCCGCCGCTGGGCGAGGCGGTCGCCGACCTGGTGGACCGGGGCGTGCGGCGCTTCGCCGCCGTACCGCTGATGCTGGTGTCCGCCGGGCACGCCAAGGGCGACATCCCGGCGGCGCTCAACCGGGAGAAGGAGCGGCACCCGGGCATCTCGTACACCTACGGGCGGCCGCTCGGCCCGCACCCGGCGCTGCTCGACGTCCTGCAGCGGCGGCTGGAGGAGGCACTGGCCGGCACGTCCGCCGAGCGGTCCGACGTGACCGTGCTGCTGGTGGGGCGCGGATCGACCGACCCGGACGCCAACGCCGAGGTGCACAAGGCGGCCCGGCTGCTGTGGGAGGGACGCGGCTACGCCGGGGTGGAGACGGCGTTCGTGTCGCTGGCGGCGCCGGACGTGCCCAGCGGGCTGGACCGGTGCGTACGGCTGGGGGCGCGGCGGATCGTCGTGCTGCCGTACTTCCTGTTCACCGGCATCCTGCCGGACCGGGTGCGCAGGCAGACCGAGGAGTGGGCGGCGGCCCGTCCGGAGCTCGAGGTGCGCTCCGCGGACGTCATCGGGCCCGAGCCGGAGCTGCTGGACCTGGTGATGGAGCGGTACGCGGAGGCAGTCAAGGGTGATCTGCGGATGAACTGCGACTCCTGTGTGTACCGGATCGCGCTGCCCGGCTTCGAGGACAAGGTCGGGCTGCCGCAGCAGCCCCACTTCCACCCTGACGACGACGGCCACCACCACGGGCACCACCACGGGGGGCACTCGCACAGCCATGCGCACTGAGGAGACCGGGGCCGTCCCGGGCGGCGGGCCCGACCTGCGCCACCACGGGGACGCGGAGATGCGTGACGACGGCGCGGGGCTGGTCGATCTCGCCGTCAACGTCCGCGCGGACACCCCGCCGCAGTGGCTGCGGGAGGAGATCGCCGCCTCGCTGCCGTCCCTCGCGGCCTACCCGGACGGGCGGGCCGCGCGGGCGGCGGTCGCCGCGCGGCACGGCCTGCCGGTGGAGCGGGTGCTGCTGACGGCGGGAGCGGCGGAGGCGTTCGTGCTGCTGGCGCGGGCGCTGAAGGTGCGCCGGCCGGTGGTGGTGCATCCGCAGTTCACCGAGCCGGAGGCGGCGCTGCGGGACGCGGGGCACACCGTGGACCGGGTGCTGCTGCGGGCGGCGGACGGGTTCCGGCTGGATCCGGCGGCGGTGCCCGAGGACGCGGACCTGGTGGTGATCGGGAACCCGACGAACCCGACGTCGGTGCTGCACCCGGCCGGCTCCGTCGCCGGGCTCGCCCGGCCCGGCCGGGTGCTGGTGGTCGACGAGGCGTTCATGGACGCGGTGCCCGGTGAGCGGGAGGCGCTGGCCGGGCGGACCGACGTGCCCGGTCTCGTCGTGCTGCGCAGCCTGACCAAGACCTGGGGGCTGGCCGGGCTGCGCATCGGGTACGTGCTGGCCGCGCCGGAGACGATCGACGGGCTGGAGCGGGCCCAGCCGCTGTGGCCGGTGTCGACGCCGGCCCTCGCCGCGGCCGAGGCGTGTGTGGCGCCGCGGGCGCTGGCGGAGGCGGCGCACGCGGCGCACCGGATCGCGGCGGACCGCGGCCACCTGGTGGCCGGGCTCGCCGCGCTGGCGTCCCGCGGGGTGCGGGTGGTGTCGCCGGCGGAAGGGCCGTTCGTGCTGGTACGGCTGCCGGAGGCGGGCGCCGTACGGGGCCGGCTGCGTGAGATCGGGTACGCGGTGCGGCGCGGGGACACCTTCCCGGGCCTGGACGGGGACGAGTGGGTGCGGGTGGCGGTGCGGGACCGGGGGACGGTGAGCGGTTTCCTGGCGGCGCTGTCGGCCGCACTGCCGTAGCCGGGGCGCCGCCCGGGCGCCGTCCCGGCCCGGCGCCCCCCTTGTGGCCGGGGCCCGTCAGTTCCTGCGGCGGCGGGCCACGGTCACCGCGCCTCCGCCGGCCAGCAGCAGTGCCAGCGCGCCGCCCGCGATGTACGGGGTGGCCGAGTCGCCGCCCGTCTCCGCGAGGTCGGCCTGGGCGCCCGGGGCGCCCTGGGGCTTGACCTCGGGGGCGGTGCCGGAGTCGTCCTTGGCCGCGTGCCGGGCCGGTGCGGGGGTCTCGCAGGTGGCTTTGGCGAGCGTGACCGTGCCGTTCACCTCGGCCACGTTCAGCTTCAACGGGTTGACGGAGACCCTGAGTTCGAGTGCCGTGGCGGCCGCCGTGCGGGAGGTGGTCCGGCGCTGGGAGAGGTCGAGGCTCACCTCGCCGACGCCCGGCACCTTCACCACGGCGGGGCCGCCGGCGGTCAGTGTGACCCGCTTGCCGAGGACCGTGACGGCCCCGAGGACGTTCGCGGAGGCGACCGGCGCCTTCCCCGCGGCGCAGGTCGCCTTGGCGGTGACCGTGCCGACCTCCACCACGGAGAGCAGGGGCAGGCCCGGGACGTGCAGCTTGGCGTGGACGAGGCGGACCGAGCCCTCGGCCAGCCGTCCGTTCGCCGTGGCACTGGCGGAGGCGGCCTCCGCGCCGAGGACGGTGAACGGGCGGCCGCCGTTCACGCCGTCGAGACGGGCCGTCAGGGCGGTACGGTCGGCGCTGCGCGGCGCCTCGACCTCGTTGAGGGAGACCGCGAGCGGGACGTTCACGGTCCTGTTGAGCAGGGACACGTCGAGCCCGGTGCGGAGCACGACGGCGGAGGCGCGGCCGTGGCCGGTGGTGGCGTGCGCGGCGCTCGCGCCCAGCAGCGCGGGCGCCGCGGCGAGCGCGGTGACCGTCGCGGCCGTGGCGATCCTGCGTACGGGCATGCGGAAGTTGTTGCTGTTCAAGGCGGTGGGACCCCCAGAAGAAACTGCTTGGGACACGTCAACCTTGTACGCACTGTGGGTGAACGGTCGGCGATCCAGCGTTACTTCACTCCATCGTGGAGTTTCCGTACACGGCTTCGAATCACCGGGCACATCCGTTCACCCGCCCCGCCCGTGCCGCCCGGCCCTCCCAAGCGCCCTACTCCACGACCCGTCCGTTCAGCACCACCCGGCGCGGGGCCGCCAGCACCCGGACGTCCGCCCGCGGGTCGGCCTCGTACACCACGAGGTCGGCCGGTGCGCCCTCCTCCAGGCCGGGCCGGCCCAGCCAGGCGCGGGCGCTCCAGCTCGCCGCCGCCACCGCCCGCACGGGCGGGATGCCCGCGGTCACCAGCTCCGCGACCTCGGCCGCGACCAGCCCGTGGGCCAGTGAGCCGCCGGCGTCGGTGCCCACGTAGACCGGGATGCCGGCGTCGTGGGCGCCGCGCACGGTGTCGTAGCGGCGCTCGTGCAGCCGGCGCATATGGGCCGACCAGCGCGGATACCTGCGTTCGCCGCCCGCCGCGAGCTGCGGGAAGGTGGCGATGTTGACGAGGGTCGGGACGATCGCCACGCCCCGCTCGGCGAACAGCGGGATCAGGTCGTCGGTCAGGCCGGTGGCGTGCTCGACGCAGTCGATGCCCGCCTCGACCAGGTCGCGCAGGGAGCTCTCGGCGAAGCAGTGCGCGGTGACGCGGGCGCCCAGCCGGTGGGCCTCGGCGATGGCGGCCTCGGCCGCCTCCCGCGGCCAGCAGGCGGAGAGGTCGCCGAGATCGCGGTCGATCCAGTCGCCCACCAGCTTGACCCAGCCGTCGCCGCGCCGTGCTTCCCGGGCGACGTGGGAGACCAGGTCCTCCGGCTCGACCTCCCAGGCGTAGTTGCGGATGTAGCGGCGGGTACGGGCGATGTGCCGGCCGGCCCGGATGATCTTCGGGAGGTCCTCGCGGTCGTCGATCCAGCGGGTGTCGGAGGGCGAGCCGGCGTCCCGGATCAGCAGGGTGCCCCGCTCCCGGTCGGTCAGCGCCTGCTTCTCGGCGGTGTCCGCGTCCACCGGGCCCTCGGCGCCGAGGCCGACGTGGCAGTGCGCGTCGACCAGGCCGGGCAGCGCCCAGCCCTCGACGGCGGTCACGTCGCGCGCCCCGGCGGGGCGCTCGTAGGACACGCGGCCCCCGACCACCCACAGCTCGTCGCGGACGTCCTCGGGCCCGGCCAGGACCCGCCCCCTCACGTGCAGCACCGCGTCATCGCTCATACCCGGCACCTTAGTGAGCTACCGCTCGGCCCCGCCCACCTGGTCCGAGCTCTCCTCCTCGACCTCGGCCATCGCCGGGTCCAGCAGGCGGGAGAGGAAGTGGCGGGTGCGCTCGTGCCGGGGGGCGCCGATGACCTGGCCGGGGCGGCCGTCCTCGACGATCACGCCGCCGTCCATGAAGACGACCCGGTCGGCGACCTCGCGCGCGAAGGACATCTCGTGGGTGACGACCATCATGGTCATGCCCTCCTCGGCGAGCCGGCGCATCACCGCGAGGACGTCCCCGACCAGCTCGGGGTCGAGGGCGGAGGTCGGCTCGTCGAACAGCATCACCTCGGGGCCCATGGCGAGCGCCCGGGCGATGGCCACCCGCTGCTGCTGGCCGCCGGAGAGCGAGGACGGGTAGGCCTGCGCCTTCTCGGCCAGGCCGACGCGCTCCAGGTTCTCGGCGGCGATCCGCGCGGCCGTCGCCTTGTCCCGGCCGAGGACGCGGCGCTGCGGCAGCGTGAGGTTCTCGGTGACGCTCAGGTGCGGGAAGAGGTTGAACTGCTGGAAGACCATGCCGATGCGGCGGCGCGCGGCGTCGATGTCCACGTCCGGGTCGGTCAGTTCGGTGCCGCCGACGAAGACCCGGCCGCCGGTGGGCTCCTCCAGCAGGTTCACGCAGCGCAGCAGCGTGGACTTGCCGGATCCGGAGGGCCCGATGACGCAGACGACCTCGCCCTGGCCGATCTCCAGGTCGATGCCGCGCAGCACGTGGTTGTCGCCGAAGGACTTGTGCAGGTCCTGGACCTGGATCTCCGCGCGGCTCACCGGATCGCCTCCTGGGACCTGGACTCCATGCGGCGCACGACGTAGCCGAGCGGGATGGTCACCAGCAGGTAGCACAGGCCGGCGACCAGGATCGGCGTGGAGTTGGCGGTGGTACTGGCCAGATCGCGGCCGTACTTGGACAGTTCGCGCTCCTCGAGGGTGACGCCGAGGAACAGCACCAGCGAGGAGTCCTTGAAGAGCAGGACGAGTTCGTTGGTGAGCGGCGGCAGGATGATTCGGAAGGCCTGCGGGACGATGATCGAGACCATGGCCCGGGCCGGCGAGAAGCCGAGCGACCTGGCCGCCTCCATCTGGCCCT
Organism: Streptomyces sp. NPDC056580; assembly: GCF_042793175.1. Lineage (NCBI taxonomy): Bacteria > Bacillati > Actinomycetota > Actinomycetes > Kitasatosporales > Streptomycetaceae > Streptomyces > Streptomyces sp. NPDC056580. The sequence goes on along the minus strand of NZ_JBHTVE010000012.1, from coordinate 217,978 downwards.
TGGGCACGGCCTGGATGCCGGCTCGGATCGTCTCGGCCATGTACGCGGCCGAGACCAGCCCGAGCGCGATGGCGACCTTGCCGTACGTGCCGCCCGGGATCTCCGTGCCCGGGAAGGCGAGCGGCACGGCGACGCCGACGAAGATGAAGATCAGCAGGGCCGGCAGGCCGCGGAAGATCTCGATGTAGATGCCCGCCAACCAGCGGTACGGGCCCACGGAGGACAGCCGCATCAGGGCGACGACCATGCCGAGCACGAGTCCGACGACGAAGCCGGACAGCGTGTAGAGCACGGTGTTCTTCAGCGCCAGGGTGATGACCTCGGGGAACATCTGCTTGGCGATGCCGCCCTGGGCGAACTGGTTCTTCAGCCGGCCCCAGTCCGCCGCCAGCGCGAACGCGATCACGGCGGCGGCGAACACGACGTACTGCACCGTCCTGGACAGGCTGCGCCGCTGCCGCCGGGTCAGGCCCTTCTTCTTCGGCCGCAGTGCTGCGCCGGTGTCGGTCATGAGGCCGAGGGGGAGGCGGCGGACGCGTCGTACGGGCCGATCCACTTCTCGTACAGCTTCTTGTACGTGCCGTCGGCCTTCGCGTCGGCGATCGCCTTGTTGACGGCCTCGCGCAGCTTGGTGTTGCCCTTCTTGACGGTGAACCCGTACTGCTCACCGGTCTTGAGGTTGCCGACGACCTTGAACTTGCCGGCGTTGGCCTTGTCCTTCAGCCAGCCCTGGACGACCGGGTAGTCGATGACGACGGCCTGGACCTGGCCGGTGCGCAGGCCGTTGAGGACCGCGTCGGAGGACTCGAAGGAGATCGGGTCGTAGCCCTTGCCCTTGACGTAGTCCTCGCCGGTGGTCTGCGCCTGGGCGCCGAGCTTCTTGCCCTTGGCCTTGACGTCGTCCAGGGAGTTGATCCCGCTGTTCTTGTCGACCAGGACGGCCTGGGTGGCCTCGAAGTACGGGTCGGAGAAGTCGACGTTCTTCTTGCGCTCGGCGGTGATGGTCATGCCGGCCGCGGCCAGGTCGCACTGGCCCGAGTTGAGGAACGCGCCGGTCTTGAAGTTCTCGAACGGCGTGTCGAGGATCTGCTGCTTGACGCCGAGGTCCTTGGCGACGATGTCGATCAGGGAGACGTCGAAGCCCTGCACCTTGCCGTTCACCTCCGACTGGAACGGCGGGTAGGGCAGGTGGGTGCAGGTGGTCAGCTGCCCGGCCTTGACGAGGTGGACCCCCTTGACCGTGGCACCGCCTCCCCCGTTGCCCGAGGAGCAGCCGGCCACGAGCACGAGCCCGGCCGTGGCGGTGGTGGTGGCCAGAAGGCGGGTCCGGCGCCCGAGGAGCGTTTTCATGGGGAGGTCTCCAGTGGGGGGAATCTTGGGTTCCGATTATAAGGAGATGTTTGGGTCTCTCAAATCAAACCGATGGCCGAGAGGCCTTCCGGCCTGAGAAGTCGCCGGTCGCGAGGGGGTGGAGGGCGGGCGTTACCCTCGTTGCCGTCGGCCTTCGGCCGGCCTCGTGGACCCTCGTGAGCGAAGAGAGCAGCGCCGTGACCCACCCCCTCCTCGATCTGCCCCCGCTGAGCGCCGAACGGTTCGCCGCCATCGAGGACAGGGTGGCCCGGCTGCTGGACACCCGCCAGGACGTAGTGATCACCCAGGGCGAGGCGCTGCTGCCGCTGGAGGGCGCGATCCGCGCGGCGGCCGGCCCCGGCACGACGGCGCTCAACGTGATCACGGGTCCGTACGGGCAGACCTTCGGGAACTGGCTGCGGGACTGCGGGGCCACGGTGCACGACCTCGCGGTGCCCTTCCACACGGCGGTGACGGCCGCCGCGGTCCGGGAGGCGTTCGCCGGGCACCCGGAGATCGACTTCGTGTCGCTGGTCCACGCGGAGGCGGCGACGGGCAACACCAACCCGGTCGCGGAGATCGGCGAGGCGGTGCGGGAGCAGGGCGCGCTGTTCTACCTGGACGCGGTCGCCTCGGTCGGCGCGGAGCCGGTGCTGCCGGACGCCTGGGGCGTCGACCTGTGCGTGATCGGGGCCCAGAAGGCGATGGGCGGGCCGGCGGGGGTGTCGGCGATCTCGGTGAGCGAGCGGGCGTGGGCGCGCATGGCTGCCAACCCGAACGCCCCGCGCCACTCCTACCTCTCCCTGCTGGACTGGAAGGAGCGCTGGATCGACGGCGGCCGCAAGGCGCTGCTGCACGCTCCCGCCCAGCTGGAGATGCTCGCGCTGGAGGCGTGCCTGGAGCGGATCGAGTCCGCGGGCCTCGACGCGGTGATGGCGCGGCACGCCCGCGCCGCGCGGGCCACCCGGGCGGGTGCGGCGGCACTGGGCGGCGGCCTGGAGCCGTACGTGTACGAGGCGCGGGACGCGGCTCCGGTCGCCACCACCCTGCGGGCGCCCTCCGGCACGCCGGCGTCGGAGCTGGTGGCGCACGCACTGGGGAGCGAGCCGGGGCTGCCGCTGGCCGCCGGCGGCGGTGCCCTGGCCAAGGAGATGATCCGGGTGAACCACTACGGGCCGGACGCCACGCTGGACGCCGTGCACGCCTGCCTGGCGGCCCTGGGCGGGGCGCTCGCCGGGCAGGGGCTGACGGTGGACCTGTCGGCGGCACGCCGGGCGGCGGACGACGCCTGGCGGTGACCGCAGAAGTCCCCGAAACGACGGCCCGCACGCTCCGTGCGGGCCGTTTTCATTGCCGGAGTGGAAATTCAAATTAGTTTCACAAATTCCGCGAATTCATCCGTCGATAGCTTCCCGTCTTCTTCTGCCCGCTTTTTGCACAGCTAAACGGACGGTTTTCTCGGCATGTTTCATGTATGTGACACACTCCACAAGCAGGTCCCTTTGTCCCGTTTTGATGGAGGTCAAATCCGACATTTCATCGGCACCGTCGTGAGTGGCGCCGATGCCGCCCGTGCATTCTTCAATTTGTCTCGCTAAATTCCATCCGCATGACTGCCGCACCAGCAGACCTGCTCATAGACCGACCGGCGGTGACCGACGGAGCCTCGCTCTGGCGGCTCGCCAAGGAATCGAAAACCCTCGACCTGAACTCCTCGTACAGCTATCTGCTGTGGTGCCGGGACTTCGCGGCCACCTCGGCGGTGGCCCGCGGCGCGGACGGCGAGCCCGTCGGTTTCGTCACCGGGTACGTGCGGCCCGACGACCCCCGCACCCTGCTCGTGTGGCAGGTGGCCGTGGACTCCGCCCACCGCGGCCACGGCATCGCCGCCGCACTGCTGGACGGGCTGACCGCCCGGCTCACCGCCGAGCGCGGGATCACCGGCATCGAGACCACCATCACCCCCGGGAACGCGGCCTCCGAGCGGCTCTTCTCCTCCTTCGCCGACCGGCACGGCGCGGACCTGACCCGCGAGGTGCTGTTCCCGGCCGGCCTGTTCCCGGACGGCCCGCACGACCCCGAAGTCCTGTACCGCATCGGCCCTCTCACCCCCACCACCGCGCACTGAGGAGCGATCCACCGTGACGATCACCCAGCCCGACCTGAGCGTCTTCGAAACCCTCGAATCCGAGGTGCGCAGCTACTGCCGCGGCTGGCCCACCGTGTTCGACCGTGCGCAGGGCAGCCGTATGTACGACGAGGACGGCCACGCGTACCTCGACTTCTTCGCCGGGGCCGGCTCACTCAACTACGGGCACAACAACCCGGTGCTCAAACGGGCGCTCATCGACTACCTGTCCCGGGACGGCGTCACCCACGGCCTGGACATGTCGACCACGGCCAAGCGTGGCTTCCTGCAGACCTTCGAGAACCTGGTGCTGCGCCCGCGCGACCTGCCCTACAAGGTCATGTTCCCGGGCCCGACGGGCACCAACGCCGTCGAGTCGGCGCTGAAGCTCGCCCGCAAGGTGAAGGGGCGGGAGGCGATCGTGTCGTTCACGAACGCCTTCCACGGCATGTCGCTGGGCTCCCTCGCGGTCACCGGCAACGCCTTCAAGCGGGCCGGCGCCGGCATCCCGCTGGTGCACGGCACCCCCATGCCGTTCGACAACTACTTCGACGGCCAGGTCCCCGACTTCCTGTGGTTCGAGCGGCTGCTCGAGGATCAGGGGTCCGGCCTCAACAAGCCCGCCGCCGTGATCGTGGAGACCGTGCAGGGCGAGGGCGGCATCAACGTCGCGCGCGCGGCCTGGCTGCGGGCGCTGGCCGAGCTGTGCGAGCGCCAGGACATGCTGCTCATCGTCGACGACATCCAGATGGGCTGCGGCCGTACGGGCGCCTTCTTCTCCTTCGAGGAGGCGGGGATCACGCCCGACATCGTCACCGTGTCGAAGTCGATCAGCGGTTACGGCCTGCCTATGTCGCTGTGCCTGTTCAAGCCCGAGCTGGACGTCTGGGAGCCGGGCGAGCACAACGGCACCTTCCGCGGCAACAACCCCGCGTTCGTCACCGCCACCGCGGCGCTGGAGACCTACTGGACCGACGGCGCCGCCATGGAGAAGCAGACCCGCACCCGCGGCGAGCAGGTCGAGCAGGCCCTGATCTCCATCACCGAGGAGAACCTCGCCGACGTGAAGGAGTACCGCGGCCGCGGCCTGGTGTGGGGCCTGGAGTTCCACGACAAGGACCGGGCCTCGCGGGTCGCCCGGCGCGCCTTCGAGCTGGGGCTGCTCATCGAGACCTCGGGCCCGGAGGGCGAGGTCGTCAAGCTGCTGCCGGCGCTCACCATCACCCCCGACGAGCTGGACGAGGGCCTCAGCGTCCTCTCCCGCGCCGTCCGCGAGACCGTCTGACCCGCTCCGCGCGGCCCGCCGGCCGCACCGCGGAGCAACCGTTCGACCAGGAGGAAGTACAGCACCGTGATCGTCCGATCGTTCAAGGACCTCGAAGGCACCGACCGGCACATCAAGTCCGCGTCCGGCACGTGGGAGAGCAAGCGGATCGTCCTCGCCAAGGAGCGGGTCGGCTTCTCCGTGCACGAGACCATCCTGTACGCGGGTACCGAGACGAACATGTGGTACGCCAACCACATCGAGGCCGTCGTCTGCACCCGGGGCGAGGCCGAGCTCACCGACCGCGAGACCGGGAAGGTGTACACCATCACCCCCGGCACCATGTACCTCCTGAACGGGCACGAGCGGCACACGCTGCGCGTCAAGGAGGACTTCCACTGCATCTGCGTGTTCAACCCGCCCGTGACCGGACGGGAGGACCACGACGAGAACGGCGTCTACCCGCTGCTCACCGAGCCCGAGGAGGTGTGACACCGATGCCCGCTGTCACCGACCTGTACCCCAGCCGCGGCACCAGTGAGGTGACCGTCCCCCGCCAGGACCCGGTGGTCTGGGGCTCCCCCGACACGCCCGGTCCGATCGCGACGGCCGACCTGCAGGCGTTCGAGCGCGACGGCTTCCTCGCCGTCGACCAGCTCATCACCCCGGACGAGGTCGAGGTCTACCGGGGCGAGCTGGACCGGCTGGTCGCCGACCCGGCGATCCGGGCCGACGAGCGCTCGATCGTCGAGCCGAAGACCAAGGAGATCCGCTCCGTCTTCGAAGTGCACCGAATCAGCGAGGTGTTCGCGGAGCTCGTGCGCGACGAGCGGGTGGTCGGCCGGGCCCGGCAGATCCTCGGTTCCGACGTGTACGTCCACCAGTCGCGGATCAACGTCAAGCCGGGCTTCGGCGCGAGCGGCTTCTACTGGCACTCGGACTTCGAGACCTGGCACGCCGAGGACGGCCTGCCCAACATGCGCACGGTGTCCGTCTCGATCGCGCTGACCGAGAACTACGACACCAACGGCGGGCTCATGATCATGCCCGGCTCGCACCGCACGTTCCTGGGCTGCGCGGGGGCCACGCCCGAGGACAACTACAAGAAGTCGCTGCAGATGCAGGACGCGGGCACCCCGTCCGACGAGGCGCTGACGAAGATGGCCGGCGAGTACGGCATCCGGCTGTTCACCGGCAAGGCCGGCTCGGCGACCTGGTTCGACTGCAACTGCATGCACGGTTCCGGCGACAACATCACGCCGTTCCCGCGCAGCAACGTCTTCATCGTCTTCAACAGCGTGGAGAACAAGGCGGTGGAGCCGTTCGCGGCGCCGGTGCGCAGGCCGGAGTTCGTCGGGGCCCGGGACTTCACTCCGGTTCGGTGAACGCTCCCGGCCGGGGGTCCGGGGGTCGCCCCCCGGGAAGACGCAGCATCGGGGCCCGGGACTTCACTCCGGTGAAGCCGGCGAAGTAGTCCTCTTCCGACCGCCGGGCCGGAGCCTCCTCGTGTGGGACGAAAGGCTCCGGCCCGGTCGCGTGGTCAGCGGGACAGCGCGTCCAGCAGCCGGTCCACGTCCGCCGGGGTGTTGTAGAGGTGGAAGCCCGCGCGCAGATTGCCCGACCGGTCGGACACCTCGATGCCGGCCTCGCTCAGCCCGGGCTGGAGGTGGCCGAGTCCCGGCACCGAGACGATGGCGGAGCCGGGCTCGCCGGCCTCGTGGCCGAGGCCGGCGAGCCCGGTCCGGAACCGGTCGGCGAGCCGCACGGCGTGCGCGTGCAGCGCCGGCAGCCCGATCTCCTCGACGAGTTCCAGCGAGCGGCGCAGCCCCGCGTACGTGAACAGGGCGTGGCTGAGGTCGAACCGCCGCGCGGAATGGGCGAGTTCCTCGACCGGGCCGTAGCAGCTGTCCCACGGCCGCTCCCCCGCGACCCAGCCTGCCAGCACCGGGCTCAGCCCGCCGAGGTCCTCCGGGACCACCAGGAACGCCGCACCGTGCGGGCCGAGCAGCCACTTGAAGGAGACCGCGGCGCTGAAGTCGAAGGCGGCCGCGTCCATGGGGAGCCAGCCGGCGGACTGGGAGAAGTCGACGTAGGTGCGCGCGCCGTGCTCGCGGGCGGCCTCGCGCACGGCCGCCAGGTCGGCGACGCGTCCGTCGGCGGACTGCACGGCGCTGAGCGCGACCAGTGCGGTGTCCGGACGGACGGACTCGGCGATCCGCTCCAGCGGGACCGCCCGCACCTTGAGGTCGCCGCGGACGTGGAACGGGTTCAGCACGGAGCTGAAGTCGTCCTCTGCGGTGAGCACTTCGGCGCCGGCGGGCAGCGACGCGGCGATCACACCGGTGTGCGCGGCGACCGAGGCGCCGGCCGCGACACGGCCGGCCGGAACGCCGGCGAGCCGGGCGTAGGCGGCCCGGCAGGCCTCGACGTCCTCGTACAGCGGCAGCAGCGGCCGGCCCTCGGCCCGCAGCAGCGCCGCCTCGTGCAGGGCGGTGACGGTACGGGCGGGCAGCAGGCCGTTGCTGGCGGTGTTGAGGTAGCTGCTCCTGGGGGCGAACTCGGCGCGGACGAGGGTGTCGAACGTCTCCGTGGTCTCCATGGGGTCCACTCTGCGGCCCGGGGAAGTCGCAGTCCATCGCGTATTTCCTCGCGGGTCCTCTTAGTGGCCCTTATACGTCCGCGCCGGCCTGCGGTTTCTCAGTGCTGGGGCACCGCGCACCCGTCCGGGCCACAGGCCTCGGCCGTGCCCTCGTCGACCAGCTTCAGCGGGGAGCGCTCGCCCCAGGCCTGGGCCAGCGCCCGGGTGAAGACCTCGGCGGGCTGGGCTCCGGAGACGCCGTACTTACGGTCGAGGACGAAGAAGGGAACGCCGGTCGCGCCGAGCTCGGCGGCCTCGCGCTCGTCGGCGCGGACCTCGTCGGCGTGGGCGGCGGGGTCGGCGAGGACCGCCCGGGCGGCTCCGGCGTCCAGGCCGGCCTCGACGGCCAGCTCCACCAGCCGCTCGTCGTCCTCGCCGAACACGGACCGCTCCTCGGCGAAGTTGGCCCGGTACAGGATCTGCAGCAGTTCGTCCTGCCTGCCCTGCGCCTTGGCGAAGTGCAGCAGGCGGTGCATGTCGAAGGTGCTGCCGTGGTCGCGGTCGCGGGTGCGGTAGTCCAGGCCCTCGGCGGCGGCCTGGGCGCCGAGGTTGTCCTCGCCGGCCTGGGCCTGCGCCTCGCTCATGCCGTACTTCCGGGTGAGCATGGTCAGCACCGGCTGGACGTCGCCCTTGGCACGGCCGGGATCCAGCTCGAAGGAGCGGTGCACCACCTCGACGTCGTCGCGGTGCGGGAAGGCCGCGAGCGCCTTCTCGAAGCGGGCCTTTCCGACATAACACCAGGGACAGGCGATGTCGCTCCAGATTTCGACGCGCATGCTCTCGGCTCTTCTCCAGGTCGTACGGGTGCGGAGGGTTTCCCCGCGCGCGTACGTGAACGTTCAAGCAGCGGGGTTCATTCCCCGGCCACCGCCAGGCGCAGGAAGAGATGGTGGTCGCCCTCGACGGGCGGGTTCTCCGGGTCGGGGACCCAGCCCTGGCGTGCGTAGAAGGCCTGGGCGCGCCGGTTGTCCACGTGCACGTCCAGGACCGCGGTCCGGACGCCGTCGGCCCGCCACTGCTCCACGCAGGCGGTGTGCAGCGCCGTTCCGACGCCGGCGCGCCAGCGGCCGGGGTCGACGTGGAACTGGAACAGCTTGACCGTGCCGGCGGGCGCTCCCCCGGGGGCGCGGAAGGAGGCGATGCCCGCGAGCCGTCCCCGTTCGACGGCGCACAGCACGTGCCCGTCGGGCCGTTCGATCGCCTCGCGCCACCTGGCCGGCCAGTCGAGACCGTCGTCCGGGAGGCCGTCCGGGTAGTACGTCGACCTCGCCCGGACGTGCAGCTCCGCCACGGCCCCCGCCTCCGCGGGCAGGGCGGTCCTGATCATGAGGGTCCCGGTGGTCCGGTGCGCTTCGGTCACGCCCCCAGGGACGTGCCGGGGCGCGGCTCCGGTTCCCCGGTGGCGCGCCCCGCCCGCCGCGCTCAGCCGCCGTCGCGCAGGTCGTCCGGCCAGCCGGCCCGGAACTCGAGGTGGTCGTAGGTCACCACGCAGCCCTCCCCCAGCGGCGACTGGGTCATGAAGCCGACCAGCGCCGCGCCGGACTCCTTCTCCTCGCCCAGGGTGAAGAGCCGGACGAAGGTCCAGCGCACGCCGTCCCGGGAGGCGTGGAAGGCGAAGGCGCGTCCGGTCCGGCTGACCCGCAGCCAGACCGAGCTCCCCTCCACGGTGAAGGAGTTGGCGTCGTCGGAGTGCCCCCGGGTGACCACCGTGCAGACGGTGGGCACGTCCGGGGAGTACTCCAGGCAGAGCTTGGCCCAGGCGCGGTCGCCGACGTGGACGTACAGGACGCCCGCGTCGAAGGCCGCGCCGAAGCCCACGGTGACCCTTGCTATGAGCTGGAAGTCCCCCTCGGGCGCCCCGAGCAGCCGGGGCGCGTCGGCGGCGGGGTCCAGGGCCTCGCCGGTGGGCGGCACGAACCGGTCCTGCCGGGGCCCGGCCCAGCCGGTGAGCACACCGCCCTCGTAGGACCAGTTGCCGTCGGGACCGTACGTCCGCAGGGGGAAGGGGAGTTCGGGGAGTTCGACGTCCATCGCGCGAGTGTCCCAGGTTCCTCGTGTCACGTCCCGCCGCTCCGGTCAGCGCTCCAGCCGGCCGTTGAACCGGCGCGGGAGCCCGAGCGGGTTGTCGTCGCGCAGTTCCGGGGGCAGCAGGGCCTCGGGCGCGTTCTGGTAGGCGACCGGCCGCAGCCACCGCTCGATGGCGGTGCCGCCCACGGAGGTGGAGGTGGAGGTGGTCGCGGGGTACGGCCCGCCGTGGTGCTGGGCCGGCGCCACCGCCACCCCGGTCGGCCAGGCGTCGACCAGCACGCGTCCGGCCAGCGGCGTCAGCTCGGCGAGGATCTGAGCGCCCCGTCCCTCGCCGGCGGCCTCCCCGGCCGACAGGTGCACCGTGGCCGTGAGGTTGCCCGGCAGCCGCGACAGCACGGCGGTGGCCTCGGCGTCGTCGGCGTAGCGGACCACCACGGTCACCGGCCCGAAGCACTCCTCCAGCAGCAGGTCGTACGCCCCCTCGGCGGTCAGACCGCTCGCCGGGACCGTCAGGAAGCCCGCGCTCACCGTGTGCTCGCCGCCCGCGCCCGGCGTGACCGGCGTCTCCACCCCGGGGAGCTGCGCCCGCTCGGCCACGCCCGCGATGAAGTCGTCCCGCATCCGGTGGTCGAGCAGCACCCCGGCGGCGGTGCCGCCGACGGCGTCGGCCAGGGACTTCAGCAGCCGGTCGCCGGCGTCACCGGACGGCACCAGCACGAGGCCCGGCTTGACGCAGAACTGGCCGACTCCGAGGGTCATGGACCCGGCGAGTCCGGAGCCGATCGCCTCGGGCCGCTCGGCCGCGGCCGCCTCGGTGACCAGGACCGGGTTCAGCGAGCCCAGCTCACCGTGGAACGGGATCGGCACCGGACGCGCGGCCGCCGCGTCGAACAGGGCGCGCCCGCCGCGCACCGAGCCGGTGAAGCCCGCGGCGGCGACCAGCGGGTGCTTGATCAGTTCGACGCCCGCCTCGAAGCCGTGCACCAGGCCGACGGCCCCCTCGGGGATGCCGTTGCCGGCGGCCGCCCGGCGCAGTACGGCGGCGACCTGCTCGGACAGGGCCGGGTGGTCGGGGTGGGCCTTGACGACCACCGGGCAGCCCGCGGCCAGCGCGCTGGCGGTGTCGCCGCCGGCCACGGAGAAGGCGAAGGGGAAGTTGGAGGCGGAGTACACGGCGACCACGCCCAGCGGCACCTTGTACCGGCGCAGGTCCGGGACGGGCGGGGTGGCGGTGTCGTCGGGGTGGTTGACGATCACGTCCAGGAAGGCGCCCTCGTCGACGATGTCGGCGAAGGCCCGCAACTGGTAGACCGTGCGCGCGAGTTCCCCGGTGAGGCGGACCGGGCCCAGGGCGGTCTCGGCGTCGGCGGTCTCGATCAGGCCGTCCGCGGCGGCCTCCAGGCCGGCGGCGGCCGAGCGGAGGAAGGCCGAGCGCACGGTGCGGTCGGCGAGGGAGCCGCGCGCGGCGTGCGCCGCCCGGACGGCCGCGTCCACCTCCTGGGCCGTCGCCTCCACCGCGACCTGTTCACGCTGCTTCCCGGTGCGCGGGTCGACACTCCAGACTGGTGCTGCTGCCACCGCGGGTCCCTCCAGTTAAGGCCGCATTCGCTGGGTCAACCACCAGCGCGTTCGATATACTGAACGCCGTCTCTGCTGGTGAATATGCTGCTCGGAGACTATTTCCCGTCGAACGAAGGGGTCAAGGGCGATGTCGGCAGGCGAGACGGGCGGGGCCCAGGTCAAGTCCGCGGTGCGGACCGTTGAGTTGCTCGAGTACTTCGCCGGCAGGCCCGGCATGCACTCCCTCGCGGCGGTGCAGGAGGCCGTCGGATACCCCAAGTCCAGCCTGTACATGCTGCTGCGCACGCTCGTGGAGCTGGGCTGGGTGGAGACCGACGCCACGGGGACGCGGTACGGCATCGGGGTGCGGGCGCTGCTGGTCGGCACGTCCTACATCGACGGCGACGAGGTGGTGGCGGCCGCCCGGCCGACCCTGGACCGCCTCTCCGACGACACCACCGAGACCATCCACCTGGCCCGGCTCGACGGCACGAACGTGGTCTACCTGGCCACCCGGCAGTCCCAGCACTACCTGCGCCCGTTCACCCGGGTCGGCCGGCGGCTGCCCGCCCACTCCACCTCCCTCGGCAAGGCGCTGCTCGCCACCCACACCGACGAGCAGGTGCGCAAGCTGCTGCCGGAGACGCTGCCCGCGCTCACCGAGCACACCATCACCGACCGGGAGAAGCTGATCGAGGAGCTGAACCAGGTCCGTGAACAGGGCTTCGCCGTCGACCGCGAGGAGAACACCCTGGGGCTGCGCTGCTTCGGCGTGGCGATCCCGTACCGCACGCCCGCCCGGGACGCCATCAGCTGCTCGGTGCCGGTGGCCCGGCTGACCCCCGCCCACGAACAGACGATCAAGGACGCGCTGTTCGACGCGCGGGACCGGCTGACGCTGGCGACACGGCGGCTGTAGGCCCGGCGCGCACGCGGCCGTCCCCGCCTTCCGGTGGTGTGCGGATCGTCGTCGCGCGGGACGCGCTCCGGACGCGGGGGGAGTCGGCCCGTGCCGACCTCCGTCTCTCCCGCTCCGGTGGCGCCGGGCCGGGCGCCGGCGCTCCTGTTCGGCGGACGCGGCGGCGCAGGGGCCGTCTGGTGCCGGCCGGCGCGCTCGCCGCGGTTCACGTAGTCGTTCCACGTGGCGGGCGTCCGCTCCCCCGGCCTGGGTGGCTCACGGCGCGCGGGGCCGAGGCGCTGCGGCTCCTGTCCCGCGGGCTCACCGACGCCGAGACGGCCCGTCGGCCGGGCGTCGGGCCCGCCACCGTGAAGTCGCACGTCGCGGCTGTACTGGCCGGGACCGGCGCCCGGGACCGGGCCCGGGCGGTGATCGCCGCGTACGAGGCCGGCTTCCTGAACGCGGGATGAGAAAAGCGGCGTACGGGAACGATTGCCCCGCCCGGCTCGTCTTCACCGGCGGCATGAACAAGACGATCAGGCGGGCTTCCGTCTTCACACTGCTGCTGGTGCTCGCCCTGCTGGTCAGGGCGACCTGGGTGCAGTACTACGACGGAACGGCCCTCGCGGACGACCAGGACAACCGGCGGAACGTCATCGAGACGTACTCGCAGCCGCTGGGGAACATCATCGTGGCCGGCAGCGCCGTCACCGGCTCGGCGCGGACGAAGGGCGGCGACCTCGCGTACAAGCGGACGTACCGCGACGGCGAGCTGTACGCGCCGGTGACCGGCTACGCCTCCCAGGCCTACGCCCCGACCCAGCTCGAGGGCATCTACCAGGACCTGCTCAACGGCACCGACAGCAGACTGAAGACCGTGCTGGGCACGGTGACCGGCAAGCGCGCCGACCCGGGCGACGTCGTGACGACGATCGATCCGGCCGTGCAGAAGGCCGGGTACCGGGCGCTCGGCGGCAGCAAGGGCGCCGCCCTCGCCCTTGACCCGAAGACCGGGAAGATCCTCGCGGCGGTGTCGACGCCGTCGTACGACCCCACGCGGCTCACCGACGCGAACACCGCCGGCGCCGCCTGGAAGTCGCTCAACGCGGACAAGGACAAGCCGCTCGTCAACCGCGCGCTGCGCCAGCCGCTGCCGCCGGGCTCGACGTTCAAGCTGGTCGTCGCGGCCGCCGCGCTGGAGAGCGGGCTCTACAAGAACGTGGACGACCCGACCGACAGCCCCGACCCGTACACCCTGAAGGGCAGCACCCAGGATCTGGTCAACGAGAACCGCTCGGCACCGTGCGAGAACGCCTCGATCCGGGTCGCACTGCGCTACTCCTGCAACAACGTCTTCGGCAAGATGGCCGTCGACCTCGGTCAGGACAAGGTGCGGGCCATGGCGGAGAAGTTCGGCTTCAACGACCAGAAACAGGACGTCCCGGTGCGGGCGTACCCCAGCGTCTACCCCTCCGGGATGGACGAGGCGCAGACCGCCCTGTCCGGCATCGGCCAGTTCGACGTCACGGCGACCCCGCTGCAGATGGCCATGGTGTCCGCAGTCATGGCGAACGGCGGCAAGCTGGTCTCCCCGCACATGGTGTCGCGGATCACCGACGGCGACGGCGACGTGCTGAAGGACTACGACGGCGGCACGGACGGCAAGCAGGTCGTCGGCTCCGCCACCGCCGCGCAGTTGCGGTCGGCGATGGAGACGGTGGTCAAGGACGGCACCGGTACGAACGCGCTGATCGACGGGGTGACGGTCGGCGGCAAGACGGGCACCGCCCAGCACGGCGAGAACAACAGCAAGACGCCGTACGCCTGGTTCACCTCGTACGGCAAGTCGGACAGCACCGGCAAGGAGGTCGCCGTCGCGGTGATGGTCGAGCAGTCGGACGCGGCCCGCTCCGAGGTCAGCGGCAACGGGCTCGCGGCGCCGGTGGCCCGGGCGATGATGCAGGCCGCGCTCAAGTAGGCGCGGCACGGGGGCGGCCGCGCGCGGCCGCCCCCGCCCGTCTCACCCGACGCCCAGGACCTGCTCCACCGGGTCGATCGCGAAGTACACCAGGAACAGCGCGGAGACCCCCCACAGCAGCCAGTTGACCTCCCTGGCCTTGCCCAGGACCGTCTTGATGAGCACGTAGGACAGGAAGCCCGCGCCGATGCCGTCGGTGATGGAGTAGGTGAACGGCATCGCGGCGATGGTGAGGAACGCCGGGATGGCGATCTCGTACCGGTCCCAGTCGATGTGCTTGACGTGGGTCATCATCAGGAAGCCCACCGCGATCAGCGCGGGTGCGGCGGCCTGCAGCGGGACGATGGTCAGCAGCGGGGTGAGGAAGAGCGCCAGCCCGAACAGGCCGCCGGTGACGAGGTTGGCGAAGCCGGTGCGGGCGCCCTCCCCGACGCCGGCTGCGGACTCGATGTAGGCGGTGTTGGAGGAGGCGGAGCCGACCCCGCCGGCGACGGCCGCGGCGCCGTCGATGAACAGCACCCGGCCGATGCCGGACACCTGCCCCTGGTCGTCGAGCAGTCCGGCCTCGGCGCTGATGCCGACGATGGTGCCCATGGCGTCGAAGAAGTCGGAGAGGATGAGGGTGAAGACGAGCAGCACGGCGGTGAGCACACCGGCCTTGGCGAAGCCGCCGAACAGGCTGAAGTGACCGACGAGCCCGAAGTCGGGTGCGGCGACGATCTTGTCGGGTACCTTCGGCGTGGTCAGGCCCCAGCTCTTGATGTCGGCGACCGCGTCGATGACGATCGCGACGACCGTCATGGTGACGATGCTGATGAGGATCGCGCCCTTCACCTTGCGGGCGAGCAGGGCGATCGTCAGCAGCACGCCGAGGCAGAAGACGAGCACGGGCCAGCCGGTCAGCCGTCCGACCGCGCCGAGCTGCACGGGCACGGTGCTGTGCGCGGCGTCCGGGATGCGGCTGACGAACCCGGCGTCCACGAAGCCGATGAAGGCGATGAACAGGCCGATGCCGACGCCGATGGCCTGCTTGAGCTGCTGCGGGATCGCGTTCATGATCGCTTCGCGGAGTCCGGTGAGCACCAGCAGGCAGATGACGGCGCCTTCGAGGACGACGAGGCCCATCGCGTCCGCCCAGCTCATCAGCGGGGCCAGCTGGAAGGCGACGACGGCGTTGAGGCCGAGCCCCGCGGCGATGGCGAGCGGGAGGTTGCCCCCGACGCCCATGACGACCGTCATCACGCAGGCCACCAGTGCGGTGGCGGTGACGAGTTGGCCGGTGTCGAGGGTGTGGCCGAACTTGTCCTCGGCGCTGCCCAGGATGATGGGGTTCAGGACGAGGATGTAGGCCATGGTGAAGAAGGTGGCGAAGCCGCCGCGTATCTCCCGGCCGAAAGTGGATCCCCGTTCGGAGATTCTGAAGTACCGGTCGACGCCGTTGCCCGCGGGCGGTGCGGCGCCGGGCCGTTGTTCCGCCTTCTGCGTCTGGGACATGGTCGTACTCCTCGTCGGCTGATCAAAGGTGCGCGGATGCTGGCTGGATTGTTCCCCTGCCGGACCCGGTTCAGGTTTTCCTCGTGTTACGGAATCGAGGGTTCGGCCCGCCGGATCGCGCTGTCGGCTCGTACGAGCAGGTCCGTCACCGTCGCCTCGGCGACGGGCGGCCCCGCCGGGGATCCCCGGCGGGGCCGCCCGTCGCGGACCGCCTACGCGTGCGGCGGTGCGTCAGGACACGAAGTACGTCGGGTTCGGCAGCTTGTAGGTGCGGTCGGCGTGGCCGCCGTCCAGGTCCGAGTACTGGTCGCCGAAGTTGGCGATGATGTCGTACCCGAGGTCGTCCTCGATGTGCTCGCGGGTGCCGGCCTTGTACTGCACGGTGGTGCAGTTCCAGGTGCCCGGGGTGGCGCAGTCGCTCAGGTAGGCCGGAGGGGCGGCCTTGTCCTTGAGGAACATGTGGCCGGGGTCGAGGTTGACGTCGGCGCCGATCTTCTTCAGGTTCTCCACGGCGCCGGCGCGCTGCGCCTCGCTGAGACCGGAGTTGTAGAAGACCTCCACGCCCTTGGACCGGGCGTAGCGCACCAGTTCGGGGCTGCCGAAGACGGCCGGCCGGTCGGCGCGGTTCACGTAGTCGTTCCACGTGGCGGAGTTGTACGTGTAGTTGTAGCGCTTCTCGTAGTCGAGGCTGAGCAGCAGGGTGTCGTCGATGTCGAAGACGACGGCCGGCTTCTCGCCGTGCTGGTGGGCCTTGCGGGCCGCCTTGTCGATCCAGTTCCGGGCGTCGGCGTCGATGCGCGCCAGGTCCTTGGCGTACGGGCTGTCCGGGGAGGCCTGGTAGACGCCGTCGCTGCCGGCGGTGGTGCCGTAGTAGGTGTCGATGTCCTTCACCAGGAGCCCGATGTTGTAGGGCTCGTGGGTGGAGTTCGCCGTCGACTGACCGGCGGTGGCCGCACCGGCGCCGTACAGGGCGCCGCCGGCGAGGGCACAGGCGGCGGTGACCGCCGCGATCCGCTGTGATGTACGCATGACAGGTGTTCTACGCGCGTCACCCGGGGCAGCGCGAGGTCCTTTGCCCGATCGATATCAAGCCATCGGGCGAGAGGCCCCCGCGCCGTCCCCGGCCGGACGCGCCGTCAGCGCTCCTTCCAGGGGGCCCAGTCCCCGAGGTGGCGGAGGCACGGCGCCGCCTGGGTGGCGCGGGCGGTTCCGCCACGGCTGCGGCTTGGGTCATGACTGTTCTCCGTTCGCAGTGGGGCGGTGAAACGGGAGCAGGAGGCGCTTGCTTCCCACGCATGGGGGAAGCACTTCCGTGGTGGGGCGGGGTCAGCCGGCGTAAGGGTCCGGCACGGTGCCCTGACGGGCCAGGAACTCGAAGTCGCAGCCGGTGTCGGCCTGGGTGATCTGCTCGTTGTAGAGGGCGCCGTAGCCGCGCTCGTAGCGGGCGGGCGGCGGGGTCCACTCGCCCCGCCTGCGCTCCAGTTCCGCGTCGTCGACGTGGAGCCGGAGGGCGCGGGCCCCGACGTCCAGGGTGATGAGGTCGCCGGTGCGCACCAGCGCCAGCGGTCCGCCGACGTACGACTCCGGCGCCACGTGCAGCACGCAGGCGCCGTAACTCGTGCCGCTCATCCGGGCGTCGGAGATCCGCACCATGTCCCGCACGCCCTGCTTGAGCAGGTGGTCCGGGATGGGGAGCATGCCGTACTCGGGCATGCCCGGGCCGCCCTTGGGGCCGGCGTTGCGCAGCACGAGCACGCTGTCCGCCGTGATGCGCAGCGACGGGTCGTTGATGGTGCGCTGCATCGTCCGGTAGTCGTCGAAGACGACCGCGGCGCCGGTGTGCCGCAGCAGGCGGGGCTCGGCGGCGATGTGCTTGATGACGGCGCCGTCCGGGCAGAGGTTGCCGCGCAGCACCGCGACCCCGCCCTCGCTCGCGACCGGGTTGTCCCGGGTCCGGATGACGTCGTCGTCGTGCACCCGCGCTCCGGAGATCTGCTCGCGCAGGGTGTCGTGCGAGACGGTCGGCCGGTCCAGGTGGAGCAGGTCCGGGATCCGGGAGAGGAAACCGGGCAGGCCGCCCGCGAAGTGGAAGTCCTCCATCAGGTGCCGCTGTCCGCCGGGGCGGACGTCGGCGAGGACCGGGACCGTGCGGGCGATGCGGTCGAAGTCGTCCAGGGTGAGCCGCACTCCGGCCCGGCCGGCCATGGCGATCAGGTGGATCACGGCGTTGGTGGAGCCGCCGAGGCCGAGGACGGTGGTCACGGCGTCCTCGAAGGCCTCGCGGGTGAGGATGTCGCTCGGCCTGCGGTCGCGGTGGATCAGGTCGACGACGGTCATGCCCGCCCTGGCCGCCATCCGGTCGTGCCCGGAGTCCACCGCCGGGATGCTCGACGCGCCCGGCACCGTCACGCCGAGCGCCTCGGCGGCGGCGGTCAGCGTGGACGCCGTGCCCATGGTCATGCAGTGGCCGGGCGAACGGGCCAGGCCGCTCTCCAGCTCGGTCATCTCGCAGTCGCCGATGAGACCGGCTCGCTTGTCGTCCCAGTACTTCCACATGTCGGTGCCGGAGCCGAGGACCTCGCCGCGCCAGTGGCCGGGGAGCATGGGCCCGGCCGGGACGAAGACGGCCGGCAGGTCCACCGAGGCCGCGCCCATCAGCAGGGCGGGCGTGGACTTGTCGCAGCCGCCCATCAGCACCGCGCCGTCGACGGGGTAGGAGCGCAGCAGCTCCTCCGTCTCCATGGCGAGCATGTTCCGGTAGAGCATCGGGGTGGGCTTCTGGAAGGTCTCGCTGAGGGTGGAGACCGGGAACTCCAGCGGGAAGCCGCCCGCCTGCCACACCCCGCGCTTGACGGCCTGGGCGCGGTCGCGCAGGTGGACGTGGCAGGGGTTGATGTCGGACCAGGTGTTGAGGATCGCGACGACCGGCTTGCCGAGGTGCTCCTCGGGGAGGTAGCCGAGCTGGCGGGTGCGGGCGCGGTGGCTGAAGGAGCGCAGGCCGTCGGTGCCGTACCACTGGTGGCTTCTGAGGTCCTCGGGAGCGCGGCGGGGGGCGTTCATGTCGACCACCCGGCGGTGATGGCGGCGACCTCGGCCCGCTCGTCCGCGGGCAGCTGCTTGCTCGGCGGGCGGACGTCCCGGCGGCACAGGCCGAGCGCGGCCAGCGCCTCCTTGACGACGGTGACGTTGTCGGCGTTGCCGTGGGCGGCGCGCAGTTCCTCGAAGCGGCGGATGCGTTCCCAGACCTTCATGGCGGCCGGGAAGTCACCGGAGCGCAGCGCCTCGATCATCTCCCGCGAGACGGCCGGGGCGACGTTCACCAGCCCCGAGGTGAAGCCGGTGGCTCCGGCCGAGAAGTACGAGGGCGCGTACGGCTCGGCGAGGCCGGCGACCCAGACGAAGCGGTCGAGCCCCGCGTCCCGGGCGAAGGCGGCGAAGCGCGCGGCGTCCGGGACGGCGTACTTGACGCCCATGACGTTCGGGCACTGGTCGGCGAGTTCGGCGAGCCGGGCGCCGGCCAGCCGCTCGTTGCGGATGTAGGGCACCACGCCCAGTTCGGGCACGGACTCGGCGATGGCGCGGTGGTAGTCGACCCAGCCGGCCGCCGAGACGTACGGGTGCACGGGCTGGTGGACCATCACCATCGCGGCGCCGGCGTCGCGGGCGTGCCGCGCGGAGTCGACGGCGGTGGACAGGTCGTGGCCGATGCCGACCAGGACCACGGCACGGTCGCCGGCCTCGTCCACGGTCAGCTCGGTGACCAGCCGGCGCTCCTCGGGGGTGAGGGCGTAGAACTCGCCGGTGTTGCCGTTGGAGGTGATGGTGGTGATACCGCCGTCGAGCAGGCGACGCAGCAGCGACCGGTGGGCGTCCCGCTCGACGGAGCCGTCCTCGGCGAACGGGGTCACCGGGATGGCCACCACGTCGGCCAGGGCCGCCCGCTGGGTCTCGAACGTCACGCCGCTCATTCCTGGCCTTCCTCCGGGTGCTCGGGGATCGCCCGCCCTACGAACGACGCGATGTGGGTGTGCAGGGCGCTCGCCGCGCCGTCCGCGTCGCCCTCCAGCGCGAGCCGCAGGATGTCCCGGTGCTCGGCGGCCTCCCGCCCCCAGGAGGGGTCGGCCGCCCAGGCCACGGCGGCCACCAGGGCGGCCTGGTCGCGGACCTCGTCGAGCATCCGGCCGAGCAGCGGGTTGCCGCACGGCAGGTACAGGGCACGGTGGAACTGGCGGTTGGCCAGGGAGCGTTCGGCGGTGTCGGTGGCGGCGTCGGCGCGCGCCAGCGCGTCCCGGGCGGCGTCGAGGGACGCACCGCGCCGCACCGCCCGGCGCACCGCCTCGGGTTCCAGCAGCAGCCGGACGTCGTAGACCTCGCGCGCCATGTCCGCGTCCACCATGCGCACCGTGACGCCCTTGTACTGGCTCATCACGACGAGCCCGGTCCCGGCGAGGGTCTTCAGCGCCTCCCGCACCGGGGTCTTCGACACCCCGAACTGCGCGGCCAGTTCCGTCTCGACCAGGGCCTGGCCGGGCGTCAGCTGCCCCGTCAGGATGCGGTGTTTGATCGCGTCCAGCACGTACTGCGTGCGGGACGGGATCGGCGTGGGCACAGAGGTCATACGGCCCTCTCGGATCTCGCGTATCGCGTCTCATATATGACGTACGGAGTACGACGCGTTGAAGGTAGGAGGGGGCCCGTGTTTCGTCAATGCTTGCGGCAGAGGATGTCCTGGTTGCCGCGAGACGCCCCGGACTTCGCGGCTGTCGCCCCCCGCGGCGGCCCGGGTGGGTCCGCGGGAGGCCTCGGCGTGTTCGCCACCGCGATGCCCGTCGAGGTCCGCCTCGCGCGGGAAGATGTCGGCGCGGGCGGTGAGCCGGAGGTTCCGGTGCCGGACGTCATGGCCGTCGCACCGGGGCCGGAAGACGATGACGCCCTGAGGAAGCCGACGGGCGCGCGCGGAAACCCGCCGGCCGGCGCGCGCGGGCCTGCGGCGCGTACACCGGAACGGGCGCCGCGGGGATCGGATCACGGTGAGCCGGGCGGGATCCGTGTGCCGCTGCAACGTCGCGAACGTGCCGGGCCCCGCGTCCACCCCACCTCGGCGCTCCCGCCGGCGTGCGGGACGGGCACGGGCGCCGGGACCCACCCGCTTCGGCCGGGGAGGCGTCCGCCCCTCCCGGCCGTCCGACAGGCACTCTCGCATGAGGCATCCCCGGCGCCGGTGGCGGGCACGGACAGCGGCGGAAGCGAGCAGCACCGGTCTCGGCCGAAGCCGAAGGAAGCCGAAGCCGGGGCCGCTGCCGGGTCAGGCGGGCTTCACGGGCGCCGGCCCGGGTCGCGGCCGCTCAGGCCGATCGTGCGGTCCAGGAGGGACGCGGTGGGCGGGACCGCGACGACCGGGCCGAACGGGGCGTCGCCCCGGGACGGGTCGTCGGCGGCGGCGAGGAAGCCGTGGGCCGCCTCCAGGGCGGCGGGGTCGGGCTCGTAGGACTGGCCGGTCGCGCGGGCCAGGTCCCAGCCGTGGACGACGAGTTCCTCGGCGGCGACCGCGCCCGCGACCGCCCCGGGCAGCTCCACGCCGCCGGCCCGGGTGGCGCCGGTCCAGGCGGCCGGGTCGCGCCAGGCGTCGGCCAGTTCGTCCAGCGCCTTCGGCAGGTCCTCGCGCCAGCCTGGGCCGATGTCCGGGACGGCGGCGTCGGGACGGGTGTCGGTCGTCGCGCCGAAGTCCTTGCGGGCGGCGTCCCGGAAGGCCACCGACAGGTGCAGGATGTGGGCGAGCAGGTTCCGCACCGCCAGGTCCGGGCACGGCGTGGCGGCCGTGAGCCGCTCGTCGGCCACGGCCTCGGCGAGCCGTGCCACGATCCGGGTCTGCGGGCCGAGATCCACCATGCTCATGGGTCGCTCCTTCGAGTTCGCGCTGTCCGTACCAAGGGGTGACCGTGCGGCCCGCCGGAACTCATCGGCGCCGCCCGGCCGCTCCCACGGCGGACGGCCGGGCGGCGCCGGACCGCGCTCGCGATTAGGGCATCCTGCCGATGCCGGGCCCCCGTCTCAGGCCCACGATGGGCAGGCATGACGACTTCCTGGTCCCTGGTCCGCGTCCTGCGGAACCGCAGCGCGGCGCTGTACCTCGCCGGCGTGGTGGTGTCCGCCTTCGGCACCTCCTCGCTGTGGCTGGCATCGGGGGTGTGGGTGAAGGACCTCACGGGGTCCGACGGC
Source organism: Streptomyces sp. NPDC056580 (assembly GCF_042793175.1). NCBI lineage: Bacteria > Bacillati > Actinomycetota > Actinomycetes > Kitasatosporales > Streptomycetaceae > Streptomyces > Streptomyces sp. NPDC056580. The sequence continues at coordinate 196,421 of NZ_JBHTVE010000012.1, read as the reverse complement.
CTGGCCGCCCTGAGCGTGCTCGCCCTGTGGGCGCCCACGCCGGCGGGTCCGGCGCTCGGCGCGCTCGCCGACCGGATGCGGCGCAAACCCCTGCTCGTCGCGTCGAACCTGTGCCTGGCGGCGCTGCTCCTCACCCTTCTCACCGTCGACTCCCCCGGCCGGCTGTGGCTGCTGTTCGCCGTGCTGTTCCTCTACGGCGCCATCGGGGTCGTACACGACGCCGCCGAGTCGGCCCTGGTCGCCGCCGCCGTCGCGGCTGACCTCCTCGGCGACTTCAACGGGCTGCGGACGACCCTCACGGAGGGCATGAAGCTCGTCGCCCCGCTGACGGGAGCGGGCCTCTACGCGCTCCACGGCGGTCCCGCCGTGGCCTGTCTGGACGCCGTCACCTTCGTCCTCGCCGCCGGGCTGTACGCCCTGCCGCGGGTGCGCGAGGAACGGCCCGCACGGGCCGGCGACGGCCGGCGGCGCCGGACCGCGCAGGGCGTCCGGCACCTGTGGGGCCACCCCGTGCTGCGCCCCCTGGTCGCGGCGGGCGGCACGGCCATGCTGCTGGCCGCGCTCGCCGGCTCCACGGTGTACGCCGTCGTCGACCGTCTCGGCCACTCCCCCGCGTACGCGGGTGTGCTGTACGCCTTCCAGGGCGCCGGTTCGGTGGCGGCCGGGCTGGTCTCGGGGCCCGCGCTGCGCCGCATGGGCGCGCGCCGGTTCGCGGCGGCCGGGATCGCGCTGACCGGGATCGCGGTGGCGGCGCGGGCCGTGCCGTCGGACCCGGTGCCCCTGGCGGCCGGCGTGGTGAGCGGCCTCGGCCTCCCCTGCGTGCTGGTGGCCGCGTTCACCGCCGTCCAGCGGGAGACGCCCGGCCCGCTGCTCGGCCGCGTGACGGCCACCGCCGGCACGCTGGTCTTCGCCCCGAACGTCCTGGGACTGGGTGCCGGGGCCGGCCTGGTGGAACTGGCCGGCGTGGGACTGCTGCTGCCGCTCTACGGCGCCGCGCTGCTCGCGACGGCGGCCGCTCTGGCTCACCGCCCGGACAGCGCCTCCCGCACCGCGGACAGGTCGTCGTCCGACGCCAGTCCGGCGTGATACAGGCGCAGTTCGGTCGCGCCCTCGGCACGCGCGCGTGCCGCGTCCGAGGCCAGCGTGGCGGGGCTGCCGCCCATGCCGGTGACCACCGTGAAGTTGGCCGCCAGGACCTTCCCTCCGTCCGCCCGCCCGGCGAACGGCGCCAGCGGTCCGGTGCCGCCGGTGCACGGCACCACCACCCCGTCCGCGACCCCGAGGACGTGGGCGGGATCGACGCCGGCGTTGGCGCCGCAGTGGTAGGGCACCGGGTCGGCGTGCAGCAGGACCTGGAAGCCCCCGGGCGCCGCGGCGCGCACCGCGGCGACGGCCTCCTCCTGGAGCGTGCGGGCGACGGTGTCGCGCCACGCGCGCGTGGCGGCCGCCGTGTCCTGTCCGAGGAGCTTCTCGACCGCCGGCCAGCCCCCGTCGTCCGCCGCGCCCCGCCACAGCGGCTCCAGCGCCGCGCGCACGCCGGCCGCGAGCCGGGCGGGGTCCAGCCCCTGCTCGCCGTAGCCGGCTCCGCAGGACGGGCAGAAGCACAGGGACATCAGGTACTGCCCGGCGTCCCCGAGGCCGACCCCGGAGGTCTTGTCGTGCGCGTGCAGATGCTGCAGGCCGTACCAGCCGAGGGACTCCAGTTCGGTGCCGTGCGCGCCGGGGCGCACGGCGGCCTCGGCGGCCAGGTCGACCAGGTACGCGCGCGTGGCGGGCTGCGCGATGCACGGCGCCCACGGGTAGCGGTCGCCGTAGGCGTTGACCACCGAGGTGTCCGGGTGTTCGGCGCCCAGGCGGGAGTTGTGCGCGAGGACGACCCAGGTGTGCACCTCCAGCCCGGCCGCGGCGAGCGCCGCCGCGGCCTCGCCGTAGGCGTCCCCCGGGGCCCAGCGTCCGGCGGGGTACGGGCGCAGGCCGCGGCCCGCCCAGCGCTCGCCCGGCGGGTAGAGGACGGCCGCGTACTCCGCCGTGACGATGCGGTGCCGGGGGTGGCGGGGGGTCAGGGCGCGGGTGGAGTGGTAGGCGGAGGCGAGGGTGACCTGTCCGGCGCCGAGCGAGGCGATCCGCGCGGGGGCGTCCGGGTCGCCGGCCACGTCCCAGGGGTAGACGAACGCGGACGCCTTCACTCCGTCTCCTCCAGCAGGGCGTGCCCGCGCTCGATGAGCCGGGCGAGCTGCTTGACGTGGTCCTCGTCCGGCTCGTGCAGCGGCGGGCGGACCTCGCCCACGTCCAGGCCGCGCAGCCGCACGCCCGCCTTGACGAGCGAGACGGCGTAGCCGCGGCCCCGGGCGCGCAGTTCGACGAACGGGCGGTAGAAGCCGTCCAGCAGGCGCCGCACGGTGGCCTCGTCGCCCGAGCGGAGCGCCCGGTGGAAGGCCAGGGCGAGTTCGGGGGCGAAGCAGAAGACGGCCGAGGAGTACAGGGTGATACCGAGGGCCCGGTAGGCGAGCTGGGTCTGCTCGGCGGTCGGCAGCCCGTTGAAGTACAGGAAGTCGCCAGGGGCCTCGGTGCGCACGGCGCTGACGATCCGCTGCATCAGGTCCAGGTCGCCGAGTCCGTCCTTGAGGCCGGCGATGCCCTCGGTGCGGGCGAGTCCTACGACGGTCCGCGGGGTGAAGACGGCGTTGTCGCGCTGGTAGACGATGACGGGCAGGGCGGTCGCGTCGGCGATCTCCCGGTAGTGCCGCAGCAGTCCCTCCTGGCCGGCGACGACGAGGTACGGCGGCATGGCGAGCAGCCCGTCGGCGCCCGCCTCCTCGGCGAGGCGCGCGTAGCGGACGGCGAGCGCGGTGCCGTACCCGGCGCCGGCGACGACGGGCACCCGCCCCCCGGCCGCCTCGACGGCCGTCCGTACGCAGACCTCGAACTCCTCGGGGAGCAGCGCGTGGAACTCCCCGGTGCCGCAGCAGGCGAAGACGGCGGCGGCGCCGGCCGCGACGCCCTCGCGCACATGGGCGCGGTAGACGTCGAGGTCGACGGAGCCGCCGGGGCCGTAGGCCGTGACGGGGAAGAACAGGGGCCCGCTCGGGTCGTGGAGCCGGGCGGCGAGAGGGGCTGGCGTCACGAGCGCTCCCTGTCGGTGCATGTCTCTGATCGACGTCCATATTTCTGAACAACTGCACGCTACGGGCCCCTTTCGGCCCGGGTCAAGCGTCCAGCCACGCAACACAGCGCCGGATTTCCCCACCCCACAGCACCCTTGACTGGATCAGTCAGCGCTTTCTAGCGTGTCCACGCATGTGAATGACGTCCCGGCACACGGCCGTTCGTCACTCGTCACAGGTGATCAAGGAGACCGAGGATGCCCGCTCCCCGCACCGTTCTGCTCACCGGCGCCGCCGGCGGGCTCGGCACCCTGATGCGCTCCCTGCTGCCGGAGTACGGCTACACGCTGCGGCTGTTCGACGTGCGGCCCGTCGAGGGCGAGCCGGACGCCGTCACCGCCGACCTCGCCGACACCGGTGCGCTGCGCGAGGCGGTGCGCGGCGTGGACGCGGTCGTCCACCTCGCGGGCATCTCCCTGGAGGCCCCGTTCGAGAAGATCCTCAGGTCGAACATCGAGGGCACCTACAACCTGTACGAGGCCGCCCGCCTCGAAGGCGTGCCCCGGATCGTCTTCGCCTCCTCCAACCACGCCGCCGGCTTCACCCCGGCCCCGCGCCCCGGCGAGGCGCTGATCCCCGTCGACACCCCGCGCCGCCCGGACACCTTCTACGGCCTGTCCAAGTGCTTCGGCGAGGACCTCGCCCAGCTCTACTGGGACAAGCACGGCCTGGAGACCGTCTCGGTGCGCATCGGCTCCTGCTTCCCGGAGCCGACCAGCGTGCGCATGCTCTCGGTGTGGATGAGTCCGGCCGACGGCGCCCGTCTCCTCCACGCGGCCCTGACCGCCGAGGGCGTCGGCCACACGGTGGTCCACGGCTCCTCGGCCAACACCCGCCTGTGGTGGGACCTCACGAGCGCCCGGGCGCTCGGCTACGACCCCCAGGACGACTCCGAGCCGTGGGCGGAGAAGCTCATCGCCGAGCAGGGCGAACTCGACCCGGCGAACCCGGCGCACAGCCACCTCGGCGGCCACTTCGTGACCGACCCGCCGATCTGGCCGTACTGACGCGGCCGGCCGGTGCGGCCGGAAAAGGGCGTTCACGGCGGCGGGCGGGCACCGAACGGGCCCGCCCGCCGCCGTGTTCGGGCATCCGGGCCGCCCGATCCCACCGCGTCCCGGACGGCCCCGCAGGTCCGCGACGGGCACGGCTCGCCCGAAACGGGCACACCCGGGCAGGATCGGGCCCGCAACAGGCCTGGTCAGCGCCGCACACCCGCTGTAGAACTTCCCCCAGGGCCCGAACGGGCAGGCCGGCGGGGAAGCGGGTGAGGACATGAGCACCAGGACGGCGGAGGAACGCCGGCGCGAGATCGTGCGGGCCGCGCGCGCCACCGGCTCGGTCGACGTCTCCGTGCTCGCCACCGACCTGGGCGTGGCCAAGGAGACCGTCCGGCGCGACCTGCGCGCCCTGGAGGACCACGGCCTGGTCCGCAGGACGCACGGCGGCGCCTATCCGGTCGAGAGCGCCGGCTTCGAGACGACGCTCGCCTTCCGCGCCACCAGCCACGTCCCGGAGAAGCGCCGGATCGCGGCCGCCGCGGCCGAACTCCTCGGCGACGCGGAGACGGTGTTCGTGGACGAGGGCTTCACCCCGCGGCTCATCGCCGAGTCCCTGCCGGCCGGCCGGGCGCTGACCGTGGTCACCGCCTCCCTGCCGGTCGCGGGCGCACTGGCCGAGGCCGAGAACGTGTCGGTCCTGCTCCTCGGCGGCCGGGTCCGGGCCGGCACCCTGGCGACCGTCGACCACTGGGCCACCCGGATGCTGGCCGGCTTCGTGATCGACCTCGCCTACATCGGGGCCAACGGCATCTCCCGCGACCACGGGCTCACCACCCCCGATCCCGCGGTCAGCGAGGTCAAGACCCAGGCCGTCCGCGCCGCGCGGCGCACCGTCTTCGCGGGCGTGCACACCAAGTTCGGGGCGGTCAGCTTCTGCCGGTTCGCCGAGATCGGCTCACTGGAGGCGATCGTCACGAGCACGCTGCTGCCGGCCACCGAGGCGCACCGCTACTCCCTGCTGGGCCCGCAGGTCATCCGGGTCTGAACACACGGGCCGCAGATCCGGGCCCGCTGCTCCGCACCGCCTTCCCCAGGGCACTGCCACACCCCTGAACGCCCCTTATCTCCCCATACATCCAGGAGCGATCCATGCGCATCCCGAGCCGACGGAGGCCGCGAGCCGCGCTCGCCACGGCCGCCGCGGGGACGCTGCTCGCCCCGCTGCTCTCCGGCTGCTGGGCCGGTGCGGGCGGGACCGGTTCCGGCGGCGACTCCATCAACGTGCTGATGGTCAACAACCCCCAGATGACCGAGCTGCAGAAGCTGACCGCCGCCCACTTCACCAAGGAGACCGGCATCAAGGTCAACTTCACGGTCCTGCCCGAGAACGACGTCCGCGACAAGATCAGCCAGGACTTCGCCAACCAGGCCGGCCAGTACGACGTGGCCACCCTGTCCAACTACGAGATACCGATCTACGCCCGCAACGGCTGGCTGCACGACATGGACGGCTACGTCGCCAAGGACCCCTCCTACGACGAGCAGGACGTGCTGAAGCCGATGCGCCAGTCGCTGACGGCGGACGACGGCAAGCTCTACGGACAGCCCTTCTACGGCGAGTCGTCGTTCCTGATGTACCGCAAGGACGTGTTCGCGGCGAAGGGCCTGAGGATGCCCGCCCGCCCCACCTGGACGCAGGTGGCCGACCTCGCCGCGAAGGCGGACGGCGCCCGGCCCGGCATGAAGGGCATCTGCCTGCGCGGACTGCCCGGCTGGGGCGAGCTGATGGCGCCGCTCACCACCGTGGTGAACACCTTCGGCGGCACCTGGTTCGACAAGGACTGGAAGGCACGGCTCGACTCGCCCGAGTTCGAGAAGGCGACGAAGTTCTACGTCGGCCTGGTGCGCGAGCACGGCGAGTCCGGCGCCGCCCAGTCCGGCTTCGCCGAGTGCCTGAACGGGATGACCCAGGGCAAGGTCGCCATGTGGTACGACGCCACCAGCGCGGCCGGCCTGCTGGAGGCGGCCAAGTCCCCGGTCCGGGGCAAGCTCGGCTACGCCCCCGCGCCCGTCGAGCGGACCGGCTCCTCCGGCTGGCTCTACACCTGGGCCTGGGGCATCCAGCAGGCCTCCCGCAACCCCGACAAGGCCTGGAAGTTCGTCTCCTGGGCGTCGGGCAAGGGCTACGAGCGGCTGGTCGGCGAGACCAGCGGCTGGCCGAACGTCCCGGCGGGCAAGCGGGCCTCGACCTACACGAACGCCGACTACCGCCGGTCCGCCGCGGCCTTCCAGGAGCCGACCAGGAAGGCCATCGAGAACGCCCGCCCGAACGACCCCGGCGTACAGCCGCGGCCCGCGCCCGGCATCCAGTTCGTCGGCATCCCCGAGTTCACCGACCTCGGCACCAAGGTCTCCCAGGAGATCAGCGCGGCCATCGCCGGACGCCAGTCCGTCGACTCGGCCCTGAGGAAGTCGCAGGCGCTCGCCGAGAAGATCTCCGAGGAGTACGAGGGACGATGACAGCGACGACCACGGCACCGATCGCGACCACACCCGCACGGGCGGCACACCGTCCCCCGGCCCGGCTGCGCGCCTGGGCCACCCGGGCCCCGCTGCTGCCGGCCCTCGTCTTCATGATCGTCGTGACCCAGCTCCCGTTCGTGGCCACGCTGGTGATCTCCTTCTTCGACTGGAACGCCCTCTACCCCAAGGCCCGCCGCTTCACCGGCCTCGACAACTACCGCCAGGTGCTGACCGACGCGGACCTGCGCCACTCGGTGTGGACGACCCTGCTGCTGACCGTGGCGGTCGTGCTGGCCAGCCTGGTCCTCGGCCTGGCCCTCGCGCTGCTGCTGGACCGCCGGTTCCGGGGCCGGGGTGTCGTGCGCACCCTGCTCATCGCGCCCTTCCTGGTGGTGCCCGTGGCGGCGGCCCTGCTCTGGAAACATGTGCTCTACAACCCTGAATACGGATTGCTCAATGGGCTCTTGCACTATGTGGGCGGCCCACAGCCGGACTGGATCTCGAACACCCCGCTGCTCGCGGTCGAGGTCTCCCTGGTGTGGCAGTGGACCCCGTTCATGATGCTGATCCTGCTGGCCGGACTGCAGAGCCGGGACCAGCAGCAGATCGAGGCCGCGCGGGTCGACGGCGCGAGCGGCTGGCAGATCTTCCGTCATCTGACCCTGCCCCATCTGCGCCGCTACCTCGAACTCGGCGCCCTGCTGGGGTCGATCTACATCGTCCAGAACTTCGACGCGGTGTTCACGATCACCTCCGGCGGCCTCGGCACCGCCAACCTGCCCTACACCGTCTACCAGAGCTTCTACCAGGCCCACGAGAACGGTCTGGCCTCGGCCGCCGGCGTCCTGGTGGTCATCGGCTCCATCGTCATCGCGACCCTCGCCCTGCGCGTGGTGTCGTCCCTGTTCCGCGAGGAGGTGTCCCGCGCATGAGCGCCACCGTCGTCAAGCGCAGGGTGCGCACGGGAACCGGCCTGGGTCTGGTGGCCTGGCTGGCCGGCGTCGTGTTCTTCCTGCCCATCGCCTGGATGGCCCTGACGTCCTTGCACTCCGAGGCGGACGCGGCGACCAACCCGCCCTCCTTCGCCGCCTCCCTCACCCTGGACGGCTACCGTGAGTTCTTCGGCACCGGCGGCGGGGCGAGCCCCTGGCCCGCGCTGATCAACTCCACGGTGGCCTCGGTGGTCTCCACCGCCTGCGTGCTGCTGCTCGCCCTGCCGGCGGCGTACGCGCTGTCGATCCGGCCGGTGCGCAAGTGGACGGACGTGCTGTTCTTCTTCCTCTCCACGAAGATGCTGCCGGCCGTCGCGGGCCTGCTGCCGGTCTACCTGTTCGCGAAGAACGCCGGGCTGCTCGACAACATCTGGCTGCTGGTCGTCCTCTACACCTCCATGAACCTGCCGATCGCGGTGTGGATGATGCAGTCCTTCCTCGCCGAGGTGCCGGTCGCGGTGATCGAGGCGGCCCGCGTGGACGGGGCCCGGCTGCCGACCGTCCTGGCCCGAGTGGTGGCCCCGATCGCGCTGCCCGGCATCGCGGCGACCGCCCTGATCTGCTTCATCTTCAGCTGGAACGAACTGCTCTTCGCCCGGGTCCTGACGGGCGTGGTCGCCGAGACCGCCCCCGTCTTCCTGACCGGCTTCATCACCAGCCAGGGCCTGTTCCTGGCCAAGGTGTGCGCCGCGTCGCTCGTCATCTCCCTGCCGGTGCTCGCCGCGGGGTTCGCCGCCCAGGACAAGCTGGTCCAGGGCCTGTCGTTGGGAGCCGTGAAATGAAGGCCGCCGTCATCGAGTCCGTGGGCCGCGCCGTCGTCACCGAGGTCCCCGACCCCACGCCGGGGCCGCGCGAGGTCGTCGTGGAGGTCGCCGCGTGCGGCCTGTGCGGCACGGACCTGCACATCCTGCAGGGCGAGTTCGCGCCCAAGCTGCCCATCGTCCCCGGGCACGAGTTCGCGGGCGAGGTGGTCGGCGTCGGCGCCCAGGTCACGGAGGTCGCGCTCGGCGACCGGGTGGCCGTGGACCCGTCCCTGTACTGCTACGAGTGCCGCTACTGCCGCACCGGCCACAACAACCTGTGCGAACGGTGGGCCGCGATCGGCGTGACCACGGCCGGCGGCGCCGCGCGGTACGCGGTGGCCCCGGTGGCCAACTGCGTCAGGCTGCCCGAGCACGTGCGCACCGAGGACGCGGCCCTGGTGGAGCCGCTGTCGTGCGCGGTGCGCGGCTACGACGTGCTGAACTCGCGTCTGGGCGCCCACGTGCTGATCTACGGTTCGGGGACGATGGGCCTGATGATGCTGGAGCTGGCGAAGCGCACCGGTGCGGCGAGCGTCGACGTGGTCGACCTCAACCCGGCCCGGCTCGAGACGGCGCGGCGGCTCGGCGTCTCGGCGTCCGCGGCGAACGCGGACGAGCTGGACCGGCCGCAGGGCTGGGACGTGGTCGTCGACGCGACGGGCAACGCGGCGGCCATCCAGGACGGCCTGGACCGGGTGGCGAAGGCGGGCACGTTCCTGCAGTTCGGGGTGGCCGACTACGCGACCCGGGTGACCGTCGACCCGTACCGGATCTACAACCAGGAGATCACCATCACCGGCTCCATGGCGGTGCTGCACAGCTTCGAGCGGGCGGCGGAGCTGTTCGCGAACGGGGTGCTGGACCCGGAGGTGTTCATCAGCGACCGGATCTCGCTGGAGCGCTACCCCGAGGCGCTGGAGCAGTTCGCGGCGGGCGTGGGCCGGAAGATCGTCGTGGTGCCCTGAGCCGAACGGGGGTCTGGCCGTCGGTAAGGGAACGGTAAAGCGGTGCCGTTCGTTCACCCGGCATGACAGCTATGACCCCCGGCTCGAACATCCCTCTCTCCGCCGCCCGCGTGACGGTGGACGTCGCCGCCCCGGTGCGGCTCGACGTATCGGGCCTGCTGCTCACCGCCGACGGCAAGGTGCGCTCCGACGACGACTTCATCTTCTACAACCAGCCCGGCGGCCCAGGTGTGACGTACCGGTCCGGCGGCGGTGCCGCGCCCGACGCGATCGAGGTCGACACCGCCGCCGTGCCGCCGGACATCGAGAAGATCGTGGTCACCGCGAGCCCCGACGCGGCGGGTCAGACCTTCCAGGGCATCGAGCCGACGGCCACCGTCCGGGACGCCGCCGGATCGGTGCTGGCCACGTTCACGCCGCCGCGGCTCGGCTCCGAGACGGCGCTGGTGGTCATGGAGATCTACCGCCGCAACGGCCAGTGGAAGGCCCGCGCCGTCGGCCAGGGGTACGCCAACGGGCTGGCCGGCATCGCCACGGACTTCGGCGTGACCGTGGAGGAGCCCGCGGCCGCGCCGGCCGCGGCCCCCGCCGCCCCGCCCGCACCGCCGGCCCCCGCCGCGCAGGCGCCCGCCGCTCCGCCGCGGCCCGCCGCTGCCCCGGCCCCGGCCCCGGCGCCGGGCAGCGGCAAGGTCAACCTGGACAAGGGCCGGGTCAGCCTCCAGAAGAACCAGACCGTGTCCCTGGTCAAGGGCGGCCGCCCGCTGCTCTCCATGGTCCAGATGGGCCTGGGCTGGGAGCCCGCGTACCGCGGCAAGGACATCGATCTGGACGCGTCGGTCATCGCCTACGGTCCGCAGCGCAACCCGGTCGACAGCTGCTACTTCGGCAAGCTGTCGATCCTGAACGGCGCGATCAAGCACTCCGGCGACAACCTCACCGGCGAGGGCGGCGGCGACGACGAGGTGATCGTCGTCGACCTCGGCAGGATCCCGCAGGAGGTCACCGGTCTGGTCTTCACGGTCAACTCCTTCTCCGGCCAGAAGTTCACCGAGGTCGCCAAGGCCTACTGCCGCCTGGTGGACCCGGCCTCGGGAGAGGAGCTGGTCCGCTTCGACCTGACCAGCGCCGAGCCGCAGACCGGCGTGATGATGGCCAAGCTCATCCGGCAGTACTCCGGCGAGTGGGAGATGACGGCGATGGGCGACTTCGTGAAGGCGCGCACGGTGCGCAACATGGTCGACCCGGGAGCCCGGGCGCTGTAGGCGCCGCCCGCGACGACGGTCAGGGGCGCCCTCGCGGGGGGCGCCCACCGGCCGGCCGGTCCGGCCGCCCGTGCAGGCCCTCCATCAGCAGGGTCAGATACCGGCGGATCTGCCCGCCCTGCCCGTCCGCGAACTCCGAGGCCGTCGCCACGCCGTGCGCCAGCCGCAGCAGTTCGACCGGCTCGACGTCGGCGCGCAGGGCGCCCTCGGCCCGGGCCGCCGCCACCAGCCGGGCGGCCGCGTCCCGGACCGGGGCGCCGCAGACCGGGACCGGTGCCGTCCCGCCGTCCATGACGGCCGAGCCCAGCAGGGCCTTCAGCCCGCGCACCCGGATCGTCCCGGCGCACAGCTCGTTCAGCCACTCCACCAGCGCCGCACCGGGCGGCAGGCGCCGGGCCAGCTCGTCGGCCCGCGCGGCGAGCGCCGCCATCCGGTCGGTGTACGCGGCCTCCAGCAGCGCCCGGCGGTTCGGGAAGTGCCGGTACAGCGTCCCGGAGCCCACGCCGGCGCGCCGGGCGATGTCGTCGAGCGAGGCGTTCTCCCCGTGCTCGGCGAAGACCTCCGCCGCCACCCGCAGCAGCCGCTCGTAGTTGCGCCGGGCGTCCGCGCGCATGGGTCTGGCCCGTGTCATCCAGAAGCTCCTCGCGAACCGTGGCCGTTCCCGAAGAGTACTGGCAGTGTTTCCCGCCGGACCGGCGGCGGCGGTCACGGCGGCTCGTACCCGGCGCCCGCCGGTCCGGGTCCGGGACGGCGGCGCGTCTCGCCGGTGCCCAGGGTGATCGTGGCGCGGACGCGCATGGGCCCGTCACCGCGACGGGACAGCACACAGATCCCGGCCACTCGCGCGGGCAGCGCACCGAGCCGGGCGGCGCACTCGGCCGCCAGCTCGCGCGGGGCACGGGTGCGGCCGAGCGAGAGGTGCGGGGTGAAACGCGGGAAGCGGTCCACGCAGCACGGGAAGGGCTGCGCCAGCGCGTCCCGCAGCCGTGTCCAGGGGGCGAGGCCGGCCGCGGCGGGGTCGAGCCACACGGTGGCGCAGGCACGGTGGCGGAAGAAGCGGACGCCGTCGAGCCGGATGTCGAAGGGCTCGCGGTCCGCGGCCGCCGCGGCCAGCAGCGGGAGCGCCGCCGGGAAGTCCTCCTCCGGTACGAAGCCGAAGAGCAGGTTCACATGGGGCGGCCACCGGCGGATCTGCGGGTCGTGCTCGGCCCTGATCCGCTGGACGGCGGGCCACAGCGGGTCCGGGGGCAGCCAGGCGACGGCGGTCCGGGGCGTGGGCGCCGACGCGAGGCGCCCGGGGACGGCGGCCGGACCCGACCGCCCGGCCGGACCGGGCGTCGCAGGGCGGGGCACGCCTCCATCATGACCCCGCCCGCCGTCGGCCGCCGCCCCTCAGGACACCGCCCGGCCGGAGGAAACCGGCCGGTTCAGCGCTGCTGCCGCTTCCACGGGCCCGTGATGGCGAGCATGATGCCGGGCGTCTGGATGTTGGCGTACAGGGTCCTGCCGTCGGGCGAGAAGGTGACGCCGGTGAACTCGCTGTACTCGGGCTCCTCGGCGGTGCCGAGGTTCAGCTCGTTGCGGGCGATGGGGTAGGTGCGGCCGCTGTCCGTCGCGCCGAACAGGTGCTGCACGCCCTCGCCGTCCTCGGCGATGACCAGGCCGCCGTACGGGGAGACGGTGATGTTGTCCGGGCCGTCGAAGTTCCCGTCGGCGGACGGGTCCGGATTGACGCCGATGAGCACCTTCAGCGTCAGGGTGCGGCGTTTGGGGTCGTAGAACCAGACCTGGCCGTCGTGCTGGACGGGGCTCTCCGCACGGGCGTAGGAGGAGACGATGTAGGCGCCGCCGTCGCCCCACCACATGCCCTCGAGCTTGCGGGCGCGGGTGATCTGGCCCTCGCCGAACTGCTTGCGGGTGGAGACCTGCTTGGCGTCGCGGTCCGGGACGGTGACCCAGTCGACGCCGTACACCGTGCCGGTCTTCGTGGCGCGGGAGAGGTCGTCGACGAACTGACCGCCGGAGTCGAAGCACTTGAAGGCCTGCAGGACGCCGACGTCGTCGGCGAGGGTGCGCAGCTTGCCGCGGCCGTGGCGGAAGCCCTCCGGCGGGGTCCAGCGGTAGAGCAGGCCGTTGGGCCCGGAGGCGTCCTCGGTGAGGTAGAGGTGACCGCGCTTGGGGTCGACGACGACGGCCTCGTGGGCGTAGCGGCCGAGTGCCTTGACCGGCTTGGGGTCGCGGTTGGCCCGGCGGTCCTCGGGGTCGACCTCGAAGACGTAGCCGTGGTCTTTGGTGAAGCCGTTCTTGCCGTCCTTGTCCTCGGTCTCCTCGCAGGTGAGCCAGGTGCCCCACGGGGTGCTGCCGCCCGCGCAGTTGGTGGCGGTGCCGGCGATGCCCACCCATTCGGCGACCTCGCCGCCGCGGCGCACCTCGACGACGGTGCAGCCGCCTGCCGCGGCCGGGTCGTAGACCAGGCCCTCGGTGAGCGGCACCGGGTGCGGCCACTGGGCGCGGGCCCCGGCGAGTTCGTGGTTGTTGACGAGGAGCGTGGTACCGCGGGGCCCCTCGAAGGCGGCGGTGCCGTCGTGGTTGGACGGGGTGAACTCGCCCGACTCCAGCTTGGTCTTCCCGCTGTGGGTGATGACCCGGTACTTGAAGCCGGCGGGCAGCGCGAGGATGCCGTCGGGGTCGGGGAGCAGGGGGCCGTAGCCGACGCCGTGGTGTCCGTGCCCGTGCGCCGGACCGCCGTCCGCGCTGCCGGTGTCCGTGGCGGCGAGGGCGCCCGGGGCGGTGGCGAGGGCGCCGACGCTGCCCGCGAGAGCGACTCCGGCACCGGTGATCGCGGATTTTCTGGCGAAGTCCCTGCGGCTGAGCGACATGGTGTCTCCTGTGACGGTGGGCGTGCCGTGGAGGGTGGCGTCCTGAGGTCGGCGCTCACGCTCCCGCCCGTTGCTGAACGGGAGTTGAACGCCCGGCTGCTTCAGGGGTGCCTGTTCCATGAATCCGCATGCACTGCCCAACCGCCGGTAAAGGAACCGGCCGCGGCCCGCCCCTCAGCCGCCCTGCTGGGAGCGCGCCTTGAAGGCGGCCTTGCGCGCCTCCTTGGCCACCTTCTTGTCCGGGTGCAGCCGTCCCATCGCCTCCAGCACGTCCGCGGTCGCGGGGTGGTCCACCCGCCACGCCGCGGCGAAGAACCCGCTGTGCCGCTCCGCCAGTCCTTCCACCAGGGCCTGCAGTTCCTCGGAGTTGCCCTCGGCCTGGAGCTGCGCGGCGAGCGTGTCGACGGTCAGCCAGAACACCAGCTCCTGGGAGGGGGCGGGCACGTCCGAGGCGCCGTGTTCGCTGAGCCAGACCCGGGCGAGCCCGCCCAGTTCGGGGTCGTCGAGCACGTCCCGCAGCGCCGGCTCGGCCTCCGGGCCGAGCAGCGACAGCGCCTGCTGGCAGCGCAACCGGCGCAGCGGCGCACCGGCGTCGGCGCCACGCGCCGCCGCCAGCAACTCGCCTGCGGCGGCGAGCGGTTCACGCCGGTGCAGCCACTGCTCGGTCTCGGCGCGGGCGGCGGACTGGCCGAAGCGGGCGGTGCCGTCGAGCAGCGCGTCCGCCCCCTTGTCGGCGAGTTCGCCGACCGCGGGCGCCTCGAACCCGGCCTTCAGCAGCCGCGCCCGCAGCCCGTAGGCGCCCAACGGAGTCAGCCGGACCATGCCGTAGCGGGAGACGTCGGTGTCGTCCACCGGCGCGGCGGGTTCCTCGTCGGCGTCGGCCATCAGCGCCTCGTCCACCGGCTGGTACTCCACCAGACCGACCGGCTCCAGCATCCGGAACTGGTCGTCGAGCCGCATCATCGCGTCGGAGACCTGCTCCAGGACGTCGTTGGTGGGCTCGCCCATGTCGCTGGGGACGATCACCGAGGCGGCGAGGGCGGGCAGCGGCACCGGGGCCTCACCGGCGCCGCCCTCACTGACGGTCAGCGCGTAGAGGGTGCCGAGGACGCCGTCGAAGAACTCCGCCTCGGCCTCCGGGTCCCAGCCGAGTGACTCGAAATCGACCACGCCGCGCTCGTCGACGGCGTCGAGCAGGCCGTCCAGGTCGGGCACGCTCGCGTCCGCGACGACCGTCTCCAGGGCGCTGAGCCACACGGTGAGCACGTCGTGCGGGGAACCTCCGGTGAGCAGCGCCAGTTCCTCGCCGGCCGCCACCGTCCCGGCCTCCTCGTCGGTGACCGCGACCAGACCGGCGTCCACGGCCACCCGCCAGGCCTCGCCGGCGTGCGCGGCGGCCTCGTCGCCGCTCAGCCCGAGCAGTTCGGCGGCGGCCGGCAACTGCTCCTCGACCAGTCCGCCGGCGGCGTCGACCCGGGTGCCGGGCCCGGCCCAGCGGGCGAGGCGGGCGGCGCGGGAGAGCAACGGTGTGGACAGCGCGGCGAGCGCCAGCTCCGCTTCGGGACGCAGCCGCACCGGCGGCAGGGGGGAGCTGTCTGACATCGGCTGATTCTCCTCGGACCGTGAAAGGGCTCAGCCGCTCAGCCTAGACGGATTTCCACCCATGCCGCCCGGTTCATCTCCCCGTCAGGCAGCGTACATGGCCGAAACCTTGACAACTCCCGGGCGCAGGCAGGAGATTGACGCGCGTAGAAGTTGGGGGGACGACTGTTCACTCGGCTCTACGCGTGTCACAGAGGGCCACGAGTCCCACACGCTGCCGTTCCACCCTCGTCCCGGCGCCCAGTCACGTCCCCGGAGGCATCCCTTGCCGAGCAGGTCTTCCGCGCGCCTCGCCGCGCTCACCGTCGCCGCCGTCTGCAGCGCGGCGTCCGCCGTCGTCCTCACCTCACCCGCGCACGCCGACTCGGTGCGCGTCCACGACGTCCAGGGCACCACCCGGATATCCCCGTTCGCGGGGCAGAAGGTCACGGACGTCCCCGGCATCGTCACGGCCACCCGCACCTACGGCTCCTCCAAGGGCTTCTGGCTGCAGGACCCGACGCCGGACGACAACCCGGCCACCAGCGAGGGCGTCTTCGTCTTCACCAGCTCCACGCCGAAGGTCGCGCCCGGCGACTCGGTCACGGTGACCGGCACGGTCTCCGAGTACGTCCCGGGCGGCGCCTCCTCGGGCAACCAGTCGCTGACGGAGATCACCAAGCCCACGGTCACCACGGTCTCCACCGGCAACGCCGTCCCGGCCCCGGTCGTCGTCGACGAGGACGCGGTGCCGGACGCCTACGCCCCCGCAGGCGACACCGCCGCGGCCGGCTCCGTCAACGGCCTCACCCTGGACCCGTCGAAGTACGCTCTGGACTACTACGAGTCCCTCGAGGGCATGAACGTCCAGGTCGCCGACGCCCGGGTGGTCACCGCGACCGACCCGTACAGCGAGCTGTGGGTCACCGTGAAGCCGAACGAGCACCCCAGCGGGCGCGGCGGCACGGTCTACGGCTCCTACGACTCGCAGAACACCGGCCGGCTGCAGATCCAGTCGCTGGGCTCCACCGCCGGCTTCCCGGCGGCGAACGTCGGCGACACCCTGGCGGGGACCACCACCGGCCCGCTGGACTTCAACCAGTACGGCGGCTACACCCTGGTCGCGAGCAAGCTGGGCACGCTGAGGAGCGGCGGCCTCGAGCGCGAGACGACGCGGAAGCAGTCGGACCGCGAGCTCGCGGTGGCGACGTACAACGTCGAGAACCTCGACCCGTCGGACGCCACGTTCGACCAGCACGCCGCCGCGATCGTGCACAACCTGCAGTCGCCGGACATCGTGTCCCTGGAGGAGATCCAGGACAACAACGGCGCCAAGGACGACGGCACGGTCGACGCGAGCGAGACCGTGAACAAGCTGATCGACGCGATCGTCGCGGCGGGCGGCCCGAAGTACGAGTGGCGTTCCATCGACCCGGTCAACGACCAGGACGGTGGCGAGCCCGGCGGCAACATCCGCCAGGCGTTCCTGTTCAACCCGGAGCGGGTGTCCTTCACGGACCGCACCGGCGGCGACTCCACCACCCCGGTCGGCGTCACCAAGGTGCGCGGCAAGGCGCAGCTCACCGCCTCCCCGGGCCGGGTCGACCCGGCGAACGCGGCCTGGGCGAACAGCCGCAAGCCGCTGGCCGGCGAGTTCGTCTTCCGCGGCAAGACGGTGTTCGTGATCGCCAACCACCTGAACTCCAAGGGCGGCGACCAGGGTCTGACGTCCCAGTACCAGCCGCCGGTGCGCAGCTCGGAGATCCAGCGTCACGCGCAGGCGACGGTGGTGAACGCCTTCGTCAAGGACATCCTGTCGGTGCAGAAGAACGCGAACGTCATCGCGCTCGGCGACATGAACGACTTCGAGTTCTCCGGCACCGCTCAGCTCCTCGAGGGCGACGGCGAGCTGTGGTCGGCGATCAAGTCGCTGCCGAAGAGCGAGCGTTACACCTACGACTACCAGGGCAACCAGCAGGTCCTGGACCAGATCCTGGTGAGCCCGGCGATCCGGCGCGACTGCGGCCTCGAGTACGACAGCGTGCACATCAACTCGGAGTTCAGCGACCAGATCAGCGACCACGACCCGCAGGTGCTGCGGTTCCGCCCGTAACCGTCCTGGCGGTTCAGGACTGGCCGAACACGCCGTTCAGCCAGTCCTGCCAGGCGGTCTCCCGCGCCCGGCCGCCGGCGTCGGGCGCGAAGTCGTGGACGCTGATGCCGAGCGGGGCGCCCCAGTGCCCGCGTCCGAAGAACCGGACGAGGGCGCTGTCGGTGCGCAGCCCGATGAAGTACGGGCTGCGGTAGTCGAGCACGGCGTGAAGGGTGTGCCCGCCTGGACCGCGGGCGCCCACCTCGGTGCCCGCGGCCGCGTCGTCCGCGAGACCGAGGGCGTGGCCGACGGCGGCGAGCGCCCCCGCGGTCGCCGAGGCCGCGGGCCCCTCGGCCCGGGCGAAGGCCACCGGGCGGGGCGCGAAGTGGGTCAGGTACTCGCGCAGCGTGTGCAGGTAGAAGTTGGTGTGCTTGCTCGCGGCGTCGTACTGCTTGTTCCAGTCGTCGGTGAAGACGCCGCTGTGCACGTAGCGCACCCGGGCGCGGCGGCCCTCGTCCAGGGGTTCGACGGTGTGGTCGAGCCGGTTGAGCGACTGGCCGGGCCTGCCCACGTCCTCGCTGCGCAGGGTGTAGCGGTGGGGCGGGTCCCAGGCGGTGACGGTGGAGCCGGAGGGTCCCCGGCCGCCCTCCCGGGGCTCGGGCGGGTCCATGGGCCACAGATGGCCGGCGGTCCCGGTGGTGAGGGCCGCCCAGACCCGCTCCGGCGGCACGCCGACCTCGAACTCTCGGACGATCTCGAACTCCTCGGGCACGGCGGGGCTCCTGGTCGGCTTTCGGGGGTGGGCCGGGTCCTGCGCCGCTTCAGTGTCCCCGATGCGAGTCGCCCGACGCGCGTCCACCCTCGCACCGGGGGCCGTCTCCGCCTGGGAGGGCAGCCGTCCGCGGTGCGAGGGTGATCACGGGACCGGTCCGCCGCCGGGGCGGGCGGGCCGGAGAGCAGGTCAGGAGCAGTGCCTGTGCTGCCTGCGCCAGGCGATGACCGCCGCGACCGCGACGGCGGTGAGGGCGCCGGCGGCGAGCACGGGCCCTGGGTGCCGCCTGCCCGCGTCCCAGGCGTCGCGCAGGGGCGCCGGCAGGCCGCTCGCGGCGTGCGCCGCGCGACCGCGCTGCTCCTGCAGGGCGTGTCCGGCGGTCGTGGCCTGCTCCTGCAGAGCGTGACCGGCGTGGCTGGCCCGTTCCTGCAGGGCGCGCCTCGCCGGGGCGGACCGGTCCTGCACAGCGTGCCGCGCATGGCTCGACCGGTCCTGCACAGCGTGCCGCGCATGGCTCGACCGGTCCTGCACCGCGTGCCGGGCGTGCGCCGAACGCTCCTGCACCGCGTGCCCGGTCCTGGTCGCCCGCTCCTGCACGGTGTGCCCGGCCTGTACCGCGCTGGAGCGAAGCTGCACGGTCATGGCGCCGGCCTTGTCCTTCAGGTCGGCGGCGCGCGCCTTGGCCCGGCCCTTCATGTCGGCCTTGCCGACGAGCTGAGCGACGGTGTCGCCGAGCTGGCTGCGGGTCTGCTCGATCTGGTGCCGCAGTTCGTCGGGGCCCTTGGCGCCCGAGCCGTGCGGGTTCTTGTGGCTCATCGGTGTGCCCTTTCCCTGATCGCGTCGACGTCCGCCTTGACGCTGCCGAGCGTCACCTCGGGTTTCGGCGGGGTCGCGCGGCGCAACTGGGCCCGGCCGGCCGCGGCCAGCAGACCGGCCACCGCGAAGAACGCCACGGCGACGATCAGCGCCGACGCCCACAGCGGCAGCGCCAGGGCGATCGCGGCGGTGGCGGCGCCGGCCAGGACGATCAGTCCGACGTATCCGACGGCGCCCGCGGCACCGAGCAGTCCGCCGCCCTTTCCGGCATGGCGCCCCTTCTCCGTGAGTTCCTCCTTGGCGAGGGCGACCTCCTGCCGCAGGAGCCGGGAGAGCTGTTCGGTGGCCCGGCTGACGAGTTCACCCGTGGAAGGGTGCCCGTCGACAGAGGGCCGTGTCTGCGAGGTCACGGTCACGGTGTTCCGCCTCCTCTTCCGTACGGAGCCCCCGAGTACCCAGGCCCGGATCCGTCACCCCCTTCCCTCCGCCCCCGCACCGGGTGGGCCGAGCCGGGCGAGTTGTGTCTGGAACCAGTCCAGCCGGGCCTGCAACAGGGCCGCCTCGGCCACGAGTTCGGGTACGCCCAGCTCCCCTTCGGCCGTCAACCCGGCGGACGGCGCGGCGGCCGCCGCCACCACCCGCAGGCCCTGGCCGGCCAGCCGGGCGAACCCGGGGAGCGGGACGGACAAACGCGCCCGCACACAGCCGGCGCACGCGGGCGCCAGCGCCTGCCAGCCGGGTCTGCCCCAGCCGGCGTCGGCGAGCGCGACCGCGCCGGCCCCGCAGGCGCACGGGCCCACGGTCGCCGTGCGCACCCGCTGCCGGGCGTACCGGAAGCCGCGCTCGAAGCGGATGTAGGCGCCGATCACGCGGACCTCGAGGAGGACCGCGGCCCGGTGCTCGGCCGTGCACAGCAGGGCCTCGGCGGCCGCGCGGTCGTGCACGCAGTGGAAGCCGCAGTCGCACAGACGCGCGGGCGCGCGGTGCCGGCGCCCGTAGACGCAGGAGGCGTCGTCGAGCACGCCGTACGGCAGCGCGCCGCCCAGGGACACACCGGTGAACCCGGCCCGGGTGCCGTCCTGTGACAGCAGCGGGTGTGCGATCTTGTATCCGGTCGGCGGCTCCGCCGGGCGTTCCGCCGGGAGCCGCAGCCTCATCCGACCGCGGGCACCTCTTCGCGGGCCGGCTCGGCCGGTGCGGTGCGGGTGGTCTCGGTGCGGGTGGTCTCGGTGCGGGTGGTCTCCTCGGGGAGCTCCGGCTCCTCGTGCGCGAGGGGCCGCTCCTCGGCGACTCCGGTGGCCAGTGCCTTGCCGAGCTTCATGGTGCCTCCCATGACCGACGCCAATGACCGTCCTGACTCATAGTGGCCCATCTCGGCCGACTTGGACACAGGACCTCCGGCCACTCCCGCGATCCATCAGCATCACTTACGAATATCCCGTAGAAGAATTAAGTGGAGCTTCACCGAGAGGTTGCCGAGACTACGGGTATGACGACCCGACGCAAGCCATTCGGCCGCACCCTGTGCGCGATGATCACGCCGTTCACCGAGGCGGGCACGCTCGACCTGGAAGGGGCCCGGCGGCTGGCGGAGCGACTGGTGACCGGCGGCTGCGACGGGCTGGTGCTGAACGGCACCACGGGTGAGTCGCCGACCACCACGGACGCGGAGAAGACGGAGCTGATCGCGGCCGTCCGCGACGCGGTGGGCGACCGGGCCGGCCTGGTGGCGGGCGTCGGCACGGCGGACACCCGGCACACGGCCGAGGGGGCCCGCGCGGCGGAGAAGGCGGGCGCCGACGGCGTGCTGGTGGTGACGCCGTACTACAGCAGGCCGCCGCAGGAGGCGGTGGAGACGCACTTCCGGCAGGTCGCCGACGCGAGCGGCCTGCCGGTGATGCTTTACGACATCCCGGGCCGCACCGGCACCCGGATCGAGCCGGAGACGATGATCAGGCTCGCCGAGCACCCCCGGATCGTCGCGGTCAAGGACTGCTCGTACGACTTCCTCGGGACCCAGAAGGTGCTGGCGGAAACGGAGTTGGCGTACTACGCGGGCTGCGACGAGCACGTGCTCCCGCTGTACGCGGTGGGCGCGGCGGGCTGTGTGAGCACGGTCGCGAACGCGGCGCCCCGGCAGGTCGCCGCCGTTCTGGACGCCTTCGACGCGGGCGACACGGCCCGCGCGAGCGAACTCCAGTCGCGGGTGACGCCGTTGATCGAGGCGATGATGGCCGCGGGCCTGCCCGGCACGGTCACCGCCAAGGCCCTCCTCGCCCGGCTCGGCCTGCCCGCGGGCCCGGTACGCCCACCCCTGCTGCCCGCCGACCGGAAGATGACCGACCAACTGCACGAGGTGTACGAGCGGCTCGTCGCGGCCTAGTGGCTGACCTGGGCCGGGCCGGGCCGGGCCCCGGAAATGATCGCCCCTCGTCCGGGCCACCGCCGTACGGTGGCCCCGTGACCCGTCCGTTCCTCTTCCTCGACGTCGACGGACCGCTCAACCCGTACGCGGCCCGGCCGGAGCGCCGCCCCGAGGGCTACACGACGATCAGGGCCGCCGTGCGCCCCGGACCCCCGCTGCGGGTGTGGCTGAACCCGTCCCACGGCCCGGCGCTGTTGGCGCTCGGCTACGAGCTGTGCTGGGCGACGACCTGGATGGCGGAGGCCAACCGCTGGATCGCGCCGGTCATCGGGCTGCCCGAGCTGCCGTACGTCGACTTCGGCCACTGCCTGTTCGCCGCGCGCCCGGACGGCGTCCACTGGAAGACGCAGGCGATCGTGGCCCACGCGGCGGGCCGCCCCTTCGCCTGGGTGGACGACGAGCAGACCCCCGCGGACACCGCCCACGTGGCGGCCCACCACCCAGCGCCCGCCCTGCTGCACCACGTCGACCCGAGAATCGGACTGCGCCCGCACGACTTCACGTTCCTCGCGGACGCCCTCACCGGACTCGCGGCAGGGACCTGACGCCGCGGCGCGACTTCACCGGACCACGAGCGCCCTCGCACGCCGTTCTCCGGCCGTGGAAGGGCGCTCAGCGGTGGCCTCAGCGGTGGCCGTTCAGTTGTGGCTGTGCAGGATGTCGTTCAGGCCGCCCCAGACCGCGTTGTTCGGGCGGGCCTCGACCGCGCCGGTGACCGAGTTGCGGCGGAAGAGGATGTTGGAGGCGCCGTTGAGTTCGCGGGCCTTGACGATCTGGCCGTCGGGCATGGTGACACGGGTGCCGGCGGTGACGTACAGGCCGGCCTCCACCACGCACTCGTCGCCGAGCGCGATGCCGACGCCCGCCTCGGCACCGACCAGGCAGCGCTCGCCGATGGAGATGATCACGTTGCCGCCGCCGGACAGCGTGCCCATGGTGGAGGCGCCGCCGCCGATGTCGGAGCCGTCGCCGACCACGACGCCCGCGGAGATGCGGCCCTCGACCATGGAGGTGCCGAGGGTGCCGGCGTTGAAGTTGACGAAGCCCTCGTGCATGACCGTGGTGCCCGCGGAGAGGTGGGCGCCGAGGCGGACCCGGTCGGCGTCGGCGATGCGCACGCCCTTCGGGGCGACGTAGTCCGTCATGCGCGGGAACTTGTCGACCGAGGTGACCTGGAGGTGCAGGCCCTCGGCGCGGGCGTTCAGCCGCACCTTCTCGATGTCGTCCACGGCGACCGGGCCGAGCGAGGTCCAGGCGACGTTGGCGAGGTGGCCGAAGATGCCGTCCAGGTTCTGGCCGTGCGGCTTGACCAGGCGGTGCGAGAGCAGGTGCAGGCGCAGGTAGACGTCGTGCGCGTCGAGAGGCTTCTCGTCCAGCGAGGCGATGACCGTACGGACCGCGACCACCTCGACGCCTCGGCGGGCGTCCGGGCCGGTCGCCGCGGTCGCACCGCCGCCGAGCAGCTCCGCGGCCCGCTCGGCGGACAGCCGCTCGGTACCGGCCGGGCCGGGGTCCGCCACCAGCTCGGGGGCCGGGAACCAGGTGTCGAGGACGGTGCCGTCGGAGGCGATGGTGGCGAGGCCGGCGGCCACGGCACCGGTGGTGCGGGAAGCAGTCGTGTCGGTCATGTGGCAAAACCTAACGTGGGCGGGGGCGCGGGAGCGAACCGTGTCTCACGTGCCGGGCGCGGCCTCAGCGGATCAGCCGGGCGAGCGCGGTGCGCGCGTGCTCCTCGTCGTAGGAACCGCCGGTGAGCAGGACCTGGAGGCAGATGCCGTCCATCAGCGCGAGCAGCGCCCGCGCCGTGTCCGGATCGGTGCGCCCGGCCAGCCGCGCGGCCGTCCGGCGCGTCCAGTGCGCGGCGACGGGACGCAGGGCGGGACGTCTGAGCGCGGCGAGGTACAGCTCGTACTCCAGCTCCGCCCCGGGCCGGTCGCCGCCCAGCCACTCGCCGAGGACGCGGGCGAGACCGGCCGCGAGGTCGGCGTCCGGGTCCGCGAGGACCCCGTCGGCGTCGAGCACGTCGCCGAACCCCTCGCCGGCCTGTTCCAGAGCGGCCACCAGGAGGTCGTCGAGGGTGGCGAAGTGGTACGTCGTGGAACCGAGCGGGACGTCCGCCTCGGCGGCGGCCGTGCGGTGGCTGAGCCCGGCGATGCCCTTGTCCCCCACCACCCGCAGCGCCGCGTCGATGATGCGCTGGCGCCGGCCGGGGTCGTGACGGCGGGGCATCAGTGCGCACCGCCCAGGTTGAGGACCACCACGCCGGAGACGATCAGGAGTATCCCGGCCACCTTGGCGGTGCTCAGCCCCTCCCCGAACAGCGTCAGGCCGATGACGGCGATGGTCGCGGTCCCGGCGCCCGACCAGATCGCGTACGCCGTGCCGATGGACACGGTGCGCAGGGTCCGGGCGAGCAGCGCGAAGGCGACGACGTAGCCCAGTGCCGTCAACAGGGAGGGCAGCAGCCTGCTGAACCCCTCGCTGTACTTCATCGCCGTCGTCGCGGCGACTTCGGCGGCGATGGCGCCGGCGAGCCACAGGTATCCCATGTGTACGAGCGTACACATCAACACCGCCGCCCGGCCCCGGACACACGGAAGGGGGCCGCGGCACACGGCCGCGGCCCCCTTCCCGAGGCGCTGCGTCAGACGTTGAAGCCGAGCGCGCGAAGCTGCTCGCGCCCGTCGTCCGTGATCTTGTCGGGGCCCCACGGCGGCATCCAGACCCAGTTGATGCGCAACTCGCTGACCAGGCCGTCCGTGGCGGACTTGGCCTGGTCCTCGATGACGTCCGTCAGCGGGCAGGCCGCGGACGTCAGGGTCATGTCGACGGTCGCGATGTTCGCGTCGTCGACGTGGATGCCGTAGATCAGGCCCAGGTTGACGACGTCGATGCCCAGCTCGGGGTCGACGACGTCCATCAGGGCCTCGCGAAGCTCCTCCTCAGAGGCGGGCTTCATCTCCACGGTTTCGCTCATGCCGTCTTCCTTTCGGCGTCGGCGCCGTCCAGCGCCTGGGCCGTCGCGTCCTTCCACGCCATCCAGCTCAGGAGGGCGCACTTGACCCGGGCCGGGTACTTGGAGACGCCGGCGAACGCGACCGCGTCCTCCAGCACCTCCTCCATGGCGTCGTCCGGCTCGATCCTGCCCTTGGACTGCATCAGCTCCAGGAAGGTCTCCTGGATCTTCTGCGCGTCGGACAGGTCCTTGCCGACCAGCAGCTCGTTCAGCACGGAGGCGGAGGCCTGGCTGATCGAACAGCCCTGGCCCTCGTAACTGACGTCCTCGATCGTCGTGCCGTCGTACTTCACTCGGAGGGTGATCTCGTCGCCGCACGTCGGGTTCACGTGGTGCACCTCGGCGTCGCCATCCCGCAAGCCCCGCCCGTGCGGGTTCTTGTAGTGGTCCAGGATGACTTCCTGGTACATCGAGTCCAGCTTCATGCGATCCGCTCGTCCCTGTCAGCCGAAGAAGTTCCGTACGTGCTCCAGGCCGTCGACCAGAGCCTCGATCTCCGCCGGCGTGGAGTACAGATAGAACGACGCTCGCGTGGTCGCGGGAATTCCGTAGCGCAGGCAGACGGGCCGCGCGCAGTGGTGACCCACGCGTACCGCGATGCCCTGCTCGTCGAGGACCTGACCCACGTCGTGCGGGTGGATGTCGCCCAGCGTGAACGAGATCGCCGCGCCCCGGTCCTCGGCCGTGGTCGGGCCGATGATCCTGAGGTCGGGCACCTCGCCGAGCCGCTTCACCGCGTACTCGGTGAGCGCGTGCTCGTGGGCGAGGATCTTGTCCATGCCGATGGAGTTCAGGTAGTCGATGGCCGCGCCGAGACCGACCGCCTGCGCGATCGGCGGCGTGCCCGCCTCGAACTTGTGCGGCGCCGGGGCGTAGGTCGAGGAGTGCATCGACACCGTCTCGATCATCTCGCCGCCGCCGAGGAACGGAGGCAGGTCCTCCAGCAGCTCCTGGCGGCCCCAGAGCACGCCGATGCCGGTCGGGCCGCACATTTTGTGGCCGGTGAAGGCCACGAAGTCGGCCTGGAGGGCCTGGACGTCCAGCGGCATGTGCGGCGCGGCCTGCGAGGCGTCGACGCAGACCAGCGCGCCCACCTCCTGGGCGCGGCGGACTATCGCCTCGACCGGGTTGACCGTGCCCAGGATGTTGGACACCAGCACGAAGGAGACGATCTTCGTCTTCTCGGTGATGACCTCGTCGATGTTGGACAGGTCGAGCCGGCCGTCGTCGGTGAGGCCGAACCACTTCAGCTTCGCGCCCGTGCGCTGCGCCAGCAGCTGCCACGGCACGATGTTGGAGTGGTGCTCCATCTCCGTGATGACGATCTCGGTCTCGTGGTCCACCCGGTAGGGGTCGTCGGCCCAGCCCAGCATGTTCGCCACGAGGTTCAGCGACTCGGAGGCGTTCTTGGTGAAGATCACCTCGTCACGGCTGGGCGCGTTGACGAACTCGGCGACCTTGTCGCGCGCGCCCTCGTACAGCGCCGTGGCCTCCTCGGCGAGCACATGCACACCGCGGTGGACGTTGGCGTTGTAGCGCTCGTAGTACTCGCTCAGGGCGTCCAGTACCTGGCGCGGCTTCTGGGAGGTCGCCGCGTTGTCCAGGTACACGAGCTTCCGGCCGTCGTGGACCGCGCGGTCCAGGATGGGGAAGTCCTTGCGGATCGCCTCGGTGTCGAGGAGGCCCGGCAGTTGCGTCACGCGGATGCGCCACCCTTCGTGTAAGCCTCGTAGCCCTCTTCCTCCAGCTTGTCGGCGAGCTCGGCGCCGCCGGACTCCACGATCCGGCCGGCGGAGAAGACGTGGACGAAGTCGGGCTTGATGTAGCGCAGGATGCGCGTGTAGTGCGTGATCAGCAGGGTGCCGACCTCGCCGGTCTCCCGGACGCGGTTGACGCCCTCGGAGACGATGCGGAGGGCGTCGACGTCCAGACCGGAGTCCGTCTCGTCGAGGATCGCGACCTTCGGCTTGAGCAGCTCGAGCTGGAGGATCTCGTGGCGCTTCTTCTCACCGCCGGAGAAGCCCTCGTTGACGTTGCGCTCGGCGAAGGCCGGGTCCATGTTGAGGCGCTCCATGGCCTCCTTGACCTCCTTCACCCAGGTGCGCAGCTTCGGGGCCTCGCCGCGGACCGCGGTGGCGGAGGTGCGCAGGAAGTTGGAGACCGAGACGCCGGGGACCTCGACCGGGTACTGCATCGCCAGGAACAGGCCCGCGCGGGCGCGCTCGTCGACGGACATCTCCAGGACGTCCTCGCCGTCGAGCAGCACGGTGCCGTTGGTGATCGTGTACTTCGGGTGACCCGCGAGCGAGTAGGCGAGCGTCGACTTGCCCGAGCCGTTGGGGCCCATGATGGCGTGCGTCTCGCCCTGCTTCACGGTCAGGTCGACGCCCTTGAGGATCTCCTTCGTGGCGTTGTCGGCCTCGACGGTGACGTGCAGGTCTCGGATTTCAAGCGTTGCCATGGGTGCCTCAGGACTCCTGGGTGAGGGAGACGAGAACGTCGTCCCCTTCGATCTTTACGGGGTAAACGGGGACGGGGCGCGTCGCGGGGAGGCCGGACGGCTTGCCGGTGCGCAGGTCGAAGGAGGAGCCGTGCAGCCAGCACTCGATCTGGCAGTCCTCCACCTCGCCCTCGGAGAGGGAGACGTTCGCGTGCGAACAGATGTCATGGATGGCGAACACCTCGCCCTCGGTCTTCACGACCGAGATCGGCGTGCCGTCGAGTTCCACCCGCTTCGGGGTGTCCTCCTCCAGCTCGCTCAGCCCGCAGGCGCGTACGAACGACGTCATGCGACCGAGGCCTCCAGCTCGCCCTCGATCTTGGCGAGCAGGCGCTCCTCGATGTCGGCGACACCGATCTGCTGGACCAGCTCGGCGAAGAAGCCGCGGACCACCAGGCGGCGGGCGTCCTGCTCGGGGATGCCGCGGGCCATCAGGTAGAAGAGCTGCTCGTCGTCGAAGCGGCCGGTGGCGGAGGCGTGTCCGGCGCCGACGATCTCGCCGGTCTCGATCTCCAGGTTCGGCACCGAGTCGACGCGCGCGCCGTCCGTGAGGACGAGGTTGCGGTTCATCTCGTAGGTGTCCGTGCCTTCGGCGGCGGCCTCGATGAGCACGTCGCCGATCCAGACCGCGTGCGCGTCCTCGCCCTGGAGCGCGCCCTTGTAGACGACGTTGGACTTGCAGTGCGGGGTGTTGTGGGTGACCAGCAGGCGGTGCTCCTGGTGCTGCCCGGAGTCGGTGAAGTACACACCGAGCAGCTCGGCCTCGCCGCCGGGACCGGCGTACTCCACGCGCGGGTGCAGCCGGACCACGTCGCCGCCGAAGGTGACGACGACGGACTTGAAGGAGGCGTCCCGGCCGATCAGCGCGTTGTGCTGGGCCACGTGGACGGCCTTGTCGTCCCAGTCCTGGACGGAGACGACGGTCAGCTTGGCGCCGTCGCCCAGGAGGTAGTCGACGTTGGCCGCGAGGACCGCGTCACCGGTGTGGTCGATGACCACGACGGCCTCGGCGAAGGCGCCCAGCTCGATCACCTGGTGGCCGAAGGCCACCCCGCCCTGGCCGTGCACGGCGATGCGGATCGGCTCGGTGAGCACCGTCTCCTTGGGGACGGTGACCACGCCGGCCTGCTCGAACGCCGAGTACGCCTGGGCGGCGACCCGGTCCACCGGGGTGCCGGCCCTGCCGATCCGCGCGTCGTCGCGGCCGACGGTCTCGACGGTCACGCCCTCGGGGGCCTCGACGGCGACCTTCACGCCCGCGCCGTTGGCGACGGCGGTGCCGTCGTGCAGGCCGCGCAGGCGCTCCAGCGGCGTGAACCGCCACTCCTCCTCGCGGCCGTGCGGGACCGAAAAGTCCGCCACGTCGAAGGACGGGGGCGCGCTCATGCGCGTGGCGACGGTCGACTCGGCGGCCACCGCGATCTGGCCCGCGGTGGTGGAGCCCACGGGGATGTTCTGAGCCTCAGCCATGGCTGTCGGTCTGCTCTCTTCCTACGTCAGAAATTGCTGGCTGCTGTCCGGGACGGTCTCAGCCGACCGCGCCTTCCATCTGCAGCTCGATCAGCCGGTTGAGCTCGAGGGCGTACTCCATGGGGAGCTCCTTGGCGATCGGCTCGACGAAGCCCCGCACGATCATCGCCATCGCCTCGAACTCGGACAGACCGCGGCTCATCAGGTAGAAGAGCTGGTCCTCGGAGACCTTGGAGACGGTCGCCTCGTGGCCCATGGACACGTCGTCCTCGCGGACGTCCACGTAGGGGTAGGTGTCGGAGCGGGAGATGGTGTCGACCAGCAGCGCGTCGCACAGCACGTTGGACTTGGAGCCCGCGGCGCCCTCGCCGATCTCGACCAGGCCGCGGTAGGAGGTGCGGCCGCCGCCGCGCGCCACCGACTTGGAGACGATGTTGGACGAGGTGTTCGGCGCCATGTGGACCATCTTGGAGCCGGCGTCCTGGTGCTGGCCCTCGCCCGCGAAGGCGATGGACAGGGTCTCGCCCTTGGCGTGCTCGCCCATCAGGTAGACGGCCGGGTACTTCATCGTCACCTTGGAGCCGATGTTGCCGTCGATCCACTCCATGGTCGCGCCCTCGTAGGCCACGGCGCGCTTGGTGACCAGGTTGTAGACGTTGTTCGACCAGTTCTGGATGGTCGTGTAGCGGCAGCGGGCGTTCTTCTTGACGATGATCTCGACGACCGCGCTGTGCAGCGAGTCGGACTTGTAGATCGGCGCCGTGCAGCCCTCGACGTAGTGCACGTAGGCGCCCTCGTCGACGATGATCAGGGTCCGCTCGAACTGGCCCATGTTCTCCGTGTTGATGCGGAAGTAGGCCTGGAGCGGGATCTCCACGTGCACGCCCTTCGGCACGTAGATGAAGGAGCCGCCCGACCACACGGCGGTGTTCAGCGCGGCGAACTTGTTGTCGCCGGCCGGGATGACCGTGCCGAAGTACTCCTTGAAGAGCTCCGGGTGCTCCTTCAGGGCGGTGTCGGTGTCGAGGAAGATGACGCCCTGCTCCTCCAGGTCCTCGCGGATCTGGTGGTAGACGACCTCCGACTCGTACTGCGCGGCGACACCGGCGACGAGGCGCTGCTTCTCGGCCTCCGGGATGCCCAGCTTGTCGTAGGTGTTCTTGATGTCCTCGGGCAGGTCCTCCCAGGACTCCGCCTGCTTCTCCGTGGAGCGCACGAAGTACTTGATGTTGTCGAAGTCGATGCCCGACAGGTCGGAGCCCCAGTTCGGCATGGGCTTCTTCTCGAAGAGCCTCAGACCCTTCAGGCGCAGCTTCGTCATCCACTCCGGCTCGGACTTCTTGCCCGAGATGTCGCGTACGACGTCCTCGTTCAGACCGCGCCTGGCAGAGGCACCGGCGACGTCGGAGTCGGCCCAGCCGTATTCGTACTTGCCCAGGCCCTCGAGTTCGGGGTGGGCAGTCTCCGTGGGGAGAGTCATGCGGGGTTCCTCCCGGCCGTGCTTGCAGATGCTTGGTGGCTCTGGTGATCGGACTTCGAAATCTTGGGGATGAACGTCGTGCAGACGCCGTCGCCGTGCGCGATGGTCGCCAGCCGCTGCACATGGGTACCCAGCAGCTCGGCGAAGATCTCCGTCTCCGCCTCGCACAGCTGCGGGAACTGCTCCGCCACGTGCGCGACCGGGCAGTGGTGCTGACAGAGCTGCTCGCCCTGCTGCGGGAGGGGCGCGCTGCGCGCCGCAGCAGCGTACCCGTCCGCGCTCAGGGCCTTGGCCAGTGCCTCGGCGCGCCGGTCGGGGCCGACGCCCGCGATCGCCTCGCGGTACGCCCTCGCCTGCGCGGCGAACCGGGCCCGGGCGAAGGCGGCGACCGCCTCCGGGCCGCCCTCCCGCTCGGCGATCCAGCGCAGCGCCTCGGCGGCGAGCTTGTCGTACGACTGGTCGAAGGCGTCCCGGCCGCAGTCGGTGAGCGCGAACACCTTGGCGGGCCGCCCGCGCGTACGCGCGCCGTACACCCGCTGCTCCCGGGCCTCCACGACGTCGTCGGAGACGAGCGCGTCCAGGTGGCGGCGTACGGCGGCCTGGGTCAGGCCCAGCCGTCCGGCCAGCTCGGCGACGGTCGACGGGCCGTGGTCCAGGATGGACCGCGCGACCCGGTTGCGCGTCGAACGCTCCCCGGTCGCGAGCTCCTCCTGGGGGGTCCCCACCGGGGTCTCCCGAGCCTCACCGACGTTTTTCACAACGCCATTGTTGCGTAATTCCTCGGGGACTGACAAGCGGCGTCCGGATCACCCTCCGGTGCCCTGCATCACTTAGGCATACCTAATCGGACCTGGGGAAACGATCTTCTGATCGATTGTCCCGGGCCCGCGGCCAGGCAATCCACTGGCGCCGGGCACCCTCGTCGGCAAGACTCCGGGACCATGTCCACACCCCCTCCGACCGGCCCGCTCCTCACCCGCGACGACATGGCCGCGGCGCTGCGCCGGCTGGGTGTCGCGAGCGGCGAGACACTCCTGGTGCACTCCTCGCTGAGTTCCCTCGGCTGGGTGAACGGAGGCGCCGTCGCCGTCGTCCGGGCGCTCCTCGACGCGCTCGGCCCGGCCGGCACGCTCGTCGTCCCCACCCAGTCCGGCGACCAGTCCGACCCGGCGGTGTGGGGGAACCCGCAGGTGCCCGAGGAGTGGTGGGACCGCATCCGCGCCACCATGCCGCCGTACGACCCCGCGATCACCCCCTCGCGCTGGGTCGGCGTGATACCGGAGACCGTGCGGACCTGGCCGGGCGCCCTGCGCAGCGCGCATCCGCAGACCTCCTTCGCCGCCCTCGGCCCCGGCGCGGCCCGCATCCTCGACGGGCACTCCCGCGACTGCCGGCTCGGCGAGCGCAGCCCGCTGGCCCGGCTGGAACGGCTCGGCGCACGGGTGCTGCTGCTCGGCGCGGGCTACGACGCCTGCACCAGCTTCCACCTCGCCGAGTACCGGATACCGGCGCCGCTGGTGCGGGTGGGACGGCCGGCGCCGGGCGGCGGCTGGGAGACGGTGACCGAGGTGTCGATCACCTCGGACCGCTTCGCCGAGCTGGGCCACGACTTCGAACGGGACCGCCCCGTCGTCCGCGGGAAGGTGGGCGCGGCCGGCGCGCGCCTGTTCCCGGTGGCGGACGCGGTGGCCTACGCACAGCGGTGGCTGCCGGTGCACCGCCCCCGTGAGGAGGACTTCCAGCACCCCCGCGTCTGAGCGGCCGGCGGCCTCCCTAGACTCTGGGTTCATGCGAAGTGAGCCCGTGGTCCAGGTCGAGGCCTTGGTGAAGCGGTACGGCACGAAGACCGCGGTGGACGGGCTGGACCTGGTGGCCGGGGCGGGAGTCACCGCCGTGCTCGGTCCCAACGGGGCCGGGAAGACCACCACGGTCGAGACCTGCGAGGGGTACCGGAAGCCGGATTCCGGCACGGTGCGCGTCCTGGGCCTCGACCCGGTGCGGCAGTCCGCCGAGCTGCGTCCCCGGATCGGCGTGATGCTCCAGTCCGGCGGCGTGTACTCCGGCGCCCGGGCCGACGAGATGCTGCGGCACGTCGCCAGGCTGCACGCGCACCCGCTGGACGTGGACGCGCTGATCGAGCGCCTGGGGCTCGGCTCCTGCGGCCGGACCTCCTACCGGCGGCTGTCCGGCGGCCAGCAGCAGCGGCTCGCGCTCGCGATGGCCGTGGTCGGGCGCCCGGAGCTGGTGTTCCTGGACGAGCCGACCGCGGGCCTCGACCCGCAGGCCCGCCGGGCCACCTGGGACCTGGTGCGGGACCTGCGCGCGGACGGCGTGTCGGCGATCCTCACCACCCACTACATGGAAGAGGCCGAGCAGCTCGCCGACGACGTGGCGATCATCGACGGCGGCCGGGTCATCGCCCAGGGCTCCGTGGAGGAGCTGTGCAAGGGCGGAGCCGAGAACACGCTGCGGTTCACCGGCCGTCCCGGCCTCGACGTGGCCTCGCTGCTGAAGGCGCTGCCCGCCGACTGCACGGCCGCCGAGCTGACCCCGGGCGCCTACCGCGTCGTCGGCAAGGTCAACCCGCAGCTGCTGGCCACGGTGACCTCGTGGTGCGCCCAGCACGGGGTGATGCCCGACCGGATCTCGGTCGAACAGCACACCCTCGAGGACGTCTTTCTGGAGATCACGGGCAAGGAGCTGCGGTCATGACCAGCGCATCGGGTACCTACACCCCCAAGCCGGGCGCGGCGCCGCTCCACCGCATGATCGCGGCGCAGGCGGCGCTGGAGACCCGGATGCTGCTGCGCAACGGCGAGCAGCTGCTGCTGACGGTCGTGATCCCGACCCTGCTGCTGGTGCTGTTCAGCTCCGTGGACATCGTCGACACCGGCAAGGGCGAGGCCGTGGACTTCCTCGCGCCCGGCGTCCTCGCCCTGGCCGTGATGTCCACGGCGTTCACCGGGCAGGCCATCGCGACCGGCTTCGAGCGCCGCTACGGCGTGCTCAAGCGGCTGGCCGCCTCCCCGCTGCCCCGCTGGGGCCTGATGGCGGCGAAGACGGCGTCGGTGCTGGTCACGGAGATCCTTCAGGTGATCCTGCTGACCGCGATCGCGTTCGCCCTCGGCTGGTCCCCGCACGGCAACCCCTTCGCCGTGCTGCTCCTGCTGGTCCTCGGCACCGCCGCCTTCTCCGGACTGGGCCTGCTGATGGCGGGCACGCTGAAGGCCGAGGCCACGCTGGCCGCGGCCAACCTGGTCTTCCTGCTGCTGCTGGTCGGCGGCGGGGTCGTCGTCCCGCTGGAGAAGTTCGGCCCGGCCGGCGAGCAGGTGCTCGGCCTGCTGCCGATCTCGGCGCTCTCCGGCGGCCTGCGGGACGTGCTGCAGCACGGGGCCGGGGTGCCCTGGAGCGACCTGGGCGTCCTCGCGGTGTGGGCGGTCGTGGGGCTGGCCGCGGCGGGGAAGTTCTTCCGCTGGGAGTGAGCCCGCGGTGGACCCTCGTGAAAGAGTGCACAAGCGGCGGCCTACCATGGTGCACGTGCCAAAGCTGACCCGCGCCGACGCCACCGCGGCGCTGCGCAACCCGCTCGCCTTCGTCGCCGACCGCTGGACCCCGGATCCCCGGACCGTCCGCCGGGCGGCGCTCACCGCGCTCGTCATGTCGGTGATCATCGTGGTCACCGGCGGCGCGGTCCGCCTCACCGGCTCGGGCCTCGGCTGCCCGACCTGGCCGACGTGCACCGACGACTCGCTGACCACCACCCGGGCCATGGGCTTCCACGGGGTCATCGAGTTCGGCAACCGGATGCTGACGTACGTGCTCTGCGCCGCCGTCGGCTGGGCGATCGTCGCCGCCCGGGCCGAGAAGCCGCGGCGGCGCAGCCTGACCCGGCTGGGCTGGGCGCAGTTCTGGGTGGTCATGGGCAACGCGGTGCTCGGCGGCATCGTCGTCCTGGTCGGTCTGAACCCGTACACGGTCGCCGCGCACTTCCTGCTCTCCTCGGCGCTGATCGCCATCGGCACGCTGATGTGGCAGCGCACCCGCGAGGGCGACGGGGCGCCGCGTCCGCTGGTCGGCAAGGCGGTGCAGCAGCTCGTCTGGTTCCTGGTGGCCGCTTCCGTGCTGCTGATCGCGGTGGGCACGGTGGTGACCGGGGCCGGTCCGCACGCGGGCGACTCCTCGGAGGTCGAGCGGATCCCGATCGACTGGGAGACGGTCAGCAAGCTGCACGCGGTGCTCGCGTGGATCGTGGTGACGCTGACGTTCGCGCTGTGGTTCGTGCTGAAGGCGGTGGACGCGCCCAAGGGCCCGCCGAACCGCACCCGCGAGCTGTTCCTGGTCCTGCTCGGGCAGGGCGTCATCGGCTACGTCCAGTACTTCACGCACCTGCCCGAGGTCCTCGTCGGCGCGCACATGCTGGGCTCGTGCCTGGTGTGGATCTGGGTGCTGCGGGTGCTGCTTTCGCTCCGGGAGCGGCCCGGGGCCGCGCTCGGCCTCCCCGGCCCCGCGGCCGAGGTGGCGGTGGGCACGCACGCGTGAGTCACCCGTAGGAGGTGACCAGCGCGTCGATCGCCGGCCCGAGGTAGGCCCGGGTCAGTCGGGCGCGGTGGGCGAGCCAGGCCTCGCCGCGCGGGGCCGGAGCGCCGTAGCGCCGGCGGGCGATGTCCTCGACCACCTCGGCAGGTGCGCCGAGAGCGGTCAGCTCGGCCAGCGCCTCCCGTTTGGCGATGAGCCGTCCGTCGCGCACGGTGACGGTGGCCCGGGCGAACGTCAGCAGGCCGAGGTCGACCCAGACGTCGTGCCGCCACAGCCGGGCGCGGTCCACCTTGGGCCGCCAGTAGTCCCGCTGGTCCCGCACGACGAACTCATGGAGCTGCCCGTCGGGCACCGGCGGCAGCAGTCCGGCGGGCGGCGCGCCGTGCAGCACCCGGCCGAAGTCGTGCAGTTCGCGCCGGGTCACGGGGGTGACCGGCCGGCGCATCACATGGCCGTGCGCCCAGGTCAGATGAGCCGCGCCGGGGTCCGCCGAGGCGGCCGGCGTGAGGTACGAGCAGTGCAGCCCGGCCGCGAGCGGTTCGGCGCGCAGCCGGCGGTGGGTGCGGATCACCCCGCGTACGGTGCCCAGGGTGACCGGGCCGGGAAGCACCGCGATCAGGTCGAGGTCGCTGCGGCCCTCCTGGTAGTCGCCGCCGGCCAGGGAACCGTGCGCCCAGAGGGCCAGCGGCCGCAGCGGCATGAGGTCGTGCAGGAAGCGGGCGAGGAGCGCGTCGGTCGGCATGGCGGCAGTCTGCACGGGACCCGCGACGCGGCGCGCCCCTCAGTCCAGCGCGTAGACGCGGCGCGCGTTGTCCGCGGCGACCATCCGGGCCACCCGCCGGGCGTCGTCCAGGGACCACGCGTCCTCGGCGACCCAGGCGCCCAGCACCCGCTCCAGGGCCTCGCGGAACAGCCGGGCGCCGACGACGTGCAGCTCGGGCAGGCCGCGGGCGCCGCTGGAGAAGAGGATCTTGCCGAACGGGGCCAGCTCCAGGATCTCGGCGAGGACCGCGACCGCACGGGCGCCGGTGCGCACCAGGGCCGCGCCCGAGTCGGCGTACACGTGCGGGAAGACCCCGGCGAGGTGGGCGGCGTGGCGGTGGTGCGGGTGGCCGTGCAGCAGGATCAGATCGGTGCCGAGCCCGGCCGTGGCCCGGGCGAAGTCGGTGAGCAGCACCGGGTCGGCGCGGTCGACGCGCGAGCCGGGCTCGCCCGGGCCGGCGTGGAGCTGCAGGGGCCGGCCCGAGGCGACCGCGATCCACAGCAGGTGCCGCAGCAGCACCGGGTCGGTCAGCGTCCCGCCGACCCGCCGTCCGGCCAGCCAGCGGCCCGCCGCGCCGCGCACCTCGCCCGGGCCGGGCGGCTCCGGGGCGAGGGCCAGGCCGTGTCTGAGCGCGGCGACGGAGGTGAAGGCGACCGCCTCGGCGGCGGCCGCGTGCACCGACTCGGCGAGGTTGGCGAGGAAGCAGTCGACGGTGCCCGAGGTGTCCGCGACCTGTTCGGCGAGGAGTTCCAGGCGGACGATCTCGTGGGCCTCGGCGTCGCCCGCGGACGCCAGCTCCGCCGGGCCGGTGAGGTCCCCGGGCAGGCCGGTGTCGACCAGGTAGGTGGTGATCCCGCTGCCCCGCAGCAGCCGGCGGCCCGCCTCCAGCACGCCCAGTTCCCTGCGCCGGGCCAGATAGCGGGCGGGCGGGCAGTGCGGTTCGAGGCCGAGCAGCGGCGGGCACCAGCGGCGGACCGCGAAACCGGTCTGCGTGTCGAAGAGGGTGGTGCCCGGCGCGGGCGGGCCCTCGGTCCGCGCGAGCCGGGCCTCGAAGGTGCCGAGGCCCAGCTCGGTGCGCAGCACGCCGTGGCAGTACTGGTCCACGAGGGACGGCGTTTCGATCATGCGGGCTCCCCGGGGAGGCGCTGCGCTTCTCGCAGGGCCTAACGGGTGAACCCGGGATCCGGTGTCGCCCGGGTGTCGTTCGAACAGCAGGCCGCAGGCGTCAGCCGTTGGCCGGACCGCCCACCTGGATGCCCGCCATCCGGCTCCACTCGTAGCGTCCGGTGGTCACCTTGGCGGCGAACTCGCCGTCGAAGGACTCGTGGACGGTGATGCCGGCCTTCCGCACGGCCTGTTCGGCGACGGCGGTGCTGGGCGCCACCAGGTCGCCCCAGCCGCCGTCCTCGCCGACGAGCACGATGCGGGCGCCGCGCTCGCCGATGTAGGCCACCTGGCCCTCGGCGCCGCCGTGGGCCTTGGCGAAGGCGCCGATCTGCCGGGCCAGCTTCGCCGCCCTGCGCTCTTCCTTGGGGTCAACCTGCTGCGTGTCTGCCATGCACAGGATGCTACTCACGGGTAGATCGACTGGCGAGAGCAGGGCTCTGTGACGTACGCCCGGCGCGGGTCAGCGCAGGAACGGGTCGACGGCGACCGCGACGAAGAGGATGGAGACGTAGGTGATGGACCAGTGGAACAGCCGCATCTCCTTGAGCTTGACGCCGGTCACCTCGGCCTTCGCCCGGTTCTGCAGCCCGTGCGCCTCCCACAGCCAGAAGCCGCCGGCCGCGAGGGCGACCACGGTGTAGAACCAGCCCGTGTAACCCAGCGGGGTGAGCAGCAGCGAGACGGCGACCATCACCCAGCTGTAGATGACGATCTGCCGGGCGACCACCTTGTTGGAGGCGATGACCGGGAGCATCGGCACGCCCACGCGCGCGTAGTCCTCCTTGACCTTCATGGACAGGGGCCAGTAGTGCGGCGGCGTCCAGAAGAACATGACGAGGAAGAGGACGACCGGCGCCCAGGACATCGAGTTCGTCACCGACGACCAGCCGATCAGCACCGGCAGGCAGCCCGCGATGCCGCCCCAGACGATGTTCTGCGAGGTGCGCCGCTTGAGGATCATCGTGTAGACGACGACGTAGAAAAGGAGCGCTCCGAGTGACAGCCAGGCGGACAGCCAGTTGACGGTCAGCCCGAACAGCAGCGTCGAGACGACCGCCAGGGTGATGCCGAAGGCCAGGCACTCGCGCGGGCTGACCATGCCGGTCACCAGCGGCCGCTGCGAGGTGCGGTCCATCAGGGCGTCGATGTCCCGGTCGATGTACATGTTCAGCGCGTTTGCGCCACCCGCCGAGAGGTACCCGCCCACACAGGTGAGGAGCACCAGCTTCAGGTCGGGCACACCCTGCTGCGCCAGGAACATGACCGGAACGGTGGTGATGAGCAGCAGCTCGATGATCCGCGGCTTGGTCAGCGCCACGAACGCCTTGACACGGGCCCCGAACGGCCGGTGAACCGGGCTCCGGCTCGCATCGCGAACCGCACCCTCCCCCAGCGCCTGAAGGGCCTGGGAAGTGCCCCCAGGACGGGATTCGACGGCCGTCACGCACACCCCTGACAGAGACTCCCAGCGAGCCTCCCCTCGTGAAGGTCGGGTAGGGGCTCGCGCGTACCACGCCACTGTAGACGTTGCCCATACCCGGGCATTCGCGGGGGTGGGGTCGTGTTGGCGGGCCGCCCGTCAGAGGTGGGGCGGGGCTCGGTTGAGCACCCGGATGAGCGGCTGCGTATTCATCTGGCGAACGGACCGTCGGCCGGTCGGGAGGCGGATGTCCGTGAGTCCCGGCAGTCTGTAATGACCCGCAAAAACGCACGTCCTCACGGGGGTAGGCTCGAAGCGGCCGGTGGGCAGGCAGTGCACCGGCGGCCGGGCGGGGGGCACGCCCCCAGGGCCGGCGACCGATCATGTGGAGAGGAGCCCTGACCCAGGGTGAGCACCAAGCCGACCACCACAGACCTTGAGTGGACCGAGCTGGACCAGCGGGCCGTGGACACCGCCCGGGTCCTGGCCGCCGACGCCGTACAGAAGGTCGGCAACGGCCATCCCGGTACGGCGATGAGCCTGGCCCCGGCCGCGTACACCCTCTTCCAGAAGGTGATGCGGCACGACCCGGCCGACCCGGAGTGGGTCGGCCGCGACCGCTTCGTGCTGTCCGCCGGACATTCGTCCCTGACCCTCTACACGCAGCTCTACCTGGCCGGCTTCGGCCTGGAGCTGGACGACCTGAAGGCCTTCCGCACCTGGGGCTCCAGGACCCCGGGCCACCCGGAGTACGGGCACACCAGGGGCGTGGAGACCACGACCGGCCCGCTGGGCCAGGGTGTGGCCAACGCGGTGGGCATGGCGATGGCCGCCCGCTACGAGCGCGGCCTGTTCGACCCGGAGGCCCCGGCCGGCGAGTCCCCGTTCGACCACTTCATCTACTGCATCGCCGGTGACGGCTGCCTCCAGGAGGGCATCTCCGCCGAGGCGTCCTCGCTGGCCGGCCACCAGAAGCTCGGCAACCTGATCCTGCTGTGGGACGACAACCACATCTCGATCGAGGGCGACACCGAGACCGCCGTCTCCGAGGACACCGTCAAGCGGTACGAGGCCTACGGCTGGCACGTGCAGCGGGTCGCCCCGAAGCCGAGCGGCGACCTCGACCCGCACGCGCTCTACGACGCCATCGAGGCCGCGAAGCGGGTCACCGACCGGCCGTCCTTCATCGCGATGCGCTCGATCATCGCCTGGCCGGCCCCGCACGCGCAGAACACCGAGGCCGCGCACGGCTCGGCGCTCGGCGACGACGAGGTCGCGGCGACCAAGCGCGTCCTCGGCTTCGACCCGGAGCGGACCTTCGAGGTCGCCGACGAGGTCCTCGCGCACACCCGCAAGGCGCTGGAGCGCGGCGCGCAGGCGAAGGCCGAGTGGGAGAAGTCGCTGCAGGTGTGGCGGGACGGCAACGCCGAGCGCGCCGCCGAGTTCGACCGCATCGTCAAGGGCGAGCTGCCGGCCGGCTGGGAGGAGAAGCTCCCGGTCTTCGAGCCGGGCAAGGGCATCGCGACGCGTGCCGCGTCCGGCAAGGTGCTGCAGGAGCTCGGCGCGGTGATCCCCGAGCTGTGGGGCGGCTCCGCCGACCTCGCCGGGTCGAACAACACCACCATCGACAAGGACAGCTCCTTCCTGCCGCCGGGCAACCCGCTGCCGGAGGCGAACCCGTACGGCCGCACGATCCACTTCGGCATCCGCGAGCACTCCATGGCCGCGGAGATGAACGGCATCACCCTGCACGGCAACACCCGCGTCTACGGCGGCACCTTCCTGGTGTTCTCGGACTACATGCGCAACGCCGTGCGCCTGTCGGCCCTGATGCATCTGCCGGTGACGTACGTGTGGACGCACGACTCCATCGGCCTCGGCGAGGACGGCCCGACCCACCAGCCGGTCGAGCACATCGCCTCCCTGCGCGCGATCCCGGGCCTGAACGTGGTCCGCCCGGCGGACGCCAACGAGACCGCGATCGCCTGGCGCGAGATCCTCAAGCGCTACACCAAGGAGTTCGGCAAGGGCCAGCCGCACGGTCTGGTGCTGACCCGGCAGGGCGTGCCGATCTACGAGCCCGACGACGCCGCCGCGCGCGGCGGCTACGTGCTGGCGGAGGCCGACGGCGGCGAGCCGCAGGTCGTCCTGATCGCCACCGGGTCCGAGGTGCACCTGGCCGTCGAGGCCCGTGGGCGGCTGCAGGCCGAGGGCGTGCCCACGCGGGTCGTGTCCATGCCGTGCGTGGAGTGGTTCGAGGAGCAGGACCAGGGGTACCGGGACTCCGTGCTGCCGCCGTCCGTGAAGGCCCGTGTCGCCGTGGAGGCGGGCATCGGTCTGACCTGGCACAAGTACGTCGGGGACGCCGGCCGCATCGTTTCGCTGGAGCACTTCGGTGCTTCCGCCGACGGCAAGGTGCTCTTCCGCGAGTTCGGCTTCACCGCCGAGAACGTGGCCGACAAGGCCCGGGAATCCCTGGCCGCCGCCCAGCGCTGACGCTCATATACGACACGTAGGAGATGTAATTCCATGACAGACGCACTCAAGCGCCTCTCCGAGGAGGGCGTGGCGATCTGGCTGGACGACCTGTCGCGCAAGCGGATCACGTCCGGCAACCTCGCCGAGCTGATCGACCAGCAGCACGTCGTGGGCGTCACCACCAACCCGACGATCTTCCAGAAGGCGATCTCGCAGGGTGACGGCTACGACCAGCAGCTGTCGGACCTGGCCGCCCGCAAGGTCACGGTCGAAGAGGCCATCCGCATGATCACCACGGCGGACGTCCGCGACGCCGCCGACATCCTGCGGCCGGTCTTCGACGCCACCAACGGCCAGGACGGCCGGGTCTCCATCGAGGTGGACCCGCGCCTGGCCCACAACACCAAGGCGACCGTCGCCGAGGCCAGGCAGCTCGCCTGGCTGGTGGACCGCCCCAACGCGCTGATCAAGATCCCGGCCACCGAGGCGGGCCTGCCGGCGATCGCCGAGACGATCGGCAACGGCATCAGTGTGAACGTCACGCTGATCTTCTCGCTGGAGCGCTACCGCAAGGTCATGGACGCGTACCTCTCCGGCCTGGAGAAGGCCAGGGAGCGCGGCCTGGACCTGTCGGAGATCCAATCCGTGGCGTCCTTCTTCGTGTCCCGCGTGGACACCGAGGTCGACAAGCGCCTGGACGGCATCGGCACCGACGAGGCCAAGGCGCTGCGCGGCAAGGCCGCCGTCGCCAACGCCCGGCTCGCCTACCAGGCGTACGAGGAGGTGTTCGGCTCGGAGCGCTGGAGCGCGCTGGAGAACGCCGGCGCCAACCGGCAGCGTCCGCTGTGGGCGTCGACCGGTGTGAAGGACCCGGCGTACCCGGACACCATGTACGTCACCGAGCTGGTCGCGCCGAACACGGTCAACACCATGCCGGAGGCGACGCTGGAGGCCGTCGAGGACCACGGCGAGATCCGCGGCAACACCGTGTCCGGCACCTACGAGCAGGCGCGCGCCGACCTGGACGCGCTGGAGCGGCTCGGCATCGCGTACGACGACGTCGTGCAGGTGCTGGAGGACGAGGGCGTCGACAAGTTCGAGGCGTCCTGGAACGACCTGCTGAAGTCGACCCAGGCGGAGCTCGAACGCCTCGCTCCCTCGGAGGGCTGAGTTGTCCCACCTTCCCGGTTCCGGAGCGAACCCGCTTCGTGACCCCGCCGACCGACGGCTCCCGCGTATCGCGGGGCCGTCGGGTCTGGTGATCTTCGGCGTCACGGGCGACCTGTCCCGCAAGAAGCTGATGCCCGCGGTGTACGACCTCGCCAACCGGGGTCTGCTGCCGCCGGGCTTCTCGCTGGTCGGTTTCGCCCGCCGCGAGTGGGCGAACGAGGACTTCGCCGCCGAGGTCCACGACGCCGTCAAGGAGCACGCCCGGACCCCGTTCCGCGAGGAGGTCTGGCAGCAGCTCATCCAGGGGATGCGGTTCGTCCAGGGCACCTTCGACGACGACGACGCCTTCGAGCGGCTGCGCGGCACCATCGAGGAGCTGGACAAGGCCCAGGGCACCGGAGGCAACTTCGCCTTCTACCTTTCGGTGCCGCCGCGTTCCTTCCCGGTGGTCATCCAGCAGCTCAAGAAGCACGGTCTGACCGACCAGTCCTCGGGCTCCTGGCGGCGTGCGGTCATCGAGAAGCCCTTCGGCCACGACCTGAAGTCGGCCGAGGAGCTGAACAAGGTCGTGCACGAGGTGTTCGAGCCGGACCAGGTGTTCCGGATCGACCACTACCTCGGCAAGGAGACCGTCCAGAACATCCTGGCGCTGCGTTTCGCCAACACGATGTTCGAGCCGATCTGGAACCGGTCCTTCGTGGACCACGTGCAGATCACCATGGCCGAGGACATCGGGGTGGGCGGCCGCGCCGGCTACTACGACGGCATCGGCGCCGCCCGTGACGTCATCCAGAACCACCTGCTGCAGCTCATGGCCCTCACCGCCATGGAGGAGCCCGCCTCCTTCGACGCGGACGCGCTGGCGGCGGAGAAGACCAAGGTGCTCGGTGCCGTACGGCTGCCGAAGGACCTGGCCCGCAGCACCGTGCGCGGGCAGTACGCGGCCGGCTGGCAGGGCGGCGAGAAGGTCACCGGCTACCTCGAAGAGGACGGCATCGACCCCAAGTCGAAGACCGACACCTTCGCCGCGGTGAAGCTGGGGATAGACAACCGCCGCTGGGCGGGCGTCCCCTTCTACCTGCGCACCGGCAAGCGGCTCGGCCGCCGGGTCACCGAGATCGCGGTGGTCTTCCAGCGGGCCCCGCACTCCCCCTTCGACCACACGGCGACCG
Source organism: Streptomyces sp. NPDC056580 (assembly GCF_042793175.1). Lineage (NCBI taxonomy): Bacteria > Bacillati > Actinomycetota > Actinomycetes > Kitasatosporales > Streptomycetaceae > Streptomyces > Streptomyces sp. NPDC056580. Next base: position 153,974 of record NZ_JBHTVE010000012.1, on the reverse strand, counting down.
AGGAGCTCGGCTCGAACGCGGTCGTCATCCGGGTGCAGCCGGACGAGGGCATCACGGTCCGCTTCGGTTCCAAGGTGCCGGGCACCTCGATGGAGATCCGGGACGTCTCCATGGACTTCGCCTACGGCGAGTCGTTCACGGAGTCCAGCCCGGAGGCGTACGAGCGGCTCATCCTGGACGTGCTGCTCGGCGACGCCAACCTGTTCCCGCGCACCGAGGAGGTCGAGCTGTCCTGGAAGATCCTCGACCCGATCGAGGAGTACTGGGACCGGCACGGCAGGCCCGCGCAGTACAAGTCGGGCACCTGGGGGCCCGTCGAGGCGGACGAGATGCTGGCACGAGACGGACGGAGCTGGCGCCGGCCATGAAGATAGACCTGACCGGCACCACCGCCGGCGAGATCAACAAGGCTCTGGTCCAGGGCCGCCGCGCCATCGGCACCCCCGCCGTGGGCATGGTCCTGACCCTGGTCATCGTCACCGACGAGGAGAACGCCTACGACGCCCTGAAGGCCGCCAACGACGCCTCGCGCGAGCACCCTTCGCGCACGCTGGTGGTCATCAAGCGGGTCTCCCGGTCCCCGCGCGACCGCACGTCCTCGCGGCTGGACGCCGAGGTGCGGGTGGGCGCGGAGGCGGGCACCGGCGAGACGGTCGTCCTGCGGCTGTACGGCGAGGTGTCCGAGCACGCCGACTCCGTGGTGCTGCCGCTGCTGCTACCGGACGCCCCGGTGGTCGTCTGGTGGCCGGTGAACGCGCCGCTGGACCCGGCCAACGACCCGCTGGGCGCGCTGGCCCAGCGCCGGGTGACCGACACCTACGCCGCCGAGCAGCCGGTGCGGGAGCTGTCCGCCCGCGCCCGGGCCTACACGCCCGGCGACACCGATCTGTCCTGGACCCGGATCACGCCGTGGCGCTCGATGCTCGCGGCGGCCCTGGACCAGGTGGTGTGCGAGGTGAAGGCCGTCGAGGTGGAGGGCGAGGAGTTCAACCCGAGCTGTGAGCTGCTGGCGATGTGGCTCGCGGACCGGCTTGACGTGCCCGTCCGGCGCTCCCTGTCCGCGGGGCCGGGCCTGACGGCCGTGCGGATGGACACCAGCGGGGGCCCCATCACGCTGGACCGGGCGGACGGCTCGCTGGCCACCCTGTCCATCGAGGGCCAGCCGGCCCGCGCGGTGGCGCTGAAGCGGCGGGACACCGCCGAGCTGATCGCGGAGGAGCTGCGGCGGCTCGACCCGGACGACACCTACGCCTCGGCGCTGGCCTACGGCGTGGAGCGGCTGAGCACCGTGCCGGAGCCCGCGGCGGCGGAGCCGGCCGCGGTCGCCGAACCGGTGGAGGAGGCCGCGAAGGCGCCCGCGAAGAAGGCGGCCGCCAAGAAGGCCCCGGCACGGAAGGCGGCCGCGAAGTGAGCACTCCGCAACTGGTGGTGCACCACAGCAAGGAGCTGATGGCGCAGGCCGCCGCGGCCCGCCTGATCACGCGGATCGTGGACGCGCAGGCCTCCCGGGGCACCGCGTCCGTGGTCCTCACCGGCGGCCGCAACGGCAACGGCCTGCTGGCCGCGCTGGCGGCGGCGCCGGCCCGGGACGCCATCGACTGGGGCCGCCTGGACCTGTGGTGGGGGGACGAGCGCTACCTGCCCGAGGGCGATCCGGAGCGCAACGTCACGCAGGCCCGCGAGGCGCTGCTGGACTCCGTACCGCTGGACCCGGAGCGCGTACACGCCATGCCCGCGTCCGACGGTCCGTACGGTACGGACGTGGAGGCGGCGGCGGAGGCCTACGCGGCGGAACTGGCCAAGGCCGCCGGGCCGGAGAACCACGGCCCGGTGCCGACCTTCGACGTGCTGATGCTGGGCGTCGGGCCGGACACCCATGTGGCCTCCCTCTTCCCGGAGTCGCCGGCGGTCCGCGAGACCGAGCGCACGGTGGTCGGCGTGCACGGCGCCCCCAAGCCGCCGCCGACGCGGATCTCGATGACCCTCCCGGCGATCCGTTCGGCCCGCGAGGTCTGGCTGCTCGCGGCCGGCGAGGACAAGGCGCAGGCCGTGGCCATCGCCCTGTCGGGCGCTGGCGAGGTGCAGGCGCCGGCGGCCGGCGCCCGGGGCCGCTCGCGGACGCTGTGGCTGCTGGACGCCGCGGCGGCGTCCGGCCTGCCGCGGTCGCTGTACCCGCCGGCCTCACCGTGAGATTCGCGCATCCGTGACGGACGGGGGCGGCAGGGAGAACTCAACTCCCCGCCGCCCCCTTCGCGTTGACGCCCGGTGACACCCGGCCGATCGGCGCCTTCACACTTACGTCACTTTTCACACCGGACGTTCATGTAATCCTCATCTTTTGTGTAAGCTCCTGGCCGCATCACTCGCACCATCGAGGGGGGACCTCATGCGTATACGTTTCGCGCTGTCCGCGGCCGTCGTGGCCGGAGCGCTCGCCGTCACCGTCGCGGCCCCGGCCCAGGCCGCCGAGTACTCCTCCGCCCTGAAGGTCAAGGGCGTCCAGTACGACGCTCCGGGGCGGGACTCCAACAGCTGCGCCACCGGCAACACCAAGAGCGAGTACGTCACGATCAAGAACTACTCGCGCACCGCGACCGTGAACCTCAAGGGGTACGTGGTCAGGGACGCCACCAGCAGCAACAAGTTCGTCTTCACCAAGAACCACTACCTCGAGCCCGGCGACTACGTGAAGCTGCGCGGCGGCCACGGCACCGACTCGGACGCCAGGAACGTCGTCTACCGCCAGAACTGCAACTTCATCTGGAACAACGACAAGGACACCATCCGCCTGTACAAGCCCTCCGGCGCCCACGCGGACACCCACGCCTACACCAAGTCCGCCGACGACCGCGACGGCAACGGCTACATCACCTTCCACGGCTGACGCCGGGGAACGTCCCCACACGGACGGAGGCGGCCGGGTCGCCGGCCGCCTCCGTCCGTGCCCTCGGGCGGGGTCACTTGACCGAGCCCGCCATCACGCCCTGGACGAAGTGGCGCTGGAAGGCGAAGAAGACGATCACGGGGACCACGAGGGAGAGGAAGGCGCCCGGGGCCAGGACGTCGATGTTGCTGCCGAACTGGCGTATCTGGCTCTGCAGTTGCACGGTCAGGGGCTGGGAGGAGCTGTCGGCGAAGAGGAGCGCGACCAGCATGTCGTTCCAGACCCAGAGGAACTGGAAGATGGCCAGCGAGGCGATGGCGGGGCGCCCCACCGGCAGGACCAGCCGGGTGAAGATGCGCCATTCGCCGCCGCCGTCCATCCGCGCCGCCTCCAGCATCTCCTTCGGCATCTCCGCGAAGTAGTTGCGCAGGAGGAACACCGCGAACGGCAGGCCGTAGGCGACGTGGAAGAGGACGACGCCCGGGATCGTGCCGAACAGGCCGAGTTGGCCGAAGAGTTTGGCCACCGGCAGCAGGCCGATCTGCACCGGCACCACCAGCAGGGCCACCACCAGCAGGAACAGCGGCTCGCGCAGCGGGAAGTCCAGCCAGGCGAAGGCGTATCCGGCCAGGGCGGCGAGCACGACGACCAGGACGGTGGTCGGCACCGAGATCAGCACGGTGTTCCAGAAGGCCTGGGTGATGCCGGCGTTCCTCAGCAGCGCCGAGTAGTTGTCGAAGGACAGTTGCCCCGGGTCGGCCAGCGCCGTCCACCAGCCGCCCTTCGCCGTGTCCCGGGCGGACCTGAGCGAGGACAGGAAGAGTCCGGCGAGCGGGGTCGCCCAGACCAGGCCGACCACCACGAGGAACGCCTGGACCAGGCCGTTGCCCAGGCCGCGCCTGACCGCGTTCATCGCTGACTCCTTCGGAAGCGGCGGACGTTGAAGACCATCGCGGGGATCACCAGCAGCAGGAGCAGCACGCCGAGGGCGCTGCCGAGGCCCTGGTTGTTGCCGCCGCCGAACGACACCAGCCACATCTGGGTCGCGAGCACGGTGGCGTCCTCCTGCACCGGACCCGGGGCGATGATGTAGACGAGGTCGAACACCTTCATCACGTTGATCACGAGGGTGACGAAGACGACCGTCAGGACGGGGGCGAGCAGCGGCACGGTGATGCGGCGGAAGATCTGCCACTCGTTCGCGCCGTCCATCCGCGCGGCCTCCAGCGCGTCCCGGGGCAGGCTCGACAGGCCCGCGCCGATCAGCACCATCGCGAAGCCCGTCCAGATCCACAGGTAGGCGCCGATGATCGCCGGGGTGACCAGCGTCGGGCCGAGCCAGGAGATTCCCTGGTAGGGCGGCGCGAAGTTGGACGCGGGCAGCTTCACCGTGTACGAGCCCTCGTGGAGTCCGGTGAAGCGGAAGGAGCCGTCGGCGGACGAGGTGGTGGCCGCGACCGTCCTTCCGTCGCGCAGCGCCTCGACCCGCATACCGGGCAGGCCGCTCTCCCGCGGGTCGACCCGGCCCTGCTTCCCACCTCCGCCGGGTGTGAAGTCCAGGTAGACGACGCCGCGCAGTTCGCCGGCGGCGGCCGCGCGCCGCGCCGCGGGCCCGGCGGGCGAGGCGTCCCGGGGCAGGTCCCCCGGCAGCACCCCGACCATGGGCAGCGTGACCGTGTCGCCCGGGGAGGCGGCCGCGTGGCTGAGGTAGGACCCGTCGCGGCCCTGGTCCAGCAGCCCCTCACGGCCCCGCGCCGTCGGGTACGAGGAGGTGCCCGCGAAGGCGTCGTGCACGGAGACCACGGCGGCGTCGAGGACGCCCTTGTCCGGATCCTCGTCGTAGGCGAGCCGGAAGATGATGCCGGCGGCGAGGAAGGAGACCGCCATCGGCATGAACAGCAGCAGCTTGAACGCCGTGGCCCAGCGGACCTTCTCCACCAGGACGGCCAGGATCAGACCGAGGCCGGTGAGCAGGGCGGGGGCGACGACCACCCAGATGGTGGTGTTGCGGATGGCCTTCAGCGTCGCCGGGTCGTGGAACATCTCGGCGTAGTTGCCGCCGCCGACGAACCGGGTGCCGGAGGCGTCGAAGAAGCTGCGGCCGACGGAGAACAGCACCGGGTAGACGACGAGCGCGCCGAGCAGGAGCAGGGCGGGGAGGACGAAGAGCAGCGCGACGGTCCGGCCCCGCCGCCGGGTGCGGCGCCTGCGGGGCGCACCGGCGGCGGACGGGCTCGCCCCTTCGGCTGCGAGTGTGGTGGCGGTCATCGGCCGGGTCAGTCCTGGTAGGCCTTGGCCGCGGCGGCCTCGAGCTTCGCCGCGGTCCCCTTCGGGTCGGACGGGTCGCGCAGGAAGTCCTGCAGGAGCTTCCACTCGCCGGCGCCCTTGGTGCCGCCGAAGGCCGCCGGCGCCTGGTCGGACATGTCGAAGCGGACCGAGTCGCCGGCGCCGACGAGGGACTTGGCGGTGGCGCGGGTGACGTCGTCGCCGTAGGAGGCGAGGTCGAGCTTCCGGTTCGGGGAGAGGAAGCCGCCGGCCTTCGCCCACACGGCCGCAGCCTCGGGCGTGGCCAGGTACTCCATGAGCTTCATGCCGGCCTCGGCGTTCTTGCCGTCCTTGAGGACGACGGCCGCGTCACCGCCGCTGACCACCGGTGCGGTGCCGCCGCCGACCGCCGGGAACGGGAAGAAGTCCGCGTCCTTGCCGATGGTCCGCTGGAACTGGTCGTGGGCGACGCCCGCGACGAAGTCGCCCTCGTAGACGAGCCCGGCCTGCGGCTTGGGCCCGAACACCTTCTCCACCGAGCCCGGGAAGTCGGTGTTGAGCGCGCCCTTCTGGCCGCCCGCGACGAGCTGCTGGTCCTTGAACAGCTTGCCGAGGGTGCCGAGCGCCTGGACCACGGAGGCGTCCGTCCACTTCAGCTTGTGTGCGGCGAGCGCGTCGTACTTCTCGGGTCCGGCCTGGGAGAGGTAGATGTTCTCGAACCAGTCGGTGAGGGTCCAGCCGTCCTGGCCCGCGACGGCGAACGCGGCGAGCCCGGAGTCGGAGACGGTGTGCCCGGCCTTCAGCATCTCGTCGTAGGTCTTCGGCGGCTTCACGCCTGCCTGGGCGAGGGCGTCGGGGCTGTACCAGACGGTCGACTTGTGGGCGGCCTTGAAGTAGAGGCCGTAGAGGGTGCCGTCGACGCTGCCGTACTTCTTCCACACGGGGGCGTAGCCCGCGTCCACGGACTTCGCGGTGGCGGCGGACAGCGGCTTCAGCCAGCCCTTCTTGGCGAACTGCTGGAGCACGCCGACCTGCGGGACCATCACCACGTCGGGCGCGTTGCCGCCCTCGATCTTGCTGCCGACGACCGTGGAGACGTTGTCGCCGGTGGAGACGAACCGGGTTTCGGCGCCGGTCTTCGCGGTGAAGGCGTCCAGGACCTTCTGGAAGTTCTTCTGTTCGCTGCCGGACCAGACGCCGGCCACGGTGACCGTCTGGCCGCTGAGCGCCTTGTCGCCGCCGCCGGCCGAGACGGGGCCGCCGCCGCAGGCGGTCGCGCCGAGCGCCAGGGCGAGGGCGGTGCAGCCGGTGAGCAGGGTGGTACGTCGTCGCATCATCGTTGATGTCCCTTCGGGAGGGTGGGAGTTGACGTGGAGCGGGGGGAGGTCAGAGGTCGGTGAGCCACCAGGCGGCCGTCGAGCCGGGCAGCACCCCGGCCGGGCACGGCCCGCTGGACAGCAGGGGCGTGCCGGAGGCGGGCGCGGGCGTGGGAGAGGCGGTGAAGTTGACGGCGCAGACCAGGCCGTCGCCGCGGACGAAGCCGAGGACGCCGGGCGGGGTGTCCAGCCAGCGCAGCGTGCCCTCGCCGAGCTGGGGCAGTGAGCGCCGCAGTTGCAGCCCGTCGCGGTACAGGTGCCAGAAGGAGCGGGTGTCGGCGAGGGCGCGGTCGGTGGCGTGCTCGGCGAAGTACTCGGGCTGCGGCAGCCAGGGCTTGGCGCCCTCCGCGCCGGAGGTGAAGCCGAACGGGGAGGCCTGTCCGGACCAGGGCAGCGGCACCCGGCAGCCGTCGCGGATGCGGGCCCGGCTTCCGGTGCGGCGGAAGATCGGGTCGGTGAGCACGTCGTCGGGCAGGTCGACGACCTCGGGCAGGCCCAGTTCCTCGCCCTGGTAGATGTACGCGGCGCCCGGCAGTGCCAGCATCAGCAGGGCGGCGGCGCGGGCGCGGGCGGCACCGAGGCCGCTGCCCCCGGTGGCGGGTTCGCCGTAGCGGGTGACGGTGCGGACCTGGTCGTGGTTGTTGAGCACCCAGGTGACGGTCGAGCCGGTGCCGGCGATGTCCTGCATGGCCTCCGAGACGACCTTGCGGAAGGCGTCGGCGTCCCAGGGGGCGCCGAGCAGGTCGAAGAAGAAGGCCTGGTGGAGCTCGTCGGGGCGGACGTACCGGGCGTGTTCGCGGGCGGTGGGCACGGAGACCTCGCCGACCAGCAGGCGCTCGCGGCCGTCGCGGGCGGTGTACTCCTCGCAGGTGGCCCGCCACTGCCGCCACACGTCGTGCACCTCGGGCTGGTTCCAGGCCAGCGGGTTGACCGAGTCGCGGGTGCGGGCGTCGGCCTCGGGGTCGTCCGAGTCGGGCAGTGCGGGGTGCTTGAACAGTCCGGCGGCGACGTCGATGCGGAAGCCGTCCACGCCGCGGTCGAGCCAGAAGCGCAGGGTCCGGTCGAACTCCGCGGGCGTCTTCGGGTTCCGCCAGTTCCAGTCGGGCTGTTCGGGCGTGAACATGTGCAGGTACCACTGGCCGGGCCGGCCGTCCGCCTCGGTGACCCGGGTCCAGGCCGGGCCGCCGAACATGGCGTGCCAGTTGTTGGGCGGCTCGCCGCCGTCGGGGCCGCGCCCGTCCGCGAAGTGGAAGCGGGCGCGGGCCGCGCTGCCGGGCGGGGAGGCGAGCGCCTCGCGGAACCACGGGTGCTCGCTGGAGCAGTGGTTGGGGACGATGTCCAGCAGGACCCTGATCCCGAGCCGCCGGGCGGCCGTCATCAGCAGGTCGAACTCGGCGAGGTCGCCGAAGACCGGGTCGACGTCGCGGTAGTCGGCGACGTCGTAGCCGTGGTCGTGCTGGGGCGAGGGGTAGAACGGGCTGAGCCAGATCCCGTCGACACCGAGCTTCTTCAGGTACGGCAGTCCGGCGCGGACGCCGGCCAGGTCGCCGATGCCGTCGCCGGTGCTGTCGAGGAAGCTGCGGACGTAGACCTGGTAGATCACCGCGTCACGCCACCAATGATGCCTGTTCAACCCTGGGGCCTGTCTCTGTGAAGGGCAGCAGTTATGCATGCATGTTAGGTAGCTGTGTCGCGAGGGTGTCAATGAAGAGAACGGAAACTACTGGGGGGTTGGGTGAGCAAACCGGACTCTATCCGGGCAACCTGAGCGCAGTTGAGATGTCGGCGTTACCTAACAAGTAACTAGAGAGCCGTCATCGGCCGGCGACGGCGTCCAGTTCCCGCGCCAGCCGGCGCACCGCCGCGGCCGGCGTCTGCCGCCCGGTCAGCGCGTCGTGCACGACCGCCTGGACCACCAGGCTGACCTGGTCGTAGCGCGGGCTCCGGGGGCGCGGCTCGGCCGTCCGGACGGCGGCGCGCAGGGTCGGCAGGTACGGGAAGCGGGCGATCAGCGCGGGATCGTCGTAGAGGGCGGCGCGCACGGGCGGCAGTGAGCCCCGGGTCAGGACCTGGCGCTGGACCCGCTCGCTCGTCAGGTAGGCGATCAGCCGGGAGGCCGAATCCGGGTGCCGCGCATGGGTGTTGACGGCCAGGTTCGACCCGCCGAGGACGCTCTTGCCCGGCCCGTCGGGGCCGGGCAGCGGTACGGCGCCGATCCGGCCGGCGACCTTGGAACCCCTGGCCGAGGCGACGGCGTAGGCGTAGGGCCAGTTGCGCAGGAAGAGCAGCCGCCCGTCCTGGAAGGCCTGCTTGGACTCCTCCTCCTTGTACGTCAGCGCCGCCTTCGGGATCCAGCCCTCGCGCAGGCCGCGGGCGAGGAAGCCGATGCCCTCGCGGGCGGCGGCGGAGTCGACTGTGACGCGGGCCCCCTCGTCGCCGAGGATGGTGCCGCCCGCCGAGTACACCGCCTCGGCCGCGTTGACCGTGAGGCCCTCGTAGGGCAGGAACTGGCCCGCGTAGCCGTCCAGTCCGTACCGGGGCGCGATGGTCTTCGCGTCGCGCTCCAGTTCGGCCCAGGTGCGCGGCGGCGGCACGCCCGCCCTGGCGAGGACGTCCTTGCGGTACAGCAGCAGCCCGGCGTTGGTGACGTAAGGGACCGCGTACAGCCGCCCGTCGTACCGGGCGGTCCTGACCACCGGCTTCAGAAAGCTGCCGAGCGGGAAACGGTCGCCCGGCAGCGGGCGGATCCAGCCGGCCGCGGCGAACTCGGCGGTCCAGTTCACGTCGATGTTGAGGACGTCGAACCGGCCCCGGTCGCCGCCGCGCAGGTCGGTGGTCATCTGCGCGTACGTCTCGTCGGCGGAGTCCGGCAGTTCGACGAGGGTCACCCTCTCGCCGGGGTGGGTGCGGTTCCAGCCCCGCAGCAGCGGGCCGAGGTAGCCGGTCAGGTCGCCGGCCGTGGCCAGGGTGAGCGGTCCGCGCCCGCCGGCGCCGGTCTCGCCGGCCCGGGCGCCGGAGGCGACGTACCCCGACAGGACCACGGCGAGAACGAGGAGCCCCCTACCGGCGGCGCGCATCCACCGCATAGGTTCCTCCCTGAACACGTACACCCGGCTCCGGGCGCCCTCGCCGGGAGTCAGAGGCCATGTATACCTGTTAGGTATGGGCGATACTAGGGCCTGGAGCACATTGCCGCGGACAGGAGGAGAGCACGAGTGCGCCTGCCCCTCCTGGCACTCCTGGCGCGTGGCCCCGCCCACGGTTACGAGCTGAAGCAGGACCTTGAGCAACTGCTGGGCTCCGCGTACCCTCAGCCGAACGTCGGCCAGATCTACGTGACCCTCGGCCGCCTCGAGAAGTCGGGGCTGATCGCGGGCGAGGACGTCGAGCAGTCGAGCCGGCCCAACAAGAAGGTCTACCACCTCACCGACGCCGGGCGGGAGGCGCTGCACGCCTGGTTCGAGGAGACCGAGGACGAGCCGCGGGTACGGGACGAGTTCTTCATGAAGCTCGCCCTGGCCCCGCAGACCGGTCTCGCCGACCAGATCGCACTCATCAACCGGCAGCGGCGCCAGTACCTCAACACCATGCGCAACCTGTCGAAACTGGCCGCGGCCGAGAGCCGGGACAACCGAATCGCCCAACTGCTCATCGAGGGCGCGATGCTGCACCTGCAGGCCGACCTCGACTGGCTGGAGCGGTGCCAGGAGGAACTGGAGGGACTGGAGTGAACGACGGCTCCGTTCCGCTGCTGCGCGCCGAGGGACTGGTGAAGACCCACCACGGCGAGGGCGCGCCCGCGCACGCCGTGCGCGGGGTCGGCCTGAGCGTGGCGCGCGGCGAGTTCGTGGCGATCACCGGGCCGTCCGGGGCCGGCAAGTCCACGCTGCTGCACCTGCTGGGGGGCCTGCAGCGGCCGGACGCGGGCAGCATCTGGCTCGACGGACGGTGCACGGACTCCTTCAGCGAGGCGCGCTGGGCGGTGGAGCGCCGCAAGGCCATCGGGATCGTCTTCCAGTTCTTCAACCTGGTGTCCAACCTGTCGGTCGCGGACAACGTCGAACTGCCCGCCCTGCTCGCCGGCGTCCCCCCGAAGCGGGCCCGGGCCGAGCGCGAGGAACTCCTCGCCGAACTGGGCCTCGCGGGCAAGGAGCGCAGCATGCCCGGCGAGCTGTCCGGCGGCGAGCAGCAGCGGGTGGCGCTCGCCCGCGCCCTGGTCAACCATCCGCCGCTGCTGCTGGCCGACGAGCCCGCCGGCAGCCTGGACAGCAGGGGCACCCGTGAGGTGATGCGGTTGCTGGCCCGCTTCCACGGACGCGGGCAGAGCATCGTCCTGGTCACCCACGACGCCCGGCTGGCCAGCGCCGCCGACCGCGTGATCAGCTTCTTCGACGGCCGGATCGCCGACGACGCCGTCCTGGACGGCGCCCCGCCCCGCAAGTCCGGCACCGCGGGCGTGCTGGAGCTGAGGGACTGATGGCGCGCCGACCGTCCGGCCCCGGGACCGGGGACTGAGCCGTGCGAGCCACCCTGCGCTGGGCCCACTCCGATCTGCGCGCGCACCGCGGCGAGGCGCTGTTCATCACGCTCGCCACCGCCGGCATCGTCGCCTCGCTGCTGCTGGCCGCCGCCCTGTTCGGCTACGCCACCAACCCCTGGCAGCGGACCTTCACCCAGGCCCACGGGGCCCATGTGTGGATCCACACCGCCGCATCGGCGGACGCGCGCGAGCTCGCCCGGCTGGACGGTGTCGAGTCCGTCGCCGGCCCCTACCGCACCGAGTCCGCGACCGTCGCCGTGCGCGGCGTCCGGGCCGCCGTGGAGCTGCGCGGTACCCCCGAGCTGCCGTCGGTGGGCCGCCCGGTGCTCATCGCGGGCCGCTGGCTGGACCCGGCGCTGCCGGACGAGGTGGTACTGGAGAGCCGGCTGGCCCGGGCGCTGCTGGCGGAGCCCGGCGACATCCTCACGCTGCCCGGCACCGCCCGGACGCTCACGGTGGCGGGCATCGCGGACAGCGCCGAGCCCGGCTACAGCCCAGGCTCCCGGCCGGGGCTGGTCTGGGCCCTGCCGTCCGCCGTGCGCTCCCCCGGCGGCGAGGTGACCGGGCTGCGCCTCGGCGACCCGGCCGACACGGACTACGCGGTCCAGCGCGCCGTCACCGTGCTGGGCGCGGGCGCGGTCGGCGAGGTCTCCACCTGGCAGCAGGCGCGGGCCGCGGCGCAGGGCGAGGACCGGCTGCTCGGGCAGGTGCTCGGGCTGTTCGGCCTGGGCGCCCTGGCGGCGGCCGGGTTCGCCGTGCACGGGGCGATCGGCACCCGCATCCGCGGCCACCTGCGGGACATCTCGGTGCTGAAGGCGATCGGCTTCACGCCCGGGCAGGTGGTCCGGATCTTCCTGCTGCAGCACCTGGCGTACGCCGCGCTCGGCGCGGTGGCCGCGGCGACCCTCACCGAGGGGCTCGGCAGCCGCGTCCCGGGCAGGCTCGGCGACGCGGTGGGCGTGTGGCAGACACTGCCCGGGCACACCCTGACACTGTCCGCCGTGCCCGTGGGCGCGGTGCTGTTCATCGGCCTGACGACGGGTCTCGCCGCCTGGCGGGCGGGCCGGGTGCCGCCGGTGCCGGTGCCGCGTGCGTCCGCTCCGGCGGGCGGCCGGCTGACCGGCCTGGCGCGCGGCGCCCTGGGGCTGCGGCTGCCGGCCGCGCTCGTCCTCGGCTGCCACAAGGCGTTCGCGGGCCGCGGCCGGTCGCTGGCCGGCGTGGCCCGGCTGACGCTGCCGCTGACGCTGATCGTGGTGGCGCTCAGTGCCTGGACGACCATCGACCGGTTCCACAGCAGCCCGGAGCGGGTCGGCCTGCCGGCCGCGCTCGCGGTCCGCTCCGACGGCGCGCTGGGCGACGCCCGGGTGCGGGCCGTGCTGGCGGCCGACCGCCGGGTCGCGGCCGCCTGTCCGGGGGTCGAGGTGGCCGCGCTGGTGCCCGGCCAGACCGGGACGATCGCCCTGCGCGGCCTCGGCACCCACGACCGGCCCTACCCCTACGCCCTCGCCGAGGGCCGGCCCCCGCGCGGCCCGGACGAGGCGGTGGCCGGGCAGGGCCTGCTCGACCTGCTGCACGTACGGGTCGGCGACTGGGTGCGGATGACGGTGGGCGAGCAGCCGCAGATCCTGCACATCGTGGGCCGCAGCCTCGAACCGCAGAACGCCGGCCGGGTCGTGACGACCTCGCTGGACACCCTGCGCGAGAACGACCCCCGGCTGTCCCCCGCCTTCTATCAGCTCCGGCTGCGCCCGGGCGCCGATCCGCAGCGGGTCGCGGCCGCCCTCACCGCGGCCGGGCGAGGCCACCTGGACGTACACGCCGTGCCGAACCCCGCCGACGGACTGTCGCCGCTGCGCGCGGTCGTCGCCGGGCTGATCGCGGTGCTCGCCCTGATCGGCCTGGTCGAACTGCTCACCGCGATCGGCGGCAGCGTCCGCGAGGGCGAGCGGGACGTGCTGGCGCTGCGGGCGGTCGGCATGTCGCCGCGGCAGATCGGTGCGATCACCGTCACGGCGACGACCTGTACGGCGCTGGCGGCGGCGGTCGCCGGCACGGCACTGGGGCTGCCGCTGGCGGACCGGCTGATCGACGCCCAGGGCGTCTCCAGCGGCATCGGCGCCGGGATCGCCCAGTCTCCCCCGCCCGGTCTGCTGCTCGCGCTGGGCGCGGGCGCCGTGCTGGGGGCCGCCGCCCTCACCGCCCTGCCCGCCGCCCGGGCGGCCCGCCGGCGGCAGGCGGACACGCTGAGCGCGGCGGCCTGAGCACCGGCCCGCGGTCCGCCGCGCCGACGGGCCCGCCTCCGGCGCGGCGGACCGCGGGTGGTCAGCTACGGCCGCGCAGCTCCCGGTACCTGGCGACGAGGGCTGTGGTGGAGGGGTCCAGGCCGGGTACCTCGGCGCCTTCGGTCAGGGCCGGTTCGATGCGCTTGGCGAGGACCTTGCCCAGTTCCACGCCCCACTGGTCGAAGGAGTCGATGTTCCACACCGCGCCCTGCACGAACACCTTGTGCTCGTAGAGCGCGATCAGCTGGCCGAGCACGGACGGGGTCAGCTCGGGCGCGAGGATGGTGGTCGTGGGCCGGTCGCCGGGGAAGGTCTTGTGCGGGACCAGTTCGTCCGGCACGCCCTCGGCGCGGACCTCCTCGGCGGTCTTGCCGAAGGCCAGGGCCTGGGTCTGCGCGAAGAAGTTCGCCATCAGCAGGTCGTGCTGGCCCGCGAGTTCGCCGCTGAGCTCGCCGACGGGACGGGCGAAGCCGATGAAGTCCGCCGGGATCAGCTTGGTGCCCTGGTGGATCAACTGGTAGTAGGCGTGCTGCCCGTTGGTGCCGGGCGTGCCCCACACCACCGGCCCGGTCTGCCACGTCACCGGCCTGCCGTCACGCTGCACCGACTTGCCGTTGGACTCCATGTCCAGCTGCTGCAGGTAGGCGGTGAACCGGGACAGGTAGTGGCTGTAGGGCAGCACCGCGTGCGACTGCGCGTCGTGGAAGTCGCCGTACCAGATGCCCAGCAGGCCCATCAGCAGCGGGGCGTTGGACTCGGCGGGAGCGGTGCGGAAGTGCTCGTCGACGGTCCGGAAACCGTCCAGCATCTCCCGGAACCGGTCCGGGCCGATCGCGATCATCAGCGACAGGCCGATCGCCGAGTCCAGGGAGTAGCGTCCGCCGACCCAGTCCCAGAACTCGAACATGTTCTCCGGGTCGATACCGAAGCCGGCGACCTTCTCGGCGTTCGTCGACAGCGCCACGAAGTGCCGGGCGACGGCCTTCTCGTCGCCCAGCGCCTCCAGCAGCCAGGACCGCGCCGACGTCGCGTTGGTGATCGTCTCGATCGTGGTGAACGTCTTCGACGCGACGATGAACAAGGTCTCCGCCGGGTCCAGGTCACGGGTCGCCTCGTGCAGGTCGGCGCCGTCCACGTTGGACACGAACCGGACGGTGAGGTCGCGGTGGGTGAAGGCGCGCAGCGCCTCGTAGGCCATCGCGGGGCCGAGGTCGGAGCCGCCGATGCCGATGTTGACGACGTTGCGGATCCGCCTGCCGGTGTGGCCGGTCCACTCACCGGAACGGACCCGCCCGGCGAAGTCGGCCATCTTCTCCAGCACGGCGTGCACCCGGGGCACGACGTTCTCCCCGTCCACCTCGACCACCGCGTCCGGCGCGGCCCGCAACGCGGTGTGCAGCACCGCCCGGCCCTCGGTGACGTTGATCCGCTCACCACGGAACATGGCGTCCCGCAGGCCGAAGACGTCCGTCGCGGCGGCAAGTTCCCGGAGCAGCGCCAGGGTCTCGTCGGTGACCAGGTGCTTGGAGTAGTCGATGTACAGGTCGCCGACCTGCAGCGTGTACCCGGCGCCGCGCTGCGGATCGGCGGCGAACAGGTCCCGCAGATGGATGCCGGCCAGCTCCTGACGGTGCTCGGCGAGCGCTCGCCACTCGGGTGTCCGGTCGAGCCCGGTACGGGCGTCTGCGTTCATCTCGACGTCAGCCTTCTTTCCTGCGACCTGTCCTGTTGTGCGCCTTGCCCCGCTGCCGGTCCCAACCTAGTTGATCAGCACGGCGGACGAGCGCTCATGACGTCGTCCACGCGGGCAACAACAAGTACGTCCGGATTGCGGGCAGGTGTCGGCGCGATGGCGGCAGGCAGGCGGAAGGCGGCCGGCGCGGGTGTCCCGCGACGGCCGCGGCCGGGCGCCCGTGGGCACCCGGCCGGTTGCAAGTCTCAGATCTCGCCGCGGAGTTTGGCGAGGGCCTCGGCGAGGATCGCCTCGCCGTCCGCGTCGCTGCGCCGCTCCCGTACGTACGCGAGGTGCGTCTTGTACGGCTCGGTGCGCGGCGGGTCCGGCGGGTTGTCCCGGTCCTGGCCGGCCGGGAAGCCGCAGCGCGGGCAGTCCCAGGTCTCGGGCACCTGCGCGTCGCTGGCGAAGCTTGGCTGGGTCTCATGCCCGTTGGAGCACCAGAAGGAGATGCGCAGACGCGGCGCGGACTCGCCGCGCTCGGCCTCGCCCATCGGCCCCGCCCCGACCCGGCTACCTCGGATCGCGTTGCCACTTGCCACGGTCGTAACTCCCTGCGTAATGGTGCCGCAAAGCGAGTCGGCGTTTCGCTTCGCTGCGAGCGCCTCAGTCTACGTAAGGCCCAACGCGCGTCCAGTGATTGGAGTTACCGGCCCCGCACCTAGACGCAAGCCCCATGATAGGCCGCGCACAGGAGCGCGTACCGAACATGGGGCCTTACGTACCGAATGGATGCACCCGGGCGGCGCGGATCAGCCGTTCGACTTCATCAGCAGGCCGAGGACCACGATGCAGGCGAACCACAGGAGGCCGACCACGATGGTGATCCGGTCCAGGTTGCGCTCGGCGACCGAGGAGCCGCCGACGGACGACTGCATGCCGCCACCGAACATGTCGGAGAGGCCGCCGCCCTTTCCCTTGTGCATCAGCACCAGCAGCATCATCAGCAGGCTGAAGACGATCAGGGCGATCGAGAACCCCAGAACCACGGCTGGACCAACTTCCTCGGAATCGGATGGACGACGGGGGCACAGCACCTGGGCCGTGCCCCCGCAAGGGTACGACGAATCGCCGTTACCGCCTACTCACGGCCCTGATCACTGATCGCGGAACCGAACGATCTTCACGAACTCGTCGGCGTCCAGCGAGGCGCCGCCGACCAGGGCGCCGTCGATGTCTGCCTGCGCCATGATCTCGGCGACGTTGCCCGACTTCACGGAGCCGCCGTACTGGATGCGGACCTTGTCGGCCAGCTCCTGGGAGTACAGCTCGGCGAGCTTGGCGCGGATGGCGGCGCAGACCTCCTGGGCGTCCTCGGCGCCGCAGACCTTGCCGGTGCCGATGGCCCACACCGGCTCGTAGGCGATCACGACCGTCTCGGCCTGCTCGGCCGGGAGGTCCTTCAGACCGCCCTCGACCTGGGCGAGGGTGTGCGCGACGTGGTCGCCCGCCTCGCGCACGTCCAGCTCCTCGCCGACGCACAGGATCGGGGTGAGGCCGTGCCTGTAGGCGGCCTTGACCTTGGCGTTGACGATGTCGTCGGTCTCGTTGTGGTACTGCCGGCGCTCGGAGTGGCCGACCGCCACGTACGTGCACTTCAGCTTGGCCAGCATCGAGCCGGAGATCTCGCCCGTGTAGGCGCCGGAGTCGTGCGCCGACAGGTCCTGGGCGCCGTACTTGATCCTGAGCTTGTCGCCGTCGACCAGGGTCTGCACGGAGCGCAGGTCGGTGAAGGGCGGCAGGACGGCGACCTCGACGGCCTCGTAGTCCTTGTCGGCCAGGGCGAAGGCGAGCTTCTGGACGTGCGCGATGGCCTCGAGGTGGTTGAGGTTCATCTTCCAGTTGCCCGCCATCAGCGGCGTGCGGGTGCTCAAAGGTCAGTCCTCCAGTGCGGCGAGGCCGGGGAGCGTCTTGCCCTCGAGGTATTCGAGGGAGGCGCCGCCACCGGTCGAGATGTGGCCGAATGCGTTCTCGTCGAAGCCGAGCGTACGCACGGCCGCGGCGGAGTCACCGCCGCCCACGACGGTGAAGGCGTCGGTGTCGACGAGAGCCTGGGCGACCGCCTTGGTGCCCTCGGCGTAGTCGGGGTGCTCGAAGACGCCCATGGGACCGTTCCAGAAGACGGTCGCGGCGTCGGCGAGCTTCGAGGCGTAGAGCTCGCGGGTCCTCGGGCCGATGTCCAGGCCCTCCTGGTCGGCGGGGATCTTGTCCGCGTCGACCACGCTGTGCTCGGTGGGGGCCTTGGTCTTCAGGTCCGGGAACTCCCGGGAGACCACGACGTCGACGGGGAGCACCAGCTCGACGCCCTGCTTCTCGGCGCGCTCCATGTACTCGGTGACGGCCGGCACCTGGTCCTCCTGGAGCAGGGAGATGCCGACCTCGTAGCCCTTGGCCTTGAGGAAGGTGTAGGCCATGCCGCCGCCGATGAGGAGGCGGTCGGCCTTGCCGAGCAGTTCGTCGATGACGGCGAGCTTGTCGGAGACCTTGGCCCCGCCGAGCGCGACGACGTAGGGGCGCTTGACGTTCTCGGTGAGCTTCTTGAGGACGCCGACCTCGGTGACGATGAGGTAGCCGGCGTAGTGCGGCAGGCGGGCCGGGAGGTCGTACACGGAGGCGTGCCTGCGGTGCACCGCGCCGAAGCCGTCGCCGACGTAGACGTCGGCGAGGGCGGCGAGCCGGTCGGCGAACGCGCCGCGCTCGGCGTCGTCCTTGGCCGTCTCGCCCGGGTTGAAGCGGAGGTTCTCCAGGACGGCGACCTGGCCGTCGGCGAGGCCCGCGACGGTCTCCTGGGCCGACTCGCCCACGGTGTCGGCCGCGAAGGCCACGGCGGAGCCGAGGAGTTCACCCAGGCGGGAGGCGGCCGGGGCGAGGGAGAAGGCCGGGTCCGGGGCGCCCTTGGGGCGGCCCAGGTGCGAGGCGACGACCACCTTGGCGCCCGCGTCCGCGAGGGCCTTCACGGTGGGCAGGACGGCGCGGATGCGGCCGTCGTCGGTGATGGTCCCGTCGGCGAGCGGCACGTTGAGGTCGGCGCGGACGAAGACCCGCTTGCCGCTCACGCCGTCGGCGAGAAGTTCGTCGATCGTCTTCATGCGGTGGACTCCTGAGGAGGGCTCTTGATGCCCCTGATCGTATGGGGGCGTGGTCCGTACGCGAGACAGGGCCCGGACAGCGCGACGGTGCGCTGCCCGAGCCCTGCTCTCACTTCAAGGTCCTGCTGCTGTGATCTGCGGCGATCAGAGCTGGTTGCCGACGAAGACCGTCAGGTCGACGAGGCGGTTGGAGTAGCCCCACTCGTTGTCGTACCAGCCGATGACCTTCACGTTCTTGCCGTCCTGGACCATGGTCAGGGACGAGTCGAAGGTGCAGGACGCCGGCGCGTGGACGATGTCCGAGGAGACGATCGGGTCCTCGGTGTAGTCCAGCAGGCCCTTCAGCTCGCCCTCGGCGGCCTTCTGGAAGGCGGCGTTGACCTCGTCCTTGGTGACCTCGCGGCCGAGTTCGACGACCAGGTCGGTGACCGAGCCGGTCGGGACCGGGACGCGCATGGCCATGCCGTCCAGCTTGCCCTTGAGCTGCGGCAGGACCAGCGCGGTGGCCTTGGCGGCACCGGTGGTGGTCGGGATGATGTTCTCGGCGGCGGCACGGGCGCGGCGCAGGTCCTTGTGCGGGAAGTCGAGGATGCGCTGGTCGTTCGTGTACGCGTGCACCGTCGTCATGAGGCCCTTGACGATGCCGAAGTTCTCGTCGAGCACCTTGGCCATCGGCGCCACGCAGTTGGTGGTGCAGGAGGCGTTGGAGATGACGTGGTGGTTCGCCGGGTCGTACTTGTCCTGGTTGACGCCCATCACGATGGTGATGTCCTCGTTCTTGGCCGGAGCCGAGATGAGGACCTTCTTCGCACCGCCCGCGATGTGCTTCTCGGCGTCTTCCTTCTTGGTGAAGATGCCGGTCGACTCGATGACGATGTCGACGCCCAGCTCGCCCCAGGGGATGTCGGCCGGGTTGCGCTCGGACAGGACCTTGATGGTGTGACCGTCGACGGTGATCGTGTCGGCGGTGTGGGAGACCTCCTGCTTGAGGCGGCCCAGGATCGTGTCGTACTTGAGCAGGTGCGCCGTGGTGGCGGTGTCACCCAGGTCGTTGACAGCCACAACCTCGATGTCCGCACCCTGCTCCAGCAGCGCGCGGAAGTAGTTACGGCCGATGCGGCCGAAGCCGTTGATGCCTACGCGGATCGTCACGAACCGATCTCCTCGTTGGTACGCCGGCCATGGGGTGCCGGCGAGCTGTATTTGGGATGTCCCCGACCACCCCCGACCCTACCGCTCCGGGGGCCCTGGGGTGACATTGAGATGCCGCATACACGGGCAGGCGGTCCGTACCCGTCAGTAGGGTACGGACCCTCCCGGATCGACGTTCGTTTCACTCCCATTTGTCACGGACCGCGAGTGCCCGCCGACGCTTTTTTCACTCGTTCGTGAGCGGGTCGGCTCACCTGATGACCAAGCTCCGCCGCACCGTTGAGAAGGGGTTGCGCTCACCTGTCGAGCGCGGCCAACGCCTTCCTCGTCACGGCTGCCCGGTCGGCGGCCGACGGCACCTGTTCCAGGCCGAATCCGAGCAGCACCGTGTCGTCGGTGGTGACCGCTCCGTACGTCTGGAACAGGGTTCCGGTGCGCGTCCAGTCCTTCAGCACCGCCGGGCTGCCCGGGGGCGGTCCGGACACCTTCCAGGGGCCCAGCGACGACTCGAACCCCTCGGTCTGCCTCGCCGCGCCCCCGACGACGAGGGAGGCGTCGTCGGCGAGGACGCCGTGCCCGCCGCTGCCCGGGTCGGTGACGTAGGCGATGGAGACCTCCACGGTCCGGCCGGCGTAGGCGCTGAGGTCGAAGCCGGTCTGCCGCCAGCCGCCGGAGCTGCCGGTGAGGCTGTGCCACGAGCCGGTGGCGCCGGTCGCGGCGCAGGTGCCGCCGTCGAGCGTCAGGTAGTGCCCGAGCCACGGGTGCTCGCCGATCAGGAAGCCGGCCCCGCACTCGGCCGGCACCGAGTCCGTGGTGGCCCCGCCCGTCTCCGGCAGGGTCGTCCAGTCGTCGGCGCCCGCGGTGTGCGCCTCGATCACCGCGTGGTCGTAGCCGGGTTCGGTGTCCCAGAGCAGCCGGGCGGAGAGGGTGGGGCGGTCGGCCGCGGCGACGCCGGTGAGGTCGATGGTGCGGGTGAGGCGTTTGTAGGCGTCGTCGGTGTGCACCGCGGCGGCCATGGCGGTGCCGCTGTACGGGCCGTACGGGTTGACGGTGCCCGCGAACCGGCCCGCTCCCTCGCTCCTGAACTGCGGGTACGTGGACGGGGGCAGCTCGTCGGAGGTGACGCCGTAGGTGCCGGCCCTGTCCAGCGGATTGCCGGGCGCGTCGCCGAGGGCGCCGCTGTAGCCGGCGAGGGCGCCGGAGCCGGTGAAACCGGTGGCCCCCTTGGTCGAGGTACGGCTGTAGGCGCCCAGGTAGTACTGGCTGAAGTCGTCGGACAGGGTGCCGTCGCCGAGGTCGACGCCGCCGCCGGCCAGCTCGCCGGCCTCGATCAGCCTGCCGCCCTCGTTGAGGTAGGCGCGCAGCTGGAGCTGGGTGGCGTTGGCCGGGCCGCTCGCGCCCGAGTAGTGCACGACGGTGCGGAAGTGCCTGAGCACGCCGAGGGCGTCCGGGGCGCCCTGACGGGCGACGTCCCACACGACCGCACGGCGCCCGGCCGCCCGGAGCGCGTCCACGTACTTGCGCGCCTCGGTGGCCGTCGCGCCCTCCTCGGCGACGACAAGGGTGTCCGCCGGGGGCCGCTCGGCGACCGTGTACGTGAAGTGCGGGCCGGTGGCCCTTCCGCCCCTGCCGGTCCGGCCGGTGAACCACACCTCGACCCGGTCGCCCGGCCGGCCGCCGGGCACCGTGGCCCGGTACTCGTCGAAGTAGAGGTTGTCCTCGCCGCCGTAGGTCCGGCCGCCCTTCCAGGGCCGCAGCGGCCGCTCGTGCGTACGGCCCCCGTTGACGCGGTACTTCAGCTCCTTGCCCCGCACCGCCCTGCGGACGACGGCGGACACCTCCTGGCCGTCGCCGCGGGCGTACGACGTGGTGAACGCGGCCGGGGTGATGTCGGCGGCGTCGAGCCCGACCGAGGAGACCGGCCGGTCGGGGTGGGCGGCGGTCTCGGCGACGGAGAGCGCGAACGGGACGTTCTTGGCGAACTCCTGCTGGGTCAGCCTCTCGTCGTCGGGGAAGTTGAAGACCGACTGGCAGTCCTCGGGCTTCCAGGCGTCGCCCGGGTCGACGGCCGACGCGGTCTGGCAGGTCGACATCTCGGGGGTGAACATCGAGACGCCGTTGACGTTCGAGGCGTGGCCGTCCGCCTCGCCGTTGGTGGTGTAAAGCTCCGAGGAGAGCTGGGAGCGGTAGCCCGGGACGGCCGGCCTGGCGGGGGTGCCGGCGAGCGCCCGGTAGAGGACGTCGTCGGGGGTGGGGGTGGCCACCTGCCAGCCGACGCCGTACAGCAGGAGTTCGGCCGCGGAGTGGTAGTTGACGGCGTACTTGAACCCGACCCGCTTCTCCAGGGCGTCGACGGCCCTGGTCTCGGGCTCGGAGCCGGGGCTCGCGCCGCGGTAGGTCTGGCTGGTGGGGCTGGGGGACGAACCCTCGTCGTCGTAGCCCCACTTGTAGGCGAAGTTGCGGTTGAGGTCGACGCCGTCGCCGGTGCTGATGACACCGTCGCCGTTGTTGTCGCGGAGGTTCTTGCGCCACAGGCGGTTGGCGGGGCTCCTGAACGTGTAGTCGTAGCCGTCGGGGTTGGCGGAGAGGACGAACCACAGCTCGGTCGTGTCGACGATTCTCCTGATCCGCCGGTCGGTCCGGTAGTTGTCCAGGTAGTAGTGCATCAGGCGGCGGGTCGTCTCCGGCGTGATCCACTCGCGCGCGTGCTGGTTGGACATGTACAGCACGGAGGGCCTGGAGCCGTCCTTCGACTTCCTGGCGTCCCTGGTCAGCCGGAGCGCGAGGATGTCCTGGCCGTCCACGGTCCGGCCGATGGACTCGACCTTGGTGAGGCCGGGGTTGGCCCGGGCCGTCCGCAGGATCTCCTCCTTCAGGCCGCCCTTGCCGCTGTACGGGCGGAACACGCCCTGGGCCGCGCCCTTCAGGCGGGCCGCGGTCCGGTCCGGCAGGGTGTGCTCGGTGAGCCGGACCCCCTGCCGTTCGAGCGTCCGCGCCTGTCCTTCCGTCAGATAGACCTCGACGGCGGTCCGACCGCCCGCGGCGACCTGCCCGGACAGCTCGCGGCCGTCCTGCCCGGCCGCGAGGAGCAGGGGCAACTGCTGGCGGGTGACCTGGGCGCGGTAGACCTTCACCTCGTCGGGGCGGGACGGGGCGGAGTCCGCGCTGCGGGCCTGGGCGACGGGCGTGAGGCTCGCGGCCGCGGCGAGGAGCGCGCCGACAGCGAGGATCGATCTCGCTCTGTGTCTCATGAACCCCCCTCGGACCTGACCGCCACAGCGGCGACCAGGCTGCCAGGTTCATGTCACTCCACCATCGAGTCAAGGGCGCCTCATGGACAGGCAAACGCCGGTGCCGGCACGCCCAAGTGGGCGCCGGCACCGGCGAGTCGACGCGGGACGGATCAGCCGGCCAGGTTGTCCGCCAGCTCCTCCGAGAGATTGGCCTCCGTGCCCGGCAGGCCCAGGTCGGAGGCGCGCTTGTCGGCCATCGCCAGCAGCCGGCGGATACGGCCGGCGACCGCGTCCTTGGTGAGCGGCGGGTCGGCGAGCGCGCCCAGCTCCTCCAGGGAGGCCTGCTTGTGCTCCATGCGCAGGCGCCCGGCGGCGGCGAGGTGCTCGGGCACCTCCTCGCCGAGGATCTCAAGGGCCCGCTGCACCCGGGCGCCCGCGGCCACGGCGGCGCGGGCCGAGCGGCGCAGGTTGGCGTCGTCGAAGTTGGCGAGCCGGTTGGCGGTGGCCCGCACCTCGCGCCGCATCCGGCGCTCCTCCCAGGCCAGCACGGACTCGTGCGCGCCGAGCCGGGTCAGCAGGGCGCCGATCGCGTCACCGTCGCGCACGACCACCCGGTCCACTCCGCGCACCTCGCGGGCCTTGGCGGCGATGGACAGCCGGCGAGCCGCACCCACCAGGGCGAGCGCGGCCTCCGGACCGGGGCAGGTCACCTCAAGGGAGGAGGAGCGGCCCGGCTCGGTCAGCGAGCCGTGCGCCAGGAACGCTCCGCGCCAGGCGGCCTCCGCGTCGCAGGTGGCCCCCGAGACCACCTGCGGGGGCAGGCCCCGGATCGGACGGCCGCGGCCGTCGACGAGCCCGGTCTGCCGGGCGAGCTGGTCGCCGCCCGCCACCACGCGGACGACGTAGCGCGAGCCGCGGCGCAGGCCTCCGGGCGCCATCACGATCAGTTCCGAACTGTGGCCGAAGATCTCCAGGATGTCCCGCTTGAGCCGGCGGGCGGCCATCGCGGTGTCCAGCTCCGCCTCGATCACGATGCGCCCGCTCACCAGGTGAAGGCCGCCGGCGAACCGCAGAATGGCGGAGACCTCCGCCTTCCTGCAGCAGGTCCGGGTGACGGGGAGCCGGGAGATCTCGTCCTTCACCGCTGCCGTCATCGCCATGGGCCGATCCTTCCATGCATCCGAAAAATACGGTCGTACGCGGCGGCCAACAGCTCCGGGTCGTGCCGGGGGCTTCCGTCGGTCCGGGCCACCGGGGCCAGCTCGACCGCGGCTCCGAGCCGCTTGGCGGCCTCGGTGAGCGAGTCGCGGTCGGGCACGGCGGCCTCGTCGGCCAGCACCACGTCCAGGGCGAGTTTAGGGGCGTGTCGCCCCAAAACCTCCAAATGACGCTGCGGGGAGAAGCCGTCGGTTTCTCCGGGCTGCGGGGCGAGGTTCAGCGACAGTACACGGCGCGCCTTGGTCGCGGTGAGGGCGTCCAGCAGCTCGGGCACGAGCAGGTGCGGGATCACCGAGGAGAACCAGGAGCCGGGGCCGAGCACCACCCAGTCCGCGTCCAGGACGGCGGCGACGGCCTCCGGGACGGCGGGCGGGCCGTGCGGCACGACGTGCACCGACTGCACCTCGCCCGGGGTGAGGGCCACCGTGGCCTGGCCGCGGACGGTGTCCACGTCCTCGGGGCGCTCCGGATCGTGCCCCTTGACCAGGGCCTGCAGCTCCAGCGGCACCGCGGACATGGGCAGCACCCGCCCGTGCGCGCCGAGCAGCTTGCCGACCAGGTCCAGGGCCTGGACGTGATCGCCGAGCTGCTCCCACAGCGCCACGATCAGCAGGTTGCCGACGGCGTGGTCGTGCAGGTCGCCCTGGGACTGGAAGCGGTGCTGGATGACGCGGGCCCAGGTCTGGCCCCAGTCGTCGTCCCCGCACAGCGCGGCCAGCGCCTTGCGCAGGTCGCCGGGCGGCAGCACGCCCAGCTCGTCGCGCAGGCGCCCGCTGGAGCCGCCGTCGTCGGCCACCGTGACGACGGCGGTGAGGTCGCCGGTGATCCGGCGCAGCGCGGCGAGCGAGGCGGACAGGCCCATGCCGCCGC
Source organism: Streptomyces sp. NPDC056580 (assembly GCF_042793175.1). Lineage (NCBI taxonomy): Bacteria > Bacillati > Actinomycetota > Actinomycetes > Kitasatosporales > Streptomycetaceae > Streptomyces > Streptomyces sp. NPDC056580. The sequence goes on along the minus strand of NZ_JBHTVE010000012.1, from coordinate 129,333 downwards.
CGAGCGCGACGACCTTGGGCTGGGTCCCCCGTCTGCGGGGCCGGCCGCCGCGGGCCTCCGCCGGGCGGACCGCCCGGCCGTCGGCCGTGGTGCGGCTCGAGCGGCTGTCAGGCACCTGCCGGCGCAGCCGGCTCAGCCGCCGTGTACGTTCCGTCATTCCCGTCCCATGTCCCGGTGCACGACCACCGTCTCCACGCCCTCGGCCACGAGGCGCGCGGCGAGCTTCTCCGACATGGCCACCGAGCGGTGCTTGCCCCCCGTGCAGCCGATGGCGATGGTCACATAGCGCTTGCCCTCGCGCCGGTATCCGGCCGCGACGAGGCGCAGCAGCTCGGCGTACCGGTCGAGGAACTCCTTGGCGCCGGGCTGGTTGAAGACGTACGCCGCGACCTCCTCGTTGAGGCCGGTGTACGGGCGCAGCTCCGGGACCCAGTGCGGGTTGGGCAGGAAGCGCATGTCCGCGACCAGGTCGGCGTCGACCGGGAGGCCGTACTTGAAGCCGAAGGACATGACGGTGGCCCGCAGCTCGGGCTCCTCCTCGCCGGCGAACTGGGCGTCCATCTTGGCGCGCAGCTCGTGCACGTTGAGGCTGGAGGTGTCGATCACCAGGTCGGCGTCGCCGCGCAGCTCGCGCAGCAGCTCGCGCTCGGCGGCGATGCCGTCGACGATCCGGCCGTCGCCCTGCAGGGGGTGCGGGCGGCGCACCGACTCGAAACGGCGCACCAGGGCGTCGTCGGAGGACTCCAGGAAGACGATCCGCCGGGTGACGTGCTTGGCCTCCAGGTCGGCGAGGGACTCGCGCAGATTGTCGAAGAAACGGCGGCCGCGCACGTCGACGACGACCGCGATCCGCGCCACGTTGCCCTGGGAGCGGGCGCCCAGCTCGACCATGGTGGGAATGAGGGCCGGCGGGAGGTTGTCGACGACGAACCAGCCGAGGTCCTCCAGGCACTTCGCCGCCGTGGACCGGCCGGCTCCGGACATGCCGGAGATGATCACCAGTTCGGGGATGGCCGCCTCGGTGGGGCCGGCCGGTGTGACGTCCGTGCTCACCTTTGCTCCGTTGTCCTGAACCGGCTGCCGCGGGTGTCCGCCGGCCGCCTGCCGCGGCTGGTTCCCGCCCGCTTCCCCGTGCGCCTGTTCTCGCTGTGCCGTGGGGTGTTCGCCGTGCTCGGTCATGTCTCCTGCCCCCGTCGTTCGTCCGGGAGGCCCGCGGTCGCGGACTCTCCCGCGGAACCCGCCGTCGTACCGGGTTCCTCGTCCTCAATGATCTCTCCGGTCGCCGTGTTCACGGCGGGTCCGGCCGGGACCGCCCCGGCGAGGGCCGCGGCGATCGTCTCGGCCGTCTTCCGGCCTATCCCGGGCACTTCCTGGATCTGTTCGATTGTGGCGGACCGCAGCCTCTTCACCGAGCCAAAATGCTTGATGAGCGCCTGTTTGCGGGTGTCGCCGAGGCGGGGCACGTCGTCCAGGGGGCCGGCCCGGAAACGCTTGGCGCGCTTGGTGCGCTGGTAGGTGATCGCGAAGCGGTGGGCCTCGTCGCGGACGCGCTGGAGCAGGTACAGGCCCTCGCTGGTGCGCGGCAGGACCACCGGGTCGTCCTCGCCGGGTACCCACACCTCCTCCAGGCGCTTGGCGAGGCCGCACACGGCGATGTCGTCGATGCCCAGCTCGTCCAGCGCCCGCCGGGCCGCGGCGACCTGCGGCTGCCCGCCGTCGACGACCACGAGCTGGGGCGGGTAGGCGAACTTCCTCGGGCGGCCCTCCTCGTCCTTGAGGGCGCCGTCGATCACCTCCGTCGCGGTGAGCGGAACCGTGCCGCCGCCCGCCGGCGCGGCGCCTTCCCCGGCCGGCCCGGCCCCTTCGCCTGCCGGAACGGCCCCGTCGGCGGTGCGCGCGGTACCGCCGTCGGCGCCGGTCTCCTCGCCGTCGGCCCACTCCCCCGTCCGCTCCTTCTCCGCGAGGTAGCGCCGGAAGCGGCGGCTGATCACCTCGTGCATGGAGCGGACGTCGTCCTGCCCGGCGAAGCCCTTGATCTGGAAGCGCCGGTACTCGCTCTTGCGCTGCAGCCCGTCCTCGAAGACGACCATGGAGGCGACCACGTCGTCGCCCTGGAGGTGCGAGATGTCGTAGCACTCGATGCGCAGCGGGGCGCTGTCCAGGTCCAGGGCCTCGGCGATCTCCTCCAGCGCGCGCGAACGCGTGGTCAGGTCGGAGGCGCGCTTGGTCTTGTGCAGGGCCAGGGACTGCTGGGCGTTGCGCTGCACGGTCTCCATGAGCGCCTTCTTGTCACCGCGCTGCGGCACGCGCAGCGAGACGTTCGCCCCGCGGCGGCCGGCCAGCCACTCCTGGACCGGCTCGACCGGCTCCGGCAGGGCCGGGACCAGGACCTCCCTGGGCACGGCGTCCCCGCTCTCCTCGCCGTAGAGCTGCTGCAGGGCGTGCTCGACCAGGGCGCCGGTGGTGACCTCCTCGACCTTGTCCGTCACCCAGCCGCGCTGGCCGCGCACCCGGCCGCCGCGCACGTGGAAGATCTGCACCGCCGCCTCCAGCTCGTCCTCGGCGACGGCGATGAGGTCGGCATCGGTCGCGTCGGCGAGCACGACCGCGCTCTTCTCCATGGCCTTCTTCAGGGCCCCGATGTCGTCGCGCAGGCGGGCGGCCCGCTCGTATTCCATCTCCTCCGCGGCCTGGGTCATCCGCCTCTCCAGGCGGCGCAGGTAGGTGCCGGTGCGGCCGGCCATGAAGTCGCAGAACTCCTCGGCCAGCTCCCGGTGGTCCTCGGGGGTGATCCGGCCGACGCAGGGGGCGGAGCACTTGCCGATGTAGCCGAGCAGGCAGGGACGGCCCGTGCGGGCGGCGTTCTTGAAGACACCGGCCGAGCAGGTGCGCACCGGGAAGACCCGCAGCAGCAGGTCGACGGTGTCCCGGATGGCCCACGCGTGCGCGTACGGGCCGAAATACCTGACGCCCTTCTTCTTGTGACCGCGCATCACCTGAACGCGCGGGAACTCCTCGTTCATCGTCACCGCGAGGTACGGGTAGCTCTTGTCGTCGCGGTACTTGACGTTGAACCGGGGGTCGTACTCCTTGATCCAGGAGTACTCCAGCTGCAGCGCCTCGACCTCCGTGGACACCACGGTCCACTCCACGGACGCGGCGGTGGTCACCATCGACCGGGTGCGGGGGTGCAGGCCCGCCAGGTCCTGGAAGTAGTTCGCCAGGCGCTGGCGCAGGCTCTTCGCCTTTCCGACGTAGATCACCCGGCGGTGCTCGTCACGGAACCTGTACACCCCGGGAGAGTCCGGGATCTCACCCGGCCTGGGGCGGTAGCTGGAGGGATCGGCCATGGTTCACACCCTACTGGCGAGCACCGACACCGCGCCGGGCCTGTGGACGGCGCACCGGGCGGGCGCTCCCGAAAGAGATCCGGGCGGCCGCTCGGCGGGGAGGCGGACGGGCCGGAAACGGCGTGCGCGGGAGGCCGTCAGCCGGCCGGAGCGGACACCGGCCGGTCCGCGGTGTTGTCGGGGCATGGTCAACACGCTTCAATGCGTGGGAACTCGGGACCGTGCCACCGGGCACGGACGCGACGTGCGCGGACATGGGCGTGCCCGGGTGCCCACGGGGGTGGCAGCCGCGCCGGCGCCAGCGGTCCGACCAGCCGTTGTGACACCTCACAGAAAGGCCTCTGTCCATGCGGCACGCCACAGAGCACGCGGACGTCCCCATCCCCGAACTGGACACGGCCCTGCGGGGCGGCCCCTTCCACGTGGCGCTGCGCGCCGCGATCGCAGCCCGCGGACTGCCGCTGCAGCGCGTGCAGCACCACCTCTCCCGGCACGGGATCAGGGTCGGCATCACGAGCCTGAGCTACTGGCAGCAGGGCGCCCGGCGCCCGCAGCGCCCCGAGTCGCTGCGCGCGGTACGGGCCCTGGAGGAGATCCTGCGGCTGCCGGAGGAGTCGCTGATCCGGCTGCTGACCGAGTCCGGCGAGCCCGCGACGGGCGGCCGCCGCCCGGCCCGCTCCTACCGCTCCCTGGCCGCGGCGTGCGACGCCGGGAACCGGCTCCGCGCCGACCTGGACTGGTCCCTCGACGGGGGGCTGCACACCCTGGGCCGGCACGAGCGCGTCCGGATCGGCGCCCGGCGCGAACTGGCCGGACTGGAGTCCCACCACATCGTGCGGGCGCACCTCGACGGCGCCGACCGCTTCGTCGCCGTGCACCACGGCGACCCCGGCTGCAGTCCGGGCGGCATGACGGTGCACGCCCTGGAGAACTGCCGCACCGGCCGGGTCCGCTGGGACCAGGACACCGGTGTGCTGGTGGCGGAGCTGCTGTTCGGCACCCGGCTGCGCTCCGGCGACACGTTCCTCTTCCGCTACGGCGTCGAGGACGGCACGGCGGGGGTCTGCGGCGAGTACGTCCACCGGTCCGGTTTTCCGGGCGGCCAGTACGCGCTCCAGGTGAGCTTCGACGGTGCCGCGCTGCCGGCCCGCTGCCACCGCTTCACCCAGCACACCCCGGCCGCCCCGCGCGGCGGCCGGCAGGAGCTGCGGATCAGCGCGCCGCACCGCAGCGTCCACGTGGTCGAGCCCCGGATCAGGCCGGGGCTGGTGGGCATCGCGTGGGAGTGGGAGTGAACCCGCGGGAACGGCCCCGCTCAGGCGCCGGGACCGGCGACGATCCGTCCCCTGGAGACGCGGACCGGCAGTTCGCCGAGCGGCTCGGTGGCCGGGGCCTGCAGCACCTTGCCGGTCACCGCGTCGAACTCGCTGCCGTGGCAGGGGCAGATCAGCGTCGTGCCCCGCAGCTTGTTGATCACACAGCCGGCGTGCGTGCAGACCGTGCTGTAGGCCTTCAGCGCGCCGCCCGCGTCCCGGCTGACCACCACGTTCCGGTCCCGGTAGAGCTTGGCCCCGCCCTTCGCGACCTCGTCCTCGGCGCCGAGGTCGACCGGCGTGGTGGGGGTCGCGTCGGCGGAGTCGCCGCCCGGGGAACAGGCGGCGAGCCCCAGCCCCGCTGCCGGGACCACCGCGGCTCCGCGGAGGACGGTACGACGACTCGCTGACGATCGGGCGGGCATCAGGATCTCCACTGCTCAGAGGACGTGCAGCCCGACGATACCCGGGGCCGGCCGAGGGCCGGGGGCGGGGGCGGCGGCTGGGCTGGGCGGCGGGGGCGGGCAGGGGGCGGGGCGGGGCGGTTGTGGGGGCGGGTGGTGGCGGAGAAGTCGGTCGTTGGGCGCGTAAACGCTTGCGCAAGCGTTTACGCGAGCTGTGCGGATGGGATACCTTCCCGGCCGAAGGGCCACCGAAGGGCCACCGAAGGGCCACCGAAGGGCCACCGAAGGGGCCGCCGAACAGCCTTCGGCAGCCGCAGGGTGCCGCCGCCTGTCGCCGTCGGTTGCCGACGGCAGGGCGAACGACTCGGACGCCCCGGACGCACCGAACCGCGGGAGAAGGGACGCCGCGATGCCCACCATGGCCGACGTGGCCCGCAGCGCCGGTGTCTCCGTGGCGACCGTCTCCCACGTGCTCAACGGCACGCGCCCGGTGCTGCCCCACACCCGCCGGGCCGTGCTGGACGCCGTCGACGCGCTCGGCTACACGCCCAACACCCTGGCCCGCTCACTGGTGACGTCCCGCACCCGCTCCATCGGCCTCGCGGTGTCGGCGATCAGCAATCCGTACTTCACGGAGATCCTCCAGGGGGTCGAGGCCGCAGCCCTGGACGCGGGTTACGGCCTGCTCATCGCCGATCCGCACGACGACCCGGTTCACGAGCGCAAGGTCGTCCAGCTCCTCCACGAACGCCGGGTCGACGGCATGATCGTCGCCCCGTCCGCCCAGCCGCAGGACCTGGTGGCCTACCTCGGCCGGCATGCCGTGCCGGCCGTGTTCCTGGACCGGGTGCTCCCGGCCGGCGGCCAGTTCGCAGGCGCCCCGGACCCGGACCGCGCCCCCTTCGACCAGGTGTGCGCCGAGAACACCGGCCCGATGGCGGACCTCGTCGGCCACCTCGCCGGGCTGGGCCACCGCCGGATCGGCCTGGTCACCGGTCTGCCCGGGCTCAGCACCACCGAGGAACGCGTCGCCGGCTACCGGCGGGCCCTGGCCGCCGCCGGACTGGCCTTCGACGCCGGCCTCGTGGTGTCCGGTCACTCGGGGTCGGCCGGCGCGGAGCGGGCGACGGCCGCGCTGCTCGCCCTGTCCGCTCCGCCCACCGCGCTGGTCACGGCGAACAACGCCATGACCATCGGTGCCCTGCGCGCCCTGCGCGAGCGGACTCTGGCCGTACCGGGCGACCTCGCGCTTTGCTGCTTCGACGACTTCGCCTGGGCCGACCTGTTCTCGCCCCGGCTCACCGTCGTCGCCCAGCCCAGCAGGGCGCTCGGCGCCGAGGCGGTCCGGGTGCTCCTGGACCGGCTGGCGGCTCCAGGCCGGCCCGCGAGGACGATCCGGCTCCCCTGCGCCTTCGTCCACCGCACCTCATGCGGCTGCCCTGAACAGCGGGACGCCGCCACGGGTCGTCGGGACGGGGCAGCGGGCCGCCCGCCGGCCGGGCCCGTCGTCGGCCACACCGAACCGTCCTTCGGGACGACCGAACAGACCGCGCCTTCCGAGAGGGGAACCGCCTCGTGATCGTCGTCGCCGGAGAGGCACTGATCGACCTGGTCCCGCGCGGCCCGGGCGCCCTGGCCGACCTGAAGCCGGCGCCGGGCGGCGGCCCGTACAACACCGCCGTGGCGCTCGGCCGTCTCGGCTCCCCCACCGCCTTCTGCTCGCGCACCTCCGAGGACGCCTTCGGGGAGGCCCTGCTCGACGGGCTGCGGCGGGCGGGGGTGGAGGTGTCGGACGTGCAGCGCGGCCCCGAGCCGACCACCCTCGCCGTCGCCACGCTCGACGCCGGCGGCTCGGCCGCCTACTCGTTCTACGTGGAAGGCACCGCGGACCGCCTCTTCACCGTCCCCGCATCCCTTCCCGCGGGAACCCGCGCGGTGTCCTTCGGCACCTGCTCACTCGTCCTGGAGCCCGGGGCGAGCGCCTACGAGAAGCTGATGCGCGAAGCGGCCGCACAGGGCCTGTTCACCGCCCTCGACCCCAACATCCGCACCGGTCTGATCCCGGACGCGGACGCCTACCGGAGGCGCTTTCGCGACTGGCTGCCCTCGGTCACGCTGCTGAAGCTGTCCGAGGAGGACGCCGAGTGGCTCGGCGGCACCCCACAGGAGTGGCTGGCCGCGGGCCCGTCGGCTGTCGTGGTCACGCGGGGCGGCGAGGGCCTCACCGTCCACACCCGGGAGGGGGCGGAGTGCTCCGTACCGGGCGAGAAGGTCGAGGTGGTGGACACCATCGGCGCAGGTGACACGGTGAACGCGGCCCTGCTGCACGGACTGGCCGCCCAGGACGCCCTGTCGCCCGGGGGGCTGGCGGCCCTGGGACCGGACGGCTGGCGGAGGCTGCTGCGGTTCGCGGCGCGCGCGGCGGCGATCACCTGTTCCCGGGCGGGGGCGGAGCCGCCGTTCGCGGCCGAACTGGGCGAGCCGTGACCCCGTCGCACGACGCGCGGGCGGCGCCCTGCGGGAAGTTCCCGCGGGGCGCCGCCCGCCCGACGGCGCGTCAGGACGCCGTCGGTGACGTCAGGCCTTGCGGGCCCGCGTCGTCTTCTTGGCCGGTGCCGCCTTCCTGGCGGTGGCGACCGTCTTTCCGCCGGCCGTGCCGTCGGCCTTGGCCGTCACCGTCTTCCGCGCCGTCGACCGGGCGGCGGCCGTCTTCCTGGACGCCGTGCCGCGCGGTGCCTTCACCGGCTGGGCGTCGCTGATCCGGTCGGCGCCGAGGACCTCGCGCAGGAACTTGCCGGTGTGGCTGGCCGGGACCCCGGCGACCTCCTCGGGCGTGCCCTCGGCGACCACGAGACCGCCGCCCGCGCCGCCCTCCGGGCCCATGTCGACGAGCCAGTCGGCGGTCTTGATCACATCGAGGTTGTGCTCGATGACGATGACCGTGTTGCCCTTGTCGACCAGGCCGGAGAGGACCTTCAGCAGCTTGCTGATGTCCTCGAAGTGCAGACCGGTGGTCGGCTCGTCCAGGACGTAGACCGTGCGGCCGGTGGAGCGCTTCTGCAGCTCGCTGGCGAGCTTCACGCGCTGGGCCTCACCGCCGGACAGGGTGGTCGCGGACTGGCCGAGCCGGACGTAGCCGAGGCCGACGTCCTTCAGCGTGCGCAGGTGCCGGGAGATGGCGGGGACGGCCTCGAAGAAGTCGGTCGCCTCCTCGATCGGCATGCTCAGCACGTCGGCGATGGACTTGCCCTTGTAGTGGACCTCCAGGGTCTCCCGGTTGTACCGGGCGCCGTGGCAGACCTCGCACGGGACGTAGACGTCCGGCAGGAAGTTCATCTCGATCTTGATCGTGCCGTCGCCCGCGCAGTTCTCGCAGCGGCCGCCCTTGACGTTGAAGGAGAAGCGGCCGGGCAGGTAGCCGCGGACCTTCGCCTCGGTGGTCTCGGCGAACAGCTTGCGAATGTGGTCGAAGACGCCGGTGTAGGTCGCCGGGTTGGACCGCGGGGTGCGGCCGATGGGCGACTGGTCGACGTGCACGACCTTGTCGACCAGGTCGTCGCCGTCGACGCGCGTGTGCCGTCCGGGGACGTTGCGCGCGCCGTTCAGCTCGCGTGCCAGGTGGGTGTACAGGATGTCGTTGACCAGCGTCGACTTGCCGGAGCCGGACACGCCGGTCACGGCGGTGAACACCCCCAGCGGGAAGGACACGTCGATGTCCTGCAGGTTGTTCTCCCGGGCGCCGTGCACGGTGAGCTGCCGGGACGGGTCGCGGGGGCGCCGTACGTCGGGCAGCGGGATCGACTTGCGGCCCGAGAGGTACTGGCCGGTCTGGGACTCGGTGTTGGCGAGCAGTTCCTTCAGGGAACCGCTGTGCACGACCTTGCCGCCGTGCTCGCCGGCGCCGGGGCCGATGTCCACGATCCAGTCGGCGACCTTGATGGTGTCCTCGTCGTGCTCGACGACGATGAGGGTGTTGCCCATGTCCCGCAGCCGGACCAGGGTCTCGATCAGCCGGTGGTTGTCCCGCTGGTGCAGGCCGATGGACGGCTCGTCCAGCACGTACAGCACGCCGACCAGACCGGAGCCGATCTGTGTGGCGAGACGGATGCGCTGGGCCTCGCCACCGGAGAGAGTGCCGGCCGCGCGGTTGAGCGAGAGGTAGTCGAGGCCGACGTCGACCAGGAACTTCAGCCGCTCGTTGACCTCCTTCAGGACCCGCTCGGCGATCTTCTTGTCGCGGGCGCTCAGCTTCAGCTCGCCCAGGAAGTCCGCGCAGTCGCTGATGGACATCGCGGAGACCTCCGCGATGGACTTCTCCATGACCGTCACGGCCAGGACGATCGGCTTCAGGCGGGTGCCCTGGCAGGAGGGGCAGGGCACCTCGCGCATGTAGCCCTCGAACCGCTCGCGGCTGGCGTCGCTCTCGGCCTCGCTGTGCCGGCGCTTGACGAACGGCACCGCGCCCTCGAAGGGGGTGGTGTACACCCGCTCGCGGCCGTACCGGTTGCGGTAGCGGACCTCGATCTGGGTCTTGTGGCCGTACAGCAGGGCCTTCCGCGCGCGTTGGGGCAGGCCGGCGAAGGGGATGTCGGTGCGGAAGCCGAGGGCGTCCGCGAGGGCGCCGATCAGACGGCTGAAGTAGTCCTTGGTGTGACCGTGCGACCAGGGGTGGATGGCGCCCTCGTCGAGGGACTTGTCCTCGTCCGGGACGATCAGCTCGGGGTCGACCTCCATGCGCGTGCCGATGCCGGTGCACTCGGGGCAGGCGCCGAAGGGCGAGTTGAAGGAGAAGGAGCGCGGCTCCAGCTCCTCGAAGGACAGGTCGTCGTACGGGCAGTACAGGTGCTCCGAGTACATGCGCTCGCGCTCGGGGTCGTCCTCGGGGAGGTCGACGAAGTCGAGCACGACCATGCCGCCCGACAGGCCGAGGGCGGTCTCGACGGAGTCGGTGAGCCTGCGCTTGGCGGAGTCCTTCACCGTGAGGCGGTCCACGACCACCTCGATGGTGTGCTTCTCCTGCTTCTTCAGCGTGGGCGGCTCGGAGAGCTGGATCGTCTCGCCGTCCACGCGCGCGCGGGAGTAGCCCTTGGTCTGGAGATCCGAGAAGAGGTCGACGAACTCGCCCTTGCGCTCGCGCACCAGCGGCGACAGCACCTGGAAGCGGCTGCCCTCCGGCAGCTCCAGGACCTTGTCGACGATGGCCTGCGGCGACTGGCGCGAGATCGGGCGGCCGCACTCGGGACAATGCGGCTTGCCGATGCGCGCGAAGAGCAGACGCAGGTAGTCGTAGACCTCGGTGATGGTGCCGACCGTCGAGCGCGGGTTGCGCGAGGTCGACTTCTGGTCGATGGAGACCGCCGGGGACAGGCCCTCGATGAAGTCCACGTCCGGCTTGTCCATCTGGCCGAGGAACTGCCGGGCGTACGAGGAGAGCGACTCCACGTACCGCCGCTGCCCCTCGGCGAAGATCGTGTCGAAGGCCAGCGAGGACTTGCCCGACCCCGACAGGCCCGTGAAGACGATGAGCGAGTCGCGCGGGAGGTCGAGCGAGACATTCCTCAGGTTGTGCTCGCGCGCTCCACGGACGATGAGACGGTCGGCCACGCCGGTCCGCACCTTTCTTGAGAGAAGTGACAGGGGCCGGGGCCCCCGTGCTTCTTCCGAGACTAGGGGGAGCCACTGACAGCGCCGGTCGGATTCCGGGATGCATAACAATCCCGAGCCCTCAGGCATGCCCGGTGCCGCCTTCGACGATATAGCACGTGCTTTCGATTTACGGGCGAGCTTCACCACCTTCACCCGAACGGGTGGCGCTACTAGGGTCGGACGCATGATTGATCACGCTCATGACCTGGCATGTGTACGGGAGGCGACCGAGCGGCTCCTGACCGCTGTCGCCAAGCTGGACAACGCCTCACAGGCCGAGCCGTCACGGCTGCCCGGCTGGACGCGCGGACACGTTCTCGCCCATCTCGCCCGCAACGCGGACGCCCTCGTGAACGTCCTGGAGGGCCGGCCCATGTACGAGAGCGCCGAGGCGCGGGACGCCGACATCGAGCGCGACGCCCAGCGCACGCTGGACGCCCAGCTCACCGACGTGCGCGAGAGCGCCGCCCGGTTCCAGCGGACGGGGGCCGCGCCGGCGGACTGGACGCGCACGGTGGAGCTGCGCAACGGCGTCACCGACGCCGCGGCCCGGCTGCCGTTCCGGCGGTGGGCCGAGGTCGACCTGCACCACGTGGACCTCGGGATCGGATACGAGCTGGAGGACCTTCCGGCGGAGTTCACGCGGCGGGAGACCGGCTTCCTCGCGGACCGCTTCGCCGGGCACCCGGAGGTCCCGGCGACCCGGGTCACGGACGGCACGCGCGAGTGGCGCACCGGCCGCGAGGCGGACGTGACCGAGGTCACGGTGAGCGGGGCGCCGGCCGACCTGCTGGGCTGGCTCGCCGGCCGCCGCCCGGGGACCGCGCTGGAGGTGACGGGCGGCACGCTGCCGAAGCTGCCGCCGCTGTAGCGCGACACGGGTCCCCGGGCGCCGGCCCGCTATAGGCTGATCACCATGACGTACAGCGGAGAGGTCAGGGTCGGCGGACCCGCGGACGTGCACGAGCTCAAGGACCTGATGATCACCAAGATCGCGGTCGGCCCGATGGACAACAACGCCTATCTGCTGCGCTGCCGGGCCACCGACGAGCAGCTGCTGATCGACGCCGCCGCCGACGCCGGTGCGCTGCTGGGCATGATCGGTGACGACGGCATCGCGTCCGTCGTCACCACCCACCGGCACGGCGACCACTGGCAGGCGCTCGCCGAGGTCGTCGCCGCCACGGGCGCGCGGACGTACGCCGGCCGCGAGGACGCCGCCGGCATCCCGGTGACCACCGACGTCCTCGTCGACGACGGCGACGTCATCCGGGTGGGGCAGGTGGAGCTCACCGCGCGCCATCTCGTCGGGCACACCCCGGGCTCCATCGCCCTGGTCTACGACGACCCGCACGGGCACCCGCACGTCTTCACCGGCGACTGCCTCTTCCCGGGCGGTGTCGGCAACACCCACAAGGATCCCGAGGCGTTCGCCAGCCTGATCCACGACGTCGAGACGAAGATCTTCGCCGCGCTGCCGGACGAGACCTGGGTCTATCCCGGGCACGGCAACGACACCACCCTCGGCACGGAACGGCCGCACCTGCCGGAGTGGCACGCGCGCGGCTGGTAGGCCGCGCGGGCACGACGACCCACGCCGGGCGTACGCCCTCGATGCGCGCCCGGCGCATGCCCCATGGCGTGCGCCCCGTGTGAACTCTTCACACGCGCCGGGCACGCGTGCGCGCTCCCCGCATCCCGTGACACGCGGTCAACTGGTGGAGGCCCGCGCAGGACGACGGCTCCTGAGCGGTATGGGCCGCCGGTCACCAACCCCGCCCTCGGCCGGCGGCCCGGGCCGGAGCGCGTGCGGCGCCCGCCGTGTCAGCGCCCGGGCGGCCGCCCGTCGCCGTGGTGGGCTACGCGTCGGCCCGCGCCGCTCCCACCAGCGCGACGACCCGCTCCACGCCGAACACGTAGCCCTGCACCCCGCAGCCCGCGATCACGCCGTCGGCCCGCAGCGAGACGTAGCTGTGGTGCCGGAACGACTCGCGCTGGTGGATGTTGGAGATGTGCACTTCCAGCACCGGCATCCCGTCGCAGGTGTTGAGCGCGTCCAGGATCGCGACCGAGGTGTGGGAGTAGGCGCCGGGGTTGATGACGACGCCGCAGTGGTTCGTCCGGGCCTCGTGGATCCAGTCGACCAGCTCGCCCTCGTGGTTGGACTGCCGGAAGTCCACCGTGCCGCCGTGCGCGGCCGCGGCCTCGGCGCACATCGCCTCGACGTCGGCGAGCGTGTCCGTGCCGTAGATCTCGGGCTGGCGCAGGCCGAGGAGGTTCAGGTTGGGCCCGTTGAGGATCATGATCGGGGCGTTGGCCAGGGTGCGGGGCACGGTTCCTCCGGTCCGTTCTGGGCGGTGTGCTCACGACCGCTTCTCGCCCCGGTCTATCACGGCACGGCGAGCGGCCGAGGGGTGGCGTACGCCGGTCCGTCCGGGCGGCGCCGCGGGCCCCGGTCAGCTCCGTGCGCCCCCGTAACCCAAGATCACTGCGGATGGTTGACGCGGTATGCAGCCCGTACGCCCCGTGAGGGCGCCCTCCATGCCGCGGCTGGCGGCCGCCTCGCTCGCCGGGACCGCGATCGAGTTCTACGACTTCTTCGTCTACGGCACCGCGGCCGCCCTGGTGCTGGGGCCGCTGTTCTTCCCGACGTTCTCGCCGGTGGCCGGAACGCTGGCGGCGTTCGGGACGTTCGCGGTGGGATTCGTGGCCCGGCCGCTCGGCTCGGTGCTCTTCGGACACCTCGGCGACCGGCGCGGACGGCGGCCGGTGCTGATCGCCTCCCTGCTGCTGACCGGCGCCTCGACGGTCGCGGTCGGCTGCGTGCCCACCTACGGGACGATCGGAGCGGCCGCCCCCGTGCTGCTGCTCCTGCTGCGCTTCCTGCAGGGGCTGGGGCTCGGCGGCGAGTGGGGCGGGGCGGTGCTGCTGACCGCCGAGCACGCGCCCGCGGAACGCCGTGCCCTGTGGTCCAGTTTTCCCCAGGTGGGGCCCGCGGTGGGCTTCGTGTTCGCCAACGGGGTCATGCTCGCGCTGTCGGCCGCCCTGCCCGACGACCGCTTCGCGCAGTGGGGCTGGCGGGTGCCGTTCTGGGCGGCCGGGGCGCTGGCGCTGGCCGGGCTGTGGCTGCGGGCCTCGCTGACCGAGAGTCCCCGGTTCCTGGAGATCGACGACCACGCGCGCCTGCCGCTGGCGGAGGTCGTACGGCGCCACGGACGGCTGGTGCTGCTGACGGCCGGGGCGCTGGCCGTCGGGTACGCGGTGTTCTACGCGGTGACGACATGGTCGCTGGCGTACGCCACCGGGCGGCTCGGGGTGAGCCGGACGGTCATGCTGAGCTGTGTCATGGCCGCGGTGGTGGTGAAGGGGGCGCTGACGCCCGTCATGGCGCTGCTCGGTGACCGCTACGGCCGCCGCCCGCTGTGCCTGGCGGGGTGCGCGGGCTGCGCGCTGTGGATGCTCCCGATGGTCGCGCTGCTCGGGACCGGCGAACCGCTGCTGATGTTCCTCGGCATCCTGGGCGCGCTGATCGCCTTCATCGCCATGTTCGCGGTGATCGCCGCGTACCTGCCGGAACTGTACGAGGCGCGGGTGCGCTGCACGGGCGCCGCGGTCGGCTACAACCTCGGCGGGGTCCTGGGCGGCGCGCTCACCCCGGTCGTGGCGACGGCGCTGGCGGACCACGGCGGGCGGGTCCCGTGGGGTGTGGGCGCGTACCTCACGGGGATCGCCCTGGTGAGCCTGGTCTGCTTCGCGCTGCTGCCGGAGACGCGGCCCGCGCCGGCGGTCGAACCGGAAACGGGCCGCCCGGGCGGGCCGGCGCGGTCCCGCACGAGCCCTATGGGTTGATCGCGAGTTCCAGGTAGGCCGCGAACAGCACGAGGTGCACACCGCCCTGCAGCGGTGTGGCCCGGCCCGGCACGACGGTCAGGGAACTGACCACCACGGTCAGGGCCAGCAGCAGCATGTGGGTCGCGCTGAGGCCGAGGACGAGCGGTCCGGCCAGCCAGACGGAGGCCAGGGCGACGGCGGGGATGGTCAGGCCGATGCTGGCCATCGCCGAGCCGAGCGCGAGATTGAGGCTGGTCTGCACCCGGTCCCGGCGCGCCGCGCGCAGCGCCGCGATGGTCTCGGGCAGCAGCACGAGCAGGGCGATGATCACACCGACGACCGCCTGGTGCAGGCCGGCCGCCTCCACACCGGACTCGATGGTCGGTGACACCCCCTTGGCCAGTCCGACCACGCCGATCAGCGCGAGGCCGAGCAGGCCGAGGCTGATCCGCGCCGTGCGCGCGGACGGCGGTCCGGCGTGGTCGTCCCCGGTGATCACGTCGCCCTGCCTGCTGATCGGCAGGAAGTAGTCACGGTGCCGCACCGTCTGGGTGGCGACGAACAGGCCGTACAGGATCAGTGAGGACAGCGCGGCGAACGTGAGCTGGACGGTGGAGAATTCGGGGCCGGGCTTGCTGGTGGTGAAGGTCGGCAGCACCAGGCTGAGCGTGGCGAGCGTCGCCACGGTGGCCAGGGCGGCACCGGTGCCCTCCGGATTGAAGACCGCGGTGCCGTGCCGCAGAGAGGCCACGAGGAGACTCAGTCCGACGATGCCGTTGCAGGTGATCATGACGGCGGCGAAGACGGTGTCCCGGGCCAGGGTGGCGCTCTTGTCGCCGCCGTCGGCCATGAGTGTGACGATCAGGGCCACTTCGATGATCGTGACGGCGATGGCCAGCACCAGGGAGCCGAAGGGCTCGCCCACCCGGTGCGCGACCACCTCGGCGTGGTGCACCGCGGCGAGGACGGATCCGGCGAGGATCAGCGTGACCAGCACGACGAGCGGGCCGGGGAGACTGCGGCCCCAGGTGAGGATGAGCAGGACGACCGCGAGGACCGGCACGAGGAACGTCCACTGGGTGGTGAGCGGTCTGAGCCGAGCGATCATGTTGCGATCGTGACAGACGGGTACAGGATTCGCATTACGTTCTTTTCGGATCCCTCGTCATCCTTCCTGCGTGGGGCACCGGTCGCGGTGCGGCCGGTGCCCCACGGGTTCGTGATGGTCTCTCGCGCGCCGGGCCGGTCAGGCGTCGACGCCGTGCTTCGCCGTCTCGTCGCTCCCGGGCTGCGCCGCTTCGGCCGCCGTCTGCTTCCGGGTGGCCATCAGGCTGGTGACGGTGGTGACGGCGAGGACCGCGCAGATCACGCCGAGCGACACCGGGATGCTGATCTCGGGGACGTGGATCCCGGACTCGTGCAGCGCGTGCAGCACCAGCTTGACGCCGATGAAACCCAGGATGATCGACAGGCCGTACGACAGGTGGACCAGCTTCCTCAGCAGGCCGCCTATGAGGAAGTAGAGCTGCCGCAGTCCCATCAGGGCGAAGGCGTTGGCGGTGAAGACGATGTACGGGTCCTGCGTCAGGCCGAAGATCGCGGGGATGGAGTCGAGCGCGAACAGCACGTCGGTGGTGCCGATGGCCAGCATCACGACCAGCATCGGGGTCATGACCCGCTTGCCGTTCTCCCGGATCCACAGCTTGGTGCCGTGGTACCGGTCCGCGACGCCGAACCTGCGCTCGGCGGCCTTCAGGAGCTTGTTCTCCTCGAACTCCTCGTCCTCCTCGCCGGCCCGCGCGTCCTGGACGAGCTTCCAGGCGGTCCAGATCAGGAAGGCGCCGAAGAGATAGAACACCCAGGAGAAGCTGGCGATGATCGCGGCTCCGGCGGCTATGAAGACGGCGCGCAGCACCAGGGCTATGAGGACGCCGACGAGCAGCACGCGCTGCTGGTACTGCGAGGGCACCGCGAACTTCGCCATGATCAGGACGAAGACGAAGAGGTTGTCGACGCTCAGCGATTTCTCGGTGATGAAGCCGGCGAAGAACTCGCCGGACGGCCCGCCGCCGCCGAAGAGGAACAGGCCGAGGCCGAAGAGCCCGGCGAGGGCAATCCAGACGACGGTCCAGATGCCCGCTTCCTTGATCGACACGTCATGGGGCTTGCGCCCGATGAAGAAGTCGACCGCGATGAGGACGGCGAGGCCCACGATGGTGAGGACCCACAGGGTCGGGGAGACTTCCACTGCACCTCCGGCATAGGTCATGGCAGACACATGTGCGTTGTCATTGCCGGAGGTCTCTTCCACCCGCGTGGGCCGACGCCCCGGGATCCGTAACGGTCCGTACTGACGGGTGCGCCGCAGTCAGGGAGTACTCCCCTCCGCACGGAAAACAGTACCCCAATCACCAAGGAAAGGTAAAGCGATTAGTAAAAGAAGTGCCAAGTTCGCTGGCCAGAAGCGCTTTACTTACGCTTGGTACGGGCCGCCGTCACCTCGGTGAGCACCTGCTGGAGGATCCCGCTGCCGGGCGGCACGAGCGAGGGCTCGAACGTCCAGGTGTGTCCCACCCAGGGGTCGGCGAGGTGGTCGTCAGGCACGGGGGTGAGTCGCAGGAGCGAACGCCACAGCGGGTCGAGCAACGGACCGTAGGCCGCCGCGTCCTCGCGGTCCGCGACCATCAGCAGGTGGACACCGACGGCCGGCCCCTCGTCGGCGAGGTAGCGCAACTGGTTCACCGCCCGGTCGTCGAAGCCGTGCGGGAAGTCGTTGACGATCAGCAGTTGCCGGGCTGTGTCGAAGTCGGGCGGAAGTGACTCCTCCGCGCCGCCGCGGAGCGCCATCTGCACCAGGTCGACCCGTCCGGTGAGCCGGCCGAGGACGTCCGCCACGCCCGCTGCGCCGGCCACGGATGGCACCGTGACGGCTCCGGTCCGGGTCAGCGGCAGGAGCGCCTGGGCCCCCGAACCGGCCGGGTCGAGGACCTGGACGGTGAACTCCCCCGCCGGATGGACGGCGAGCAGCCGGACGGCGAGGGCCACCGCGGCGTCCATGGCGAGCCGGCGCGTGTCCGCCGAGTCCAGGAAGACCTCATCGGGTCCGGGCGCGGGACCGCTGTCGATCCACAGGCCGCGTTCCAGCGGAAGCCTGGCCAGCAGCGGTATGCGCAGCGGGGCGCTCTCCGGGAGGTGGAGGTCGCCGAGCCGCAGTGCCATCGGGGGCGCGGCCGGCACCCGGTAGCCGTGCCAGACGGGGTTGTCCCAGCGGGCACAGGCGGGCGGGAGCGCCGGTTCGACCACCTCGGACTCCGCGGTGAGCTGCGCGAGGTCGCGGTCGAACGCGATCCGGGCCTGGTCGACGAGCTGCGCGTACCGGGTCTGTGCCGCCTCCCGCGCGGCGTCCCCCGCCGCGCCCAGGCGGACACGGGGGTCGGCGAGGGCCTGGTCCAGTTCCTTCTCCAGCCGGGAGTCCGCGAAGTCGACGGCGCTGCGGTACGCGGCCGTCGCGCGGGCCAGGTCCTCGAACATGGCCCAGACCTGGTTGTACAACCGTTCGTCCATCGACCAGCCCACCGCGTCGCCCGCGACGGGCCGCGGCGGCTGCCCGTCGGAGGCGGCGGAAGGCGCGGCCCGCGGCGCGGCGGGCGGCGGAGCCGTGGGCCGACGGCGTCCGGGGTGGGTGTAGTCGATCGGGCCGCCCGGCGCCGGCGCACCGGCCGGGTCGTGGCTGCCGCGCGCCGCGGCCGTCCGGGGCTGCCCCGGACCGGAGGGTCCGGACGTGTCCGGCGGCGGCGCCGGTACCGCCCGCGCCAGGCTCCGGGCCACCGCCTCCTGGACCTCGGAGGCCAGTGCCACGGCCGAGGGCAGGCCCTGGTCGGCGAGGAGGGCGGCGAGGCCGCCGGCGTAGCCCTGGCCCACCGCGCGCACCTTCCAGACGCCCTGCCGCCGGTACAGCTCCAGGGCGACCACGGCCGACTCGGCGTCCAGGCCGGTCAGCGCGAAGCGGACGATCTCTGTGCCGTCGAGACCGGTGACCGCCGCTTTCGGGGCGGCCACCGCGCCGAACCTGAGCGGTCCTCCCGGCCGCTCAGGCAGGGCGAGCAGCACGGTGACCCGGTGCACCGCCTCCGGCAGCGCGGCGAGGTCGACGGCCAGCCGGTGGTCGGCGGCCGCCTGCGTGGACACCTCGATCCCCGGCAGCGTGGGGGCGCCTGGATGGGCCACCCCGCCGGCGCCGTGCACGGTGCCGTGCTCGTCGCCGAGCGTGGCAGCCGCGAGAACCGGCGATCCGGCCGAGATCCGGATCTCCAGCCGGACCTGGGACAGCGGGTGGTTCTGCCCACGCACCAGCTCGGCCGTCATCGCCGTCGCCCCCCTGTGGTCGTGATGTCGTGCGCGCCGCGTCGCGTCCGGCGGCGGTCTACAGGTGCGGCATGATCGCCGGCATCAGGTCCTGGAAGGTGCGGCCCTTGGCCGGCTCGCCCAGGGCGGTCATCGTCCATCCCGAGCCGGACCGGTGCACCTTCGCCATGATCTGCGCGGTGTACTCGCCGCCGCCCGCCAGCGTGTAGCGGGCGAGTTCCTGGCCGGTGGTCTCGTCCACGAGGCGGCAGAAGGCGTTCTGCACCTCCTGGAAGGTCTGGCCCGTGAAGGAGTTCACGGTGAAGACGATCTGGTCGACGTGGACCGGGACACGCTGCAGGTCGACCAGGATCGCCTCGTCGTCGCCGCCCTGGCCCGCACCGCCGACGAGGTTGTCGCCCGTGTGCCGCACGGAGCCGTCGTCGCTCACCAGGTGCCGGAAGAAGACGACGTCGACCGGCTGCTTGTCCGCGAACAGCACCGCGGAGGCGTCGAGGTCGATCTCCCGCGTGCGCGAGCCGAAGAGGCCGCGGCGGGGCGCCGCCTGCCAGCCGAGACCCATGCGGACCGCGCTCAGGCTGGCCCCGTCCTTCTTCTCCAGGCTGATGGCCTGACCCTTGGACAAGTTGACGGTCACGGCTGATTCCCCTCTCGTGTTCCCCGGTTGCCGCGCGCTGCGCGGTTGCCAGAACCCTACGCAGCGGCACTGACAGTGCCGAACCCCGGCTCGCGCTTTGTGTCGGTGTTGCAACACTTGGCGCGTATGCCGAGGTCCGGCACCACTGGAGAGTCGGGGGCGGCGGTCTCGCAGGGCCTGCCCTAGGCGATCCCGGCCTCGCGCATCTGCCGCAGCTCCTTCTTCATCTCGGATACCTCGTCGCGCAACCGGGCGGCGATCTCGAACTGGAGCTCGGCGGCGGCGGCGCGCATGCGCTCCGTCATCTCCTCGATCTGCTCGGCGAGTTCGGCCGCCGGACGGTCCGTGGGCACCGCCTTGCCCTTGGCGGACTTGGCGCCCTTGCCCGCCTTCGCGCCCCTGGCCGCCTTGTCGCCGAGCGCGGGGACGGGAGCCTTGGCGCCCTTGCCGTCCTTCAGCTTGCGGTAGCCGGAGCCGAGCAGCTGCTCGGTGTCGACGTCCTCGCGGGCGATCTGCGCGACGATGTCGTTGATCTTCTTGCGCAGCGGCTGCGGGTCGATGCCGTTGGCCTTGTTGTAGGCGACCTGCTTCTCCCGGCGCCGGTTGGTCTCCTCGATGGCCTTCTCCATCGCCGGGGTGATCTTGTCCGCGTACATGTGGACCTGGCCGGAGACGTTGCGCGCCGCGCGGCCGATGGTCTGGATCAGCGAGGTGCCTGAGCGCAGGAAGCCCTCCTTGTCCGCGTCGAGGATGGCCACCAGGGACACCTCGGGCAGGTCGAGGCCCTCACGCAGCAGGTTGATGCCGACCAGCACGTCGAACTCGCCGGAGCGCAGCTCGCGCAGCAGCTCGACGCGGCGCAGGGTGTCGACGTCGCTGTGCAGGTAGCGCACCTGGATGCCGAGTTCCAGGAAGTAGTCGGTGAGGTCCTCGGCCATCTTCTTGGTGAGGGTGGTGACCAGGACGCGCTCGTCCTTCTCGGTGCGCTTGCGGATCTCGTGCACCAGGTCGTCGATCTGCCCCTCGGTGGGCTTGACCACGACCTCCGGGTCGACCAGGCCGGTCGGGCGGATGATCTGCTCCACGACCCCGTCCCCGCGGGACAGCTCGTAGGCGCCCGGGGTCGCGGACAGGTAGACGGTCTGCCCGATGCGCTCCTGGAACTCCTCCCACTTCAGGGGCCGGTTGTCCAGGGCGGAGGGCAGCCGGAAGCCGTGGTCGACCAGGGTGCGCTTGCGGGAGGCGTCGCCCTCGTACATGGCGCCGATCTGGGGGACCGTCACGTGCGACTCGTCGATGACGAGCAGGAAGTCGTCCGGGAAGTAGTCCAGCAGGGTGTTCGGCGGTGAGCCGGGCGAGCGGCCGTCGAAGTGCATCGAGTAGTTCTCCACACCGGAGCAGGTGCCGATCTGGCGGAGCATCTCGAGGTCGTACGTGGTGCGCATCCGCAGGCGCTGCGCCTCCAGGAGCTTGCCCTGCTTCTCCAGCTCGGCCAGGCGCTCCCCCAGCTCCTTCTCGATGTCGTTGACGGCCCGCTCCATGCGCTCGGGTCCGGCGACGTAGTGGGAGGCCGGGAAGACGTAGAGCTGCCGGTCGTCGCCGATGATCTCGCCGGTGATCGGGTGCAGCGTGGACAGCGCCTCGATCTCGTCGCCGAACATCTCGATGCGGACGGCCAGCTCCTCGTAGACCGGGAAGATCTCGATCGTGTCGCCGCGGACCCGGAAGGTGCCCCGGGAGAAGGCCATGTCGTTGCGGGTGTACTGGATGTCGACGAAGCGGCGCAGCAGCTCGTCGCGGTCGATCTCGTCGCCGACCCGGAGGGGGACCATCCGGTCCACGTACTCCTGCGGGGTGCCGAGACCGTAGATGCAGGACACCGAGGCGACCACCACGACGTCGCGGCGGGTGAGCAGCGAGTTCGTCGCCGAGTGACGCAGCCGCTCGACCTCCTCGTTGATCGAGGAGTCCTTCTCGATGTAGGTGTCCGACTGCGGGACGTAGGCCTCGGGCTGGTAGTAGTCGTAGTACGAGACGAAGTACTCGACCGCGTTGTTGGGCAGGAGTTCGCGGAACTCGTTGGCCAGCTGCGCGGCCAGCGTCTTGTTAGGCGCCATCACCAGGGTGGGGCGCTGGAGCTTCTCGATCATCCACGCGGTGGTGGCGGACTTGCCGGTGCCGGTCGCGCCCAGCAGGACGACGTCCTTCTCGCCGGCCTCGATGCGCTTGGCCAGGTCGGCGATGGCCGCCGGCTGGTCGCCGCTCGGCTGGTAGGGGCTGACGACCTCGATGGGCGCCACGGTGCGTTCGATGTGGGAGACGGGCCGCATGCCATCAACCGTACGACCACCCACTGACAACCGGTCGCGGTCAGCGGTTCTGCGGGGTCCTGGAGACGTGGTGCCGCAGGGGTCCGGCCGGCCGGCGGCCGGGGTGGAGCTGTGAGTGCCGGGCCAGGTGGGAGGCGACGGCGGCGGCCGGCACGCCCGGCTTGTCCTCGACGGAGGCCTGGTCCGGCCGGCCCATGACCATCAGCGGGTCGAACATCATGACGACCCCGGCGAGCAGCAGGAAGGCGAGCGGGCCGATCATCATGGGCACCAGCACCGAGACCGACGGACCGCCTTCGGCACCTGCGGAGGCGCTGTGCAGGTGGACGCGCAGGGCTGCCATGCCGGTGTAGTGCATGCCGGTGACGGCGAGCCCCATCACCAGGCTCGCGCCGACGCTCCACAGCAGGCCCCGCACGCGTCCGGCCGCCCACAGGGCGGCGGTGGCGGCCACGACCGCGATGAGGACGGAGGCCGCCACGGTGGCCGTGCTGTAGGTGAACCGCCCGTCGAAACGCATGCCCGCCATCCCGAGGTAGTGCATCGAGGCGACGCCCAGACCGGTGATCGTGCCACCGGTGAACACGGCGGTACCGGTGGCTCCCCGGTGGCCGACGATGAACAGCCCGACGCCCACCATCACGATGGCGAGTCCCAGGCTCGCGTAGGTGATGGGCTGGTCGTAGTGGATGGCCGCCCCCTCGATGCGGAACCCCAGCATCGCGACGAAGTGCATGGTCCAGATGCCGGAACCGATCACGGCCGAGCCGAGGGCCAGCCAGGCGCGGCGCCGGGAGTGCGGGACCAGCAGGGCGCGGGTGGTGCAGCGTAGTCCGAGCGCACCGCCCAGGCAGGCCATCACAAAGGCCACCAGCGGGGTGACGACCCCGTAGCTGTAATCGTCGACCGTGCCCTGCATCCGCGGCAGCCCTTCCGCCCTGTTGCGTCCCGGATATCTGAAGTACGCCCCCGTCCCGAGACCGCGCGGGCGGTCAGGGTTGACGCAGAGAGTATGACCCGAACCGGAATGGTCGAACGATTTTCCGGCAAAGAAACACGCCCCTGCCGCAGATGTGCGGCACCCGTGAGCGGGGCCGGCCGCCCGCGTTCATGGTGTGGCCGTCCTGCGCCCAGGTGCCGTTGACTCGGTGCTGTCACTCTGGTGCTGTCGGTATCCGCACGACGCGAGGAGTCCGCCCATGCACGCGCGCGCAGTGGCCGCCACCGCCACCACGATCCTGGGGGCGGCAGCCCTGCTGGCCCCCACGTCCGACGCCCGGGCGGGCGAGGCGGCCGGCCCCGTGGTGGTCGCCCACCGCGGTGCCTCGGCCTACGCCCCCGAGAACACCCTGGCGTCCATCGACAAGGCGGCCGGCCTGGGATTCACCTGGGTCGAGAACGACGTCCAGCGCACCAAGGACGGCGAGCTGGTCGTGATCCACGACGACAGCCTGCGGCGCACCACCAACGCCGAGAAGGTCTTCCCCGGCCGGGCGCCCTGGAAGGTGAAGGACTTCACCGCCGCGGAGATCGCCCGGCTGGACGCGGGCAGCTGGTTCTCCGCCGCGTACGCGGGCACGCGCGTGCCGACCCTGAAGCAGTACATGCGCCGGGTGGACCACAATCACGAGAAGCTGCTCCTGGAGATCAAGAACCCCGAGCTGTACCCGGGGATCGAGCGGCAGACGCTGAAGCTGCTCGGCAACGAGGGCTGGCTGGACCGGGCGCACCTCGGCCGGCTGGTCGTGCAGAGCTTCAGCGCGGACAGCGTGCGCACGGTGCACGAGCTGAAGCCGGCGCTCACCACCGCCTACCTCGGCAGGCCGTCCGTGGCGCAGCTGCAGCGGTACGCGCGCTTCACCGACCTGATCAATCCCTCGTACGGGTCGATCTCCACGAGCTACGTGGCCGCCGTGCACACCTTCGACGGGCCGCACGACCGGCCGCTCGGGGTGTACGCCTGGACGGTGGACGACGCGGCCACGGCCCGGAAGGTCGCGGGCTACGGCGTCGACGGCGTCATCACGAACAAGCCCGACGTGGTCCGGGCGGCACTGGACGCGAACTGAGCGGGGGCCGCCGCGCGGGGGGGCGTTGTCAGTGCCGGGTCGTACGGTGACGGCATGGACAGTCATGGGCAGGACGGGCAGCGGGTCGTGTGGACCGTCGTGGACACCCGCATCGGCCCGCTGATGCTGGCGGCGACCGGCGAGGGGCTGGTCAACGTCGTCTTCCACGCCACAGAAGGGGTGCGTGAGCGGGCCCTGGAGCGGCTGGCCGCCCGGATGGGCGCCCAGCCCGTCGAGGACCCGCGTTCGCCGCTGCTGGAGGAGGCGATACGGCAGCTCGGGGCTTACCTCGCGGGTACTCGGCACGATTTCGACCTGCCCCTGGACTGGTCGCTGATCTCCGGCTTCAACCGGCAGGTGCTGCGCGAACTGGCCTCCTCCGTGCCGTACGGCACGGTGGTCGGCTACGGGGATCTGGCCGGGCGGGTCGGGCAGCCCGGCGGCGCGCAGGCGGTGGGCGCCGCCATGGGCGCCAATCCGCTGCCGGTCGTCGTGCCGTGCCACCGAGTGGTGGAGAGCGGCGGCGGGATCGGCGGCTTCGGGGGCGGCCTGGAGACCAAGCGGAAGCTGCTCGCCCTGGAGGGCGTGCTGCCCGAACCGCTGTTCTGACGGTGTCCGGGGGGCTATCCGTAGTGCCGGACCTCGATGACGTTGCCGTCGGGATCCTGGAAGTAGAAGCTGCGCGTGGCCTCGCCGCGGGCGCCGAAGGAGCCGTACCCGATGTCGGTCAGCGGGACGGACCGCTCGTCCAGACGGGCGCGCAGGGCGTCGAAGCCGGCGGACGGCAGGGACAGGCAGACGTGGTTGACGGGGTGGCCGGCGCTGTCGGCGGCACCGGGGAGCATCTTCATGCGCTCCGCGAAGGACCGCGGGGCGAGGTCGAGGATCGTCTCCTCGTTGACGCGTACGGAGGGGAACGACACCTTTCCCTCGCCGTACTCGGCGACTCGCAGGGGCTCCAGTCCGACGGTGCTCTCGTAGAAGGCGGCGGCCGCCACGGGGTCGGCGACCCACAGGACGACGTGGTCGAGACGCGCGGTGTGGTCGGTCATGCGGCCCAGGCTGGTGGTGTCCCCGACAGACCGCAAGCGTTTATCCGGGTGCGGCGCCCGCCAGGGATGAGAGGGGACCGACGGACAGGAGGCGGGCACGTGGTGCTGGTGGTGTCGGAAGAGGTCCGGGACGCGCTCGACGCACGGCGGCCGGTGGTCGCCCTGGAGTCCACGATCATCGCGCACGGACTGCCGCGTCCCCGCAATCTACGGGTGGCGCTGGAGCTGGAGGACGTGGTCCGGGAGACGGGTGCCGTCCCCGCGACCGTCGCCGTGCTGGACGGGAAGCCCCATGTCGGCCTCGGCAAGGAGCAGTTGGAACGGGTCGCGAACGAGGACGGCATCCGCAAGCTGGGCCACCGCGACCTGCCCCTGGCCGTGGCGGCGGGGGCGAGCGGGGCGACCACGGTGTCGGCCACGGCGCAGCTCGCGGCACTGGCAGGCGTCCGCGTGTTCGCCACGGGCGGGCTGGGCGGGGTGCACCGGGAGTGGACGGTGACGCAGGACGAGTCGGCCGACCTGGGTCTGCTGGCCCGGACCAGGATCACCGTGGTGTGCGCGGGCGTGAAGTCGATCCTCGACGTGCCGGCGACCCTGCAGCGGCTGGAGACGCTGGGCGTGGCCGTCGCCGGGTACCGCACCGGCCGGTTCCCCGGCTTCTATCTGTCCGACTCCGGGCATCCGGTCGACTGGACGCTCGAGAGCCCGCAGGAGGTCGCGCGGGTCATGCGGGCGCAGGACGCGCTCGACGCGCCGGACTCCGCGCTGATCGTCTCGAACCCCGTCCCGCGGGAGCAGCAGCTCGATCCCGAACTGCACGCGCGCGTGCTCGCCGAGGCACTGCGCGCCTGCGAGGAGGCCGGGGTGACCGGGCAGGGCGTCACACCGTTCCTGCTCGACCACCTGGTGCGGCACACGGACGGGGCCTCGCTGAGCGCCAACCTCGCGGCGGTGCGCGGCAACGTCCGCCTGGCGGCGCGGATCGCCACGGCGTGGGCCGAGGGGTGAGCTCCGTCGGGGACCGGGCCCTGCCGAACGCGGGCGGTGGTGCGGCGTTGCTGGTCGTCGGGGACGTCGTCACCGATGTCGTCGCGCGGCACCGGGGGCCGTTGGCGGCCGGCACCGACACGGCCGCCGCGATCCGGGCCCTGCCGGGCGGGGCGGGGGCCAACGTGGCGTGCTGGGCGGCGCACGCGGGCTGTGCGGAGGTGCGGCTGCTGGGCAGGGTGGGTGCGGACGCGGCGCGCTGGCACGAGCGGGAACTGGCGGCGGCCGGGGTGCGGCCCCGGCTGGTGGTCGACGGGGAGGCGGCGACCGGAACGGTGATCTGTCTCGTCGACGGCGGCGCCTCGGCCGAGCGCACGTTCCTCACGGACAGCGGGGCGTCGCTGCGGCTCGAACCCGCCGACTGGTCCGACGCGCTGCTCGACGGGGTCGCCCGGCTGCACCTGTCGGGCTACCTGCTGTTCTCGGAACGGAGCCGGGAGCTCGCCGGGGTGGCCCTCGCGGCGGCACGCGCGCGTGGCGTCCCGGTCAGTCTGGATCCGGCGTCGGCCGGTTTCCTCGTGCGTTTCGGCGTGGACCGCTTCCTGGCCTTCGCGGCGGGTCTCGATGTGCTGCTGCCCAGCCGTGACGAGGTGTGCCTGCTGACGGGGCTGTCCGAACCCGGTGACGCGGCCGCCGAGTTGAGCCGGCTGGTCCCGCTGGTGGTCGCCAAGTCGGGTGCGGCCGGGGCGCTGGTGGCGCGTTCCGGGACCGTGATGGCCCGGGTTCCGGCCGCACCGGCCGATCCGGTGGACACGACCGGCGCCGGCGACGCCTTCACCGGCGCGTTCCTGGCCGCCCTGCTCGCGGGCGCCACTGCCGAGGAGGCGGCCGCGAAGGGCTGCGGGGCAGGCGCGCTGGCGGTGCGGCAGGTGGGCGGCAGACCGCCGCACCGGGGCGCCGGCGGGACCTGGCTGACCGAGGGCTCCTAGGATCGCCCCGGGATGGGACATGCGGTGCCGCGCCTCGCCACGTCGGGCCGGCATCCATGTCCCCGGCATCGGCAGCGGTGGTCACCGCGGACCGC
Organism: Streptomyces sp. NPDC056580; assembly: GCF_042793175.1. Lineage (NCBI taxonomy): Bacteria > Bacillati > Actinomycetota > Actinomycetes > Kitasatosporales > Streptomycetaceae > Streptomyces > Streptomyces sp. NPDC056580. Next base: position 102,265 of record NZ_JBHTVE010000012.1, on the reverse strand, counting down.
AGTGCGCTAGCCGCCCTTGCGTCCCCACGCGGAGATCATGGGTGCGGTGGCCAGGTCCATGCCGCCGGCGCGCACGTTGGCCAGGTGGCGGTCGATCTCCTCGTCGGTGGCGAGGCCCGCGGCCACCAGCCGGCCACGGATCTGGCGGACCGTGGCGGACTCCAGGGCGGTGCAGGCGGGCGAGGCCACGGGGAAAAAGGCGTCGGCCTCCACCTCGTGCAGTCCGGCCTCACGGAGCAGGCGGGGCAGCCTGCGGCCGTACGAGAGGTCGGCGCCGCGGTCGGCGAGCAGGCTGCGGAACCCGTGCCGCAGGCGGTTGGCGAGCCGCTGCTCGGGGCCGTGCTCGTCGGGGCAGAGCAGCGGCTGGAGGGCCGGGTCGGCGTCCTCGATCAGCAGCCGTCCCCCGGGCCGCAGCGCCTCGATCATGGACCGCAACGCCCTGTCGCGGTCCGGGACATGGACGAGCACCAGCCGGGCGTGCACCAGGTCGAAGCCCTCGCCCGGCGGCTCCTGCGCGCCCACGTCGTGGACGCGCACCTCGACCGTGGGCCCGGCCGCGGCGGCGAGCCGGGAGGTGTCGATGTCGGTGGCGACGACCTTGCCGGTGGGGCCGGCCCGCTCGGCGAGCCACGACACCACGGACGTCCCGCCCGCACCGACCTCCCAGCACCGCGCTCCCGGCCCGACGCCGAGGGCTTCGAGGTGCCGGAACGTCGTCGGATCGAAGAGGGAGGCGAAGGCGTGGAAGCGCTCCTCCGCCTCGTCCTGCCGGTTGTCCAGGAGATATCCGTCGGATGATGTCATGCCGCGAGCATCGCACTCGGCGGGGCGGACACCCCGGAACGGGCGCCGTCCACAGGCGGGAACAAAGCGGAATTGACCGTTCCCACAGGCCCGCCCGGACTTTCCGCGGGGCTGGCACACTTGCCGGGCAGGACGCGAAGGTGTCGTGCGAGGAGATCCACCCGAGGAGATCCAGATGTCCATGGCAGGGAACCTGCGGAAGGTCACGGGACTGGGCAGGGCCGGCGGGCTGCGCAAGGTGGCGCGGCTGGCGAGGCGGCGGCCGCGCGTGGACCTGAGCCACCCGGCCCGGTCACCCCTCGGTTCGTCGGTGGTGAACTGCGTGACATACCAGGACGGGGTCCGGGTTCCGGGGTGCTCCGACCTGGTGGATGCCGTGGCCAGGGTGCGCAGGAGCGGCGAGGGGTTCGTGTGGCTGGGGCTGCACGAACCGACGGACGGCGAGTTCGCCGACGTCGCCCGGCTCTTCGACCTGCATCCGCTGGCGGTGGAGGACGCGGTGGAAGCCCATCAGCGCCCGAAGCTGGAGCGGTACGCGGAGACTCTGTTCGCCGTGTTCAAGACCGTCTGCTACGTGGAGCACGAGCAGTTGACGGCGACCAGCGAGGTGGTCGGCACCGGCGAGATCATGGTGTTCGTAGGCGAGGACTTCGTCATCACGGTACGGCACGGCAGGCACGGGTCACTGGGGCCGTTGCGCGAGGAGCTGGAGGCGGATCCGGAGCAGCTCGCCAAGGGGCCGGCGGCGGTGCTGCACGCGATCGCCGACCATGTCGTCGACGAGTATCTGAGCGTCACGGACGCGGTGCAGGCCGACGTGGAGCAGGTAGAGACGGATGTGTTCTCCGAGGGCGGCGCGCGGGCCGACCCGGGGCGCATCTACCAGCTCAAGCGTGAACTGCTGGAGCTGAAGCGCGCGGTGGTGCCGCTCGGGCGTCCGGTGGAGGATCTGGCGACCCGGCCGATACGGGTGGTCGCACCGGAGATACAGGCGTACTTCAGGGACGTGTCCGACCACTTGATGCGGGCCAAGGACCAGATAGCCGCCTTCGACGAACTGCTCAACTCGATCCTGCAGGCGCACCTGGCGCAGGTGACGGTCGCGCAGAACGAGGACATGCGGAAGATCACGGCCTGGGCGGCGGTGGTCGCCGTGCCGACGATGGTGTGCGGGGTCTACGGCATGAACTTCAAGTACATGCCGGAGCTGCACTGGCGTCTCGGATATCCGCTGGTCATGGGTATGACGGCGATGGCCTGTCTCGCGCTGTACCGGGGTTTCCGGCGCAACGGCTGGCTCTGACCCAGCACGCCGGCCCGGCGGGCGGGGGGGGCGCGGCCGGCCGGGGAGGTCTGCCGGGCGGGCGGTTCAGCCGATCGCCCGGCCGTTCCAGGCGGGATGCCTGGGGTCGTCGGCGCGCACGAGGACGTCGGCCGCGTCGGCGGGGGCGGCCTCCGCCGTGTAGCGCTCGAAGGCGGGAAGGGTCCAGTGGTCGGGCTCCGGGGTGCGGCGGCGCAGGGCGGCCGGGGAGAGGAGGAGGTGGACGCTCAGGTCGAACGGGAACCAGTGGCGCAGCAGGAGGGGGCCGTGCAGCAACAGGACGCCGCCGGGCGGGAGCCGGACGTACGGACTGCGGGTGGCGCGGTCGGTGACCGGGTCCCACAGGTCGGGCAGGACGCGGCCGCTGCCGCCGGGGTCGAGCGGGCCGAACACCTCCCGCCACAGGGCGCCGGTGTCGAACCAGCCGCTGTAGTACGACTCGGCGTCCCGCCGGCCGTGCTCCAGCCGGAGGGAGGCGGGGCGCAGGAAGCCCTCCGCACCGACGACCAGCGCGGGCCGCCCGCGCACGCGCAGTGCTTGCGCGACGCGGTCGGCGAGGTCCCCCGGGCGGGCGGCGGGCGCTCCGTCGAAGGCGGCGCGCGGCCAGGCGCCGCCGTCGGCCGGCTCCAGCTCGAGCAGCCGGTCGGCCAGCAGCTCGGCGAGCCGGTCCCAGGTGATCGCTTCCAGTCGCACATGCCCATGATGCCGGGTGCGTGCGGGCGGTGCGGGAGCGGTGGGCCGGGACGGGGAAGGAAATGCCCATGACGGCTTCCGCAACTCCGCTCCCGTCGGGCGGGCTTGTCGTGGTCCAGCCCTCGCGGCGCAAGCACTGTGCGGGTTGCCGGCGTGGCCCGCTGTCGCTGCTCGTGCTGGAGGACGGTGCGCCGCGCTGTCTGGACTGCGCCGACCTCGCGCACCTGGTCCTGCTGCAGCGCGGGGACACGGCGCTGACCCGCAGAGCGCGGGAGGAGAGCGTGCTGTGGGCGGTGGTGGTGCGGTTCAACCGGCGCCGGGGCCGTTACGAACGGCAGGGTCTGCTCGTGGAGGAGCCGGCGCTGGCCCGGGCCGAGGCACGCTGCCTGACGGACGCGGAGGCACGACGCCGGCGGCGGGCCAGGGACGCCCGGCGCAGGGCGGCGGAGGACGAACGGTTCGCGGCGGCGTTCGCCTCGGAGATCGGGCGCCTGTTTCCCGCCTGCCCGGCCGAGCGGGCCCGGGCGATCGCGGCGCACGCGTCGGCGCGGGGCAGCGGGCGGGTCGGGCGGAGCGCGGCCGGCCGTGCGCTGACCGAGGGGGCGGTGACCTCGGCGGTCGTGGCCGCCGTACGGCATGTGGACACTCCCTACGACCAGCTCCTTATGAACGGAGTGCCGAGGTACGAGGCGCGCCGGCGAATCGCGCCGGCCGTGGCCGGGGTGCTGCGGGGGTGGGCTCAGGCCGCCGACGCCGGCTGAGGGGCCGGGGGCCGGGCCCGTGTCCGCGCCGGGGGTCGCAGCGGGCGGCAGGCTCTCCGCTGGGAAGCCCGCCGCGTCGGGGGCCGCAGCGGGGCGGCAGGATCTCCGCCGGGGAGGTCCGAGAAGGCGCTGTCCGCCGCACTGCGCGGTTGCGGGCGCGGACGTATCGTGGCCCCGGAGGAGTGCCGCCGGTGACGCACGGCCCGTCGTACAGCCCGTACCCCGGTACACGTACGCGAGGAACACGACCATGGCCGATCCCAAGGGGTTCATGACCACGCCGCGGCAGGAGTGGCCGCGGCGGCCCGTCGAGGAACGGGTCCGGGACTGGGACGAGGTGTACGTCCCGGGCGCGCTGCTGCCCATCATCAGCAAGCAGGCGGACCGCTGCATGGACTGCGGCGTCCCGTTCTGCCACCAGGCCTGTCCGCTGGGCAACCTCATCCCCGAGTGGAACGACCTGGTCGCCCGGGAGGACTGGCGCGCGGCGAGCGACCGGCTGCACGCGACGAACAACTTCCCCGAGTTCACCGGCCGGCTGTGCCCGGCGCCCTGTGAGGCGGGGTGTGTGCTCGCGATCAACCAGCCGGCGGTCACCATCAAGAACGTCGAGTGCGCGATCGCCGACCGGGCCTGGGAGGAGGGCTTCACCCCGCCGCGGCCTCCGGAGCGGCTGTCCGGCCGGACCGTCGCGGTGATCGGGTCCGGGCCGACGGGGCTCGCCGCGGCCCAGCAGTTGACCCGGGCCGGCCACACCGTCGCGGTGTACGAGAAGGACGACCGGCTCGGGGGGCTGATGCGCTACGGCATCCCCGAGTTCAAGATGGAGAAGCGCCACCTGGAGCGGCGGCTGGAGCAGATGCGGGCCGAGGGGACGAAGTTCCGCACGTCGACGGCGGTCGGGCGGGACGTACCGGCGGCCGAGCTGCGCACGCGGTACGACGCGGTGGTGCTCGCCACGGGTGCGACGGCGTGGCGGGAACTGCCGGTGCCGGGACGGGAGCTGCACGGGATACACCAGGCGATGCAGTACCTGCCGCTGGCCAACCGGGTGTGCGAGGGGGACCTGGCGCTCTCGCCGCTGTCCGCGGCCGGGAAGCACGTGGTGATCGTGGGTGGCGGGGACACCGGCGCCGACTGCCTGGGCACCGCGGTGCGTGAGGGCGCCGCGTCCGTGAGCCAGCTCGACATCTACGCGCAGCCGGGCGCCGAGCGCGACGAGGACACCGAGCCCTGGCCGACGTATCCGAAGATCTACCGGTTGTCCCCCGCGCACCAGGAGGCGGGAGCCCTGCGGACGGCTCCTGCGGCGGACGCCGACGCGCGGCTGTTCGCGGCGTCCACGCTCCGCTTCGACGGGGACGACGACGGCCACGTCCGGTCGCTGCAGCTGGTCGAAGTCGACGAGCGGCGGGAGTCGGTGCCGGGCACCGGACGCGCCCTGCCCGCCGACCTCGTGCTGCTCGCCCTCGGCTTCTCCGGGCCCGACCGGGAGGACGGGCTCGTCGAGCAGCTGGGGCTCACCATGCGGCCGCGCGGCACGATCGCCCGGGACGAGGGCTTCGCCACCAACATCCCCGGTGTCTTCGCCGCCGGGGACGCGGCGCGCGGGCAGTCGCTCATCGTGTGGGCGATAGCCGAGGGCCGGGCGGTGGCGGCGGCCGTCGACCGGTATCTGACCGGTGAGTCACGCCTGCCCGCGCCGATATCGGCGTACGACCGGCCGATGACCGCGTAGCCGCACGCGCCCGCCCGTCACCGGCGGCCGGCGGGCCTATCGCTTGCGTGCCACCGCCCCGTACCCCGGGATCACCCCGTCGTCCTGGCCGGGCACCGGCTCGCCCAGCTCGGGGTGCCACTGGTGCACGATCTCGACGCCCGGCTCGACCAGATCGAGGCCGTCGAAGAAACGGGCGAACTCCTCGCGGGAGCGCAGGGCCAGGGTGACGCCGGCCGCCTTGAGCTTCTCGGTGGCGGCCTCCGACTCCTGCGGGGTGAAGTCGGAGGTGGCGTGGGTCATCGTCAGGTAGCTGCCCGAAGGCAGTTCGGCCAGCAGGCGGGCCACCAGCTCGTGCGCGCCGTCCTCGTCGGAGACGAAGTGCAGCAGGGCGACGAGGGAGAGCGCCACCGGCCGGCCGAAGTCCAGGATCCGCCGGGCGCCGTCGACGATCGCCGCCGGATCGCGCACGTCGGCCTGCAGATACTCGGTCGCGCCCTGGGGCGTGCCGCGCAGCAGGGCCGCCGCATGGGCCAGCACGATCGGGTCGTTGTCGCAGTAGACGACGCGGGCGTCGGGCGCGACCCGCTGGGCGACCTGGTGCAGGTTCGGTTCGGTGGGGATGCCGGTGCCGATGTCCAGGAACTGGCGGACGCCCTGCTGGACCAGCCAGGTCGTGGCCCGGTGCATGAAGGCCCGGTTGACCCTGGCCATCACCGGGACCCGGGGGTCGAGGGCCAGCATCTGCCGGCCCATCTGCTCGTCGACGGGGTAGTTGTCCTTGCCGCCGAGGTACCAGTCGTACATCCGCGCGGTATGCGGCCTGCTGGTGTCGATCTGGACGGCCGTCGGGTCCTGCCCTGTCATGCGGCGCTCCGTAAACGTCTGACGCGTCGGGGAATCAAGTCGAGCTCACCATAGGGAAGTTGAGTGAAAAACAATTATCAGCAGCGGTTCAGGAGAGGAGGAAGTCGGCCACCCCCGCCTTGGCGCCCTCGATGAAGGCGGTCATCTCGTCCGAGGTGTAGATCAGCGCGGGCCCGTCCGGGTCGGTCGACTGGCGTACGGCGATGCGGCCGTCGGCGAGCTTCATCGCCTCCAGGCAGTTGCCGCCGTTGCCGCCGCTCCAGGGCTTGTGCCACCCCTCGCTGCCCAACTCCCGCGCGGGCATGCCGTTGTAGACGCCACTGCGCGGCATCATGCGATCCATTCACAGCTCCTCGCGGAGATCCAGGAGGATCTCCTTCGTGCGTTGTGCGGTGGCGGCCTGCGCCGCCATGCGGTCCATGACCTCGAGGTGGGTCGCCACCTCGGAGCGCGCGTCCAGGTAGACCGCGCCGGTCAGGTACTCGCTGTAGACCATGTCCGGAAGTTCGGGCACGGCGAACCGGAAGATCACGAAGGGCCCGTACGTCCCCGGGTGCGGCCCGTTGGCGAACGGGGCGACCTGCAGCGTCACGTTGGGCAGCTTCGTGACCTCGAGCAACTTGTCGATCTGCGCGCGCATCACCTCGGGACCGCCGACCTGCCGACGCAGGGCGGTCTCGTCCGTCACCGCCCAGAAACGGGGGGCGTCGGGGCGGGTGAGCAGGTTCTGGCGCTGCATGCGCAGCGCGACATGGCGCTCGATGTCGTCGGGGCTGGTCTGGCCGATGGCGCCCGACTTCAGAACGCCGCGCGCGTAGTCCTCGGTCTGCAGCAGACCGGGGACGAAGTGCGGCTCGTAGGAGCGGATGAGGGCGGCCGCGCCTTCGAGGCTGACGTACATCGAGAACCAGCCCGGGAGGATGTCGTGGAACCGCTGCCACCACCCCGGCCGGTTGGCCTCCTCGGCGAGCTGGACGAAGAGTTCGGCCTCGTCGTCGGGAACGCCGTAGGCCTTCAGCAGCAGTTGCAGGTACGGGATCTTGAGGGCGACCTCGGCCATCTCCATCCGGCGGATGGTGGCGGGGGCGACACGCAGGACGCGGGCGGCCTCCTCGCGCTTCAGACCCGCGCGTTCCCGCAGATCGAGCAGGCGTCTGCCGAGGACCACCTGGCCCACGGTCGGCGCGGACCGCGGTTCGCTCACGCTCCACCTCCGACACGACGTCCGCCACGGCAAAAGATTCCCGACAGCCCTGCGGCGCCGTTCGAAGACTCGTTCGAGGATCCGCTGGATCGCCGACGGTCCCAATTGGCGCCGCACGAAATGTCGTTGCGAGCAGTGTGCCACGCCCGCCGACCCAGTCACACAGCACTCTGCATTTTTCAGAGTGACACTTGCCAAGTGTTCACGCCGAGGAGATAGTGGCAAGCGTGATTCCGTCCGCGCCCTTAGGAACAGACGCCGCCGCAGCCCCCCTGCGGCCCGGCGCCCACGGGGGTTCCCCCGCTCGGGCAGGCTCGAGCGCGGGTGGGGCGGCGACCCGTGACGGGGACGCCGCCGGCCGCCGGTTCCGCTTCGAACTGGCCGCGCACCCGGGATCCCCCGCCCAGGCCAGACGCCTGGCGCGGGCCCGGCTGACCGGCTGGTCGGTGTGCGAGGACACCTGCGACACCGCGGCCCTCGTCGTATCCGAGCTGGTCACCAACGCCATCGTGCACACCGCGAGCAGCCGGGTCGTGTGCGAGCTGCACGACCACGACGACACGGTGCGCATAGCCGTGCACGACGAGGGCTGCGCACCCGGCGAGCCCCATACCTCACCGCAGCGGCCCGACGAGGAGCACGGGCGGGGACTGCTCCTCGTGGACGCGCTCTGCCGCGCCTGGGGCGCTCAGGAGCACGGGCCCGGTCTGCTGGTCTGGGCCGAGCTGGCCCGTCAGACCGACGCGGCCCGCGACGCCGGCGAAGCGCGCAACGACCTGGGCTGGGGCACCCGCCCCAAGCCCGGCGGCCCGCAGCCCGGCCCCGGTGACGAGGAGGAAGCTCAGGCCCGGCACCGGGCTCCGGCGCAGCAGCGCCGGACGTGGGAGCACCTGTGAGCGGCGCCGACGCTTGCCGCCGCCGGCTCGGCCTGGACACCCTGGTCCGGCTCGGACGCCACCGGCACACGCCGGTCCCGGTCCCGGCCCAGGTCCGCCGCCCGGCGGTCCCCGAGGGCATGACGGCCCCGCTCGGCTGTGACGCCGTGGCCGTACCGGACCGGCTCGGACCCCTGATCGTGCCGCGGCTGCCCCGGGTGGGCTGCGTGTACGCCGACGGAACGCACTGGTGGTGGATCGTCCCGTCGGACTCCGACTACGCCCTGCCCTGGCCCGCCCCCGCCCACTACGCCCCCGGCGCCCCCGTCCCCGGCACCGCGCGCCTGATCAACCGCCCCGAGGGGACGGTCCCGTACACCCCGCCGATCCCGCTGTACCTGGCCCTGTGCCGGGTGACCGGCACCACCCCGGACTGGTCCCGGGCCGTATCCGCCTGACACGACCCTCGGCACTCCCGGGGAGCCACCGGCCGGAGGCGACCGCTACACGAAGCCGTACCCGCCGCGGGCCGGGCGGAGCCCGGTGAGGGCGCCGCGGGCCGGGCCCAGCCCGGGGAAGACGCCGCGGGCCGGGCGACGCGCGGTGAGGGCGCCGGTCCCGGGGCCGGGCGCAGCCGGCTCACTCGACACCGTCGCCGCCCCGCACGATCACCAGGAACGTGTCCGTCGCCAGATCCATGACGACCTCGGCGGGCAGACCTTCGAGACGCCGCGCGTGCGCGAACTCCTCGGCGGGCCAGGATCCCCGCGGGCCGCCTGCGGGAAAGCGTTCGAGCACCGTTCGCCCGTTCACCATCTCGCACCTCCAGAAGCGTTGTACTCGTGAGAGTTAACGCTCTGAGGAGGGCGAACGCCTCGCCCAGTGACCCGACTGAGACCTTCTTGACACCCGTTCAGCGCGGACCGTGAGAATCCGTTCACCTTGCGGCACGAACCGTACGTTCCGCGACGGGTCCGGTGCTTTACGTGTCAGTCTCGCGCCCGGGCGCGTGGCCGCCGAGGTGCGGCGCCGCCCGCGGTGAGGCGTGGCGTCGGCCGCGGCGCCGGTCGCGGTCCCCGCGGATACGTCAGTCCTGGTACTCGTCGTGGTAGCGGAGCCGGCCGCTGCCGAGCGGGTTGCGGCCGAGCGCGGTCAGGTCCAGCAGGCCGGCGAGGGTGCCCAGGGTGTCCAGGCCGTCGTCGTGGACCGAGTAGGTGTGGAAGACGCGGTCCCGTTCCCGCAGGAAGCAGCTGAGACCAGGCCGCTCGACCGGTTCCCCGGCCCGCTCCACGGTCGCCTCGAAGTCGCGGTTGAACTCGCTGTGGCTGGACGAGTACCAGGGCACCGCCCAGCCCATCCGCGCCTTGAACGGCAGGATCCGGGTGAAGGGCGCGCGGGACACGGCCGCGAACGAGGTGTCGCGGGCGTGCAGGTGGGCGAGGTGGCCGACCTGGTCGAGGAAGGCCGCGCAGCAGGGGCAGCCTGCCTGCCACTCCGGCGCGAACATGAAGTGGTGGACCACGAGTTGGCTCCGGCCCTCGAAGAGGTCCAGGAGGGTGGCTTTGCCGTCGCCGCCCTCGAACACGTACTCCGGGTCGACCTCCACCCTGGGCAGCCGCCGGCGCTCGGCGGCCAGCGCCTCCCGCGCTCTGCGGACCGCCTCCTCCTTGAGCAGCAACGCCTCCCGTGCCGCGCGCCACCGCTCGCGCGAGACGATCTCCGGAAGCGACATGGGCCCTCCTGTCCTACGGCATGTACCAAGTCGGCTCCGGTTGGTGACCGCCGTCGGACGCGGAACTCATCGGAGCCCACGAAGATTCTTTTCTCTCGGCCCGGCCGGCCGGGGAGTGAGGCGCGTCCTCCCGCCGGCAGCAGCCCCCATCCAGCCGGCGGCCGGCGTCCTCCGTGCCGCCCGGTCCGGGACTACGCGGCGACGGGCGGTCCTGCCCACACCTCGCGCCGCTCCAGCTCGTCGAGCAGTTCCTGCAGCAGCCCTGTGTGCCGGGCGGTGAGCCGCCCGGTGTCGTCGAGGTGCACCGCGCAGGCCGTGGTGGTGTCCACGAGGCGCTCCAGGACGACGACGACACCTTCCGTGCCCTCGGTGTGCCGGGCCAGGGCGGGCAGCTCGGCGGCCGAGACCGCGATCGCCGTACGGGCCTCGGCGAGGGTGCGGTAGGCCTCCCGGCGCAGCGCCCACCGTTCGGCCCGGTCGCCGGACTCGCTCAGGACGTGCACCAGGTAGGCGTGCGCGGCGCTCCCCGCGGTGTCGAGCCGGGCCCGTACTCCGCCGCCCCGCTCGCCGGGCATCGGCAGATGCCCGACGACCAGCACGATCGCGCAGGCCAGCAGGGTCTCGCCGATGCGGCTCAGCGAAGCCTGCGGCTCGCCGCCGATCATGACCAGGGCGAGCACCAGGGGGGTGATGACGGCGGTCAGCGCCGCGAAGTTCCGGGTGGACAGGGGGACGAGCGCCCCGCACACCGTCACCAGGACGACCAGCCCCTCCGGCCGGGGCAGCAGCGCGGCGAGGCCGGCGAACAAGAGGGCGCCGAACACGGTTCCGGCCGCCCGGCACAGCACCCGGGAGGCGAGCGGACCGAGGTCGGGCTTGACCAGGAAGACGGTCGTGGCCGGCAGCCAGTACCAGTGCTGGTGCTGCCCGTACCAGCGGGCGTCGTGCAGCGCCTGGGCGACGGCCGCGCTGGCCCCGAAGCAGAGGGCGACGCGCAGTCCGTACTCCCGGCCGCCGGTGCCGAACGCGGCTCCGACGGCGTCACGGACCGCGGCCCGGACGCCGCGCCGCCGGGCGGCCAGCCGGTGCACGCCGTTCCCGGACCGGTCGAAGGCCTCCGCGGCGCGCAGCAGGGCGTCGTCGAGGGCGCGCAGGGCGGGCGCCGACCGGCTGGGGGCGGGCAGCGGGCCGGTGCCGGTGTCGCCGCGGACGGCGGCGGCCAGCCGCCGGGGTCCTTCGGCCGCCCGCGCGGAGACCGGCTCGCCCGCCCAGGCCAGGGCGGTGGCGGCTTCGGCGAGGGGCAGCGCGGCGGTGAACTGGGCGTGCGGCCGGCGCTCGGCGGCGGAACTGGCGCGGCGGCGCAGCCGGGGTCCGGCCAGGGCGTCCTGGGCGTGGTCCAGGGCGGCGGTGAGCGCGGCCCGCCGGGCCGTGGCGGCCGCGCCGCCCGTGGCGTCGAGCAGCCCGGCGATGGCGTCGTACACATCGGCGACCGCCGCCCGCTCGCCGTCGAAGCGGAAGTCACCGGCGATCGAGCCGGGCGTGGGCAGGGCGAGGCGCAGCAGAAGCAGCCAGCCCGCTCCGGCGAGGAAGACCAGGCCCTGCTGCCAGGCGCTCGCGGCCCCCTGCATTCCGGCGCCGATGGCGGCGGTGACGAGCAGTTGCGTGCCGGCGGAGGAGGCGACGGGTCCGACAGCGCTGATGCCCCCGGCGGCCAGCCCGAGCAAGGTCAGGAGCAGGGTCAGCGGCACCGCGGACAACTGCTGCCCGGCGCAGGCGCCCACGAGCAGCCCGAGCGTCCCGGCCAGCGCGGGCACCCCGAGCCGCATGACGGAGGCCCGCCTGCTGCCGGGCCGGTCGTTGATCCCGGCGAGCATCGCGGCGATGGCGGCGAGCACGCCCAGCGGTGTGCGGCCGGCGAGCATCCCGGTCAGCAGCAGCGGCCCGGCGGCGAGCGCGCCGCGGATCAGCGCGCTCCACGGGACGGGCCCGCGCTGGGTACGCAGGGCATGCGCGAACCAGGGCGGCAGTGACAGTGCGGCGGGGCGCGACACGGGGCTCCTGTCCGTACGAGGGCGATCTGGGCCTTCGGACGACAGTGGCCGAGCGGTGAAGTGCGGTTCCCAGGATAAGCGGCGTACCCCGAAGACCCTGATCCATGATGTTTCCGCGAGGTGAAGTCTTCCCGGTTCGGGCGGGTTTCTTTACGCACGGAACCCGGCTCGCCCCAGGGAGGCCGTCGGGGCGGAAAATCGGGTGCGCGGCACCGGGCGGCCCCCGGATGATCGGAAAGTTGTCCGCCCACCACCCCAGGAGCCGCCATGATCCGGCGAGTGACCTCCCCCGCCCTCTTCCCGCCGCCCGCCTACTCCCACGTCTCCGTCGTCGAGGCGGGCACCAGGCTCGCCTTCCTTGCGGGGGCCGTGCCGCTCGACGAGAAGGGCGAGGTGGTCGGCATCGGGGATCCGGTGCGGCAGGCCGAGCAGGTGATCGCCAACCTGACGGAACAGCTGCGCGCCGTCGGCAGCGGTCTGGAACATGTGCTGGGGACGGAGGTGTACGTCGTCAGCGCCGAGCCCTCCGTGCTGTCCGCGGTGTGGGAGGTCGTCGAGGCCTCCGGGCTGAGCCGTGGCCCGCACTCGTCGACGCTGCTCGGTGTCGCCTGCCTCGGCTACACCGGGCAGCTCGTGGAGATCACGGCGACGGCCGTGGTGCCGGAAGCGGGGGCGGACCGATGACGGCCGTGGACTGTGTCGTGCTGCGACGGGCGGTGGCGGCCGACGCGGCCGCGGCCGCCGACGTCTGGCTGCGGTCGTTCGCGGCCGCGCTGCCCACGGTCGTCCGGCCCCGCACCGACGACGACGTGCGGGACCACTTCCGCGACGTGGTGGTGCCGCTGCGGGAGACCTGGGTCGCCGAGGCGACGGAGGGAGGGCACGGGATCGTCGGCGTGATGGTCCTGGACGGCGCTTCGCTGTCCCAGCTCTACCTGGATCCCGGGTGGCGCGGGCGCGGTGTCGGGGACCGGTTCGTCGCCCTCGCCAAGGAGCGCAGTCCGCAGGGGCTCACGCTGTGGACCTTCCAGGTCAACGAGCCCGCGCACCGCTTCTACGAGCGGCACGGATTCGTCGCCGCCGAGCGCACGGACGGCAGCGGTAACGAGGAACGGGAGCCGGACGTGCGGTACGAGTGGCGGCCCTGAGGGTCGGTCGGCGGCGGTGGGCTCCTCATCGAGGGCCGGGCGGCGATGGTCGGTTCCTCGTCGGGTGGGCGTGTGCCGCGGGGCCGGGAGGAGCGGTCACGGCAGCCCGGCCGTGTCCGCGGCCGTGCGCAGCACCTCGCGGAGCATCCCGGCGGTGAGCCGGCCGGTGAAGGTGTTGCGCTGGCTGACGTGGAAGCAGCCGAAGACGTCCAGGCCGTCGAGGGCGACCCGGGCGCCGTGGGCGAACGCCGGGCGCGGCCGGGGCACGGGCCAGCCCGCCTCGGCGAACGCGGGCAGCGCGGCCTGCCAGCCGAAGGCGCCGAGCACGACGGCGGCCCTGAGCGTCGGCCGCAGCAGCCGCAGCTCCTCCACCAGCCAGGGCCGGCAGGTGTCGCGCTCGGCCGGGGTGGGCTTGTTCGCGGGCGGGGCGCAGTGCACGGGTGAGGTGACGCGGACCCCGTACAGTTCCAGGCCGTCGCCGAGCCGCTCCGAGGTGGGCTGCGAGGCGAGCCCCACGTCGTACAGCGCCTGGTACAGCACGTCGCCGGAGCGGTCACCGGTGAACATACGGCCGGTGCGGTTGCCTCCGTGTGCCGCCGGGGCCAGCCCGATGATCGCGAGTCGGGCGTCGGCCGGGCCGAAGCCGGGCACCGGCCGCCCCCAGTACGTCCAGTCAGCGAACGCGGCCCGCTTGGTCCGGGCCACCTCTTCGCGCCACTCGACCAGCCTCGGGCAGGCCCGGCACTCCGCGACGCGCCGGTCCAGCAGGGTCAGGTCGCTGCTGTCGTCCATGCCGCCACCGTAAGCCCGTCGTGTGCCGGTCCGGTTCAGGGGAGGCGCGCCGCGGACCGCGGGCGGCCGGCCGCTCCGGGAACGCACGCGGGGCCGGGCGGGGAGGCGGGTACGTGGTCAGGACCGTCGCCGGAAAACCCGCACGGCTCTCCCGGCCCGGGGAGTTAGGGTCGGGGCATGGCTTCCGAGGATGCGGACGAGAACGTGCACCGTGAGGGCGGCGAACCGAGCCCCGCCGGAGGTGCCGAGGGTTCCGGGGTCACGGGCTCCCAGTCGCTCGACCCCAAGATCGCCGCCGCGGTGGCCGCCGCCGAGGCGGCCGGTCCGGGTAAGGGCGAGACGGTACGGATCGACAGCTGGATCTGGGCGGTCCGTCTGATCAAGACCCGTTCCCTGGGCGCCACCGCCTGCCGCGGCGGGCACGTGCACGTCAACGGCGAGCGTGTGAAGCCCGCGTACTCCGTGCGCGTCGGCGACGAGGTGCGGCTGCGGCACGAGGGCCGGGAGCGCGTCGTCATCGTCAAGCGGCTGATCCGCAAACGCGTCGGCGCGCCGGTGGCCGTCCAGTGCTACATCGACAACTCCCCGCCTCCGCCGCCCCGCGAGGCCGTGGCTCCGGCCGGTCTGCGCGACCGGGGCGCCGGGCGTCCCACCAAGCGGGACCGCCGTGAGCTGGAACGGCTGCGCGGCCTGGGCGGCTTCGGTGGACCGGGCACGCCTGGCGGGCCGGGTGGGCTGGGCGGAGCGAGTGGTCCGGGTGGGCCCGGTGGCCCGGGACGACCGCCGAGCACCGGCGGGCGCGGCAGGGCGGGCGGGGCCGGAGGGTCCGGCGGGCGTTCACGGGGGCGGTGAGTTCGCCTCCGTCGGGGGCCCCTCCCCCACCCCCTCCCCTCCCCCTCGTTCGGGCGCGATCCGCCGCCCATGGCCGGCGCACGTCGGACGCGCAGCCTGCCTCGTCCGACGTGTGCCTGCCGTGGCCCTTCACCGACTCACCGGCCGTCTGCCGCTCAGGTCATGCCTGGCGTCCGCGTGCCGCGCCCCGCAGCACTCTCAGCAGGTCCTTGTTGTGGGCACGCCGGGCCCAGGCGATCAGCGCGAGCGGCACGATCAGGATCAGGGGGGTCGCCGCGTTCTGACCGTCGAAGGCGGTGAGCTGGACGATGAACGCGCCCACCATCAGCGCGCTCAACGCCATCGCCGCCACCGACTGCAGGACCGGCACCAACAGCGCGACGGCTCCAGCCAGCTCCAGCACCCCGATGGCGTACATGCCCGCGCTGCCCCAGCCCATCCTGTCGAAGGACTCGACGGCCGACGGATGCGCGATCAGCTTGGGAAGCGCGCTCGCGATCCCGTAGAACAGGGCGAGCAGCACCTGCACCGAGCGCAGGGCGATCCGGGCGAAGCGACCGCGGGCGGTCGGGGAGGCGCTGGAGGCGACGCGGGCGGCGGTCTCGGGCATGGTGGTCTCCTGTGTGAAGCGGTCCCGATTGCTGTCACAGAGGTAGACGGGCCCCGTGCCGAGAACTCATCGGTGCTTCGCCGCTACGCCGTCACTACCGCCCTCACCCATGTCCCGTCCGGGGTCAGACGGGCGTCCACCTCCAGTCCCGCCTCCGCCAGCGCCTGTTCGAACTGCTCCTGGGTCAGGGGCCGGCTCAGGAACGTCTGCGTCCAGACCGCGTCCGGGAACACGTACTCGGCGCGCACTGAGTGCACCCCGTCGCCGACCGGTTCGTCGGAGGCGATCCGTACGGTGAAGCCGCTCGGGTCGACCCGCTCTCTGGGTACGTCGGTGTGGTAGTCCTCGCCCTCTCGCTGGATGAGCACGCAGCCGCCCTCCGCCACGTGCCGGGCGCAGGTGCGCAGCAGGCCCCGGCGCACCTCGATGTCCCCGGCGTGGACGAGGAAGGAGGCGAGTATGACCACGTCGAACTTCTCGTCCAGATCGAGTTCTTCGATCGGTCCGCATATGGTGCGTGCGCCGCGGACGTGGGCGAGCATCTCGGCGGACTCGTCCACCGCCGTGACCGTAAAGCCGCGTTGCAGCAGGGCGTGGGTCATCCGGCCCACTCCGCTGCCGAGTTCGAGGATGTGCGCTCCGGCGGGTACGGCGCCCGCGATGATGTCCGGTTCGGCGCCGACCGGGAGCCGTGTGTACAGCTCGACCGCGCAGCCGTCCGGGGTGATCGCACCGGGTCCTGTTCCTTGGTATCCCTCACGCATTTCGACTGTCATGCCGGGAGAACGGGTGGGGTGGGGAGGGGCGTTCCTGAGGGGGCGGTGGTTCACTCGTTCGAGTCAGGTGCTGGGGAACGGGAACCATCCGTGCCCGATGTACCAGTGGCCTCCGGACCGCAGGTGGTCGCCGACGGCCCGTTCGACGGGGGTGTGCCGTGGCAGGTCGGCGATCGGCAGGTCCGGGTCGCCGAAGACGAACCTGACGGGTGTGGTGTCGGCCGGTTCGGGGTCGTCGTGGGCGGTGCGGAACCGTTCCTGGAAGCGGACGATGTTGGAGTGCGCGGGCAGGTACCGCTTCAGCTGGGGGTCGAGCAGCCAGGAGTGGCAGACGGCGACCGGGTGCTTCTCGTCGGGGTAGTGGCGGGCGAAGAAGTCCGCGGCCAGGGCCAGTGAGCGGTCGCAGGCGGCCGGTGTCAGGGGGCCGGTGTAGGCGGGTATGTGGAGGTTCAGGCAGGGCGTCCGTTCGGTCACGTCCAGTCCGGCCGCCGCGAGTGCCGCTGCGGTGCGGGGCCCGAGTGGGGCCCGCTGGAACTGCAGGCGTCCCAGCTGGTAGAGCTCGCCGCGCCAGTGCAGGGTGAGCCAGCGTGGCGCCTGGAGGCCGGCCCGGCCGTGGCGTCTGCGGTGAGTGGTCATGTTGCGGCCGAGGTCGGCGAGGGTGCGCCGGGTGACGTCGGCCGGGATGCCGCGTTCGCGGTGGTGGCGGCGGAGGTGGGGCAGGGCCGCGACGAGGACGTAGACGGGGAAGCAGCGTTGCAGCGGGCCCGCCGGCCAGTCGAGGTCGGGCAGGTCGGCGCCGCCGCGGATCTCTCCGAGGTCGTGCACCAGGCCGGCGACGGCGTTCTCGAGGGACTGCCGCAGTTCGGGGTCGTCGCGCACGCGGCGGGCCATGCGTACGAGGTCGTCGACGTCCTCGAGGGGTACGGCCAGGTCGATGAGTTCCTCGGCCAGCTCGTCGGCGTCCGGCAGCACGCGGTGACCCCCCTTGGTGTGTGTCCCCTCGAAGAGTACGTTGCCAGTCAGGAGTGGTGGTCCGGATGCGTACGGGCAGTGAGCCGGTGACCGCGCGCAGTGCGCTGCGGGCGCGGTTCTGGCTGAGCCTGTGGGGGGTGCTCTGGGCGGTCTTCGGTACGGCGGTGTTCTCGCTGGTCGGGCGTCCTGGCTGGGCGGCCGCGTGCGGGGTGCTGTGGCTGGTGGCCACGGTCGACCTGGCGGTGATCGTCAGGCACATGCGGCAGGGCCCGCACTATCAGCCGGGGCCCGGCGTTCCTCCGTACCCGCCGCCGGAGGGCGGTCCCCGGGGGCCCGGGCCGCCGTGGTCCCGCCGTCCGTGAGGGGTGCCGGCCGGCTGGGCGGGGTCAGGTGTCGAAGCGGGCGGCTTTGAGGTACTGGGGGTTGGGGTCGAGCGCGGCGGCCAGCCGGAAGTGCCGTTTTGCCTGGTCGGGGCGGCCCTGGCGTTCGTAGGTGCGGGCGAGCGCGAAGTGGGCGTAGGCGTTGTCGGGTTCCCGCTCCAGCACGATGGTGAACTCCAGCTCGGCGGGGCGCAGTTGGGCGGCCGCGAAGAAGGCGCGGGCGCGCAGCAGGCGGGCCGCGGTGTTCTCGGGGTGCGCGGCGATGACGCCGTCGAGGAGTTTCACCGCGCCCCGCGGGTCCCGCGCGTTGAGCAGTTGTTCGGCCGCGCGGAAGTCGATGACATGCGTCTCCGGGGTACGTCCGGACGAACCACTGGTCTCGGGCACGGCAGAGTCCTTCCCTCACTGCAGCGGTTCAACGCCCGGGCGGGGTTCGCTATTCCGCGCCGTCCTGCCGCGGGCCGCCGTCCGGGGGCGGTGTGCGGGGCTCGTGCGCCCGGCGCGCGAGTTCGTCCCAGACCTCCGCGACGCGTTTTCTCAGCGTGTCCAGCGGTACGTCGTTGTCGATCACGATGTCGGCGATCTCCCGGCGCTGCTCGCGGGTCGCCTGGGCGGCCATGCGGGCGCGGGCGTCGTCCTCGGTCATGCCGCGCAGTCGTACCAGGCGGTCGAGCTGGGTGGCGGGGCCGGCGTCGACGACGATCACCAGGTCGTAGAGGGGGGCCAGCCCGTTCTCGGTGAGCAGGGGGACGTCGTGGACGACGACGGCGTCCTCGGCGGCGGCGGCCTCCAGCTCGCGGGAGCGGGCGCCGACGAGGGGGTGCACGATCGCGTTGAGGACGGCCAGTTTCCCGGGGTCGGCGAAGACGACGGAGCCGAGCCTGGGCCGGTCCAGGCTGCCGTCGGCGGTGAGGACGTCCACGCCGAAGGCGTCCACCACGGCGGCGAGCCCGGGGGTGCCGGGTGCGACGACCTCGCGTGCGATGCGGTCGGCGTCGATCAGTACCGCGCCGTGCTCCACGAGCAGCCGCGACACCTCGCTCTTGCCGGCGCCGATCCCGCCGGTCAGGCCCACTTTCAGCATGGGCGGAAGCTTAGGCCCTGTCGGTGACAGGGCCGCTTCCGGGCCGGGCCGCGCGGTGCGGCGGTCTCAGTTCTCGCCCTCCCGCTCCGCCAGGAAGCGTTCGAACTCGCGGCCGATCTCGTCGGCGGAGGGGATGTCGACGGGCTCGGCGAGCATGTTGCCCCGGGTTTCGGCGCCCGCGGCCGCGTCGTACTGGTGCTCGAGCCCTTGGACGAGTGCCGTGAGTTCCTCGTCGCCCTCCTGGACCTGCCGGTCGATCTCCGTCTGCGTGCGGTGGGCCTCCGTGCGCAGTGCGTGGGCGACGCCCGGCAGCACCAGGCCGGTGGCGGCCGTGACGGCCTCCAGGACGGTCAGCGCCGCGTCCGGGTAGGGGGAGCGGGCGATGTAGTGCGGGACGTGGGCGGCGACGCCGAGGACGTCGTGCCCGGCCTCGGCGAGGCGGTACTCGACCAGTGCCTCGGCGCTGCCGGGCACCTGGGCCTCCTCGAAGGGGCTGCGGTGTCCGGGGACGAGGTCGGTGCGGTTGCCGTGGGGGGTGAGGCCCACGGGGCGGGTGTGCGGGACGCCCATGGGGATGCCGTGGAAGTTCACGGAGAGCCGGACGCCGAGCCGTTCCACGATCTGCCGTACGGCGGCGGCGAACCGTTCCCACTCGACATCGGGTTCGGGTCCGGACAGCAGCAGGAAGGGGGCGCCGGTGGTGTCCTGGACGAGGTGGACCTCGATGGCCGGCACCTCGTAGTCGGACCAGCTGTCCCGGGTGAAGGTCAGCAGCGGCCGGCGGGCGCGGTAGTCCACGAGCCGGTCGTGGTCGAAGCGTGCCACGAGCTGGTGGGGCAGCGAGTCGAGGAGCCGCTCGACGATCTGGTCGCCGGTCTCGCCCGCGTCGATGTATCCGTCGAAGTGGTAGAGCATGACAAGTCCGGCCGACTCCTGGGCGAGCGCCATGTCGACCACGGCGAGGCCCTTCGGCTCCCATGCGTACAAACCCTGCGGATCAAGCACTGTGACCGCTCCTCCTCGTGTTCCCCATGGACAACGCGCCCTGGAGCGTGGGCATTCCCGTGTCACGGCGCTGATCAGGCGTCCGGCGTCGGCCGCGTTGACGCCCTGTCAGGCCGCGTCGCCGGACGCCCGGCCGTCCTGTGACGGGGCGGGACGGGGGCGTCCGGGCCCCCGGCGAGGCGGGAAGGGTTCCGGGAAACCCAGAGGGGCCGCACCTCGAAAGGTGCGGCCCCTCAGCGGCTATCGGCTAAGCCCGGCGGCTAGCGCTCAGCTCTGGCCTCCGGCCAGCTTCTCGCGCAGCGCGGCCAGCGCCTCGTCCGAGGCGAGGGCACCGGAGGTGTCCGCACCCTCGGAGGAGTACGAACCGCCACCCGACGCGGCCGGAGCGGCGGCCTCGCCACCCTCGGCGGCAGCGGCAGCGTCGGCCTCGCGGGACTTGATGACCTGCTGCTGGTGCTGCTCGAAGCGGGACTGCGCCTCGGCGTACTGGCGCTCCCACTCCTCGCGCTGCTTCTCGTAGCCCTCGAGCCAGTCGTTGGTCTCGGGGTCGAAGCCCTCGGGGTAGATGTAGTTGCCCTGGTCGTCGTAGGACGCGGCCATGCCGTACAGGGTCGGGTCGAACTCGACCGAGGCCGGGTCGGCACCGAAGGACTCGTTGGCCTGCTTCAGCGAGAGGCTGATGCGACGGCGCTCGAGGTCGATGTCGATGACCTTGACGAAGATCTCGTCGTTGACCTGGACGACCTGCTCCGGGATCTCCACGTGGCGCTCGGCCAGCTCGGAGATGTGAACCAGACCCTCGATGCCCTCGTCCACGCGGACGAACGCACCGAACGGAACCAGCTTCGTGACCTTGCCGGGCACGACCTGGCCGATCTGGTGGGTGCGGGCGAACTGCTGCCACGGGTCTTCCTGGGTCGCCTTCAGCGACAGGGAGACGCGCTCGCGGTCCATGTCGACGTCGAGGACCTCGACGGTGACCTCCTGGCCGACCTCGACGACCTCGGAGGGGTGGTCGATGTGCTTCCAGGAGAGCTCGGAGACGTGCACCAGACCGTCGACGCCACCCAGGTCCACGAAGGCACCGAAGTTGACGATCGAGGAGACCACGCCGGAGCGGACCTGACCCTTCTGCAGGGTCGTGAGGAACGTCTGGCGGACCTCGGACTGGGTCTGCTCGAGCCAGGCACGGCGGGACAGGACCACGTTGTTGCGGTTCTTGTCCAGCTCGATGATCTTGGCCTCGAGCTCCTTGCCGACGTACGGCTGCAGGTCGCGGACGCGGCGCATCTCGACCAGGGAGGCCGGCAGGAAGCCACGGAGGCCGATGTCGAGGATGAGACCACCCTTGACGACCTCGATGACGGTACCGGTGACGATGCCGTCCTCTTCCTTGATCTTCTCGATGGTGCCCCAGGCACGCTCGTACTGGGCGCGCTTCTTCGAGAGGATCAGGCGGCCTTCCTTGTCCTCCTTCTGGAGGACAAGGGCCTCGATCTCGTCGCCGACGGCGACGACCTCGTTCGGGTCGACGTCGTGCTTGATCGAGAGCTCTCGGCTCGGGATGACACCTTCGGTCTTGTAACCGATGTCGAGCAGGACCTCGTCCCGGTCGACCTTCACGATGACGCCGTCGACGATGTCGCCGTCGTTGAAGTACTTGATCGTCTCGTCGATCGCTGCGAGGAAGGCTTCCTCGTTACCGATGTCGTTGACCGCTACCTGCGGGGTGGTGGCGGTGGTCTCGGTGCTGCTCGTCATGTGGGAAAGGGCTCCGGTACGGACATTGAAGTCGTAGGCACTGCTTACGCCGGGAGCCCGTTTCGCTCTGCAGAAGCCGGACAGCCAAGGAAGCGCCTCACCAGGTGACCAGTGATGACGCCTCGACAACCGAGGGGACATACAACAGATGCGAGCGCAGCCTGCTACGTCTGAGGTGCGCAGGCCCGCAGCGCAACTTGTAGCATACGGGGGCAGCCGGGCATGGTCAATGCGCGAAGGCGCACACCGGGGGCGGATAGCCGCATAACCGGCACAGGAAACGTCCCGTGGGCCGCTCGGGCCTTCGTTCTCGCCGTGTCGTGCCCGGCGGGTTGGACGGAAGAGTACGACGAGGGAGCCGATCATCCAAGAGCCGGAACCGCTCGACCCGGACGGGTTCGAGCCGGAAGCCACCCGCCGTGACGCCGGGGTCGCGGAGAGCAGCCGGGCCAACCGTGGCTGGTGGGACCGCAACGCCGACGAGTACCAGGTCGAGCACGGGACGTTCCTCGGTGACGACCGCTTCGTGTGGGGCCCGGAGGGCCTGGACGAGGTGGAGGCCGAGCTGCTGGGCCCGCCGGAGGAGCTGAAGGGCAAGGAGGTCCTGGAGATCGGGGCGGGCGCCGCCCAGTGCTCGCGCTGGCTGGCCGCCCAGGGCGCCCGGCCGGTGGCCCTCGACCTCTCGCACCGCCAGCTCCAGCACGCGCTGCGCATCGGCGGGTCGTTCCCGCTCGTGTGCGCGGACGCCGGCGCGCTGCCGTTCGCGGACGGTTCCTTCGACCTGGTGTGCTCCGCGTACGGGGCGTTGCCGTTCGTCGCCGATCCGCGGCTGGTGCTGCGGGAGGTACGCCGGGTGCTGCGGCCGGGTGGCCGGTTCGTCTTCTCGGTGACGCACCCGATCCGGTGGGCCTTCCCGGACGAGCCCGGCCCCGAGGGGCTGTCGGTGTCCGCCTCCTACTTCGACCGCACGCCCTACGTGGAGCAGGACGAGGAGGGCCGGGCGGTGTACGTGGAGCACCACAGGACGCTCGGGGACCGGGTCCGGGACGTCGTGGCCTCGGGGCTGCGGCTGGTGGACCTGGTGGAGCCGGAGTGGCCGGCGTGGAACACCTCGGAGTGGGGCGGCTGGTCCCCGCTGCGCGGGAACCTGATCCCGGGCACGGCGATCTTCGTGTGCGAGCGGGACTGAGCACGACGTTTACTGCCCGCGCGCGCGTGCGTGTGTGCGTGCGCACTCGAGCTGTGGTCGTCCGTGCGCGCGGGCGCGCATGGAACGTGCGGAAGGCGCGGCGCGGCGGACCCCGTCGGTGGCGGATCCCGTCGGTCGTGAAGCGCCGTCGTCCCTGCGCGCACGCGCGTGCGGGACGGTTCCGCCGCCGTACGACACTGGGGACGTGATCCGTAACGACGCCCTCGACTCGCTGCCCGTGCGGGCCGCTCTGCCCGCCCTGACCGAGGCCCTGGACGCGGACGGCACGGCCGTCCTGGTGGCGCCGCCGGGCACCGGCAAGACGACTCTGGTGCCGCTGGTGCTCGCCGGGCTGGCCGGCGGCGGTCCCGCGCGGCGTGTAGTGGTGGCCGAGCCGCGGCGGATCGCGGCGCGGGCGGCGGCCCGGCGGATGGCGTGGCTGCTCGGCGAGCGGACCGGCGACAGCGTCGGCTACACGGTCCGCGGTGAGCGCGTGGTGGGACGGCGCACGCGCGTGGAGGTCGTGACCACGGGTGTGCTGCTGCAGCGGCTGCAGCGGGACCAGGAGCTGGCGGGTGTCGACGTGGTGGTGCTCGACGAGTGTCACGAGCGGCATCTGGACGCCGACACTGTGGCCGCCTTCCTGTGGGACGTGCGGCAGGCGCTGCGTCCTGAGCTGCGGCTGGTGGCGGCGTCGGCGACCACGGACGCCGAGGCGTGGGCGCGGCTGCTGGGCGGGGCGCGGGTGGTGGAGGCGGCAGGCGTCGCGCATCCGGTGGAGGTCGTGTGGGCGCCTCCGGCGCGTCCGGTGCGGCCGCCGCACGGGATGCGGGTGGATCCGGCGCTGCTCGCCCATGTGGCCTCGGTGGTGCGGCGGGCGCTGGCCGAGCGGGAGGGGGACGTGCTGTGTTTCCTGCCCGGCGTGGGTGAGATCGCGCGCGTGGCGGGTCAGCTTGGCGATCTGGGGGCGGTGGAGGTGCTCCAGGTGCACGGCCGGGCGCCGGCCGCCGTGCAGGACGCGGTGCTGGCGCCGGGCCGGGGGCGCCGGGTGGTGCTGGCGACGTCGGTGGCGGAGTCGTCGCTGACGGTGCCCGGGGTGCGGGTGGTGGTGGACGCGGGTCTGGCGCGGGAGCCGCGGGTGGACCACGCGCGCGGGCTGAGCGGGCTGGTGACGGTGCGGGCGTCGCGCGCCGCCGGGCGGCAGCGGGCGGGGCGGGCCGGGCGTGAGGCGCCGGGCTGGGTGTACCGGTGCTGGACGGAGGCCGAGGACGGCCGGCTGGCGGCTTTCCCGGCGCCGGAGATCAAGGTGGCCGATCTGACGGCGTTCGCCCTTCAGGTGGCCTGCTGGGGCGACCCGGACGCCTCGGGGCTTGCGCTGCCGGATCCGCCGCCGGGCGGCGCGATGGCGGCGGCGCGCGGGGTGCTGACGGCCGTGGGCGCGGTGGACCCGGCGGGACGGGCCACCGGGCTCGGGGTGCGGCTGGGCCGGCTGGGGGTCCATCCGCGGCTGGGCCGGGCCCTGCTGGACACCGCCGGGGACGGCGCCGAGGCCGTCGCCCTTCTGTCCGAGGAGGTGCCGCGGGAGTACGGGGACGATCTCGCCGGGGCTCTGCGACGGGCCCGGCACGGGGGTGACGCCTACGCGGGTCGCTGGGCCGCGGAGGTACGGCGGCTGCGGGCGGTGTCGTCGGCGTCAGTCCCGCCCGCCGGCGGTCCGGAGCCGCGGGCGGGCGCCGAAGGTGCGGTGGCGGCGGGCGCCGGAGGTGCCGGGACGGCAGGAGCCGGGGAAGCTGTGGCGGTGGGGCTCGGGGAAGCCGCGGCGGTGGGGCTCGGGGAAGCCGCGACGGCAGGGCCCGGGAACGCGGAGACCACGGCCCCCAGGGAAACCACGACGGCAGGACCTGGGAAAGCTGCGGCGGCGCGGCTCAGGAAAGCCGCGACGGCCGGACCCGGGAACGCGGAGACCACGGCCCCCAGGGAAACCACGACGGCGCGACCCAGAGAAGCTGCGGCGGCGCGGCCCAGGGAAGCCGCGGCCTCGGTGTCCGGCGAAGTCGCGGCCTCGGTGTCCGGGGAGGACGGGCTGGTCGGGGCGACCGTCGCGCTGGCGTTTCCGGAGCGCGTCGCCAGGCTGGACGGCGGCTCGTACCTGATGGTCTCCGGGACCCGCGCCGAGCTGGGCGAGGGGTCGGCGCTGCGGGGTGCGCCCTGGATCGTCGTCGCCGTCGCCGACCGGGCCGCGGGGAAGGGGCACGCGCGCGTGCGGCTGGGGGCGGCCGTGACCGAGGACGTGGCCCGGGCCGCCGCCGGCGCGCTGCTCGAGGAGCGGGACGAGGTGCGCTGGGCCGGCGGTGACGTCGTGGCCCGGCATGTGGAAAGCCTGGGAGCCGTGGAGCTGGCCGCGCGGCCGCTGCGGCAGGCCGATCCCGGGCTCGTGCGCGCGGCGCTGCTGGAGGGTCTGCGGGCCGAGGGGCTGGGGCTGCTGCGCTGGTCGCCGGAGGCCACGGCCCTGCGGCAGCGGCTGGCGTTCCTGCGGACGCAGGTCGGCGGGCCCTGGCCGGACGTCTCGGACGAGGCGCTGCACGCGCGCGCGGACGAGTGGCTGGAGCCGGAGCTGGGCCGGGCGCGGCGCCGGGCGGATCTGGCGCGGATAGACGCCGGGCAGGCGCTGGCGCGGCTGCTGCCGTGGGCGAGCGGGGACGCGGTCCGGCTGGACGAGCTGGCGCCCGAGCGGATCACCGTGCCCAGTGGGTCCAGGATCCGGATCGACTACCGGGATCCGGAGCGGCCGGTGCTCGCCGTGAAGCTGCAGGAGATGTTCGGGCTGCGCGAGACGCCGGCCGTGGCGGGGGTGCCGCTGCTCGTGCACCTGCTCTCGCCGGCCGGGCGGCCCGCCGCCGTCACGGCCGACCTCGCCTCCTTCTGGCGCGAGGGCTACCGGGGTGTGCGCGCCGAGCTGCGGGGGCGCTACCCGAAGCATCCGTGGCCAGAGGACCCGGCGGCCGCGGAGCCCACCCGGCACACCAACGCCCGGTTGCGGCGCTGACGCCGGCCGCTCGCGCGGCGAGGGCGCCCGTCCGCCGGTGCGGAGGGGCGCCCTCGCCGCGTCGGGCCGGTCGTGCCGTGGGTGCCGTCAGGAGGTCGCGGACGGGCTCGGCGAGGGGCTCGCGGAGGCGTCGGCGGCGGCGACCTTCAGCTCGACGGTGACGGTGCCGCCGCCCGGGGTGGTGATCCTGAGCAGGAAAGTGCCGGTGGTGTCGTCGGCGTACAGCGCGGGCAGCGTGAGCAGGCCCTTGGCGTCGGTCACGAGGCCGGTGAGGGTGCGTACCGGCTTGCCGTCGGCGTCCTTGAAGTAGGGCCCCTTGTCGTTCTCGGTGGCGTCGTCGGCGGCCTTGATCAGGGTGGCGGTGGCGGCGACCCGGTCCGCGGCCGCTCCCTTGTACGTGGCCTGCACCTGGACCTTCTCGGCGAACTCGGCGCCCGGGGTGCAGGTCAGCGCGGTGTCGCCGGTGCGGGTGAGGGTGTCGGCGGCGTGCTCGGTGACGGTGGCGGTGTAGCCGACGTTCTTGACCTGGTGGCCGACGACCGCCGTGGTGATCTTGAAGTCGCCGGTCTTCTCGCCCGCCTGGAGGGCCGGGGCGACCGCCACGCCCTTGGCGTCGGTGACGACGGTGGCGATGTTCTCGCCGCCGGCGAAGGTGGCGTCGGTGTCGCCGGTGATGGTGAAGCGGACCCTGACCTTGGCGACGGCCATGCCCGCCTTGGTCTCGGCGCGGGTGCTGATGCGCTGGTCGAAGGCGTCGCCGGCCATGGCGGTGAGCTTGGCGGTGCCCGCGTCCTCGAGGTGGTCGACGGTCTCCGACGGCGTGGGCTGCTTCGGCGGGACCGGCGGCTTCGGCGGCTGCGGGTCCGGGGTCTGGCTGCCGCCGCCCGGCTGGTGCGGCTCGGTGTCGGGCTTCGGGTCCGGCTTGGTGTCGGGCTTGGTGTCGGGCTTCGTACCGGGCGGGTCGGACGGTGCCGTGGTGTGGGTGCGCGGGGTGCCGTCGTCGCTGCGGTGGCCGGGCACCCGGCCGGTGCCGTCGGGCACGGAGTGGGTGCCCTTGCGGTAGTACTGCAGCCAGTTCAGGACCAGGTTCAGGTAGTCCTGCGAGTTGTTGTAGCTGAGGATCGCGCTGTGCAGGCCGGCCTGGGTGGACATGTCCCAGTCGTTGCGGCACAGGTAGTGGCCGGCGGCGAGCGCGGCGTCGTAGACGTTGTTGGGGTCGGCCTTGCCGTCGCCGTTGCCGTCGCGGCCGGCCCAGGCCCAGGTGGAGGGGATGAACTGCATCGGGCCGATGGCCTGGTCGTACTGGCTGTTGCCGTCGTACTCGCCGTGGTCGGTGTCCTTGATGAGCGCGAAGCCGTTGCCGTCGAGCTGCGGACCGAGGATCCGGCCGATCGTCGTGCCGTTGGCGTCCACGCGGCCGCCGCGGGCCTGACCCGACTCCACCTTGCCGATGGCGGCCAGGAGTTGCCACGGCAGGTTGCAGCCAGGCTTGGAGGAGCGCAGCTCGGCCTCGGCCTTCTTGTAGGCGTCGAGGACGGTCGCGGGGATGCCGGCCTCCGCCTCCCCCCGGGCGACGGGCTCACCGGCCGTCGACGAGGGGCTGGGGTTGGGGCTCTTCAGCGGCGGAAGGTCCGTGTAGTAGGGCGAGTTGCCGGTGGCGTCGCCGCCGGAGGCCGCGTCGGGTACGGGGCTGCTGGAGCCGGCCGAGGCCGGTCTGCCGTGGTCGTCGCCGGCCGCTCCCGGAGCCTGGGACGCGGACAGTGCCGCGACCGCCGCCGCGGCCACGGCGGTGGTCGCCGCTCCCTTGCGCAGCCGCCTGCCGAAATGCGCCGCCATAGAGTGAACCCCTCCCGTGGACGCGTGCTCGCGTCCGTCTCCGTCTGTCTGCCTCGCTCTGGTGTGACGGTTGACCCGGTGCTCTGGTTGCCCCTGTTCCGCCTTTCCGTCCGTGCGACGGGTGTGCGACCGTGCCGACCGGCACGGCAGCCCAGGTGACCCTACGACAACTTGTGTGCCGGGGGCACCCGTTCGAGTCCGGTTTTCCCCGGTTGGCCGACGACTGTCGCATCGCGGGATCGGGTGCGGGGCCGACGCATACTGGACCGGACGTGATCACCGGTCGCGAAGCCGTGGCCGACGACCGCCCGAGGGGGCCTCGTTGCCGTTCACACTCAGTCATGCGGCGGCCGTGCTGCCGGCCATCCGCCGCGACGGCGGCGGACGCGGCCGGCTGGTGCCCTCGGTGCTCGTCGCGGGCTCCTTCGCGCCCGACCTGACCTACTACGCGGCTGGCGTCCGGCCGGAGGCGATGGGGTTCGGGACGGTCACGCACTCCCTGCCGGGGGTGGCGGGCGTGGACGTGCTCATCGCGTGGGCGCTGGTGGGGCTGTGGCTGTTCGTGCGGGAGCCGCTGGTGGCGCTGCTCCCCCGGGCCCGCCAGAGCGGCCCGGCCGCCCTGCTGCGCTGCGGTGCGCCGCGCGCGCGTGTGCGAGCCGGCCGCGTGCTGTGGTGGTACGTGTCGGCGGTGCTCGGGGCGCTGACGCACGTGGCGTGGGACGCGTTCACGCACCACGACCGTTGGGGGTCGCGGCTGGTCCCGTGGCTCGGCGGGGTGGCGGCGGGGCTGCCGCGGTACACCTGGCTGCAGTACGGCTCGTCGGCGGTGGCCGCCGTGGTGATCGCCGTGTTCCTGGCGGGGGCCCTGCGGCGGGCGCCCGCCGGCCGCCCGGCGGGGGTGCCCGCACTGTCCGTGCGGGACCGGTGGTGGGCCGCTGCGGTGCTGGGCGGCTGTGCGCTGGCCGGGGTGGTGCAGCGGGTGGTGCGGTGGTGGGCGTACCGGGGTGCCTCCGTGCGGCCGCTGGACCTGGTGCCGACCCTGTGCTTCGGCGCGGGCGCCGGGCTGCTGCTCGGGCTCCTGCTGTACGCGGCCGGGGTCAGGGTGTGGCGGCGCCCGGCCCCGGGTCCGGGCGGTCCCGGAGAGACGACCGGTGCCGGACGGGACCGGTCCGCCGTGCGGTGAGGGACGACCGCCAGGACAACCGGGGTCAGGATGCGGCATCCGGCCCCGGGGTTGGGCGGTCCTGGTGGGGTGGCCGGTGCCGGACGGGGCCGGGTGGCTGTTCGGTGAGGGAGGCCACGAAGACGGTGAGGGTGGGCCTGGACCGGGTGCGGGGGACGGCGGTGAGCAGGAGCGCGAGGTAGCCGCGGGCGAGGTCCGCCCAGGCCCGCCGGTGGGCGGCGCGGCGGATGCGGGCGGCCGGCCGGCGCAGCAGGCGGGCGATGGCACGGCGGGCGGCCGCGGCCCGGTCGGCGGGGATGCGGGCGGTGCTTGCGCCGGGCGCGAGGGCCGGGACCGGTGAGGCGGCCGCGGCCGGGCCGGAGGCGCTGCCGGCCTCGGCCCGGGTGCCGCCGAGGATCTCGGGCGTCCGGCGGTGGAGCGTGCGTATACCCATGCCCGCAGTGTTGCGGCTGCGGGCACGAGGCTGCGTTCTGGCGGGGGCCACGTGAGTGAAGCACCCGGCCGGGGCTGCGCCGGTCAGGGGGCGGGGTGCGGTGCCCGGCAGGGGCGCGACGCGTATCTCACCGCACCCCCCACAGGCACCGGGACCGCCCGTCGTGGTCGCAGTGCCCGGCGGGGGCGCAGTGCGTACGTCACCGCGCCCCCGCGGACTCTGCGACCGCCGACCGTCCTCCCTGTGCCCAGCAGGGGCGCGGCGCGCACGTCAGCGCACCCCCGCAGACGCCGGGACCGCCGACCGTCTTCGCAGTGCCCGGCAGGGGCGCGACGCGCACGTCACCGCACCCCCGCGGACCCTGGGACCGCCGACCGTCCTCCCGGTGCCCGGCAGGGGCGCGACGCGCACGTCAGCGCACCCCCGCAGACGCCGGGACCGCCGACCGTCTTCGCAGTGCCCGGCAGGGGCGCGGCGCGCACGTCACCGCACCCCTCTGTGGACGCCGGGACCGCCGATCCTCGTCGCGGCCGGAGTTCCCCGGGCGGTGCACGGAGGGGCACCAGCCGGGTGTCAGTGCGCCGCCGACTCCCAGTCCCGGCCCACGCCCACCGAGACGTCGAGCGGGGCCCGCAGCCGGACGGCGCCGGCCATCTCGCGGCGGACGAGTTCCTCCGTGGCCGCGCGCTCGCCGGGGGCGATCTCCAGCACGATTTCGTCGTGCACCTGCAGCAGCAGGCGGGACTTCAGGCCCGCCTCGCGCAGCGCCCGGTCGACGTTGAGCATGGCGATCTTGACGATGTCGGCCGCCGTGCCCTGGATGGGGGCGTTGAGGGCCATGCGTTCGGCCGCCTCGCGGCGCTGGCGGTTGTCGCTGTTGAGGTCGGGGAGGTAGCGGCGGCGTCCGAAGAGCGTCGCCGTGTAGCCCGTGGCCCGTGCTTCGTCGACTACCCGGCGCAGGTAGTCGCGTACGCCGCCGAAGCGCTCGAAGTAGGTGTCCATCAGGCCGCGGGCCTCGGCCGCCTCGATGTTGAGCTGCTGGGAGAGGCCGAAGGCGGAGAGTCCGTAGGCCAGGCCGTACGACATGGCCTTGATCTTGCGGCGCATCTCCGCGTCCACCGCGTCCCGGCCGACGGAGAAGACCTGGGAGGCGACCGTGGTGTGCAGGTCCTCGCCCGTGGTGAACGCCTCGATCAGGCCCTCGTCCTCGGAGAGGTGGGCCATCACGCGCAGCTCGATCTGGCTGTAGTCGGCGGTCATCAGCGACTCGAAGCCGTCGCCGACCACGAAGCCGCGGCGGATCGCCCGGCCCTCGTCGGTGCGGACCGGGATGTTCTGCAGGTTGGGGTCCGTGGACGACAGCCGGCCGGTCGCGGCCACCGTCTGGTTGAACGTGGTGTGGATACGGCCGTCGCCCGCGATGGTCTTGATCAGGCCCTCGACCGTGACGCGCAGCTTCGCCTGCTCGCGGTGCCGGAGCATGATCACCGGCAGTTCGTTGTCGGTCTGGGTGGCGAGCCACGCCAGGGCGTCGGCGTCCGTGGTGTAGCCGGTCTTGGTCTTCTTCGTCTTCGGCAGGGCCAGCTCGCCGAAGAGGACTTCCTGGAGCTGCTTGGGCGAGCCGAGGTTGAACTCGCGGCCGGCGGCGTCGTGGGCCTCCTTCACGGCCTGCTGCACGGCGCCCGCGAAGGTCTGCTCCATCGCCTCCAGGTGGGCGTGGTCGGCCGCGATGCCGTCGCGCTCCATGCGGGCGAGCAGGGCGGAGGTGGGCAGCTCCATGTTCCGCAGCAGGTCGGCGGCGCCGACCTCCTCGAGCCGGCCCTCGAACGCCTCCCCGAGGTCGAGGACGGCGCGGGCCTGGATCATCAGGGCCTCCGCCTCGGCGCCCTCGTCCGTGCCGAACGCCAGCTGCCCGTCGGCCGCGGCGGCGGGGGCCAGCTCACGGTGCAGGTACTCGAGGGACAGCGCGTCCAGGTCGAAGGAGCGGCGGCCCGGCTTGACCAGGTAAGCGGCGAGCGCGGTGTCCATCACGACGCCCTCGACGCGCCAGCCGTGCTCGGCGAGGACCCGCATGGCCCCCTTGGCGTTGTGGAACACCTTCGGGCGGCCGGCGTCGGCGAGCCAGCCGGCGAAGGCACGCTCGTCGGCCTCGTCCAGCTCGGCGGGGTCGAACCAGGCGGCCGCTCCCCCGGCCGCGGCGAGCGCGATCTCGGTGACCGAGCCGGTGCCCAGCGCCCACGCGTCGACCGTGGCGACGCCGAGGGTCCCGGTGCCGTGCCCGGCCAGCCAGCCGGCCAGCTCGCCGGTGCGCAGCACGGTGCCGTCCACCTCCACGCCGTCCGCGGCGATCGGCGTGGTCTCGGCCTCCTCGGCGCCCGGGTCGACGGCGAAGAGCCGCTCGCGCAGCGACGGGTTGCGGATCTCCAGGGTGTCCAGCACCATCGCGACGGTCTTGCGGTCGTACGGGGCGCGCTCCAGGTCGGCGACCGTCCTGGGCAGCTCCACCTGGCGCTCCAGCTCGGTGAGCAGCCGGTTGAGCTTGACCGACTCCAGGTGGTCGCGCAGGTTCTGGCCCGCCTTGCCCTTGACCTCCTCGGCACGCTCGACGAGTTCGGCGAACGAGCCGAACTGGTTGATCCACTTCGCGGCGGTCTTCTCGCCGACGCCGGGGATGCCGGGCAGGTTGTCCGACGGGTCGCCGCGCAGCGCGGCGAAGTCCGGGTACTGGGCGGGCGTCAGTCCGTACTTCTCGACGACCTTCTCCGGGGTGAACCGGGTCAGCTCCGAGACGCCCTTCGTCGGGTACAGCACGGTGGTGTGCTCGCTGACGAGCTGGAAGGAGTCGCGGTCGCCGGTGACGATCAGCACCTCGAAGCCCTCGGCCTCGGCCTGGGTGGCGAGGGTGGCGATGATGTCGTCCGCCTCGAAGCCCTCGACGGCGAAACGCTGCGCGTGCATGGCGTCCAGGAGCTCGCCGATCAGCTCGACCTGCCCCTTGAACTCGTCGGGGGTCTTGGATCGGTTCGCCTTGTACTCGGTGAACCGCTCGGAGCGCCAGGTCTTGCGGGAGACGTCGAAGGCCACCGCGAAGTGCGTGGGCTCCTCGTCACGCAGCGTGTTGGCCAGCATCGACGCGAAGCCGTAGATCGCGTTCGTCGGCTGGCCCGTCGCGGTGGTGAAGTTCTCCGCGGGCAGCGCGAAGAACGCGCGGTAGGCCAGCGAGTGCCCGTCCATGAGCATCAGCCGGGGACGGCCGCCGGGGGTGCTGTCGGTCTTCTTCGATGCTGTTTCTGCCACGTCCCCGATCCTGCCACGGCGCACTGACAGCCGGGACCGGCCCGCTCCGCGGCGAAACGCCGCGGCGGGCCCGCGCCGCTCGCGGCGGGCGCCGGGCGCGCACCGGCGTCGCCCGCCCCGGCCGCCTGCCGGCGCCCCCGTGGGAGGATCTGCGGCGTACTTCTCACACGCAGTCGAAGGGGAGCGTGCGATGGCGACGAAGCCGCCCAAGGGTGATCCGGTCCAGGACGCGCCGCAGGTCGCGGAGCCCAGGCACGCGGCGGCGGGGCTGCCGGCCGTCGGCCGCACCCTGCGCATCGCCCAGCGGCAGATGGGCGTGCGGCGCACCGCGCTGACCCTGCTGCGGGTGAACCAGAAGGACGGCTTCGACTGCCCGGGCTGCGCCTGGCCGGAGGCGGACCACCGGCACCGGGCGGAGTTCTGCGAGAACGGCGCCAAAGCGGTGGCCGAGGAGGCCACGCTGCGCCGGGTCACCCCGGAGTTCTTCGCCGCGCACCCGGTCGCGGACCTCGCCGGGCGCAGCGGGTACTGGCTGGGGCAGCAGGGCCGGCTCACCCATCCCGTGTATCTCGCCGAGGACGGCACGCACTACGAGCCGGTCGGCTGGGACCGCGCCTTCGACATCATCGCCGAGGAGATCTCCGCCCTCGCCTCCCCCGACGAGGCCGTCTTCTACACCTCCGGCCGCACCAGCAACGAGGCCGCGTTCCTCTACCAGCTCTTCGCGCGCGAGCTGGGCACCAACAACCTGCCGGACTGCTCCAACATGTGCCACGAGTCGTCCGGCTCGGCGCTGTCGGAGACGATCGGCGTCGGCAAGGGCAGCGTCCTGCTGGAGGAGCTGCACCGGGCCGACCTGATCATCGTGGCCGGGCAGAACCCGGGGACGAACCACCCCCGGATGCTCACCGCGCTGGAGAAGGCCAAGGCGAACGGCGCGCGGATCATCAGCGTCAACCCGCTGCCCGAGGCCGGCCTGGAGCGGTTCAAGAACCCGCAGACCGCGCAGGGCATGCTGAAGGGCGCCGCGCTCACCGATCTGTTCCTGCAGATCCGCATCGGCGGCGACCAGGCCCTGTTCCGCCTCCTGAACAAGCTGATCCTGGAGACCGAGGGCGCGGTCGACGAGGAGTTCGTGCGGGAGCACACGCACGGGTACGAGGAGTTCGCGCGGGCCGCCCGCGCCGCCGACTGGGCGGAGACGCTCGCGGCCACCGGTCTCACGCGCGCGGAGATCGAGCGGGCCCTCGGCATGGTCCTCGCCTCGCGGCGGACCATCGTCTGCTGGGCCATGGGCCTCACTCAGCACAAGCACTCGGTGCCGACCATCCGCGAGGTCGTCAACTTCCTGCTGCTGCGCGGTGACATCGGCCGTCCCGGCGCCGGCGTGTGCCCGGTGCGCGGCCACTCCAACGTGCAGGGCGACCGCACGATGGGCATCTTCGAGAGGCCGGCGCCGGCCTTCCTGGACGCGCTGGAGAAGGAGTTCGGGTTCGCGCCGCCGCGCGGGCACGGCTTCGACGTCGTGCGGGCGATCCGCGCGCTGCGCGACGGCGAGGCGAAGGTGTTCTTCGCCATGGGCGGCAACTTCGTCTCCGCCTCGCCCGACACGGCGGTCACCGAGGCGGCCGTGCGGCGCGCCCGGCTGACCGTGCACGTGTCGACCAAGCTGAACCGCTCGCACGTGGTCACGGGCGCGCGCGCCCTGATCCTGCCCACCCTGGGCCGCACCGAGCGCGATGTGCAGGCGGGCGGCGAGCAGTTCGTGACCGTGGAGGACTCCATGGGCATGGTGCACGCCTCGCGCGGGCGGCTGGAGCCGGCGAGCCGGCACCTGCTGTCCGAGCCGGCGATCGTGTGCCGGCTGGCGCGCCGGGTGCTCGGCGCGGACAGCAAGGTGCCCTGGGCGGAGTTCGAGAAGGACTACGCGGGGATCCGCGACCGCATCGCGCGCGTGGTCCCCGGCTTCGAGGACTTCAACGCGCGGGTGGCCCGCCCCGGGGGCTTCGCGCTGCCGCACGCGCCGCGCGACGAGCGCCGCTTCCCGACCGCGACCGGGAAGGCGAACTTCACCGCGGCCCCCGTGGAGTACCCCGAACTGCCCTCAGGGCGGCTGCTGTTGCAGACGCTGCGCTCGCACGACCAGTACAACACCACGATCTACGGCCTCGACGACCGCTACCGGGGCATCACGGGCGGCCGCCGGGTGGTGCTGGTGAACCCCGAGGACGCACGCGCCCTGGGCGTCGCCGACGGCGCGTACGTCGACCTGGTGAGCGAGTGGCGCGACGGCGTGGAGCGGCGGGCGCCCGGCTTCCGGGTCGTGCACTATCCGACGGCCCGTGGCTGCGCCGCCGCCTACTACCCGGAGACGAATGTGCTGGTGCCGCTGGACGCCACGGCCGACACCAGCAACACACCGGCCAGCAAGTCCGTCGTGGTCCGCCTGGAGCAGGCCCTGGCGCACGAACCGGCCGGCGGCCCCGGGGGCGGCCGCTCCCAGGTCCGCCCGGAGGACCGTCTGGAACAATCGGCGACCGACTGAGCGTTTGCTCAGCCACGTGTCAGCTGTACGAGAACGGAGCCACGCCCATGGGTGAGCAGCAGCAGGTGAGATTCCCGCAGGAGGTCGTCGACGAGTACGCCGCGTTCGGCGTCGACCTGCCCGCACTGTTCTCCGCGGGCCACCTCGGCAATCGCATGGGCGTGCAGATACTGGAGGCGTCGGCGGAGCGGGTCGTCGGCACCATGCCGGTCGAGGGCAACACCCAGCCGTACGGGCTGCTGCACGGCGGCGCGTCCGCGGTGCTGGCGGAGACGCTGGGTTCGGTCGGCTCCATGCTGCACGGCGGCAGCTCGAAGATCGCGGTCGGCGTCGACCTCAACTGCACCCACCACCGCGGGGTCCGCTCGGGCCTGGTGACCGGCGTGGCCATGCCCGTGCACCGGGGGCGGTCGACGGCGACGTACGAGATCGTGATCAGCGACGAGGAGGGACGCCGGGTGTGCACCGCCCGGCTGACCTGCCTGCTGCGCGACGTCCGGCCCGGCGACGAGGCCCCGGTCCGCCCGGCCGGCGACTGAGTGTCCCGGACATCTTCGCGGGCCCCGGGCCGGCCGTGGCGGAAAAGGGGCTCCGCCCGGCCGTTGCCCCGGGCCGTCCCGCCGCTTAGCTTCGGCACATGGGACGGCTCGGAAGCCGATGGCTCGCAGGATCCCGGCGGGGGGCGAGGCTCCTGGCGCTCGGACTGGCACTGTCCGCGACGCTGCTGACGGCCGGCTGTGCCCGTACGGGCGGCGCGAAACCCTCCACGGGCGGACCCGGCGGCCCAGGTGCCCCCAGCGGCCCCGGCCACGCGGCGCACGACTCGGCCGCCGCCTCGCCGTCGTCCGACGCCGAGTTGTCCGCCCCCTCGCCGTCGTCCGACGCCGATTTGTGCGCCGAGAGCGTCGCACGCTGGTCACGGAAGGTGCTCGACAGCGGCACCTACGGGGACTACCAGTCGATGGGGCTGTCCAACGGCCAGTACGAGATCCTGCGGGCCGTCGTGGACGCGGCGCGGGCGGCCGAGCGGCGTCAGGGGGCGGACGCGGCGGACGAGTTGATCGCCCGCCGGGCGCGTGCGGCGTGCGCCGACCGGTACCGGCACGGCGTTCCGAGCGGAGGGCCCTGGCGATGAGCGGCACGGGGCCCCTGGAGCCCGGCGAGGGCACGCGCGCGTGGGACGCCGTGGAGTGGGAGGCCGCCGGACGACGGCGCGCACCGCTCGCGGCCCTGTACGCCCGCCACCGCCGCGCCGCCCTCGCCGCCGTCGCGGCGGTGATCGCCGTCGCGGGCGGCGGCTACCTCTACGCGACCCGCCCACCGCACCCGCCGCCGCCCCAAGTTCCTTACCCGGCGCAGGCGATGACGATCTCTTACCTGCGGGACGGGACCGCCGGGGCCGGGGTGCCGGCCCGCGGATTCCGCTTCGACGTGCTGTTGACCGTGGACGCGGGACCGCCCATCACCGTCAGCCGGGTGGGCCAGCCCTACGCCGGGCTCCGGCTGACGACCGAGCCGCGCACCCCGTTCCGGACAAAGGCGGGCTCTCCCCGCAAGATCACCATAACCATGGACGTGACGGAATGCGGAAAGGTGCCGAAGGACGCCGGACTGCCTTTCCTGGAAGTAACTCTGCGTAATATGCGCGCAATACAGAATCAGAGTTTCATCCTCGGCCGGCGGTACGCGCAACACCTCTCCAAGGGCCTGAAAGTCGCCTGCAGCAACAGCCTCAGGTAATCACCAAAACCTCCGAGACGCCTGAACGGATCACGGACCGTCCTGCGGATTCTCACCATGTGGACGGGGCGAATCGGCTTGAATTCCGGCGTTCTCCCCACGGCGTACCGCTCTGCATTACCTCGTGTCATAACAAGAGCGTCACAGCATCGGTCAGACCCTCCTTACGTCCCCCACACACGCCTAGAGTCACGGCCAGTCACCGCGCCGCTGGATTCCCTCTTCGGCCTGGCGCAGCGGCTCGACCGCCTCCACGGGGAAGCGGCCGTCCTGGGGAAAGGACTGATCGTGCGTCAACGTTCGCTCATCGCCATCACCGCCGCCCTGGCGGCGGGAGCGCTCACCCTCACCGCCTGCGGCTCGCGCGACAGCGGCGACAAGGGCTCGGACTCCGGCAACGGTGGTGGCACCACCGTCGTCATCGGCGTCGACGCCCCGCTGACCGGCGACCTGTCCGCGCTCGGCCTGGGTATCAGGAACTCCGTGGACCTGGCGGCCAAGCAGGCCAACAAGAAGAACTACGTCAAGGGCGTCACCTTCAAGATCGAGGCGAAGGACGACCAGGCGCAGCCCTCCTCCGGCCAGACGAACGCCACCGGCTTCGTCGGCCAGAAGGACGTCCTCGGCGTCGTCGGCCCGCTGAACTCCTCCGTGGCCCAGTCGATGCAGAAGGTCTTCGACGACGCGAAGCTGGTCGAGGTCTCCCCGGCGAACACCAGCCCGGACCTGACCCAGGGCCCGGACTGGCGGAAGTCGAAGACGCGCCAGTACAAGTCTTACTTCCGTACCGCGACCACGGACGCCATCCAGGGCCCGTTCGCCGCCCAGTACGTCTTCAACAAGGCCAAGAAGACCAAGGCCTTCGTCATCGACGACAAGAAGACCTACGGCGCCGGCCTGGCCGGGACGTTCACCGACGAGTTCAAGAAGCTCGGCGGCAAGATCGTCGGCACCGAGCACATCAACCCCGACACCAAGGACTTCTCCGCGGTCGCCACCAAGGTGAAGAACTCCGGCGCACAGGTCGTCTACTACGGTGGCGAGTACCCGCAGGCCGGTCCGCTGAGCAAGCAGATCAAGGCCGCCGGCGCGAAGGTCCCGCTGGTCGGCGGTGACGGCATCTACGCCGACGACTTCATCAAGCTGGCCGGCGCCTCCGGCACCGGTGACCTGGCCACCTCGGTCGGCGCGCCGGTGGAGACGCTCGACTCCGCCAAGGAGTTCGTCGACAACTACAAGGCGGCGGGCTACAAGGAGGCGTACGCGGCGTACGGCGGCTACTCCTACGACTCGGCGTGGTCGATCATCGAGGCCGTGAAGAAGGTCGTCGACGACAACGGCGGCAAGCTGCCGTCCGACGCCCGCGCGAAGGTCACCGCCGCGATGCAGAACGTCTCCTTCGACGGTGTGACCGGCAAGGTCTCCTTCGACGAGTACGGTGACGCGACCAACAAGCAGCTGACCGTGTACTCCGTCACGGGCGGTGCGTGGAAGGCCGTGGAGTCCGGCACCTACAACGGCAGCTGACCCACACACACCCGCATCACCTGAGCCGCGCGGGGCGCTGTTCCACTGGCGCCCCGCGCGGACTCGCATCCGGCTTCATCCGTCGAACTTTCCGAACGTCTCGGAGGACATGCGGTGAACGAACTGCCGCAGCAGCTGGTCAACGGCCTGCTACTAGGATCCATGTACGGGCTGGTCGCCATCGGCTACACGATGGTCTATGGCATTGTCCAGCTCATCAACTTCGCCCACGGCGAGATATTCATGACCGGCGCGTTCGGCGCGCTCACGGTCTACGCGTACATCCTTCCCGACGGCACCTCCATGTGGGTGGCCCTGCCGCTGATGCTCGTCGGGGCCGTCCTCGTCGCCGTCACGGTCGCCGTCGGGGCGGAACGGTTCGCATACCGCCCGCTGCGCACCGCCCCGCGCCTCGCGCCGCTCATCACCGCCATCGGCCTCTCGCTGGCCCTGCAGCAGGCCGTGTGGGCCTGGTACCCGGGCGCCAAGTCCGCCCGTACCTTCCCGAGCATCCCGGGCGGCCCCTTCGAGATCGGCAATGTCACCATCCAGACCGGTGACGTCTTCCTGGTCGCCGCGGCACCGATCAGCATGGGGATCCTCGCCTACTTCGTGATGCGGACCCGCACCGGCCGCGGCATGCAGGCCACCGCGCAGGACCCGGACACCGCGAAGCTGATGGGCGTCAACACCGACCGCATCATCGTGATCGCGTTCGCCCTGGGCGCCGCCTTCGCCGCCGTCGGTTCGGTGGCCTACGGCCTGAAGTACGGTCAGATCGACTTCCGCATGGGCTTCATCCTCGGTCTGAAGGCGTTCACCGCGGCCGTCCTCGGCGGTATCGGCAACATCTACGGCGCCATGCTCGGCGGCCTCGTCCTCGGTGTCGCCGAGGCCCTGTCCACCGCCTACATCGCGGACATCCCCGGCATGGACAAGTTCGGCAGCCAGTCCTGGGCAGACGTCTGGGCGTTCGTACTCCTCATCCTCGTGCTGCTGTTCAGGCCACAGGGCCTGCTCGGCGAGCGCGTCGCGGACAGGGCGTGACACCGATGACCACACAGACCACCGCATCCGAGACCCCGGAGACCCCGGAGACCGCGAGCACTCCCGCGGCCGTGCGGACCGGCCTCATCGGCCTGCCCACCGCGTTCGGCCGGGCCCTCGCCACCGGCGGCGGCGCCCTGACGATCGTCTCCACCTTCCTCGCCTGGACCTGGACCTCCGAGTTCCCCGGCGACCTCACCGTCTACGGCTACCCGGGCGGCCTGCAGGTCCTCGTCCTGATCGGCGGCGTCCTCACCACCCTGTTCGGCCTCGCCTCCTACGGCGTCAAGGGCCTCGCCTGGCTCACCCCCGGCAGCGCCGACAGCGCCGTGAAGACGGCCGCGCTCGGCACCTTCACCACCGCCTGGTACACCGTCATCGCCATCAGCGTGAAGCTCGGCGGTGTGGTCAACCTGGAGCCCGGCGGCTACGTCGTCGCCGTCGCCACGCTGGCCGCCCTGGTCGGCGCCCTGGCCCTGCCGTTCGAGCGGCCGGCCCCGGATCCCATCGACCCCGACGACTCCTCCTGGGAGAAGTTCCGGCACGCCCGCCGCCAGGACTGGAGCACCTTCAAGGCGGCCTTCGCCGCCGAGGCCCCGGCCCCGGCCCGGAAGCTGCCCGCCTACGCCGAGATCCTCGTCATCGTCGCTGCCATGGCGCTCGGCCTGCTGGTCTTCACCTACGGCATCGGCACCGAGTACGACGAGCTGTTCATCGGCTTCCTGATCACCGCCGGTTTCGGCTTCGGCGCGCTCGCCAAGGCCGGGCTCGTGGCCCGGGTCTCGGCGATCACCGCACGGCACCGCAACATCACCATGACCGGCGCCTTCCTCGCCGCGGCCGCCTTCCCCTTCACCCAGTCCGACGACCAGTACGCGACGATCGGCGTCTACATCCTGATCTTCGCCACCGTCGCACTCGGCCTGAACATCGTCGTCGGCCTCGCCGGCCTGCTCGACCTCGGTTACGTCGCCTTCCTCGGTGTCGGCGCCTACACCGCGGCCCTCGTCTCCGGCTCGTCGTCCTCGCCGCTGCACGTCAACATGCCGTTCTGGGCCTCGGCGCTGTGCGGCGCCGCCGTCGCCATGGTGTTCGGCGTCCTGATCGGCGCCCCCACCCTGCGGCTGCGCGGCGACTACCTCGCCATCGTGACGCTTGGCTTCGGTGAGATCTTCCGCATCACCGTCCTCAACATGGACGGCACCTCGGGCCCGGACGTCACCAACGGCTCCAACGGCATCTCCTCGATCCCGAACCTGAACATCCTCGGCTTCGACTTCGGTCAGGAGCACCAGCTCTTCGGCGCCACCGTCGGCCGGTTCGCGAACTACTTCCTGCTGATGCTGCTCATCACGCTCATCGTCGTGGTGGTGTTCCGGCGCAGCAGCGACTCCCGCATCGGCCGCGCCTGGATCGCCATCCGCGAAGACGAGACGGCGGCGCTCGCCATGGGCATCAACGGCTTCCGGGTCAAGCTCATCGCCTTCGCCCTGGGCGCCTGCATGGCCGGCCTCGCCGGTTCCGTCCAGGCCCACGTCACCTACACGGTGACCCCGGAGCAGTACCAGTTCGCCCACGTGGTGCCGCCCAACTCGGCGTTCCTGCTCGCCGCGGTGGTGCTCGGCGGCATGGGCACCATCTCCGGCCCGCTGGTCGGCGCCTCGCTGCTGTACCTGATCCCGGCCAAGCTCCAGTTCCTGGGCGACTACCAGCTGTTCGCCTTCGGTGTCGCGCTCGTCCTGCTGATGCGCTTCCGCCCCGAGGGCCTCATCCCCAACCGGCGCCGCCAGCTCGAATTCCACGAAGAGACCGAAGCGCCCGCCGTCCTCAGCAAGGCAGGGGCCTGAACACCATGACCACCGACACCACCACCCAGGACGCCGCACCCGGCGCGTCCGCACCCGGCGAGGTCGTGCTCGACGCCCGAGGCGTCACGATGCGCTTCGGCGGCCTGACCGCCGTGCGGGGCGTCGACCTCACCGTCAACAGCGGCGAGATCGTCGGTCTGATCGGCCCCAACGGCGCCGGCAAGACCACCTTCTTCAACTGCCTGACGGGCCTGTACGTGCCCACCGAGGGCGAGGTCCGCTACAAGGGCGACGTCCTGCCGCCGAAGTCCTTCAAGGTCACCGCGGCCGGCATCGCCCGCACCTTCCAGAACATCCGCCTGTTCGCCAACATGACGGTCCTGGAGAACGTGCTCGTCGGCCGGCACACCCGCACCAAGGAGGGCCTGTGGTCCGCGCTGCTGCGCGGTCCGGGCTTCCACCGCGCGGAGAAGGCCTCCCGCGAGCGGGCCATGGAGCTGCTGGCGTTCGTGGGTCTGGAGAAGAAGGCCGAGCACCTGGCCCGCAACCTCCCCTACGGCGAGCAGCGCAAGCTGGAGATCGCCCGCGCGCTGGCCAGCGAGCCCGGTCTGCTGCTCCTCGACGAGCCGACGGCCGGCATGAACCCGCAGGAGACCCGGGCCACCGAGGAACTGGTCTTCGCCATCCGGGACATGGG
Source organism: Streptomyces sp. NPDC056580 (assembly GCF_042793175.1). Taxonomy (NCBI): domain Bacteria; kingdom Bacillati; phylum Actinomycetota; class Actinomycetes; order Kitasatosporales; family Streptomycetaceae; genus Streptomyces; species Streptomyces sp. NPDC056580. Next base: position 60,512 of record NZ_JBHTVE010000012.1, on the reverse strand, counting down.
CATCGCCGTCCTCGTCATCGAGCACGACATGCGCTTCATCATGAACCTGTGCGACCGGGTGGCCGTGCTCGTGCAGGGCGAGAAGCTGATCGAGGGCGACAGCGCGACCGTCCAGGGCGACGAGCGGGTCGTCGCCGCCTACCTCGGCGAGCCGTTCGAGGAGGCTCCCGGCGACGAGGAGGCCGCCGAGGTCGAGGCGGCCGAGGCGCAGGCCGGGGCCGCGGCGGACACCGCGACCACGACGGACGCCGACACCACGACGGACGCCGCGCCCGGCAAGGAGAACGACCGATGACCGCACTGCTCGAAGTAGAGGACCTGCGGGTCGCCTACGGCAAGATCGAGGCCGTCAAGGGCATCTCCTTCAAGGTCGAGGCCGGCCAGGTGGTCACCCTCATCGGCACCAACGGCGCCGGCAAGACGACCACCCTGCGCACGCTCTCCGGTCTGCTCAAGCCGGTCGGCGGGCAGATCCGGTTCAACGGCAGGTCGCTGAAGAAGATCCCCGCGCACCAGGTGGTGTCGCTGGGGCTCGCCCACTCCCCCGAGGGGCGGCATATCTTCCCGCGCATGACCATCGAGGACAACCTGCGCCTCGGCGCGTTCCTGCGCAGCGACAAGCCGGGCGTCGAGAAGGACATCCAGCGCGCCTACGACCTCTTCCCCATCCTCGGGGAGCGCAGGAAGCAGGCCGCCGGCACCCTCTCCGGCGGTGAGCAGCAGATGCTGGCGATGGGCCGGGCGCTGATGTCCCAGCCCAAGCTGCTGATGCTGGACGAGCCCTCGATGGGTCTGTCGCCGATCATGATGCAGAAGATCATGGCGACCATCGCCGAGCTGAAGTCGCAGGGCACGACGATCCTGCTGGTCGAGCAGAACGCCCAGGCGGCGCTCTCGCTCGCCGACCAGGGTCACGTCATGGAGGTCGGCAACATCGTCCTCTCCGGCACCGGCCGCGACCTGCTGCACGACGAGTCCGTGCGCAAGGCGTACCTCGGCGAGGACTGACCGCCGCGGACGCCGGACACGACGAGGCCCGCGCCCCCTTCTCCGGGGCGCGGGCCTCGTCCCGTGCGGCCGGGGGTCAGCTCTTCTTCGAGGCCTTCTTCTCCTCGTTGTCCGCGATGACCGCCTCGGCGACCTGCTGCATCGACAGACGCCGGTCCATCGACGTCTTCTGGATCCAGCGGAACGCGGCCGGCTCGGTCAGCCCGTACTCCGTCTGCAGGACGGACTTCGCGCGGTCCACCAGCTTGCGGGTCTCCAGCCGCTGGGTGAGGTCCGCGACCTCCTTCTCCAGCTCCCGCAGCTCGGTGAAGCGGGACACCGCCATCTCGATCGCCGGGACGACGTCGCTCTTGCTGAACGGCTTCACCAGGTAGGCCATGGCGCCGGCGTCGCGGGCCCGCTCCACCAGGTCGCGCTGCGAGAACGCGGTGAGCATCAGGACCGGGGCGATGGACTCCTCGGCGATCTTCTCGGCCGCGGAGATGCCGTCGAGCTTGGGCATCTTCACGTCCAGGATCACCAGGTCCGGGCGGTGCTCGCGGGCGAGCTCCACCGCCTGCTCGCCGTCCCCGGCCTCGCCGACGACGGTGTAGCCCTCCTCCTCCAGCATCTCTTTGAGGTCGAGCCGGATCAGGGCCTCGTCCTCGGCGATGACGACACGGGTCGTCAGCGGAGGCACGTGCGACTTGTCGTCGTCGGGCACGTCAACGGGCTGGGGCGACTCGGGGGCGGTCACGCGGGCTCCTTGCTGCGAGGCAGGTCGGTACTGCTGACAAGAGCCTACCTAGCTGCGGTAAGGTGGTCAGGCAGCGGGTCGAGGTCAACCTTCGATTCACCGGGCCCCGGTAGCCCAATTGGCAGCAGGCGATGGATTCAAAACCCATACAGTGTCGGTTCGAGTCCGACCCGGGGCACTTTTCCTTCGATCTGAAGGTCGTCATTGAAATGCGGATCTCCGCGTTCTCGTGAATCTCCGTTCTTCCCCGCATGTCGCCGCGACCCCCGTCACAGAGTGGCCGCATGTACGACATCAGCACGCGCAAGCGAGCCCTCGCCCTGGTCGCCCAGGGCCGCAGCCTCAATTCGGTGAGCCGCGAGACCGGTGCCTCCCGTGCAGCGATCCGCTCATGGCAGGACCGCCTCGAACCGCTGCGCCGTATGTCCCCTCCGCCCGGGCCGCCTTCCGACACCGGCGCATACGCGTACCTGTTGGGCCTCTACCTCGGCGACGGGTGCATCAGCCCGCACCCGCGCGGCGGCTACTACCTCAGGATCGCGTGCGCCGACGCCTGGCCCGGGCTCATGCGGATGTGCGGCGATGCCATCACACGCGTACGCCCCGGCGTACGCGTCCACATGGTCCGGAAACAGGGCTGCGCGATGGTGACCAGCTACCACCCGCACTGGCCCGCCCTGTTCCCCCAGCACGGCCCCGGCAAGAAGCACGAACGGCCGATCGCCCTCGCGGCCTGGCAACAGGACATGGTCGACGCTCATCCCTGGGAGTTCATCCGGGGACTCATCCACTCCGACGGCTGCCGTGTCACCAACTGGACGACCAGACTGGTCGACGGTGAGCGCAAGCGCTACGAGTACCCGCGCTACTTCTTCACCAATTTGTCCGAGGACATCGTGCGGCTTTTCACCGATGCCCTGGAGCGGGTCCACGTGGAATGGAGACGGGCGAACAACCGGAACATCTCCGTCGCCCGAAAAGCCTCCGTGGCCCTCATGGACGCCCACGTGGGCCCCAAGCACTGAGCCGCCGCTACTTGGGGCTGTCGTCCTCGCCGATGTGGTGGACGCGGACCATGTTGGTGGCGCCGGGGACGCCGGGCGGTGAGCCGGCGGTGATGACCACGACGTCGCCCTTCTCGCAGCGGCCGTACCGCAGCAGCAGTTCGTCCACCTGGGCGACCATGGCGTCGGTGGAGTCGGCCTCCGGGCCGAGGAAGGTCTCCGCGCCCCAGGTGAGGCTGAGCTGGGAGCGGGTGGCCGGTTCCGGGGTGAAGGCCAGCAGGGGGATCGGCGAGCGGTAGCGGGAGAGCCGGCGGGCGGTGTCGCCGGACTGGGTGAAGGCCACGAGGAACTTCGCGCCGAGGAAGTCGCCCATCTCGGCCGCGGCGCGGGCGACGGCTCCGCCCTGGGTGCGGGGCTTGTTGCGTTCGGTGAGCGGCGGCAGCCCCTTGGCGAGGATGTCCTCCTCGGCGGCGGTCACGATCTTGGCCATGGTGCGCACGGTCTCGACGGGGTATTTGCCGACGCTGGTCTCGCCGGAGAGCATCACGGCGTCGGTGCCGTCGATGACGGCGTTGGCGACGTCGGAGGCCTCGGCGCGGGTGGGGCGGGAGTTGTCGATCATCGAGTCGAGCATCTGGGTGGCGACGATGACGGGTTTGGCGTTGCGCCGGGCGAGTTTGATGGCGCGCTTCTGGACGATGGGGACCTGTTCGAGGGGCATTTCGACGCCGAGGTCGCCGCGGGCGACCATGATGCCGTCGAAGGCGGCGACGATGTCGTCGATGTTCTCGACGGCCTGGGGTTTCTCGACCTTGGCGATGACGGGGAGGCGGCGGCCTTCCTCGTCCATGATGCGGTGGACGTCGTGGGCGTCCCGGCCGCTGCGGACGAAGGATAGGGCGACGGCGTCGAAGCCGGTGCGCAGTGCCCAGCGCAGGTCGTCCTCGTCCTTCTTGGAGAGGGCGGGTACGGAGACGGCGACGCCGGGGAGGTTGAGGCCCTTGTGGTCGGAGATGATGCCGCCTTCGGCCACTCGGGTGTGGACTTCGGGGCCGTCGACCGCGGTGACTTCGAGGCTGACCTTGCCGTCGTCGACGAGGATGCGTTCGCCGGGGGTGACGTCGGCGGCGAGGCCGGCGTAGGTGGTGCCGCAGGTGTGGCGGTCGCCTTCGACGCCTTCCTGGACGGTGATGGTGAAGGTGTCGCCGCGTTCAAGGAGTACGGGGCCTTCGCTGAATCGGCCGAGGCGGATCTTCGGGCCTTGAAGGTCGGCGAGGATGCCGACGCTGCGGCCGGTTTCGTCGGCGGCTTTTCGTACGTGCTGGTATCGCACCTCGTGCTCGGTCTGGGTGCCGTGGCTGAGGTTGAAGCGGGCGACGTCCATTCCGGCTTCGACGAGTGCTTTGATCTGGTCGTACGAGTCGGTGGCGGGGCCCAGAGTACAGACGATCTTTGCTCGGCGCATGATTCGAGCCTAGGCCTTACCCGCTGGTAGTGAATCCGGGGTTCATGACTACCCAACAACCGTTGGGTTAAGGGTTATTGACAAGTGTTGAATTGTGCGACGGCCCGCTCCTTTGAGCGAAGTCTTTACGTCGTGTGTTTTCGGCCTTCACAGTCGTGGGGGCAGCATGGCGAACCGGGCGCTGACCTGGGCGGTGACGCGCAGTCGCGGGGGTTCGAGGTCGAGGGGTGCGGCGGGTTCGTCCGGATGGGCGAGTGCGGCCCGGCGTGCGCCGCGCTCGAACGGGGTGCGGGCGGGGCGCGCGCGGTCGGCGCCGGTGTCGGCGAGTTCGACGAGTGCGGCGAGGGTGGTGCCGAGGGCGTCGGCGTATTCGCGGGCCCGCCGGAGGGCTTCGCCGACGGCGTCGCGGCGGGCCTGGGCGGGCACGGGCGAGTCGGGGCGCAGGGACCACCAGGGGCCGTCGATCCGGGTGAGTTCCAAGTCGGCCAGTCGGGTGATGAGTTCCGCCAGGGCGGTGAAGTCGGTGAGTTCGGCGGTGAGGTGGACCCGGCCGTGGTGGCTGTGTATGCGTTCGCCGTGGCCGTGGGGGTCGAGCTCGGGGGTGATGGTGACGGCGCCGGTGGACACGTGTGCGACGGCGTCGGCGTAGGACTTGACGAGGTCGAGGGCGGCGGTGTTGCGGCGGGTGAGGTCGTCGAGGGTGGTGCGGCGGTCGCGGCCGCGGGCGTTGACGGTGACGGCGATGCGGGCGATCTCCGGTTCGGCGTCGATCTCGGCTTCGCCGTGGACGACGAGGAGGGGGGCGTCGGGGGTGCCGTGGGGTGGGGCCGCCGGTTGAGTCATACGTCCCACTGTGTCACGCGCTTTCCGCTTCCATGGCCGTAGTTGGGGCTTGAGGTCACCAGATCGAAACCTCTTGGACCTGTTGTCTCCGGTCACGTCCGGGTCAGAATCTACGCGCGTTGTTGACTGTTTCCCCGAGGAGACCGAGAGATGCCGTTGAACCGCCGGAAGTTCCTGAAGAAGTCCGCCGCGACCGGGGCGGGGGTGGCGATCGCCGGTGCGGCGGCGGCTCCGGCGGCCGAGGCCGCCGAGGCGAAGGGCACGGGGAAGCAGGTGAAGCGGTACTCCCTGACCGTCATGGGCACCACGGACCTGCACGGCCACGTCTTCAACTGGGACTACTTCAAGGACGCGGAGTACTCCGACAAGGCGGGCAACGCGCAGGGCCTGGCTCGCGTCTCGACGCTGGTCGAGGGGATCCGCAAGGAGAAGGGCCGCTCCAACACGCTGCTGCTGGACGCGGGTGACACGATCCAGGGCACTCCGCTGACGTACTACTACGCGAAGGTGGACCCGATCACCGCCGAGGGCGGTCCGGTGCATCCGATGGCGCAGGCGATGAACGCGATCGGGTACGACGCGGCGGCGCTCGGCAACCACGAGTTCAACTACGGCATCGAGACGCTGCGGAAGTTCGAGGACCAGCTCGACTTCCCGCTGCTGGGCGCCAACGCGGTCGACGCGAAGACGCTGAAGCCGGCCTTCCCGCCCTACTTCGTCAAGAAGTTCCACGTGCCGGGCGCTCCGCCGGTGAAGGTCGCGGTGCTGGGTCTGACCAACCCGGGCATCGCGATCTGGGACAAGGCGTACGTGCAGGGCAAGCTTGCGTTCCCGGGTCTGGAGGAACAGGCCGCGAAGTGGGTGCCGAAGCTGCGGGCGATGGGCGCGGACGTGGTCGTGGTGTCGGCGCACTCGGGCACGTCGGGGAACTCGTCGTACGGCGACCAGCTGCCGTACGTGGAGGACGCGGCGGCGAACGTGGCGCGGCAGGTGCCGGGGATCGACGCGATCCTGGTGGGGCACGCGCATCTGGAGATTCCGGAGCTGAAGGTCGTCAACGAGAAGTCGGGCCGGACGGTCGTGCTGTCGGAGCCGCTGTGCTACGCGGAGCGGCTGAGCGTCTTCGACATCGAGCTGGCGTTCGACAAGGGCAGGTGGGAGGTGGAGTCGGTCTCCGCTTCGCTGCGTGACTCGAAGACGGTGGCGGACGACCCGCGGATCACCAGGCTGCTGAAGGACGAGCACGACAAGGTCGTGGCGTACGTCAACCAGGTGGTGGGCCGGGCGACCGAGACGCTGACGACCGTGGAGGCCCGTTACAAGGACGCCCCGATCATCGATCTGATCACCAAGGTCCAGGAGGACGTGGTGAAGGCGGCGCTGGCGGGCACCGAGTACGCCTCGCTGCCGGTGATCGCGCAGGCGTCGCCGTTCTCCCGGACGTCCGAGATCCCGGCCGGCGATGTGACGATCCGGGACCTGTCGAGTCTGTACGTGTACGACAACACGCTGGTCGCGAAGCTGATGACGGGCGCGCAGGTGCGGGCGTACCTGGAGTACTCGGCGGGGTACTACGTGCAGACGGCGTCGGGCGCGGCTGTCGACGTGGAGAAGCTGACGAACGCGGGCGGCCGTCCGGACTACAACTACGACTACGTGTCGGGGCTGTCGTACGACATCGACGTGGCGCAGCCGGCGGGTTCGCGGATCAGGAATCTGACGTTCGCCGGCGCGGCGCTGGACGACGCGCAGCAGTTCGTGCTGGCGGTGAACAACTACCGTGCCAACGGCGGTGGCGCGTTCCCGTACGTGGCTTCGGCGAAGGAGCTGTGGTCGGAGTCGACGGAGATCCGTACCCGGATCGCGGAGTGGGTGACGGCGAAGGGCGTGCTGGACCCGAAGGACTTCGCCTCCGTGGACTGGAAGCTGACGCGGGACGGTACTCCGGTCTTCTGATTCCCGGGTGGGCCCCTTCGGCGGCGCCGGTGCTTGTTCTTGGCACCGGCGCCGCCGGCGTGTGTGCCGGGGGGGTCAGCCGATGGGCGGGGCCGGTTGTCCGGTGGGAGCGGTGCGGGGGGCGGGGGGCTGGAGTCCGAAGGTGGTGAAGGCGGTGCGGGTGGGCAGGGGGTACTGCTCCTTGCCGGTGAGGGAGTTGAGGATGGTGGCGCTGCGCCAGGCGGTGAGGCCGAGGTCGGGGGCGCCGACGCCGTGGGTGTGCAGTTCGGCGTTCTGGACGTAGACGGAGCCGGTGACGCAGGGGTCGAGGAGGAGGCGGTACTCCTGGTCGATGCGTGGGCGTCCGCTGTCGTCGCGGCGCAGGTAGGGGTCGAGTGCGGCGAGGACGGCGTCGAGTGGGCGTTCGCGGTAGCCGGTGGCGAGGACGACGGCGTCGGTGGTGAGCCGGGTGCGGGTGCCCTGCTGGAGGTGTTCGAGGTGGAGTTCGATCTGGCCGGCGGTGATGCGGCCGGCGGTGCGGACGCGGACGCCGGGGGTGAGGACGGCGTCGGGCCAGCCGCCGTTCAGGGTGCGCCGGTACAGCTCGTCGTGGATGGCGGCGAGGGTGTCGGCGTCGATGCCTTTGTGCAGTTGCCATTGGGCGGGGACGAGCCGGTCGCGGACGGGTTCGGCGAGGGCGTGGAAGTAGCGGGTGTAGTCGGGGGTGAAGTGTTCGAGGCCCAGCTTGGAGTACTCCATGGGGGCGAACGCTTCGGTGCGGCCGATCCAGTGCAGTCTCTCCTGGCCGGCGGGGCGGTGGCGCAGCAGGTCGAGGAAGACTTCGGCGCCGGACTGTCCGGAGCCGACGACGGTGATGTGGCCGGCGGTGAGGAGGGTGGCGCGGTGCCGGAGGTAGTCGGCGGCGTGGATGACGGGGACGCCGGGCGCTTCGGCCAGTGGCCGCAGGGCTTCGGGTACGTGGGGGGCGGTGCCGATGCCGAGGACGATGTTGCGGGCGCGGGTGCGGCCGTGGGCCGGGGTGCCGGCCGGGGTGTCGAGGCGGGTGTGGTCGACTTCGAAGACGTCGTGTCCGGGGTTCCAGCGGACGGCGTCGACCTGGTGGTGGAAGCGCAGTCCGGGCAGGTTCCGGGAGACCCAGCGGCAGTAGGCGTCGTATTCGGCGCGCTGGATGTGGAAGCGTTCGGCGAAGTAGAACGGGAAGAGCCGTTCGTGGTTCTTGAGGTAGTTGGGGAAGCTCCAGGGGCTGGTGGGGTCGGCGAGGGTGACCAGGTCGGCGAGGAAGGGCACTTGGAGGGTGGCGCCGTCGATGAGCAGGCCGGGGTGCCAGTCGAAGCGGGGGCGTTGTTCGTAGAAGACGGTGTCGAGTTCGGCGAGTGGGTGGGCGAGGGCGGCCAGGGAGAGGTTGCTGGGGCCGATGCCGATGCCGACGAGGTCGCGGGGGGTGCCGGGCTCAGGGTGTGGGGGGCGGGTCATCCGGGGGTGGCTCCTTCGGCGAGTTCGAGGAGTGCGGCCAGTTCGTGGGGCCGGGTGTGGGGGTTGAGGAAGGTGGCCTTGAGCCAGAGCCGCCCGTCGGCGCGGGCCCGTCCGAGGACGGCCCGGCCCTGGTGGAGCAGGCGGCGGCGTACGGCGGCGACGGTGTCGTCGGGGGCGCCCGCGGGCCGGAAGAGGACGGTGCTGATGACGGGCGGGCCGTTCAGCTCGTGGCCGGGGTGCCGCTGGACGAGGGCGGCGAACTCGTGGGCGTGGGCGCAGACCTGGTCGACGAGGGTGCCGAGCCCGGTGCGGCCCAGGGTCCTGAGGGTGACGGCGATCTTGAGGATGTCGGGCCGGCGGGTGGTGCGCAGGGAGCGGCCGAGCAGGTCGGGCAGGCCCGCTTCGGTGTCGTCGCCGGCGTTGAGGTAGTCGGCGTGGTGGTGGAGTGCGGTGAGTTCGTGGGGCCGGGCCACGGCGAGGAGTCCGGCGGCGGATGGCTGCCAGCCGAGTTTGTGCAGGTCGAGGGTGACGGTGTGGGCGGCTTCCAGGCCGGCGAGCTTGTGGCGGTGCCGGTCGCTGAAGGCGAGGCAGGCGCCGTAGGCGGCGTCGATGTGCAGGCGGGCGCCGTGGGCGGCGCACAGGCGGGCGATGTCGGGCAGTGGGTCGATGAGTCCGGCGTCGGTGGTGCCGGCGGTGGCGGCGACGAGCAGGGGGCCGGGGTGGGCGGTGAGGGCGTGGTGGAGGGCTGCCGGGTCCAGGGTGCCGCGCGGGGTGGGGACGACGACCGGGTCGGGCAGGCCGAGCAGCCAGGCGGCGCGGGGCAGGGAGTGGTGGGCGTTGGCGCCGCAGACCAGCCGGAGGCGGCCGCCGTGGGTTTCGCGGGCGAGGAGCAGGGCGAGCTGGTTGGATTCGGTGCCGCCGGTGGTGACGAGGGCGTCGGCGAGGCCGACGAGCCGGGCGAGGGCGTGGGTGACCTGGGCTTCCAGGGCGGAGGCCGCGGGGGCCTGGTCCCAGGAGTCCAGTGAGGGGTTGAGGGCGCTGGCGGCGAGGTCGGCGGCCGTGGCGACGGCGAGCGGCGGGCAGTGCAGGTGGGCGGCGCAGAGCGGGTGGGCGGGGTCGGCGGCGCCCTCGGCGAGGGCGTGTACGAGGGTGCGCAGGGCGTCGGGGTCGGGGTCCTCGGGCAGGACGTCGTCACCGAGGGCCGCGGTCATCCGTGCGGTGACGGTGCCGGGGCCGCCGGCCGGCAGTGGTCCGCCGCGGGTCCGGCCGCCGGTGGCGAGGGCTTCGAGGACGGTGTCGAGGAGGGGGCGCAGGGCGGCGGGGCCGTCGGGTCCCGAGGCGAGGGGCGGCAGGCTCATGGGCTCTCCTCCGGGGGCACGGGACGGACGGGCGGTCCTGGGTTCGCGGTGGTGCGGGCGGCGGGGCGGTGGCGGCGGGCGGCGGGGTCGCCGGGGTGAGCGTTCGCGTCCGGTGACGTCCGGCTCGTCCGGGAGGCGGTCCACCGCTCCCGGAGGCTCAACGACCGGGACCGGGAGGTGGGTACTGCCGTACGGGGAAAACACGTTGGAGCGGTGGAGCGCCGGGGGCGCCGCGGCTAACGTCGGTCGGATGGTCGATGCGTGGATGATCGAGGTGCCCGGTGAGCGGGTGGTGGTGCGTGAGCCCGGTCCGCGGGACGAGGTGCCGTTGCTGACGCTGTTCGAGGAGTGCGAGGACTGGTTCGTCGCGGCGACGGGGCTGCCGTCGGGGCCGGGTGATGTGCAGGGCCTGTTCTACGCGCTGCCGGAGGGTGCGAGCCCCGAGGACAAGGTGCTGCTGGTGCTGGAGCGGGACGGGGTGGTCGCGGGTCTGGTGGACGCGGTGCGGGACCATCCGGAGCCGGGTGCGGTGGCGGTGGGCCTGTTCCTGCTGGCGCCCTGGGCGCGGGGGCGGGGGCTGGGCCGTGCGCTGGCGGAGTCCCTGCTGGCGCGTGCGGGCGGGGTGTTCCTGGTCACGGCGACGGTGCCGGCCGGCTGGCGCTGCGGTGAGGGGTTCCTGGAGCGGCTCGGTTTCTCCCTGGGCGCCGTGGTCGAGGCGGGCGGCGCGGTGGGCAACCGGCGTGCCGGGCGGCGTGAAGCGGGGGTGCGGCGGGCGGAGTTGCGGGTGCTCGGGGGGTGAGCGGGGGGTGAGCGGCGGCCGGTCCGCCGGTGCGGCGGGATCCGCCGGGGGCGGCGCGCTGCCCCCGCTTCCGAGGTGAGCGGGGGCGGCGCGCCGTCCGGGTCGCCGTGGGCCGGGTGTTACTCGCCCCGGACGCGCAGGGCGCGGGCCAGGTCGTCGAGTTCGTCGACGAGTCTGCGGTGCAGGGCGGCGACGGGTTCCGCGTCGCGCAGGCAGGCCTCGCCGAGGGCGAGGTTCTCCGCGTCGACCGCGTGGTACGGGAAGGCCCAGCGGCCGGCGGCGGAGGCGATGGCGGGGCCGCGGCGGGCGGCGAGCGGGACCGCGTCCTGGTAGTAGCGGGGCACGTATTCCCTTACGAGGTCTGCCTGTTCGGGCTGCCAGAAGCCGCGAGCGGTGGCCGTGAAGAGGTAGTTGGAGAGGTCGTCGGTGGCGAACATCGCGTCCCAGGCGGCGCGTTTGGCCTGCGGGTCGGGCAGTGCGGCGCGGCAGGTGGCGGCGCCCTCCTGGCCGCTGGCGGAGGGGTCGCGTTCGAGTTCGGCGGCGATCGCGGCCTCGTCGGTGGCGCCGAGGACGGCGAGCCGGCCGAGGATGCGCCAGCGCAGCTCGGGGTCGAGTTCGGGGCCGCCGGGGACCGTGTCTTCGGCGAGCCAGGCGGCGATGGTGTCGGGGTGGGCGGCGACGTCGATGAAGTGGCGTACGGCGATCAGGCGCAGGCCGGGGTTGTCGCCGTCCTCGGTGCGGCGCAGCAGGTCGCGGCAGAGGGAGCCGAGGGTGGCGAGGGCGGCCGGGCGGTCCTCGGGGCGCAGGTAGCGGTCGGTGACCTCGTGGGCGGCGAAGGCGAGGACGCCCTGTGCGAGGGCGAGGTCGGTTTCGAGCGGCAGGTGGGTGCGGGCCGCCTCGAGGTACGCGCCGGGCGGGAGTTCGCCGTCGCGCACGGCGTCCCTGAGGGCGTTCCAGACCACCGCGCGGGTGAGGGGGTCGGGCAGTCCGGACAGGCCGGCGCGGACCGCTTCGAAGGACTCTGCGTCGAAGCGGATTTTGGCGTAGGTCAGGTCGCCGTCGTTGACGAGGACCAGCGCGGGTAGCTTGCCGATGGGCTGCGGCGTGCTCTGCGGGACGTCGACGCCGAGCTGTTCGCGGGGTGTGAGCCGGCCCTCGTCGGTGAGGTCGTGGTCGTAGAGGCCGACGGTGACCCGGTGCGGGCGGCTGCCGGCGCGGTCGACGGTGAGGGCGCAGGTGCCGTCGGCGGCGGCGACGCGCGGGGTGAGGGTGTCGACCCCGGTGGTGCGCAGCCAGGCGTCGGCCCAGGCGGGCACGTCGCGGTCGGTGGCCGCGGCGAGGGAGTCGATGAAGTCGGCGAGGGTGGCGTTGGCGAACCGGTGCCGTTCGAAGTGGATGTTGATGCCGGCGAGGAAGTTCTTCTCGCCGAGCCAGGCGACGAGCTGGCGCAGGGCGGACGCGCCCTTGGCGTAGGAGATGCCGTCGAAGTTGAGCAGGGCGGCGGCGGTGTCGTCGACGGCGTCGGGGGCGACCGGGTGGGTGGAGGGACGCTGGTCGGCGTCGTAGCCCCAGGCCTTGCGGGTGACGCCGAACTCGACCCACGGCTGGGTGAAGCGGGTGGCTTCCAGGGTGGTCTGGTAGCCCATGTACTCGGCGAAGGACTCGTTGAGCCAGATGTCGTCCCACCACTTGAGGGTGACGAGGTCGCCGAACCACATGTGGGCCATCTCGTGGGCGATGACCATGGCGCGGGTCTGGCGTTCGGTGTCGGTGACGGCGGAGCGGAAGACGAAGTCGTCGCGGAAGGTGACCAGGCCGGGGTTCTCCATGGCGCCGGCGTTGAACTCGGGCACGAACGCCTGGTCGTAGGAGTCGAAGGGGTAGGGCTCCTCGAACTTCTCGTGGTACCGGTCGAAGCAGGCGCGGGTGACGTCGAGGATCTCGTCGGCGTCGGCGTCGAGGTAGGGGGCGAGGGAGCGGCGGCAGTGGATGCCGAAGGGCAGGCCGCGGTGCTCGGTGCGGCGCGTGTGCCAGGGACCGGCGGCGACGGCGACGAGGTAGGTGGAGATCGGCGGTGTGGGGGCGGCCCGCCAGCGGCCCTGGCCGAGGTGCTCGGTGACGCCGTTGGCGAGGACGGTCCAGTTCTCGGGCGCGGTGACGGTGAGCTCGAAGACGGCCTTCAGGTCGGGCTGGTCGAAGGCGGCGAGGACGCGCTGGACGTCGTCGAGGAACATCTGCGTGTAGACGTAGGTCTCGCCGTCGGTGGGGTCGGTGAAGCGGTGCATGCCCTCGCCGGTGCGGGAGTAGCGCATGGCGGCGTCGACGCGCAGTTCGTGCTCGCCCGCGGTGAGGCCGGGCAGCGGCAGCCGGTTGCCGTCGAGGGTCTGCGGGTCGAGGGACTGTCCGTCGAGGGTGACGGTGCGCAAGGAGGCGGGCTTTAGCTCGACGAACGTGTCCCCGGCGGACCGCGCGGTGAACCTGATCACGGTGCGGGAGTCGAAGGTCTCGTCCCCGGTCGTGAGGTCGAGTTCGACCGTGTAGCGGTGGACGTCGAGGAGCTGTGCTCGGAGCTGCGCTTCGTCGCGCGTGATGACGGACATGCAGGCCATGCTGCCTGATGGCTTCCGCGGCGGACAGAGGCGGATCGGTACACGGCATATGTCCGGTGTCGCGCCCCGTACCGCCGTCCCCGCGCCGCCCGCGCCGGCGGGTGCCGGAGCGGGCGTCAGCCGGTCGCGGCGCTCTGTCCGCCGACCGTGTCCCCGGCGATGGACTCGTGGTGCCGGATCACCTCGGCGATGATGAAGTTGAGGAATTTCTCGGCGAAGGCCGGGTCGAGCTTGGCGCTCTCGGCGAGGCGGCGCAGCCGCTCGATCTGCCGGGCCTCGCGGGCCGGGTCCGCGGGCGGAAGCCGGTGGCCGGCCTTGAGCCGGCCGACCTGCTGGGTGCACTTGAAGCGCTCGGCGAGCATGTGGACGACGGCCGCGTCGATGTTGTCGATGCTGTCGCGCAGCCGCTCCAGCTCCTGGCGGACCGCGGGGTCGACGTCACCGGTTCCGGTGTTGCTGATGGTCATGGCGGTCAACCCTAAGGGCGGCGCGGCCCCGCGATCACGCGGTGACCAGCATGCGATCACTGTGGGCCGCGCCGGCACGGGCGGCCGGGCGGGCGCCCGCCTACAGTGGAGGGGGGTTCCGGGCGTCATTGGGGGTCGCGCGTGGCGAACGGCGGACCGGTCGAGCACGGTTTCCCGCATCTGGAGACGGTGCGGGCCGCCGTCACCGCGCTGTACAGACGGCTGTCGTACGAGACGGTCCGGACGTTCTCGGCCAGTGTGGTCCCGGCGGACGTGGCCTTCTGTGACACCGACGACCTGCATCTGGGCGCGCAGCGGGTGGCCCGGGAGATCGTGCGGCACTTCAGGCTGCCGGATGCGCGGCTGGTCGTCGGTTTCCGGGAGATGACGCACGCGGCCACCGTGGAACTGGCGGCGGGTCCGGAGTACTTCGTGGAGCTGAACGACCGCTTCCGCACCCATCGCGGGGACATCGGCGCGGCGCTCGCCCACGAGGTGACCCATGTCTATCTGCACCGTCTGGACCTGTCGTTCGCGACGACGGCGGAGAACGAGATCCTGACGGACACGGTGGCGGCCTATCTGGGCGCGGGCTGGCTGCTGCTGGACGCCTTCCGCGAGGACGGGGTGTCCTCGCAGAAGCTGGGCTACCTCACCCCGGAGGAGTTCGGCTACGTCCTCGCCAAGCGGGCGCTGCTGTTCCAGGAGGACCCGTCGGTGTGGTTCACCAGTCCGCAGGCGTACTCGGCGTACGTCAGGGGCAGGGAGCTGGCCGTCCGGGACGGGCAGCAGCCGCCGCTGACCGGGGCCGGCTGGGCGGGCCGGCGCCGTTACGCCCACGACCGCCGCCACGCGTCGGGCGGCCGGCCGGCCGGGGGGTACGCCTTCACCGCCGATCCCGGCCCCGACGGCCACCTGCGGGTGTCGTTCCCCTGCCCCACGTGTCTGCAGCGGATCCGGCTGCCGGTCAAGGGCCGGGTACGGGCCCGGTGCGGACTGTGCAGAACGGTGCTGGAGTGCGACACGTAGGGCCCCGGCCCGGCGGGGCGGCCGGGCGGCGGCCCGGCCGGGCGGGGAGCGGCCGGGCGAGGCGGCAGCCGGGCGGGAAGCGGCCAGGCGAGGCGGCAGCCGGGCGGGAAGCGGCCAGGCGAGGCGGCAGCCGGGCGGGGAGCGGCCGGGCTGAGGGGGCGGGCCCGTCGTCCTCGGCTCCGGCAGGCGGCCGAGCCTGCGTGATCATCTCCCCCTGGTGTCGCTCACGTCACAGCGGTTCGCTATTTTGTTCGCCGCCGTCCCCACCGGCCCGTCCCGTCCCCGTGACCTTCCAAGGAGCCGGCCGTGACCGCCGAGTCCGCCGTGACCACGTGCTTCCGTCACCCCAAGGTGGAGTCGCACGTGCGCTGCACCCGCTGCGACCGCTTCATCTGCCCGTCCTGCATGCGGGAGGCCGCCGTCGGCCACCAGTGCGTGGAGTGCGTGAAGGAGGGGGCGCGCTCGGTGCGGCAGGCGCGGACGGCGTTCGGCGGCCGGATCAGCGCGGTGCCGGTGGTCACCTACGTCCTGATCGGGCTGAACGTGCTCGCCTACCTCGCCGAGCTGGCCCGGCCCTCGGTCGAGTACCGGTTCGACATGCTGGGCGCGACACCGCCGGGCTATCTGCCCCAGGGGGTCGCGCACGGCGAGTGGTACCGGCTGCTGACCGGCGCGTTCCTGCATCTGACGCCCGCCGAGGGGGCGTTCGGCATCACGCACATCCTGTTCAACATGCTGGCGCTGTGGAACGTCGGCCGGGTGGTGGAGGCGCAGCTCGGCCGGGTCCGCTACCTCGCCCTGTACCTGCTGTCGGCACTGGGCGGCTCGGTGCTGGTGCTGCTGCTCGCCCCGGAGACCCGCACGGTCGGCGCGTCCGGCGCCGTCTTCGGCCTGGGCGCCGCGTACTACGTCATGGGCCGCCGCCTCGGCTACGACCGGCGGGCGGTCAACCAGTACATGACGGGCCTGCTGGTGTGGCTGGTGGTCTCCGCCTGGATGACGTCCTGGCAGGGGCACCTCGGCGGGCTGCTGGCCGGCGGGGCGGTGACGCTGGCGTACGCCTACGCGCCCCGGGACCGGCGCACGCTGGTGCAGGCGGGCGCGTGCGTGGCGCTGCTGGTGCTGCTGGTGGTGCTGGTCGGGGTCAGGGTGTCGTCGCTCGCCGTGCAACCGGAGCTCATGGGAGGGGCGGCCTGATCCGGGCCGTACGGTGACTGCCATGAAGAGACGGAACCTGTCATGAGACGAACCGGGATCCTGCTGCTCGCGGCCGCTCCGATCGCCGTCGCGGCGGTGGTCTACGGTCTGGGCGCCGGCTCCTCCGGCTCCTCGGACGCGAAGGACAAGCACATCTCCGCCGTGCAGCGGGAGCGCCAGGACGCCAAGTCACGGGCCGAGTCGGAACGGGCCCGGGACGAGGAGGCCATCGCGGACGCGCCGCCGGGCCTGGCGGCGCCGGCCAAGAAGGAGCTGGCGCAGCGGATCGTGGCGAGCGCGGAGAACTCCACGCTCGACTGGCGCGGCTCCTACGGCTACATCGAGGACATCGGCGACGGGCGGGGCTACACCGCCGGCATCATCGGTTTCTGCACCGGCACGCACGACCTGCTCACCCTGGTCGAGCGGTACACGAAGGCCCGTCCCGGCAACGGTCTCGCGCCGTATCTGCCGGCCCTGCGGAAGGTCGACGGCACCGGCTCCCACCAGGGGCTCGACCCGGGTTTCACCGCGGCCTGGAAAGCGGAGGCGAAGCTCCCGGCGTTCCGGGCGGCGCAGGAGGAGGAGCGCGACCGCGTGTACTTCGACCCGGCCGTCCGCCTCGCCAAGCTCGACGGGCTGGGCACGCTGGGTCAGTTCGTCTACTACGACGCGATGGTCTTCCACGGCCCCGGCACCGGGCGCGACGGCTTCTACGGGCTGCGCGAACGTGCCCTGCGGAAGGCCGGCTCCCCGTCCCGGGGCGGCGGCGAGCGCGCGTACCTCGACGTGTTCCTGGACGTCCGCCGCGAGGCCATGAGGCGCAGGAGCTCCACCATCGACACCACTCGCGTCGACACCGCCCAGCGGCGGTTCCTGCGCGAGGGCAACCTGGAGCTGCGCACGCCGCTGACCTGGCAGGTGTACGGGGAGACGTACCGGGTGCCCTAGCCGGCGGGGCGGCCTCACGTGCGACGGCGCCCGCCCAGGAGTCCGGTCGGGGACAGGTGGGCGGGCGCCGTCGCGGGGGTCCGGGGGATATCCCCCAGAGGTCCCGCCCGTACGCCGTTGTACGGGACGTTCTCGGTGGGCCCGTCAGACCGCCAGCGCGCGGTCCGTCGGGCGGATCGGGGCCGGCAGGTCGCTGGCGCCCGTCAGGAAGCGGTCCACGCCGCGGGCGGCCGAGCGGCCCTCGGCGATCGCCCAGACGATCAGGGACTGGCCGCGGCCCGCGTCACCGGCGACGAACACGCCCGGCACGTTGGTCTGGAAGGCGGCGTCGCGGGCGATGTTGCCGCGCTCGTCCAGCTCCAGGCCGAACTGCTCGACCAGGCCGTTGTCCCGGTCGGTGCCCGTGAAGCCCATCGCGAGGGTCACGAGCTGGGCGGGGATCTTCCGCTCGGTGCCCGGCTTCGAGGTCAGCCTGCCGTCGACGAACTCCACCTCGGCCAGGTGCAGCCACTGGACGTTGCCGTCCTCGTCGCCCTCGAAGTGGGTGGTGGAGGCGGAGTAGATCCGCTCACCGCCCTCCTCGTGCGCCGAGGTGACCTTGTACAGGATCGGGAAGGTCGGCCAGGGCTGGTTCGTCGGGTGCCGCTCGTCGTTCGGGCGGGGCATGATCTCGAGCTGGGTGACGGAGGCCGCGCCCTGGCGGTGGGCGGTGCCCACGCAGTCCGCGCCGGTGTCGCCGCCGCCGATGACGACGACGTGCTTGCCCTCGGCCGAGATCGGCGTGGTGACGTAGTCGCCCTCCTGGACCTTGTTGGCCAGGGGGAGGTACTCCATCGCCTGGTAGACGCCCTTGAGCTCGCGGCCGGGGACCGGGAGGTCACGGGCGGTGGTGGCGCCGGCGGCGATGACGATCGCGTCGTAGCGCTTCTTGAGGTCGCGGGCGTTCAGGTCGCGGCCGATCTCGACGCCGGTGCGGAAGCGGGTGCCCTCCGCGCGCATCTGCTCGATGCGGCGGTTGATGTGCCGCTTCTCCATCTTGAACTCGGGGATGCCGTAGCGGAGGAGTCCGCCGACGCGGTCCGCGCGCTCGTACACGGCGACCGTGTGGCCGGCCCGGGTGAGCTGCTGGGCGGCGGCGAGACCCGCCGGGCCCGAGCCGATGACGGCGACGGTCTTGCCGGACAGGCGCTCGGGGATCTGCGGGGCGACGTCCCCGGTCTCCCACGCCTTGTCGATGATCGAGACCTCGACGTTCTTGATGGTGACCGGCGGCTGGTTGATGCCGAGCACGCACGCCGACTCGCAGGGGGCCGGGCAGAGGCGACCGGTGAACTCCGGGAAGTTGTTGGTCGCGTGCAGGCGGTCGGAGGCGGCCGACCAGTCCTCGCGGTAGGCGTAGTCGTTCCACTCGGGGATCAGGTTCCCCAGCGGACAGCCGTTGTGGCAGAACGGGATGCCGCAGTCCATGCACCGGCTGGCCTGCTTGCTGATGATCGGCAGCAGGGAGCCGGGGACGTAGACCTCGTTCCAGTCCTTGACGCGCTCACCGACGGGACGGGTCTTGGCGACCTCGCGGCCGTGGTTCAGGAAGCCCTTCGGGTCAGCCATTGATCGCCGCCTCCATCATCTTCTCGGTGATCTCGGTCTCGGAGAGACCGGCTCGCTCGGCGGCGTCCTTGGCGGCGAGCACTGCCTTGTACGTGCTGGGGATGATCTTGCTGAACCGCTGCACGGCCGTGTCCCAGTCGGCGAGCAGCTTCCCGGCGACCGTGGAGCCGGTCTCCTCGGCGTGGCGGCGCACGACGTCGTGCAGCCACTGCTTGTCCGTGTCGTCCAGCGCCTCGACCGCCGCGGCGTTGCCGGCGTTGACGTTGTCGCGGTCGAGGTCGATGACGTAGGCGATGCCGCCGGACATACCCGCCGCGAAGTTGCGGCCGGTCGGGCCGAGGACGACCGCGTGACCGCCGGTCATGTACTCGCAGCCGTGGTCGCCCACGCCCTCGGAGACGACCAGCGCACCGGAGTTGCGGACGCAGAACCGCTCACCGGTGCGGCCGCGCAGGAACAGCTCGCCGCCGGTGGCGCCGTAGCCGATGGTGTTGCCCGCGATGGTCGAGTACTCGGCGAGGTGGTCGGCCGCGCGGTCCGGACGGACCACGATCCGGCCGCCGGACAGGCCCTTGCCGACGTAGTCGTTGGCGTCGCCCTCCAGGCGGAGGGTGACACCGCGCGGCAGGAAAGCGCCGAAGGACTGGCCCGCGGAGCCGGTGAAGGTGATGTCGATGGTGTCCTCGGGCAGGCCCGCGCCGCCGAACTTCTTCGTCACCTCGTGGCCGAGCATGGTGCCGACCGTGCGGTTGATGTTGCGGATGGCGACCTGGGCGCGCACCGGCTGTGCCTCGGTGGCGTCCGAGGCGGCGAGCGCGTCGGCGGCGAGCTTGATCAGCTCGTTGTCCAGGGCCTTCTCCAGGCCGTGGTCCTGGCCGACGATCCGGTGGCGGACGGCGCCCTCGGGCAGCTCCGGCACGTGGAACAGCGGCTCCAGGTCCAGGCCCTGCGCCTTCCAGTGGTCGACGGCCCGGGTGACGTCGAGCGCCTCGGCGTGGCCGACGGCCTCCTCGATGGAGCGGAAGCCCAGCTCGGCGAGGATCTCGCGGACCTCCTCGGCGATGAACCGGAAGAAGTTCACCACGTACTCGGCCTTGCCGGCGAAGCGCTCGCGCAGCACCGGGTTCTGGGTGGCGATGCCGACCGGGCAGGTGTCCAGGTGGCAGACGCGCATCATGACGCAGCCGGAGACGACGAGCGGCGCGGTCGCGAAACCGAACTCCTCGGCGCCGAGCAGCGCGGCGATGACGACGTCGCGGCCGGTCTTGAGCTGGCCGTCGGTCTGCACGACGATGCGGTCGCGCAGGCCGTTGAGCAGCAGGGTCTGCTGGGTCTCGGCGAGGCCCAGCTCCCAGGGGCCGCCGGCGTGCTTGAGCGAGGTCAGCGGGGAGGCGCCGGTGCCGCCGTCGTGGCCGGAGATCAGCACCACGTCCGCGTGCGCCTTGGACACGCCCGCCGCGACGGTGCCGACGCCGACCTCGGAGACCAGCTTGACGTGGATCCGCGCCTGCGGGTTCGCGTTCTTCAGGTCGTGGATGAGCTGGGCGAGGTCCTCGATGGAGTAGATGTCGTGGTGCGGCGGCGGGGAGATGAGGCCCACGCCCGGCGTCGAGTGACGCGTCTTCGCGACCCACGGGTAGACCTTGTGGCCGGGCAGCTGGCCGCCTTCGCCGGGCTTGGCGCCCTGGGCCATCTTGATCTGGATGTCGTCGGCGTTGACCAGGTACTCGGAGGTCACGCCGAACCGGCCGGAGGCGACCTGCTTGATCGCCGAGCGACGCGCCGGGTCGTACAGGCGCTCCGGGTCCTCGCCGCCCTCACCGGTGTTCGACTTGCCGCCGAGCTGGTTCATGGCGATGGCGAGGGTCTCGTGCGCCTCCTTGGAGATGGAGCCGTACGACATGGCGCCGGTGGAGAAGCGCTTGACGATCTCGCTCGCCGGCTCGACCTCGTCGAGGGGGACCGGGGTGCGGCCGGAGGTGAAGCCGAACAGGCCGCGCAGCGTCATCAGGCGCTCGGACTGCTCGTTCACCCGGTCGGTGTACTTCTTGAAGATGTCGTAGCGCCCGGAGCGCGTGGAGTGCTGCAGGCGGAAGACCGTCTCCGGGTCGAACAGGTGCGGTTCGCCCTCGCGGCGCCACTGGTACTCGCCGCCGATATCCAGCGCGCGGTGCGCGGGAGCGATGCCGGAGGCCGGGTAGGCCTTGGCGTGGCGGGCGGCGACCTCCTTGGCGATGACGTCGATGCCGACGCCGCCGATCTTGGTGGCGGTGCCGTTGAAGTACTTCTCCACGAAGGCGTCGTCGAGGCCGACGGCCTCGAAGACCTGGGCGCCGCGGTAGGAGGCGACGGTGGAGATGCCCATCTTGGACATGACCTTCAGCACGCCCTTGCCGAGGGCGTAGATCAGATTGCGGATGGCCTGCTCGGCCTCGATGTCCGACAGGAAGGTGCCCGCGCGGACCAGGTCCTCGACCGACTCCATCGCCAGGTACGGGTTGACGGCGGCGGCGCCGTAGCCGATGAGCAGGGCGACGTGGTGGACCTCGCGGACGTCGCCGGCCTCGACCAGCAGGCCCACGTGGGTGCGCTGCTTGGTGCGGATGAGGTGGTGGTGGACGGCCGCGGTGAGCAGCAGCGACGGGATCGGCGCGTGCTCGGCGTCGGAGTGCCGGTCGGACAGGACGATCAGGCGGGCGCCGTTGCCGATGGCGGCGTCGGCCTCGGCGCAGATCTCCTCGATGCGGGCGGCGAGGGAGTCGCCGCCGCCGGAGACCCGGTACAGGCCGGAGAGGGTCGCGGCCTTGAAGCCGGGCATGTCGCCGTCGGCGTTGATGTGGATGAGCTTGGCCAGCTCGTCGTTGTCGATGACCGGGAAGGGCAGCACGACGGACCGGCAGGAGGCGGCGGTCGGGTCGAGCAGGTTGCCCTGCGGGCCCAGCGCGCTGCGCAGGGAGGTGACCAGTTCCTCGCGGATCGCGTCCAGCGGCGGGTTGGTGACCTGCGCGAAGAGCTGGGTGAAGTAGTCGAAGAGCAGCCGCGGGCGCTCGGACAGGGCCGCGATCGGGCTGTCGGTGCCCATGGAGCCGATCGGCTCGGCGGCGCTGCGGGCCATCGGGGCGAGGATGACGCGCAGTTCCTCCTCGGTGTAGCCGAAGGTCTGCTGGCGGCGGGTGACCGAGGCGTGGGTGTGCACGATGTGCTCGCGCTCGGGCAGGTCGCCCAGCTCGATCTCGCCGGCCTCCAGCCAGTCGGCGTAGGGCTGCGCGGCGGCGAGGGACGCCTTGATCTCGTCGTCCTCGATGATGCGGTGCTCGGCGGTGTCCACGAGGAACATGCGGCCGGGCTGCAGGCGGCCCTTGCGGACGACCTTGGCGGGGTCGATGTCGAGGACGCCGACCTCGGAGCCGAGGACGACGAGGCCGTCGTCGGTGACCCAGTAGCGGCCGGGGCGCAGGCCGTTGCGGTCGAGCACGGCGCCGACCTGGGTGCCGTCGGTGAAGGTGACGCAGGCCGGGCCGTCCCAGGGCTCCATCATCGTGGAGTGGAACTGGTAGAAGGCGCGCCGGGCCGGGTCCATGGAGTCGTGGTTCTCCCACGCCTCCGGGATCATCATCAGCACGGAGTGGGGCAGCGAGCGGCCGCCCAGGTGCAGCAGTTCCAGCACCTCGTCGAAGGACGCCGAGTCGGAGGCGTCGGGGGTGCACACCGGGAAGATGCGCTCGATGGCCTTGTCGTTCCCGCCGAACAGGTCGGAGAAGAGCTGGGACTCGCGGGCGCGCATCCAGTTGCGGTTGCCCTTGACGGTGTTGATCTCACCGTTGTGCGCGACGAAGCGGTACGGGTGCGCGAGCGGCCACGACGGGAAGGTGTTCGTGGAGAACCGGGAGTGCACGAGCGCGATCGCGGAGGCGAAGCGGCGGTCGGACAGGTCCGGGAAGAAGGGCTCGAGCTGGCCGGTGGTCAGCATGCCCTTGTAGACGATGGTGCGGGCGGACAGGGACGCGAAGTAGACGCCGGCCTCCCGCTCGGCACGCTTGCGCAGCGCGAAGGCCTTGCGGTCGAGCGCGATGCCCTCGGCGGTGCCGGCGGCGACGAAGAGCTGGCGGAAGAACGGCATGGTGGACCGGGCGGTGGCGCCGAGCAGTTCGGGGGCGACGGGGACCTCGCGCCAGCCGAGGACGGTGAGGTCCTCCTCGGCCGCGATCGTCTCGATCCGTGAGACGACGTCCTCGGTGCCGTTCTCCGGCAGGAAGGCGATGCCTACCGCGTAGGAGCCGGCCGCGGGAAGGTCGAAACCGGCCACCTCGCGGAAGAAGGCGTCGGGGACCTGGGAGAGGATGCCCGCGCCGTCGCCGGAGTCGGGCTCGGAGCCGGTGGCGCCGCGGTGTTCGAGGTTGCGCAGAACAGTCAGCGCCTGCTCGACCAGCGCGTGACTCGCCTCTCCGGTGAGGGTGGCCACGAATCCGACGCCACAGGCGTCGCGCTCGTTGCGGGGGTCGTACATACCCTGCGCAGCAGGGCGAGCATCCATGAACGACCAGTTCTGGCCATTCGCGGAATGCTGGGACGGCTGGCGCGGCGTACGCATCGGCTCTCCCGTCGTCGTCATGTGGCATGTGCTGGTGCCGAGGGACGACGTTGGCCCTCTGCGGAGTGCGAAATTTCGTGCAGGTTACATGATGGGGCGGTTCCCGGGAACCGGATACTCCGTTCCAACATGCGGACGCCGCAGGTTGCGACAGGGGTGCCGCGGGGTCACGGCGGTGCCGCGCACGAGCGGCGGAAGTGTGTGGGGGCGCAACCGGACAAGATCGATCAGATCGGCGTCCATCGGCCCTGGGGGGCGGGGCGAGCGTCCTCACTCGTCCCGCGAGTGCGCCGCGAGCGTCGTTGCCCACAGCGCTTACGGGTCATGCCCGGTGGTTAAGCGTTCGAAACCAGCGAGTAACGGCTACTTATACGGCCCACCGCATAAGTTCCGGCCCACTCATCCTACGGCCGTTCCGAACAGGCTACCCAGGGCGTACGTCACACCGGCCGCCGCGCCGCCCAGCGCGAGCTGCCGTAGGCCGCTGTACCACCAGCTGCGCGCCGTCACCCGGGCCACGACCGCGCCGCAGGCGAACAGCCCGGCGAGCGCGAGGAGCACGGCGGGCCACAGGGCGGTGGCGCCGAGCAGGTAGGGCAGCACGGGGAGCAGGGCGCCCAGCGCGAACGAGCCGAAGGACGACACGGCGGCGACCAGCGGCGACGGCAGGTCCCCGGGGTCGATGCCGAGTTCCTCGCGGGCGTGGATCTCCAGGGCCTGCTCGGGGTCCCTGGACAGCTGCCGGGCGACCTCGCGGGCCAGCTCGGGCTCAACGCCGCGGGCCGCGTAGAGGGCGGCCAGCTCCTCCTCCTCGTCCTGCGGGTGTCTGCGCAGCTCGCGCCGCTCGACGTCGAGCTCGGCCTCGACCAGCTCCCGCTGGGAGGCGACGGAGGTGTACTCGCCGGCCGCCATGGAGAAGGCGCCGGCGGCGAGGCCCGCGAGGCCGGTGATGACGATGGTCTGGTGACCGGCGGACCCGCCCGCGACACCGGTCAGCAGGGCGAGGTTGGAGACCAGGCCGTCCATGGCGCCGAAGACGGCGGGGCGCAGCCAGCCGCCGTTGACGTCGCGGTGGGTGTGGTTGTCGCGGTGCGCCTCGTGCAGCGGGGCCTCGGTCTCGATGATCGCCATGCGGGGGTCCCCCAGGAAGCTTAGCCAAAGCTAACTTTGGATGAGTTCTATTTTTCGACAACACCGAACGTACGCCGGTAATTTCCTGGGCGCCAGCAAGGAAAGGCTGGGCTTACCTGCGACTTCTCCGGAGAACGCTCATCCGTGATCAAGCTCGCTCAGATGCCGTGCGGGTGACAGGGAGGCGTCCCGGGGTCTTCGGCGGTGTCGCCGTGGGAGACATCCGCAAAGGGCATCCGCGAGGCGCGTCCGCGAAGAGGGCCGTGTCCCCGGGGACGGCCCGTGGCCCTGCGGAAGGAGAGGCCGCACCATGGCATCGATCGCCTGCACTCCCCCGTCCCCGGCGCCCGGTGACGTCCCGGAGCCGCGCGAACGGGCCCGGGGCGCGCTGCTCGGCCTGGCCGTCGGCGATGCGCTCGGGGCGCCGGCGGAGAACCTGAAGCCCTCCGAGATCCGCGCCCGCTGGGGCCGGATCACCGGCTACGTGAGCGAGCGGCCGTGTGGCACGGACGACACGGAGTACGCCATCTTCTCGGGGCTGCTGCTGGCCCGGCACGGCTCGGCGCTCACCCCGGCCCATGTGGAGAGCGCCTGGCACGAGTGGATCGCCGACCGGGCCGAGGGCCCGTTCCGCGGCGCGGGCTTCAGTGAGCGCGGCACGCTGGAGAACCTCCGCCGCGGCCTGGCCGCGCCGATCTCCGCCCAGCACCGGCACGCCTGGAGCGACGGCCTGGCGATGCGCGCGGCGCCCTTCGGCGTCTTCGCCGCCGGGCGCCCCGGCGAGGCGGCCCGGCTGGTGGCGATCGACGGCTCGGTCAGCCATGACGGCGAGGGCATCTACGGCGGCCAGGCGGTCGCGGCGGGCGTGGCGGCGGCGATGGCGGGTGCCACGCCCGCGGTGGTGATCGCCTCCGCGCTCGCCGTCGTCCCGGAGGACTCCTGGACCGCCCGCTCGCTGCGCCGCGCGGTGACCGTGGCCCACCGGGGCGAACGGGCGGTGCGCTCGGCGGTGGTCATCGGCGGCTATCCCTGGACCGACCTGGCCCCGGAGGCGGTCGCCCTCGCCTTCGGGGCGTACGCGGCGGCCGACGGCGACTTCCGCGCGGCGGTCCTCACGGCGGTCAACATGGGCCGCGACGCGGACACCACGGCGGCGGTGGCGGGCGCCCTGTCCGGCGCCACCCAGGGTATCTGCGCGATCCCGGCCGACTGGGCGGCCGCCATCGGCCCGGCCCGCGGCCGCTGCCTGCCCTCCATGGCGGGCCACCACGTACTGGACGTCGCGGAACTGCTGGTCCCGGAGGAGGGCGGCAAGTGGGGCGCGGGCCTGCTCCTCCACGGCTCCCTGCCCGCCGGGGTCCGGGAAGTGGTCCGGGTGTCCCCGGCCCCGGGCACCGGGGACACGGCCACGGCGACCGCCCTGCGAGACGCCCCGCCTCAAGCGGCCGGAAAGGCCACGGCGGCCATGCCGCCGGCCCCGGCCCTTCGGACAGCACCCCGCACCACGGCGCCCGCCCGCAACAGCACGGCACACGGAACCGGGACCACCGCGGCAGCCGGCCAGGTGATCACAGCCCTCCCAGCCGAAGAGGCCGCCCCGGCCCTCCACGCAGAAGGCACTGCCCCGGAAGCAGGGGCCACCACCACAGCGCCCGGCCAGAACGACACGGCTCACGGAACCGGGACCACCGCGGCAGCCGACCAGGTGATCACAGCCCTCCCAGCCGAAAACACGACCCCGAACGCCCACCCGGTGACCACCGCGCCGGAGCCACGGGCCGCCACCACGACGACCGCGACCGACCGAACCGACTCAGCGCACAGGACCGGGACCACAGCGGCCGGGCAGGCGGCCCCAGCCCTCCCGGCCGAGAACACCAACCCGACCCCCCACCCAGGGACCACCTCCCCGAAGACACCCGCCGTCACCACGGCGACCGACCGAGCCGACCCGGCACAGAAGACCGAAACCGCAGCTCGGTCCGGGCAGGCGGCCCCAGCCCTCCCGGCCGGGAACACCGCCCCGA
Source organism: Streptomyces sp. NPDC056580 (assembly GCF_042793175.1). NCBI lineage: Bacteria > Bacillati > Actinomycetota > Actinomycetes > Kitasatosporales > Streptomycetaceae > Streptomyces > Streptomyces sp. NPDC056580. The sequence goes on along the minus strand of NZ_JBHTVE010000012.1, from coordinate 34,260 downwards.
CCGCCCGCCCAGGGGCCACCGCGCCCGCGCCGGAGGCGCCGGCCGCGGCCGTTCGGAGTGGAACGCCCGCCTGCCGGTCCGGGGAGGCGTCCGTCGCGCTTGCGGCCGGGCCGGGGGGACGGGGGCGGAGTCCGCTGGTGGGAGCGGGGAACGCCGGGGAGCAGGACGACGAGGGCCGGGCGTGACGGGGCGGCGTGTCGAAGGGCTGCTGCTGGGGCTCGCCGCCGGGGACGCCGCCGGCTGGCCCGCGGCGCGGCACCGGGCGGCCCGCATGCCCGAGTGGACCCGCCGCCTCACCCGTGAGCTGGACACCTTCGCCGAGCAGAACGCCACCACCACCCTGCCCGTGCCGATCGCCCTCAACCAGCCCCCGGAACCCCTGTGCCTCGGCCCCTCCGACGACGCCGAGTGGGCGGCGTTCGCCGCGGAGGCCGTGCTGCGGGCCGGTGACGACGACGTGCTCGGGGACCTCGACCGGGACCGCCGGATGCGCGCTGCCATCGACCTCACCTGGACCGCCGTCGCCGCCGAGGTCGCAGCGGCGGCGGACCGCGCCCCCGAGATCGAGTCCGCCGTGCTCCCGCTGCGCGCCCGTATCTCCGTACGCGCCGGCCTGGGCAACCTCGCCACCGGCCTGCGCCCGCCCGCCACCGGCCACGACAACCCGCACTACTTCGACGACGCGGCCTGCGTGCGCGCCTGCGTGCTGGCCGTGGCCCACCCGGGCGACCCCGCAGGCGCGGCCGATCTGGCGGAGTTCGACGCCCGCTACACCCAGGACGGGGACGGCGTGCACGGCGCCCGCGCGATGGCGGCGGCCCTGGCGCTCGCCCTCACCGGAGCAGACACCGGCGCCTGCGTCACGGCCGCGCTCGCCCAGCTCCCCGAGGGGACGGAGATCGGCCGCAACGCCCGGCACGCCCTCGCGCTGGCCCGGGACAGCGAAGGCGCCTTCGCGCTCGTCCCGCTGCTCGAGCACCAGATCGTCGACCACGTCTACAGCTACGGCATCGCCGCCGCCGAGACCGTGCCGGTCGCGCTCGCCCTCGCCGTCGCCGCCCGCGGCCGGATCGGCGAGGCCGTCCCCACCGCCGCCTGTCTGTCCCGGGTCGCCGACTCCGCCCCGGCCCTCGTGGGCGCGCTCACCGGGGCCCTGGGCGGCGGCGCGGCCGTCCCGGCTGCCTGGCGGGACGCCTGCCGCACCCTGTCCGGCTGCGCGCTGCCCCGCCTCACCGGCACCGACCTGGTGGAACTCGCCGGGCTGCTGGAAGCCGCGCACCGGACCCGACCAGGAGGATGATTCCGGCATGACGCCCAGAGGAGAACAAAGCAACGCGCCGGGTCCGGCGCGGCTGAGCGGTCTCGACGAACGGATCGCCGGGGCCCTGGTCGGGGCGGCCGTCGGAGACGCGCTCGGCGGCCCCGTCGAGGGGTACTCCCCGGAACAGATCACCGACCGCCACGGGGGCCGGGTCCACGGCATCGTCGGCCCCTGGCACGGCGACGACTGGCGCACCGCCCGCCCCCTCGCCCCGTACCACAAGGGCGACGGCCACGTCACCGACGACACCCTCATGACCCACGCGCTGGTCCGGGTCTACGCCCGCGTCCGGGACCACCTCGACGCGTACGCGGTGGCCGACCACCTGGTCCCGGACCTGATGACGAACCCGCGCTGGATCCCGGAGCTGGAGACCGAGGCGCTGCCGCTGCACCGCCTCTTCCTCGCGGAGAAGTGGCTCGTGGCCCGGCTGGCGTACGGCCACGCGGACCCCCGGGAGGCGGGCGTCGGCAACATCGTCAACTGCGGCGCGGCGATGTACATGGCCCCCGTCGGCCTGGTCAACGCGGCCGACCCGGCCGCCGCGTACGCCGAGGCGCTGGACGTCGCGGGCGCGCACCAGTCGTCGTACGGCCGCGAGGCCGCCGGGGTCTTCGCCGCCGGGGTCGCCGCCGCCACCGCGCCGGACGCCACCCCCGACTCCGTGGTGAGCGCGTGCCTGGACCTGGCCAAGGACGGCACGCGGGCGGCGATCGAGAAGGTCTGCGAGGCGGCGCGCGGCCACCGGGACTACGAGTCGGCGCTGGCCCCGCTGCGGGCGGCGGTGGCCCCGTACGACACGGTCGGCCCCGACTACCGCTCCCCCTCGCTCGGCGCCCGGCGCCCCTCCCGGCTGCACTCGATCGAGGAACTCCCGGTGGCCCTCGGCATGTTGCTGGTCGCCGGCGGGGACTACCGGCACGCGGTGCTGGGCTCGGTCAACTACGGCCGCGACTGCGACTCGACCGCCACGATGGCCGGCGCGCTCGCGGGCGCGCTGGGCTCGCCGGTCCCCGAGGACTGGGCGAAGACGGTGGCGGAGGCCAGCCGACTGGACCTGTGGGAGCCGGCCCGCACGCTCACCGGGGTCACGCGCGAGATCTTCCGGCGGGACGTGGAGCGCCGGCGGGCGCACGAGCGGGCATTCGCCGCGCTGGGAGGCACGGCATGCTCCGACTGACCTGGGTGCAGCCCGAGGACCTGCTGGGTCACGAACTCGTCCAGGCCCGTCTGGACGGCCGGGAACCGGCGCGGATCGAGGCGCGGTGGCGGGCGGCCGGCGGCCCGGCGGCCCCGCAGCGGGCGGGGGCCTCGCCACAGCGGGCCTCGCGCTACCTGCGGCTCCTGGCGGAGGACCTGCTGGACGAACTGGCCGATCTGCCGAGCAGGCTGGCGGAGGACGAGCCGACGGACCTGGCAGGCATCAGGGCCGCCTGTCCCGACTGGCCCGCCGCGGCTCCCCGCGGTCGGACCACGCCCCGGGCCCTGGAGGCGGCCTGGCTCGGCAGGGCCGCCGGCTGCCTGCTCGGCAAGCCCGTCGAGAAACTCCCCCTCGACGGCATCCGGGCGCTCGCGAAAGTCACCGGCAACTGGCCGCTGACCACGTGGTTCACCGCCCGCGGCGTCCCCGGCGACCTGCTCGCCCAGTACCCCTGGAACCGCCGCTCGGCCCCGGTCTCCCTCGCCGAGAACATCGACGGCATGCCCGAGGACGACGACCTCGACTACCCGTTGCTGGGCCTGCTGCTGCTCCGGCGCCACGGCCGGGGCTTCAGCACCGCCGACGTGGCGGCGCTCTGGCTGGACGAACTCCCGCCGGGCCGCGCCTTCACCGCCGAGCGCGTCGCCTTCCGCAACCTGCTCAGCGGCATCGAGCCACCGCACACCGCCCGCCACCGCAACCCGTTCCGCGAGTGGATCGGCGCCCTGATCCGCGCCGACGTGCACGGCTGGACCAACCCCGGCGCCCCGGCGGCCGCCGCCGAGCAGGCGCACCGCGACGCGCTCCTGACCCACACCGCCAACGGCGTGTACGCGGCGATGTTCGCGGCCGCCACGCTCGCCGCCGCGGCCGGCGGCGGCCAGGACGTCCACGCCTGCCTGCGCGCCGGCCGCTCGGTGGTACCGGAGCGCTCGCGGCTGGCGGCGGCCATCGACCACGCGCTCCGGCTGGCCGCGCGCCACGAGGACTTCGACGACGTGGTGGACGAACTGCACGCCGCCTACGGCGACACCCACCACTGGGTGCACGCCGTCCCCAACACCGCGCTGACCGTCGCCGCGCTCACCCACGCCGGCGGCGACTTCGCCGGCTCGGTGTGCCGCGCGGTGTCCGGCGGCTGGGACACGGACTCCAACGGGGCGACCGCGGGCAGCGTCGCCGGTCTGCTCGCGGGCGCCCCGGAGGCGCTGCCCGACCGCTGGCGGGCCCCGCTGAAGAACCGGCTCGCCACCAGCGTCGCCGACTTCGACGGCACCGGCTTCGACACCCTCGCCCGGCTCACCCACCTGGAGGCGACCCGCCCATGACCCACATCGCCGTCCTCGGCAGCACGAACATGGACCTCGTCACCTACGTCCCGAAGGCCCCGCAGCGCGGCGAGACCGTGACGGGCCGGGAGTTCCGCACCATCCCCGGCGGCAAGGGCGCCAACCAGGCCATCGCCGCGGCCCGGGCCGGCGCCACGGTCTCGATGATCGGCGCGGTCGGCAACGACGCCTTCGGGGTGCGCCTGCGCGAGACCCTCGAACACTCCGGCGCGGACACCGACTTCCTGCGCACCGTGGAGGGCCCGTCGGGCACCGCGCACATCGTGGTGGACGACGAGGGCGGCAACTCCATCGTCGTCATCCCCGGTGCGAACGGCACCGTCGACCACCTCGCCGCCGGCGACGAGGGCGTCATCGCCTCCGCCGACGCCCTGCTGCTGCAACTGGAGATCCCGCTGGCCGCGGTCGTCGCCGGGGCTGAGGCGGCGCGCCGGCACGGGGTGCGCACGGTCCTCACCCCCTCCCCCGCCCAGCCGCTGCCGCCCGACCTGCTGGAGGCCACCGACCTGCTGGTCGCCAACGAGTACGAGGCCGTCACCCTCACCGGGCGCACCGACCCGCGCGATGCGGCCGCCGCCCTGCTGCAACTGGTCCAGGAGGTCGTCGTGACACTGGGCGCGACCGGCTGCCTGTACCTGGCGCGGGGCACCGAGCCGCTGGTGGTGCCGGCGCCGCGGGTCGAAGCCGTGGACACGACGGGTGCGGGCGACACCTTCGTCGGGGCGCTCGCGGTGGCCCTCGCCGAGGAGAAACCGGTGCGCGAGGCGCTGTCCTGGGCGGCGGCCGCCGCGGCCCTCTCGGTGCAGCGGGAAGGCGCGTCGGCGTCGATGCCGTACCGCCCGGAGATCGACGCGCAGTGCACCGCATGAGCCCGCGCCCCGACGACGACCGGCGCCCCGGAAGCACGCGCCCCGACGACCCGCGCCCCGGGAGCCCGCGGTCGCTCGGCGGCCTGCGGGTCCTGGACCTCGCCACCCTCTTCGCCGGCCCCATGGCCGCCACCCTGCTCGGCGACTTCGGCGCCGAGGTGATCAAGGTGGAGCATCCGGTGAGGCCGGACCCGTCCCGCGGCCACGGCCCGGCGAAGGACGGGGTCGGACTGTGGTGGAAGGTGCTCGGGCGCAACAAGCGCGCGATCACCCTCGACCTGTCCCGGCCCGGCGGCCGGGCGACCCTGCTGCGGCTGGCGGCCACCGCCGACGTGGTGATCGAGAACTTCCGCCCCGGCACCCTGGAGAAGTGGGACCTGGGCTGGCCGGAGCTGTCCGCCGCCAACCCGCGGCTGGTCCTCGCCCGGGTGACGGCCTTCGGCCAGTTCGGCCCGTACGCGCACCGCCCCGGCTTCGGCACGCTCGCCGAGGCGATGAGCGGCTTCGCCGCCCTCACCGGCGAACCGGACGGGCCGCCGACGCTCCCGCCGTTCGGCCTCGCCGACTCGGTCGCGGGGCTGGCGACGGCGTACGCGGTGCTGACGGCCCTGGCCGCCCGGGACCGCACCGGCGAGGGTCAGGTCGTGGACATGGCGATCATCGAGCCGATCCTCGCCGTGCTCGGTCCTCAGCCCACCTGGTACGACCAGCTCGGCTACGTCCAGGAGCGCACCGGCAACCGGTCCACGAACAACGCCCCGCGCAACACCTACCGCACGGCCGACGGCGCCTGGGTCGCCGTCTCCACCTCCGCCCAGTCGGTGGCGGAGCGGGTGATGCGGCTGGTCGGCCGCCCGGAGCTGGCCGAGGAGCCGTGGTTCGCCACGGGCGCGCAGCGGGCCGCGCACGCCGACGTGCTGGACGAGGCGGTCGGCGGCTGGATCGCGGCCCGCGACCGGGCCGAGGTGCTCGCGGCCTTCGAGAAGGCGGAGGCGGCGGTGGCTCCGGTCCAGGACGTACGGGACGTCCTGGCCGACCCGCAGTACCAGGCGCTGGACACCGTCACCACCGTCGAGGACCCGGAGCTCGGCCCGCTGCGCATGCAGAACGTCCTCTTCCGGCTGTCCGGCACGCCCGGGGCGATCCGGTGGGCCGGCCGCCCGCACGGCGCCGACACCGACGCGGTCCTCACCGAGCTGGGCCTCGGCCCGGACGAGCTGCGCGCGCTGCGCGAGGAGGGCGCGCTGTGACGTCGTTCCCGCTGACCTGGCTGTACGTACCCGGCGACCGACCGCACGTGGTGGCCAAGGCGCTGGCGGCGGGCGCCGACGTGGTGGTGATCGACCTGGAGGACGCGGTCGCCCCCGACCGCAAGGAGTACGCCAGGCAGGCCACGGCCGAGCGGCTGGGCGAGCCGCAGCGGGTCCCGGTCCACGTCCGGGTCAACGCCCTGGACGCTCCCTGGGCCGCCGCGGACCTCAGGGCCCTGGCCGGGCTGCCGGGGGTGAGCGGACTGCGGCTGCCGAAGGTGGACTCCGCCGGGCAGATCAGACAGGTCGCCGTGGGCACCGCCCGCCCCCTGTACGCGCTGCTGGAGTCGGCCCTCGCCATCGAGCACGCCTACGCCATCGCCGCCGCCCACCCGTCCCTGCGGGGCATCTCCCTCGGCGAGGCCGATCTCCGGGCCGACCTGGGCGTACGGGCCGACGCGGGCCTGGACTGGCCGCGCTCGCGGGTGGTCGTCGCCGCCCGGGCCGCCGGGCTCCCACCGCCGCCGCAGTCGGTCCATCCCGACATCCGCGACCTGGACGGTCTCGCCGCCTCCTGCGCCCGGGGCCGGGCCCTCGGTTTCCTGGGCCGCGCGGCGATCCACCCGCGACAGCTCCCGGTGATCGAGCGGGCCTACCTGCCGACCCCGGCCGAGCTGGAGCACGCGGAGACGATCCTCAAGGCGGCGGCGACGGAGCAGGGCGCGCAGGCGCTGCCCGACGGCCGCTTCGTCGACGCGGCGGTGGTGGCCGCCGCGCAGCGGACGCTGGCGCTGGCGCGCAGGAGGTGACACCGCCGGCCGGTCCGGGGCGCCCGCGGCCGGGTACGGCGAAGGGCGCTCCGGATACCCGGAGCGCCCTTCGGTGCCGTGTCCGCGGTCGTCAGCTCTTCCCGGCCGACTCGGCCTCGTCCTTCGCCACCGCCGCATCGGGCCCGCCGGGCTCCCCGGCGGAGTCCTCGGCCCGGTCGCCGGCCCGGTCCTCGGCCCCGGCTCCGGTCCCGTCGCCGTCCCCGGGTTCGTCGCCCGCTCCGTCCGCGGCCCCGCCCACAGCCGTGTTCCCGTCCTCGTCCGCGGCCCTGCCCACGGCCGCGTTCCCGTCCTCGTCCTCGTCCCCGGCCTCGGGGGCGGCGGCCGGGGCGTCGGAGGCGCCCGGCTCGACCACCGCTTCCCGGCCCGGCCGCTTCCTGGCCGACACCACGATGTACGCGACCGCCAGCAGGAACACGATCAGCGCGGTCCAGTCGTTGAGGCGCAGGCCCAGGATGTGGTGGGCGTCGTCGACGCGCATGTACTCGATCCAGGCGCGGCCCACGCAGTACGCGGCGACGTAGAGGGCGAAGGCGCGGCCGTGGCCCAGCTTGAAGCGGCGGTCCGCCCAGATGACCAGGAGGGCGACGCCGATGCACCACAGCGACTCGTAGAGGAAGGTCGGGTGGTAGTAGCCCGGCACCCGGCCGCCCTCGGAGGAGGTGATGTGCAGCGCCCAGGGAACATGCGTCTCGCGCCCGTACAGCTCCTGGTTGAACCAGTTGCCCCAGCGGCCCATGGCCTGCGCGAGGGCGATGCCGGGAGCGACGGCGTCGGCGTATGCGGGCATCGGGATGCCCCGGCGCCGGGCGCCGATCCAGGCGCCGAGCGCGCCCAGGGCGATCGCGCCCCAGATGCCCAGGCCGCCCTCCCACACCTTGAAGGCGTCCACCCAGTCACGGCCCTCGCTGAAGTACAGCTCGTAGTCCGTGATCACGTGGTAGAGCCGGCCGCCGACCAGGCCGAAGGGCACGGCCCAGACGGCGATGTCGGCGACCGTGCCGGGCCGGCCGCCCCGGGCGACCCAGCGCTTGTTGCCGAGCCAGACGGCGATGAAGACGCCGATGATGATGCAGAAGGCGTAACCGCGCAGCGGGATGGGGCCGAGGTACAGCACCCCGCGCGACGGGCTGGGAATGTAGGCAAGTTCCATGGCAAGGTCGACGCTACCGTGCCGGGCCGTGCGGACGGCGGGCAGCCCGGCTACGGGTCCATAACGGGGAGGCGGGAAACGCCTATCCCTTGTTCTCCTGTTCCACCATCTGCTTCAGCTTCTGCGGGGTCATCGTGCGGTCGGCACCGATGTTCTTGCCGCCCAGCAGGATGGTGGGCGTGCTGCTGTAGCCGCCGGCCCCGAACGCCTGGTGGGACTTGTTCACCCACCCGTCGTGGGTGCCGTTGTTGACGCACTTGCGGAACGCCGGGGTGTCGAGGCCCTTCACCTTTCCGGCCAGGTCGATCAGCTTGCCGTTGTTCCCCAAGGCGTCGTCGGTCTCCCGGGGCTGGTTCGCGTACAGCACGTCGTGGTAGTCGCGGAACTTCCCGGCGTCCTGGGCGCAGGCCGCGGCGTTCGCCGCGCGCAGGGAGCCGGTGCCGCCGAGGTTGCCGTCGATCAGCCGGACCAGGTGGTACTCGACCCTGAGCCTGCCCGAGTCGGCCAGTTCGTGCAGCGTCGTCCGGTACCGCTCCTCGAAGGCCATGCAGGCCGGGCAGCGGAAGTCCTCCCAGACCGTGAGCGTCGACCTGGCGCCGTCCTTGCCGACCGGGATCGCGAGGCTGTCCCGGCCCTGCGCGCCCGAGGGCACCACCACCGGGCCGGAGCCGGCACCGCTCTTGTTCTTGCCCGAGTTGGCGGCGATCACGCCGATGACCGCCGCGAGTCCCAGGACGCAGACGACGCTCGCGCCCACGATCAGCGCGCGCCGCCGCCGGTCCGCGGCCCGCTGCTTCTTACGCTCGACCGCAATCCGCTCACGGGCGGTGCGCTTTCCGTCACGGTTGTTCTCGCTCACACCCCCAGAACGAACCGGGGAGGCGCAGCGCGCCTCCCCGACCCGAGGTCCACTCGTTCGGGGGACCGGGTGTCCCGTTGTGAACGGCCCGCGCCGCCCGGGACCGCTCAGGCCCGCCCGCGCACTCCCTTGGCCAGGTCGCCGGCGAGCAGGCGCACGGCCTCCAGGCCGGCGGCGTGGTCGGGGGCGTCCAGCATCCGCTTGACGAACGCCGAGCCCACGATGACCCCGTCGGCGAACCCGGCGACCTCGGCGGCCTGGGCCGCGCTGGAGACGCCGAGCCCCACGCACACCGGCAGCCCGGTGCCGGTGGCCCGGGTGCGCTCCACCAGGTCCTGCGCCTGCGCGCCGACGGACTCCCGGGTGCCGGTGACGCCCATCAGCGAGGCCGCGTAGACGAAGCCGCTGCCCGCCGCGGTGATCCGTGCCAGCCGCTCGTCCCTGCTGCTGGGGGCGACGACGAAGACGGTGGCCAGGCCGTGCTTGTCGGCGTGCTCCCGCCACAGGTCCGACTCCTGGACCGGCAGGTCGGGCAGGATGCAGCCCGCGCCGCCCGCCTCGGCCAGCTCGGCGGTGAAGCGCTCGACGCCGTAGCGGTCGACGGGGTTCCAGTACGTCATCACGAGCACGGGCTTGCCGGTGGCCTCGTGGGCCTCCCTGACCGTGCGCATGACGTCGGCGATCCTGACCCCGCCGCGCAGGGCGATGTCGTCGGCGGTCTGGATGACCGGGCCGTCGAGGACGGGGTCGCTGTGCGGCAGGCCCACCTCCACGACGTCCGCGCCGCCGTCGAACACGGCCTTGATCGCCTCGATGCCGCCGTCCACGGTCGGGAACCCGGCCGGCAGGTAGGCGATGAGCGCGGACCGGCCCTCCGCCTTCGCGGCGGCGAGGGTGTCCGTCAACAGCCCGATGTTGCCGCTCACTTGGCGTCCCCCTCGATCTCGGCGGTGTCGGCTTGGTCGGCGGCCACCTCGGCGTCGGTGTCGTAGAGGCCGAAGTAGCGCGCCGCGGTGTCCATGTCCTTGTCGCCGCGGCCGGACAGGTTGACGACGATCAGTCCGTCCGGGCCCAGCTCCCTGCCGACCTCCAGGGCGCCGGCGAGGGCGTGGGCGCTCTCGATGGCCGGGATGACGCCCTCGGTGCGCGACAGCAGGCGCAGCGCCTGCATGGCCGCGTCGTCGGTGACCGCGCGGTACTCGCCGCGGCCGGAGTCCTTGAGGTAGGAGTGCTCGGGGCCGATGCCCGGGTAGTCCAGGCCGGCCGAGATGGAGTACGGCTCGGTGATCTGGCCCTCGTCGTCCTGCAGGACGTAGGACCGGGAGCCGTGCAGGACGCCCGGCTCGCCGGCGGTGAGGGTGGCCGCGTGCTCGCCGGTCTCGATGCCGTGCCCGGCGGGCTCGCAGCCGATGAGCCGGACGCCCTCGTCGGGGATGAAGGCGTGGAAGAGGCCGATGGCGTTGGAGCCGCCGCCGACGCAGGCGATCGCGGCGTCGGGCAGCCGCCCGGCGCGCTCCAGGAGCTGCCGTCGCGCCTCCACGCCGATGACCCGGTGGAAGTCCCGGACCATGGCCGGGAAGGGGTGCGGGCCGGCCACGGTGCCGAACAGGTAGTGGGTGCGGTCGACGTTTGCGACCCAGTCCCGGAACGCCTCGTTGATGGCGTCCTTCAGGGTGCGGCTGCCGGACTTCACGGCCACCACCTCGGCGCCGAGCATGCGCATCCGGGCCACGTTGAGGGCCTGCCGCTCGGTGTCGATCTCGCCCATGTAGATGGTGCACTCGAGGCCGAACAGCGCGCAGGCGGTGGCGGTGGCGACACCGTGCTGGCCGGCGCCGGTCTCGGCGATGACGCGGGTCTTGCCCATGCGCCTGGTGAGCAGGGCCTGGCCGAGCACGTTGTTGATCTTGTGGGAGCCGGTGTGGTTGAGGTCCTCCCGCTTGAGGAAGACACGGGCGCCGCCGGCGTGCTCGGCGAACCTCGGCACCTCGGTCAGTGCGCTGGGCCGGCCGGTGTAGTTCACGAGCAGGTCGTCGAGTTCACGGGCGAACTCGGGGTCGGCCTTGGCCTTGTCGTACTCGACGGCGACCTCGTCCACGGCGGCGACGAGCGCCTCCGGGATGAACTTGCCGCCGAACGGCCCGAAGTAGCCCTCGGCGGTGGGCACCTGGCCGGTGGGATCGGGAATGAAGAACTCGCTGGGCATACGGATACCTCGCAGGGGCTCGGGCCCCGGGTTGCCGGACTTGGGGTACGAGTACGCGTGCGCTGCCCTCAGCGGTGTCTCCCGCCCGCCCGCGTCGTCGGCCGGGGCCGGCGAGGCACTTGCTTCAAGCGCCCGAGTCGGGTGGTGGGTGGCCGAAGGCCCGCAGGGCCCGGAAAGGGGCCCTGGGTGGTCCGGCCGACGGAGGTGCGGATCAGACGGCGTCTACGAGAACCGCCGGCTCAGCTCACCGCGGGTGAAGCGCACGCGGGGTGACGCCATCGCATGCCGTTCACCTGGCCGGGCTCGTCGCCGATCACGTAGCGGACCCGCCGCCCGTGCACCCGTCGCGCGGGCGCACGGCAGCCGCGGGGCCGGCAGCCGCGGGCGAGGCGGGCATAGGGGTCCCGCGTCGCCGGGGTGATCGGAAGCATCATCGCGAACCAGCTTAGCCGGAGGTCAGCCCCGCCCGTGCCGCAGCGCGGGGTGCTCGCCCGCGGCGACCAGGTCGGAGACGGCGGCCTTCGGGTCGCGCCCGGTGACCAGGGACTCGCCGACCAGCACCGCGTCGGCGCCGGCGTTGGCGTAGGCGATCAGGTCGTGCGGCCCGCGCACCCCGGACTCGGCGACCTTGACGAGGTGGTCGGGGATCTCGGGGGCGACCCGCTCGAACGTGCCGCGGTCGACCCGCAGGGTCTTCAGGTTGCGCGCGTTGACGCCGATGATCCGGGCGCCCGCGTCCACCGCCCGCTCGACCTCGTCCTCGTCGTGCACCTCGACGAGCGGGGTGAGGCCGATGGAGACGGCGCGCTCGATCAGCGACTCGAGGGCCGGCTGGTCCAGGGCGGCGACGATCAGCAGCGCCAGGTCGGCGCCGTACGCGCGGGCCTCCCAGAGCTGGTACGACGTGACGATGAAGTCCTTGCGCAGGACGGGGATGTCCACGCGTGCGCGGACCGCCTCCAGGTCGGCCAGCGAGCCGCCGAACCGGCGCTGTTCGGTGAGGACCGAGATGACGGCGGCGCCGCCCGCCTCGTAGTCCGCCGCGAGCCCGGCCGGGTCGGCGATCGCGGCCAGCGCGCCCTTGGAGGGGCTGGACCGCTTGACCTCGCAGATGACCTTGACGCCGTCGCCCTTGAGCGCGGCCACGCCGTCCTTGGCGGGGCGGGCCTTCGCCGCGCGCTCCTTGAGCTCGTCGAGGCTGACGCGCGCCTGCCGCTCCGCGAGGTCGGCACGGACTCCGTCGATGATCTCGTCGAGCACACTCACGCGAGCGGCCCCCTTTCAGACGGTCGTTCCTTCAGGTTCGCGAACCTGTGGTCACTGCGATGGTATCCGGAGGACGGGCGAGGCTTCGCATCCGGTGGACGCCGGTCCCATTACCTGGACGTTCCCCGTTCGATCAAGGGTGCAGCCAGCCGCCGAACGGCAGGTTCCGGACAACGGTGAACACCACGAGCAGGGCGCCGACGGCCCAGGTCGGGGCCGTTCCGGGCTCGAAGCGCGCCGGCCGGCCGCGCGCCGCGTTCACCACCCATACGGTCCACAGCACCGCGAAGCCCAGGTAGGCGGCCACCCCCGCGGCGTTGTCCCGCAGGGCGCCGAGGAGGTCGCCGTGGACGAAGGCGTGGGCGCTGCGCAGCCCGCCGCAGCCGGGGCAGTACAGGCCGGTGAGCCGGTACAGCGGGCACACCGGGTAGTGGCCGGGCTCGTTGGGGTCGACCGCGCCGACGTACGCGAAGGCCGCGGCGACGGCCGCGAGCACACCGGCCGGGGCGGCGAGCCGGTTCCGGAGGGTGGCGGGCGTGGTGCGCGGGGCGGTACCGCTGTCGGCGTTCACGTCGGCATTGTGCCCCGCACGTCGGCGGCACGCGCGCGAGGGGCGGCCCCCACCGGGTGTGGTGGGGGCCGCCCCTCGCGGGTGCCTGTCGGGCTCAGCCCTCGACGCCGGCGGGCTCGCGGGCGGGGGTGTGGCCGCTGTGCGGGGCGGCGCCGGGGCGCTTCTGCTGGCCGAGGCCCATGGCGCGCATGGCGGCGCCCACGACGCCGCCGAGGAGCACGAGCACGATGCCGGCCCAGAAGCCGACCGGCTGGGCCATCACCATGAAGGCTCCCGCGACGCAGAAACCGATGAAGGCGATGATGACGCCGGTCCAGGCGGCCGGGGTGTGACCGTGGCTGCTGCCCGCCATGACTTGCTCCTCGTTGCTTGTACGTGTCGAAGTACGTGTCCGTACGGTTCCGAGCGCGTCACCGTCCGAGCCGGGCGCTCTTCGCCCATTGTCCCGTACGCACGCGGGCGCCGGACGCGGGGGTGGCGTCTGGTTCGCCACATCCGGCGGGGCGCGGGTCCCGGGGTCAGGCGCCGGTGGGGTCCTCGCCCCGGTCCAGGGCCTTCCAGATCTCTTCCGGGCGCTCGGGGTCGGCCGGGCGGGCCTGGCGGCGCGGGCGGTCCGAGCCGCGCTCGTAGCGGCCGGACATGGCGGGCCACAGGGCGCCGTAGCGCAGTGCCAGCAGCCCGGCGAGCAGGATCAGGACGCCGCCGGCGGCGGCGACGTAGGGCCAGCCGGTGTGCGAGAGGGCGGCGACGGTGGCCGAGGTGTCGCCGGTGGTCTGGGCGGCCTTCTCGTCCAGCGCGGAGCCGTCGGAGGCCCCGGTGAACGCGGCGGCGACGATGCCCGCGCCGCTGAGCGCGAGCACCGCGGCGACGGCGACGCGGCCGGCCCGGCGGACGGCGAAGACGGCGACGAGCGCGGCCAGGCCCACTATGGCGAGGGCCGCGGGGACGCCCGTGACGTCGCTGCCCCTGGCGGTCAGCGGGAACGCGCCGCCGGCCACCGTTGCGGTGCCCTCCGACCAGCGCTGCCGGGTGGCCAGCAGGGTCACGGCGGCGCCGAGCGCGCCGCACAGCAGCGCCACGGCGAGGCTCCGCCGGCCGGACCGGCTGGGCGCGGCGGCTTCGGAACGGGAGTGAGGTACGGCAGTCACGTACTCCACTATCGCCTGACCCCCGGGTGAACCGTCACCCGGGGTTCGGCGAAGGCGTTTCAGCCGTGCAGCCGGTTCGCCGTGTGCACCGCCCGCAGCACCGCGGCGGCCTTGTTGCGGCACTCCTGGTCCTCGGCGGCCGGGTCGGAGTCGGCGACGATGCCGGCCCCGGCCTGGACGTGGGCGGTGCCGTCCCGGAGCAGGGCGGTGCGGATGGCGATCGCGGTGTCGGAGTCGCCGGCGAAGTCGAGGTAGCCGACGCAGCCGCCGTACAGGCCGCGGCGGGACGGCTCCAGCTCGTCGATGATCTGCATGGCGCGGGGCTTGGGGGCGCCGGAGAGGGTGCCCGCGGGGAAGCAGGCGGTCAGCACGTCGAAGGCGGTGCGGCCCTCGGCGACCCTGCCGGTGACCGTGGAGACGATGTGCATGACGTGCGAGTAGCGCTCGATGGACATGAAGTCGACGACCTCCACCGAGCCGGGCTCGCACACCCGGCCGAGGTCGTTGCGGCCGAGGTCGACCAGCATCAGGTGCTCGGCGCGTTCCTTGGGGTCGGCGAGCAGCTCGTCGGCGAGGGCCTGGTCCTCCTGCGGGGTGGCGCCGCGATGCCGGGTGCCGGCGATGGGGTGGACCATCGCGCGCCCGTCCTCGACCTTCACCAGCGCCTCGGGGGACGAGCCGACGACGTCGAAGCCGTCGAAGCGGAACAGGTACATGTACGGCGAGGGGTTGGTGGCCCGCAGCACCCGGTAGACGTCCAGCGCGGTGGCCGTGCACGGGGTCTCGAAGCGCTGGGAGGGCACGACCTGGAAGGCCTCGCCCGCGCGGATGCGCTCCTTGACGTCCTCCACGGCCGCCCGGAAGTCGGGGCCGCCCCAGCGGGCGGTGTACTCGGGCAGCTCGGAGGGCGGCAGCACGGCCGGGGGCTGGGCGACCGCGCGGCCGAGGTCGGCCTCCATGTCGTCGAGGCGGGCCACCGCGTCCGCGTAGGCCTCGTCCACCCCGGTCTCGAGGTCGTTGTGGTTGATCGCGTTGGCGATCAGCAGGACCGAGCCCTCCCAGTGGTCCATGACGGCGAGGTCGCTGGTCAAGAGCATGGTCAGCTCGGGCAGCCCGAGGTCGTCGCGCTCGCCGGGGCCGATCTTCTCCAGGCGGCGGACGATGTCGTAGCCGAGGTAGCCGACCATGCCGCCGGTGAAGGGCGGCAGGCCCTCCTGGTGCGGAGTGTGCAGGGTCTGGATGGTGGCGCG
This sequence comes from Streptomyces sp. NPDC056580, assembly GCF_042793175.1. Lineage (NCBI taxonomy): Bacteria > Bacillati > Actinomycetota > Actinomycetes > Kitasatosporales > Streptomycetaceae > Streptomyces > Streptomyces sp. NPDC056580. The sequence continues at coordinate 18,990 of NZ_JBHTVE010000012.1, read as the reverse complement.
CAGGGCGGCGAGCGGGTCGCCGTCGACGGGGACGCCGACGGGCGGGGTGCCGAGCCAGTGCGCCTGGCCGTCCCGTGCGGTCAGGGTGGCCGCGGAGCGCACGCCGACGAAGGAGTAGCGGGACCAGGAGCGCCCGTTCTCCGCGGACTCCAGCAGGAAGGTGCCGGGGCGTTCGGCGGCGAGCTTGCGGTAGAGCGCGACCGGGGTGTCGCCGTCGGCGAGGAGCTTGCGGGTGACCGGGATGACGCGGCGGTCGGTGGCGAGCTTGCGGAAGGTCTCGAGGTCCATGGCGGCAGACCCTACTGATCCGGATCGGCCGGGCGTGCCTGCGGCACGGGTGCCGCGGAGTCGTCCTTGAGCAGGACGTCCTCGTCGAAGCAGGTGCGGGCGCCGGTGTGGCAGGCGGCGCCGGTCTGGTCGACCTTGACCAGCACGGTGTCGGCGTCGCAGTCCAGGGCGACCGACTTCACCCGCTGGACGTGGCCGGAGGTGTCGCCCTTGACCCAGTACTCCTGGCGGCTGCGCGACCAGTAGGTGCAGCGGCCCGTGGTCAGCGTGCGGTGCAGCGCCTCGTCGTCCATCCAGCCGAGCATGAGCACCTCACCGGTGTCGTACTGCTGGGCGATGGCGGGCAGGAGTCCGTCGGCGCTGCGCTTCAGGCGCGCCGCGATCTCGGGGTCGAGAGTGCTGGTCATGGACGCCATTGTGCCGCGTGGGCCGGGCTGTCCCGGGTTCCTGTCCAGGGGATGGGCACGTGGCGGGCGGGATCCGGGCGGGGCCGGGCGGCCGGGCGACGGGTGGGCGGACCGGTTGCGGAGTCGTACGCTGACTCCATGTCGACCTTCGCCAAGCGTGAACGGCTCCTGCTCGCCGACCTCTTGGAAACCGTCGGGCCTGACGCCCCGACCCTCTGCGAGGGCTGGCGGGCCCGTGACCTGGCGGCGCACGTGGTGGTGCGCGAGCGCCGGCCGGACGCGGCGGGAGGCGCGCTGATCAAGCCGCTGGCCTCGCGTCTGGAGAAGGTGCTGGCCGAGTACGCGGGGAAGCCGTACGAGGAGCTGATCCAGCTCATCCGGACCGGGCCGCCGCGCTTTTCGCCGTTCCAGCTCAAGCAGGTGGACGAGGCCGCCAACACGGTCGAGTTCTACGTGCACACCGAGGACGTCCGCCGGGCCCAGCCGGACTGGAGCCCGCGTGAGCTGGACGGGGTGTTCCAGGACGCGCTGTGGTCGCGTCTGGAGCGCACCGCCCGGCTGCTGGGCCGGGGCGTGCCGACCGGTCTGGTGCTGCGCCGCCCGGACGGCCAGACGGCGGTGGCGCACCGGGGAACGCCGGTGGTGACGGTGACCGGTGAGCCGTCGGAGCTGCTGATGTTCGCCTTCGGGCGGCAGAGCGCGGCGAAGGTGGAGCTGGACGGCGAGGAGAACGCGATCGCCACGCTGCACGAGTCGAAGCAGCTCGGGTTCTGAGCCGGGCGCTTCGAGAACGGGTCCCGCGGATCCGCGGGCCCCGGCCTCCGGGAGGCGTCTCATGATCAAGGTCGCGATGACCAGCGTGTTCGTGGACGACGTGGCACGGGCGCACGCCTTCTACACGGAGGTCCTCGGGTTCGAGACCCGGCTGCACATGGACCTGGGCGACGGCACGCCGTTCGTCACGGTCGGGGCGCCCGGCGGGGCCCAGCCGGACCTCCAGTTGCTGCTGGAGCCCGGGCAGGGCCCGATCGCGGAGCCGTACCGCACGGCGCTGTACGAGGCGGGGATCCCGTGCATCGTCTTCTCCGTGGACGACCTGCCGGCGGAGTACGAGCGGATGCGCGGGCTGGGTGTGCGGTTCCCGCATCCTCCGCGGGAGCAGGGCCCGGTGCTCGCGGCGGTGCTCGACGACTCGGTCGGCAACCTGGTGCAGCTCACCCAGCCGAGGGTGTGAGCGTTCAGCGGGGGAGCTCGGCGCCGCGCAGCCCGGGGACGCACAGGGCGACGACCCCGCCGAGTCCGCAGACCGCCGCGCTGGTCACGAAGACCGGGCCGAGCCCGAAGGCCCCGACGGCGGCGGCCGCGAACGGCATGCTCAGCGGGGCGAGGCCCAGGCTGACCAGGCTGGCCACGGCGGTGACCCGGCCGAGGTAGGCGGGGTCGGCGAGGGTCTGGAGCATGGCTCCGCACAGCACCCCGCTGAGCCCGGCGAGCAGCCCGATGAGCAGGGCGACGCCGACGGCCCCGACGAGCTGGGGGACGTAGGCCAGGGCGCCGATGGCGACCGAGCCGGCGAGGATCGCCCAGGCGGCGACCAACCCGGCGCGCGGCACCCGGCCCCGCACGGCGAGCAGCAGGGAGGCGGCGCCCGCTCCGGCGCCGAACCCGGCGAGCACCCAGCCCATGCCGGCGGCGCCCCAGCCGCGCCGGTCGGCGAGCAGGGTCAGGCCTACGTTGAGCGGGCCCACGAAGCCGAAGTCGCCGAGGGCGATGGCGAGCATGAGCGGGGCGAGCACGCGGTGCCGGCGGATGTAGCGCAGGCCGCCGACCAGGTCGGCCCACGCCGTGGAGCGGGGGGCGCCGGCCGTGCCGGCCTCGTCGCCGCCGGGCAGCGGCCGCAGGCGTACGGAGATCAGCAGCGGTACGGAGACGGCGATCAGCAGTCCGGCGAGGGCGAAGGCGGCCGGTGCGCCGCCCAGGGCCACGCCCAGTCCGCCGAGCGGGGCGCCGGCCACGCCGGCGCAGCGGATGGCCAGGCCCCGCATGCCCTGCACGCGGGCGAGCTGCCCCTTACCGGTGATCCTGGCCGGGAGGGCGCCCACCGCGGGCATGAACACGGCGTCGACGGTGCCGAAGAGCAGGGCCAGCAGGGCGAGCGGCCACAGTCCGGGGCCGGTGAGGAGCAGCAGGGCGGCCACCGCCAGGACGGCGGCGCAGCGCACGGTGTCGCTGCCGATGACGACGCGGCGCGGCCCGAGCCGGTCGGCGAGCACTCCCCCGCCGAGCATCAGCACGGCTCTCGGCAGCGCGCTGACGGACATGACGACACCGGCCTGCGCGGGGGTGCCCGCCTGGACCGCGGCCCAGGACAGGGCGATGTAGTAGACGTTGTCGCCGAGCATGGAGGCGGTGTAGGCACCGAGCCAGCGCAGCACGTTGGGATCGCGGTGGGCGGTGCGGTCCTCGGCGACGGGGGCCGGGGGTGTCAGGGTGTCGGTCACGGCGGGGCCCTTCTCAGACGCGGAACGGGAATCCGTACACGTGCAGCGCGACGTGCTCGCGCCCTTCGGTGTCGCCGGCGGCTTCGGCGGACCGGCCCCGCTCGTCGTACCTGCGGATCAGCGCCAGCAGTTCGTCCTGGAGTTCGCGCATCTCGGGCGCGGTGAGGCGGAGCAGGGACTCGCTGTCGGCCGCGGCCGCGTTCCACTCGGCGCTCCACGTCGGGCGCTCGTCGAGGTAGCGGCGGTAGAGGTCGGTGCGCTGGTCGTGGAAGAGGCGGGTGGCCGCCAGGTGCGCGGCCGCCTTCTCGGGTGCGTCACGGAAGTCCCGGTCGCGGATGCTCACGCCCTCGGAGGAGGGCTGCCACCAGCGTTCGCGGCCGTCCGCGCTCTGCGGCGCGGCCTGTTCGATCAGCCCGTGCTCGGCGAGCTTGCGCAGGTGGTAGCTGACCAGTGAGACGGCCTCGTCGACCTGGTCGGCGAGGTGCGAGGCGGTCGCCTTGTCGGCGACGCACAGGGCTCGGTACAGCTTCATCCGCAGCGGATGGGCCAGCGCCTTGAGCGTGCCCACGTCCGTGATGGGACGGCTCCCCTTGGCTTTCATGTGCATGACCCTAGATGTGAAGGGAAAATTGCACAATGAATGTTGCGCAACTTTCCTTTCGCGTCTGTCCGCGGGGAGGGGCAGGCGCATGAGGGAGCCCCGGCCGCCTCGACAGGCGACCGGGGCTCCCTCAGGGCCTCGGGCGGACGTCACCGCACGGGGTGGCCCGCTTCCCGCAGGGTCTGCTTGACCTCGCCGATGCGCAGGTCGCCGAAGTGGAAGACGGAGGCGGCCAGGACCGCGTCCGCGCCCGCGCCGACGGCCGGCGGGAAGTCCGCCAGCCGGCCCGCGCCGCCGGAGGCGATCAGCGGGACGGTGACGTGCTTGCGGACGGCAGCGATCATCTCCAGGTCGTAGCCGTCCTTGGTGCCGTCGGCGTCCATGGAGTTGAGCAGGATCTCCCCGGCACCGAGTTCGGCGGCGCGGTGGGCCCACTCGACGGCGTCGATGCCAGTGCCCCTGCGGCCGCCGTGGGTCGTCACCTCGAAGCCGCCGCCGCCGGTGCGGCGCGCGTCCACCGACAGCACCAGCACCTGCCGGCCGAACCGCTCCGCGATCTCCCGGATCAGGTCGGGGCGGGCGATGGCCGCGGTGTTCACGCCCACCTTGTCGGCGCCGGCCCGCAGCAGCCGGTCCACGTCCTCGGCGGTGCGCACGCCGCCGCCGACCGTCAGCGGGATGAACACCTGCTCGGCGGTGCGGCGCACCACGTCGTACGTGGTCTCGCGGTCGCCCGAGGACGCGGTGATGTCCAGGAACGTCAGCTCGTCGGCGCCCTCGGCGTCGTACACCTTGGCCATCTCGACGGGGTCGCCCGCGTCGCGCAGGTTCTGGAAGTTGACGCCCTTGACGACCCGGCCGTTGTCCACGTCCAGGCAGGGGATGACTCGGACCGCCAGGGTCATCAGGTCACGGCTCCTCTGAATGCTTCTAGTTCCACTTCGACCAGGATGCGCGGGTCGACGAAGCCCTCCACGACCAGCAGGGTCGCGGCGGGGCGCACGGAGTCGAAGATCTCCTTGTGGGCGCGGCCCACGGCGTCCACGTCCCGCACATGGGTCAGGTACATCCGCGTGCGCAGCACGGACGCGATGCCGAGGCCGAACTCGCCGATCGCCTCCAGGGCGCCGGTGAAGGCCACCTTGGCCTGCTCGTAGGGGTCGCCCTCCCCGTACAGCACATCGCCGCGGAAGGACGTCGTGCCGGCCACCAGCACCCGGTCGCCGGCCGCGACGGCGCGCGCGAATCCGAAACTCTCTTCCCAGGGACTTCCGCTCTGCACGCGCCGCACGGCTTCGGACGTCATGACGACACAGCCTCCAAGGCCTCTTCCAGGGTGAACGCCTTCGCGTACAGGGCCTTCCCGACGATGGAGCCCTCGACACCGAGGGGTACCAGCTCGGCGATGGCGCGCAGGTCGTCCAGGGACGACACGCCGCCGGACGCCACGACCGGGCGGTCCGTCGCCGCGCACACGTTCTTCAGCAGCTCCAGGTTCGGGCCCTGCAGGGTGCCGTCCTTGGCGATGTCGGTGACGACGTAGCGGGCGCAGCCCTCCTTGTCGAGGCGCGCCAGCGTCTCGTAGAGGTCGCCGCCGTCGCGGGTCCAGCCGCGGCCGCGCAGGGTCGTGCCGCGCACGTCCAGACCGACCGCGATCTTGTCGCCGTGCTCGGCGATGACCTTGGCGACCCACTCCGGGGTCTCCAGCGCGGCGGTGCCGAGGTTCACGCGGGTGCAGCCGGTGGCGAGGGCCGCGGCGAGGGTGTCGTCGTCGCGGATGCCGCCGGACAGCTCCACCTTGATGTCCATGGCCTTCGCGACCTCGGCGATCAGCCCACGGTTGTCGCCGGTGCCGAAGGCGGCGTCCAGGTCGACCAGGTGCAGCCACTCGGCGCCCGAGCGCTGCCAGGCGAGTGCGGCCTCCAGCGGGGAGCCGTAGGAGGTCTCGGTCCCGGACTCGCCGTGCACGAGGCGCACGGCCTGGCCGTCGCGGACGTCGACGGCGGGGAGGAGTTCGAGCTTGGCCATGGTCTACAGGGTTCCGATCCAGTTGGTGAGGAGCTGGGCTCCGGCGTCGCCGGACTTCTCGGGGTGGAACTGGGTGGCCCACAGGGCGCCGTTCTCCACGGCCGCCACGAAGGGCCTGCCGTGCGTGGACCAGGTGACCCTGGGGGCCGTGATCACCGGGTTGGTCGTCTCCAGCGTCCAGTCGTGGACGGCGTAGGAGTGCACGAAGTAGAAGCGGGCGTCGGCGTCGAGGCCGGCGAACAGCTCGGACCCCTCCGGGGCGTCGACGGTGTTCCAGCCCATGTGCGGCACGACGTCGGCCTCGAGCGGGGCCACGGTGCCGGGCCACTCGTCCAGGCCCTCCGCCTCGACGCCGTGCTCGATGCCGCGCGCGAAGAGGATCTGCATGCCGACGCAGATGCCCATCACCGGCCGCCCGCCGGACAGCCGGCGGTCGACGACCCAGTCGCCGCGGGCCGCGCGCAGGCCCTGCATGCAGGCGGCGAACGCGCCGACGCCCGGTACCAGCAGGCCGTCGGCGTTCATGGCTCTGTCGAAGTCACGGGTGATCTCGACGTCGGCCCCCACGCGCGCGAGGGCGCGCTCGGCGGAGCGTACGTTGCCGAAGCCGTAGTCGAAGACGACGACCTTCTTGGCGCTCAATTCCACACCTCCAGCCGCATGACGCCGGCGACCAGGCACATCGCGGCGCCGATCGAGAGCAGCACGATGAGGCTGGTGGGCATCTTCTGCTTGACGAAGGAGACGATGCCGCCGACCAGGAAGAGGCCGACGACGATCAGGACGGTGGACAGACCGTTCATGGGGTTACAGCGCGCCCTTCGTCGAGGGGAGGATGCCGGCCGCGCGCGGGTCGCGCTCGGAGGCGTAGCGCAGCGCCCGGGCGAGCGCCTTGAACTGGCACTCCACGATGTGGTGCGCGTTGCGCCCGTAGGGCACGTGCACGTGCAGGGCGACCTGTGCCTGGGCGACGAAGGACTCCAGGATGTGCCGGGTCATCGTGGTGTCGTACTCGCCGATCATCGGCGCCATGTTCTCGGGCTCGGTGTGCACGAGGTACGGGCGGCCGGAGAGGTCGACGGTGACCTGGGCGAGGGACTCGTCCAGCGGGACCGTGCAGTTGCCGAAGCGGTAGATGCCCACCTTGTCGCCGAGGGCCTGCCTGAAGGCGGCGCCGAGTGCGAGGGCGGTGTCCTCGATGGTGTGGTGGGAGTCGATGTGCAGGTCGCCGTCGGTCTTCACGGTCAGGTCGAACAGACCGTGCCGGCCGAGCTGGTCGAGCATGTGGTCGTAGAAGCCGACGCCGGTGGCGATGTCGGTCCGGCCGGTGCCGTCGAGGTCGATCTCGACCAGCACCGAGGTCTCCTTGGTGGTGCGCTCCACGCGTCCAACGCGGCTCATGACTCAAGCTCCTTCTGCAACTCACGGACCGCGTCGAGGAACGCGTCGTTCTCCTGCGGGGTTCCGGCGGACACCCGCAGCCACCCCGGCACACCGTTGTCCCGGACCAGCACGCCCCGGTCGAGGATCTTCCGCCAGGCGTCGTGGGCGCTGTCGAACCGGCCGAACTGCACGAAGTTCGCGTCTGACTCGACCACCTCGTAGCCGATCGCGCGCAGTTCGGCGACCAGCCGGTCCCGCTCGGACTTGAGCTGCTCGACGTAGCCCAGCAGCGTGTCGGTGTGCTCCAGGGCGGCCAGGGCGGTCGCCTGCGTGATCGCCGAGAGGTGGTACGGCAGCCGGACGAGCTGTACGGCGTCCACGACCGCCGGGTCGGCGGCCAGGTAGCCGAGGCGGAGTCCCGCCGCGCCGAACGCCTTCGACATGGTGCGCGAGATCACCAGGTTGGGCCGGCCCGCCAGCAGCGGCAGCAGCGACCGGCCGTGGCTGAACTCGATGTAGGCCTCGTCCACGACCACCATGGACGGCCTGGCCGCCTGGGCCGCCTCGTACAGCGCGAGGACCGTCTCGGGCGGCACGGCGTTGCCGGTGGGGTTGTTGGGGGTGGTGACGAAGACGACGTCGGGCCGGTGCTCGGCGATGGCGCGCCGGGCGGCGGCCAGGTCGATGCTGAAGTCCTCGGTCCGGGGCCCGGAGATCCAGCCGGTGCCCGTGCCGCGCGCGATGAGCGCGTGCATCGAGTACGACGGCTCGAAGCCGATGGCCGTGCGGCCCGGCCCGCCGAAGGTCTGCAGCAGTTGCTGGATGACCTCGTTGGAGCCGTTGGCCGCCCAGACGTTCTCCACGCCGAGCGGGTGGTTCCCGGTGTCCGTCAGGTACTTGGCCAGCTCGGTGCGGAGCTGGACCGCGTCCCGGTCGGGGTAGCGGTTCAGGTTCCGGGCGGCCTCGCGCACCCGCTCCGCGATCCGCTCGACCAGCGGCTCGGGCAGCGGGTAGGGGTTCTCGTTGGTGTTCAGCCGCACGGGGACGTCCAGCTGGGGCGCGCCGTAGGGGGACTTGCCGCGCAGCTCGTCCCGTACGGGCAGATCGTCGATGCCGGTCACTTGCTCGTCGGTACCTTCCAGCCGAACCGTGCCTTGATCGCCGCGCCGTGCGCGGGCAGGTCCTCCGCCTCCGCCAGCGTGACCACGTGGTGCGCGACCTCGGCCAGCGCGTCCTTGGTGTAGTCGACGATGTGGATGCCGCGCAGGAAGGACTGGACCGACAGGCCCGAGGAGTGGCAGGCGCAGCCGCCGGTGGGCAGGACGTGGTTGGACCCGGCCGCGTAGTCGCCGAGGGAGACGGGCGCCCAGGGGCCGATGAAGATCGCGCCGGCGTTCCTCACCCGGCCGGCGACCGCGGCGGCGTCGGCGGTCTGGATCTCCAGGTGCTCGGCGCCGTACGCGTCGACCACCCGCAGGCCCTCCTCGACGCCGTCCACGAGGACGATCGCGGACTGCTTGCCGGCCAGGGCCGGGCGGATGCGGTCCTCGACGTGCCGGGTGGCCGCCACCTGCGGCTCCAGTTCCTTCTCCACCGCGTCGGCCAGCTCGGTGGAGTCGGTGACCAGCACGGCCGCCGCGAGCGGGTCGTGCTCGGCCTGGCTGATCAGGTCCGAGGCGACGTGCACCGGATCGGCCGTGTCGTCCGCGAGGATCGCGATCTCGGTCGGGCCGGCCTCGGCGTCGATGCCGATCTTCCCGGTGAAGTAGCGCTTGGCCGCGGCCACCCAGATGTTGCCGGGGCCGGTGACCATGTTGGCGGGCGGGCAGGACTCGGTGCCGTACGCGAACATCGCGACGGCCGTGGCGCCGCCGGCCGCGTAGACCTCGTCCACTCCGAGCAGCGCGCAGGCGGCGAGGATCGTCGGGTGCGGCAGTCCGCCGAACTCGGCCTGCGCCGGGGAGGCGAGCGCGATCGACTCGACTCCGGCCTCCTGCGCCGGGACCACGTTCATGATCACGGACGAGGGGTAGACGGACCGGCCGCCGGGGGCGTACAGCCCGACGCGCTCGACCGGCACCCACTTCTCGGTCACGGAGCCGCCGGGCACGACCTGGGTGGTGTGCGTCGAGCGGCGCTGCGCGCGGTGGACCAGGCGGGCCCGGCGGACGGACTCCTCCAGGGCGGCGCGCACCGCCGGGTCGAGGGCCTCCAGCGCCTCGGTGAGCGCCTCGGCCGGGACACGGACGGATTCCAGCCGTACTCCGTCGAACTTCTCGGCGAAGTCGATCAGCGCCGCGTCGCCACGATGATGCACGGCCTCGCAGATCGGACGCACCTTCTCCAGGGCGGCCTGAACGTCGAAGTCGGCTCGGGGCAGCAGGTCGCGCAGGGCGGGGCCCTCGGGGAGGGCGTCGCCGCGCAGATCGATTCGGGAGATCACGGACTCAATTCTCTCAGACCCGCACCGGGACCCGTCCGCGCGTATCAATGGCTGATACAGAACGTGGCCGGAACCTGGAAGATCACCTTCACCATTAGTGTGCCGGGCGTCACTCAGCGGGCATGAACGGGTGTACGAGCAGGCGGCGTGTGGATGGGCGAGGAAGAAGGAAAGAGCGGTGACCGAGGGGGCCGGCGGTGACGCCGGAGATCTGCCGGAGGGCCTGAGCGCGGCCGAGGCCGGCATGTGGCAGGCCTTCCGCAACGGCAGCGGGTACGACCTGAGCAGCGGTGACGCGGCGGTGGACGATCCGCACGGCGGGCACCCCTGGGGCCCCGAGCGGAGCGTCCGGGCGCGCGTCGTGTGCTGGCTGCTGCTGGACGGGCCGCCCGCGCTCGCGGGACGGGTGTCCGCGCTGAAGCTGGCCGGGATGCGGATCACCGGCACGCTGGACCTGGCGGGCGGCACGGTCACGCCGTACGTGGAGATGCGCGGCTGCCGGTTCGACGACCAGGTCCTGCTGCCCGAGGCGCGCTTCACCACCGTGCGCCTGGTGGACTGCGCGATGCCCCGGCTGGAGGCGGCCCGGGTCACCACCGAGGGCGATCTGCACCTGCCGCGCTGCCGCTTCCGGAACGGGGTGCGGCTGACCGACGCGCACATCGGCACGGACCTGCTGCTGAACCAGGCGGTGGTGTACCAGGACCGCAGCGGGCGTTCGATCGCCGCCGACGGCATGAGCGTCGGCCAGGACCTGCAGGCGGAACTGCTGGAGTCGTACGGCGAGCTGAGCCTGCGCGGCGCCCAGGTCGGAGGTTCGCTGAGCCTGCGGGGGGCGAAACTGGCCAATCCGTACGCGCGGCTCGCTCTGAACGCCCCCCAGCTCACGGTGGAGCGCACCCTGTACCTGACCCCGGCGGGCGTGGGCAGTCCGCTGCTGAGCGGGACGACCCCGGCGCGCGGGACGCGGATCCAGCGCTTCGAGTGCCAGGGCGGGGTGCGACTGGACGACGGCCGGTTCGGGGACGCCGTGGACCTGGAGCGGGCCCGGTTCGTCCTCACCGACGACCAGGACCTGTCGCTGCGCCGGGTGCAGACGCCGGAGCTGCGGTTCCTGGGCGACCGGCCGCAGCGCGGGCAGGTGAAGCTGTCCGGCGCGCGGGTCGTCAACCTGGTGGACCGCGCGGGGAGCTGGCCGGGCCCGGGCAGCCTGCACATGGGCGGCTTCACCTACGAGAACCTGGTCCCACGCGGCCCGTTCCCGCTGACCCGGCGGCTCGACTGGGTCGCGGCGGCCACCGCCGAGTACAACCCGGAGCCGTACGAGCGGCTGGCCGCGGTGCTGCGCGCCGCCGGGGAGGACGAGGACGCCCGCGAGGTGCTGCTCGCCAAGCAGCGCCGGCGTCGCGAGACGCTGCCGCCGGCCGGCAAGGTCTGGGGCGTCGTGCAGGACTGGGCCGTGGCCTACGGCTACCGGCCGGGCCGGGCGGCGGTGTGGATGGCGGTGCTGTGGGCGGCGGGCACGCTCGCCTTCGCGCACGCCGGGCATCCGCCGGTGGACTCCGGCGAGCACCCGTACTGGAGTCCCGCCCTGTTCACCCTGGACCTGCTGCTGCCGGTGATCGACCTGGGCCAGGTCGGCCAGTGGCAGTTGCGCGGCGGCTGGCAGTGGCTGGCCGCGGCGATGATCATCATGGGCTGGATACTCGCGACCACCGTGGCCGCGGGAGCGACCCGGCTGCTGCGGCGGAACTGAGGCGCACGGGGAAGGGCGCACGGGAAGGGCGCCCGCCGACAGGCCCACACAATGGTTGAAGGGTCACCCTTTGCCCGTCCTTGACTCTATGTCGTACAACCTTTCCCGACTTGGCGGGACCCTCTGGCGCTCTTCCGACCTGGGTCTTTCAATGGTCGACACCATGGCTCTGCTGCCGGCGTTCCTCCGCCCCACCCGGACGACACGACGGGCCTCGCACCTCGCCGCCCCGCCCCAGGGCGGCTTCGAGGCCGTCCTCGACGCGCCCGACGACCGCCTCTCGCCCGCGCTGGTCGCGGCCGCGCGGGGGGAGTACGGCGCCGCCTCCGCCCTGCTCGCCGCCACGCGCGGGGCCGGCCAGTGGGAGGACCGCGACCGCTACGCGAGGCGGCTCGCGGCATTCGCCCGCTCCCGCCCCGAGTGGTTCGAGGCCTGGCGCGCGGCCGCCCCCGGCGACCCCGGCACCGCTCTGGTGGCCGCTCAGCTCGCGGTGGACCGCGCCTGGCCGTCGCCGGCCCGCGCCGAGCTGCTGCGCGAGGTGAGTCCGCTGATCACGGCCGCCGCCCGGGCCGACGACAGCGACCCGGTGCCGTGGCGGATCGCGCTCGACCACGCCCGCGGCTCCCGGGCCGGCCACCGGTACTTCGAGGAGCTGTGGGAGGCCGCGGTCCGGCGGGCCCCGCACCACTACGGCTGCCACGTGGCCGCGCTGCGGTACCTGGGGACCTTCTGGCACGGCTCGCACCGCGAGTGCTTCGACTTCGCCGACCTGGCCGCGCAGGACGCCCCGGCCGGCTCGCTGGTGCAGGCCCTGCCGGCCCGTGCGGCCTTCGGCTACCTGACCGACGACTGCGGCCCCGAGGTGCCGCGCGAGCGGCTGGACGCGGCCGCCGACCGGGCGGTGGCGCTCTCCGCCCGCTTCCCCGCGGCCGCCCCGTGGCCCGCCGAGATGCGCAACAAGCTGCTGTACCTCCTGGTCCGGCTGGGCCGGTGGGAGGACGCGCGCGCCGAGCTGGACCTGATCGGCCCGTACGCCACCTCGTTCCCCTGGGAGCGGTTCTCCGACGACCCGCTCGGCCAGTTCCTGCGGCTGCGCGAAGGGCTCCTCGGGGCCGCTCCCCCGGCCGCCCTCTCCGGGCTGGTGAGGGTCGCGCAACGGCCGCCGGACGGGCACCGTGGCCGGGCGGCCGCCGCCGACCATTAGGCTGGGTCGCCGTGACCACCGTCCGCCTGCCCCTGTTCCCGCTGAACTCGGTACTGTTCCCGGGGCTCGTGCTGCCCCTGAACATCTTCGAGGAGCGGTATCGCGCCATGATGCGCGAGCTGCTGAAGACCCCCGAGGACGAACCGCGCCGGTTCGCCGCGGTGGCGATCCGCGACGGCCACGAGGTGGCGCCGAGCGCCCCGGGCATGCCGGATCCGACGGCACAGCCCGATCGCGGCCCGGCCGCCGGCTTCGGCCCCGACCCCCTCAGGTCCTTCCACGGCGTGGGCTGCGTGGCGGACGCCGCCACCATCCGCGAGCGCGACAACGGCACGTTCGAGGTGCTGGCGACCGGGACGACCCGGGTGCGGCTGCTCTCCGTGGATGCGTCGGGCCCGTTCCTGACGGCCGAGCTGGAGGAGCTGCCCGAGGAGCCCGGCGACGAGGCCGGCGCGCTGGCCGAGGGCGTGCTGCGCTCGTTCCGCCAGTACCAGAAGCGCCTGGCGGGCGCCCGTGAGCGCTCGCTGGCCGGCACCGAGCTGCCCGACGACCCCTCGGTGGTCTCCTACCTGGTGGCCGCCGCCATGGTGCTGGACACGCCGACGAAGCAGCGGCTGCTGCAGGCGCCGGACACCGCCTCCCGCCTCCGGGACGAGCTGAAACTCCTTCGCTCGGAGGCGGCGATCATCCGTAGTCTGCCGTCCCTGCCCGCGTTCGAGCTGACGCGGACGCCGACCAGCATGAACTGAGCGAACCGAACCGAGACACGGCACCCCGATGGCGAAGAAGTCCAAGAAGCAGCAGTCCGGCGGCACGCCCGCGACCGTGGCGCTGACCGAGGCGGGCGTGGAGCACACCGTCCACGCCTACGACCACGACCCCTCCCACCCCTCCTACGGCGAGGAGGCGGCGGAGGCGATGGGCGTCTCCCCGGACCGGGTCTTCAAGACCCTGGTGGCCGACGTCGACGGCGCCCTCACGGTGGCGGTGGTCCCGGTCTCCGGCACGCTGAACCTGAAGGCGCTGGCCGCGGCGGTGGGCGGCAAGCGGGCGGCCATGGCCGACCCGGCCCTCGCCGAACGCACCACCGGCTACGTCCGGGGCGGCATCTCCCCGCTGGGGCAGCGCAAGAGGCTCCGCACGGTCCTGGACGACTCGGCAGCGGCCCACGGCACCATCTGCGTCTCGGCGGGCCGCAGGGGCCTGGAGGTCGAACTCGCACCGGCGGACCTGGCCGCCCTCACGGAAGCGGTGCTGGCGCCGATCGGGCGGGGCTGAGCGGAGCCGGCCGGGCCGGATCAGGCCGGGTAGGGCTCCTCGGGGTCCCGGGGGCCGAACAGCGCGGTGAGGCCGAGGTGGACCAGCAGGGCGGCCAGCGGCCAGGCCAGCAGCGCGCCCTTCGCCCCGAGGTCCAGCGGCGCCGGGAAGGTCACGCCCTTCCCCACCGCCTTGGCGTGGGCTATGACGTCCGGCTCGGGCCCCAGCCAGACGCCGAGCCGCCACGCCAGCAGAGACGCCAGCAGCCCGCCGACGCCCAGCGCCACCACGAGCGGCACCCCGCCCCGCCGGCGCCACAGGAACACCACGACCGCGCTGACCAGCCCGAAGGCGAGTCCCAGCAGCGTGAACGTGCCGTCCACGCCGATCGCCTGCTCGCCCTCGGTGTCCTTGATGTAGACGACCCAGCTCTTGCCGACATGGTCGGCGATCAGCGGCACGTGCGGCGCCAGCCACCACCACAGCAGCCCGAGCAGCACCCCGCCCAGCGCCACCGCCGCGGTGACCACCGCGGCCTCACGCACTTCCGTCTTCATCCCAGGGCCGTCCTGTTCGTGCATGCCCGCGAACGGCGCCCCGGCAGGCGGGGCCTGCCGGACCTGGTGCGCGGAGTCGTCGTGCGGCGGCGGAGGCGGCGTCAGCGGTGCGGTCACCCTGACATCGTGCCAGGTCGCGCCGTGGGCCGCGTCATCGGACGGCGGCCCTGCGGTACGCCCAGGCCGCCACGGCCAGCGAGACCACTCCGACACCCGCGCACACCCCCAGGTCAGCCAGGACCACGGCCCAGTCGGGGTGTGCCCCGAAGGTGCGCGCGTATGCCTCCACGCCGTAGGTGGAGGGCAGCAGGTCCCGCGCGAGACGGATGATCTCCGGCATCCGGTCGGCGGGCAGCACGCCCAGCAGCAGGGCGGCCGACATGCCGAGCTGACCGAGCAGCGTGGCCAGCTCGGGCCGGGGCGCGAGCAGGCCGCAGGCGGCGCCGAGCCCGGCGAGCGCGGCCCCGGCGAGCGGGATCACGGCCACCAGGACCCACAGGTTGGACAGGGGCAGCCCGAACAGCACGCAGCCGAAGACGGCGGTCACCAGCGTCCCCGGCACGGTGAAGGAGGCGTACGCGCCCGCCGCGCCCAGCACCACCGCGGCCGGCGGCACCGGCAGTGTGGCGTAGTGGTCGAGGCCGCCGCTGGCCCGCAGCTGCCCGAAGTACTGCGACAGCAGGTTCAGCGCGACGTACGCGACGACCAGCACCGAGGACCCGGCCACCACCGACTGCGCCTCGCTGTCGCTGTCCACGACGCCCCGCATCATCACGGCGATGCCGACGGACTGGAAGGTCGCCACGAACAGCAGCGGGATACGGGCCACCCGGGCCCGGGAGAGCTGCGCCCGGTAGACGGCCACCAGCGACGGCCACAGCCGCGCGGGCGGACCCAGCTCGGCCGCGCCCCGCGCCGCCTCCGGAACGGTCCGGGCGCCGCCCGGCACAACCTCCGCGGGTACGACACTCACGACGCGCTGCTCCTCTTCCCTACGGCACTCGCGCACACCTTCCCTACGGCACTCGCGCACACCCGTACGCATTCCGCGGCCCGAGCGCTCACGCCTTCACCAGTCCCTGCCGGGCCGCCCCGCCCAGCGACAGGTACACGTCCTCCAGGCTGGGCGTGGCGAGCGTGAAGTCGTCCAGGGCGGCGAAGGCGGCCCCGCCGGTCACCGTGGCGACGACGGCGCGGGCCTCCTCGGGCGCGAGCCTGAGCGTCCAGCGCCGGCCGGACTCCGCGGCCCGCTCGCGCAGCACGGCGACCTCGGGCACGTCCAGCGGCGCCCGCTCGCGCCACACCAGTTCCACCCGCACCTCGCCGGAGACCTGCTCCTTCAGCCCCGCCGGGGTGTCGCAGGCGATGACCCGGCCCTGGTCCAGGACGGCGACCCGGTCGAGCACGGTCTCCGCCTCGATGACGTTGTGGGTGACCAGCAGCACGGTCGTGCCGCGCTCGGCCCGCCGCCGGTCCACGGCCGCCCACACCGCGCGCCGGGCGACCGGGTCCATGCCGGTGGTCGGCTCGTCGAGGACGAGCAGCGGCCGGTGGCCGATCAGGGCGGCGGCGAAGCAGGCGAGCCGCCGCTGGCCGCCGGAGAGCTTCTTCAGCGCCCGGCCGGCGATCGGCGTGAGGCCGAGCTCGTCCAGCACGGCGTCCCGCTCGGCCCGCGCCTGCCGTACGTCCAGGCCGCGCAGGCGCCCGGTGGTCTCGGCGGCGAGCGCCACGGTCAGCTCGTCCAGTGCGGACGACTCCTGTCCCAGGTAGGCGAGGATCCGCGCGGCCAGCCGGGGGTGCCGGACGATGTCGTGGCCGAGGATCTCGACGCTGCCGGCGTCCGGCCGCAGCAGCCCGGTGAGCTGGCGCACGAGGGTGGACTTGCCGGCGCCGTTGGGGCCGAGCAGCCCGAAGATCTCGCCGCGCCGCACCTCGAGTTCCACCCCGTCGGTGGCCCGCACCTCGGGGGTGCCCGGCGTCCCGCGCCGGCCCTTGACGGGCGGATAGGTCTTGGTGAGCCCGCGCACGCGTACGACCTCGTCGTACCGAAGTGCCTGTGCCGAGCGCGTACTCACAAGGGACGAGACTACGGGGTCGGACGGCTTTACTCGCCCTTGGGGCCGCCGGCGGGGTTCAGTCGGCGGCGGGCGCGTGCTGTTCGGCGGCCGCCGGGACGTCGACCTCGCGCCAGAAGCCCGCCCGGATGGCGTAACGGTCGTGCTCGTCGATCTGGTCGTCCTTGTGGGCGAGCAGGCCGAAGCGGGCGGCGTAGCGCAGCAGCTCGCCGTCGATGCGGTGCGGGATGCGCGGGTACATCGTGGACAGCCGCTGCACGTGGTTGTGGTCGCCGAGCCGGGAGATCCAGCGGCGGGCGAAGACCTGCCCCACCTCGTACGGGTCGCCGCCCACGGTGGTGATGTCCTCCTCCCGGTCCGCCCACCGCTGCTCGGCGGTGGTGAGCTGGGCGAGGGTGGGCATGGAGGCGATCTCGGGCGGCTCGGCGGCCGCTCCCGGCCGGTCCACCCAGCCCTTGTCGGAGGACCATCTCAGGGTGGCGGTCGCCGGGTGCTGCACGGCCTGCGCGCCGGGCGCGCGCAGCGCGGCCAGGTCCTTGGGGGTGGGTACGCCCTTGGGGGCGGCCGACCGCCCCTGGGCGCCGTTCTCGGCGGCGGCCGGCGAGTGGGCGGCCTCCTCGGCGGGGTGCTCGGCGGCCGCGGTGAGCGCGGAGTCCGGCAGCGGCGCGGAGAGGATGGCGGCGATCTCGGGGCGCGGCGCGGGCGGCGGGGCGCAGACGCCGGTCAGTTCCTTCGCGCGGACCGCCTGGATGATCCAGGCCCGGTCCAGCACGCGCCGCTCGTCGGCCTCGGCGACCAGGTCCTCGGACTGGTTGTAGTCGCCGTCGGCGGCCTGGACGGCCCACAGGTGGACGGCGACGCCGTGCTCCTTGGCGGCCATCATCCCGGGCAGCAGATCGCCGTCGCCGGTGACCAGGACGATGTCGGAGCAGGCGCGGTTGCGGGCCAGTTCGGTCAGCTCGGCGTGCATGGCGGCGTCCACGCCCTTCTGCGCCCAGCGCCCGTCGCTGCGGGTCAGGGCGCCCAGCCGGACGGTGACCCGGGGCATCACGCGCAGCCTGCGGTGCTCCGGCTGTGGCACCCGGTCCGGGGCGCCGTCGAACCAGTAGATGCGCAGCAGCGGGCGTTCGGTCTCCGCCTCGGCCCTCTCCCGCAGGGCCTGGATCAGCGCCGCGTGGTCGACGGTGATCCGGGACCGCGAGGGCTCACCGGCGAGGAGGCTGGCGGCGGCGCCCAGCAGGTACCCGGCGTCCACCAGGACGATGCAACGGTCCACGCGACTCACCCTCTTCCCGGGAGGTTTTGCTTCGGACTTCCTTCGAGTCTGCCCGAACGGGCGGGGCTTAACGGCCCGAACTCGATCTTCGGCGTGGCGTTTACGGGGCCCGCTGGCCCACCTCCCTTGTCACACACGGTAATTATCCGACATGCGGTTGATGTCAGCGTATGTGAATCTGATCCCGGCCCTGGCCCCTAGATCCCCCACAGGAGGCAGATCACCATGGCCAAGAACAAGAACCGCAAGCAGGGTGGCCCGCAGAACCGCGCTTCGCAGGCCGAGCACTCGGCGGAACGCGCTCAGCGTCCGGCGACGGAGGAACCGGACTCCTCCATGGCGGGCGTCGCGGGCAGCCCTTCCGATGCCTCGCGCAAGAAGCAGAAGAGCTTCGGCCACAACTAGAAGCGCTTCGGCTACAACTAAAAGGGCATGTGAAGCCCAGGCACGCAGGAGGGGCGCACCCCGTGTGGGTGCGCCCCTTCGTCGGCTTCACGGCGTCGCGGCCCGGCTGCCCGCCGCCGGACTCAGCCGGCCAGGCAGGACGGGCCGAGCAGCACCTTCAGATCACCGAAGAGCGCCGGGTCGGGCTTGACCCGGTGCCGGTCCAGGCGCAGCACGGTGGTCTTGCGCGGGCCCTGGAGCTTGATCCTCACCTCGCTGTCGCCCTTGTGGTGGCTGAGGATCTCGCCGAGCCGGCTGACCATCGGCGGGGTGACCCTGGTGGCCGGGATGGTGAGGACCACCGGCGCGTTGGCGCCCGCGTTGGACAGGTCCGGGATCATCAGCTCCATGGCGACGAGCCGGGGCACGTCCTCACGTTTGTCGAGGCGGCCCTTGACGAACACCACGGCGTCCTCGACCAGTTGCGTCGAGACCAGTTGGTAGGTGGCCGGGAAGAACATGCACTCGATGGAACCCGCCAGGTCCTCCACCGTGGCGATCGCCCAGGCGTTGCCCTGCTTGGTCATCTTGCGCTGCAGGCCCGAGATGATGCCGCCGATGGTGACGACCGCGCCGTCGGCGTGCTCACCGCCGGTGAGCTGGGAGATACCCGCGTCGGCCTTGTCGGAGAGCACGTGCTCCAGGCCGAAGAGCGGGTGGTCGGAGACGTAGAGACCGAGCATCTCCCGCTCCTGGGCGAGCAGATAGGTCTTGTCCCACTCGTCCTCGGCGAACTGCACGTCGAGTCCGAAGCCGGGCTCGCTGCTGGT